>NZ_KL591010.1:133186-133302 GCF_000716335.1 Streptomyces sp. NRRL S-118 | reverse complement strand
GGGAAGATCCACTTCTGGACGCTGTTCGCGGGCTTCCACCTGACGTTCCTCGTCCAGCACTGGCTCGGCGCGGAGGGCATGCCGCGCCGGTACGCCGACTACCTCGCCGCCGACGG
>NZ_KL591010.1:81662-133082 GCF_000716335.1 Streptomyces sp. NRRL S-118 | reverse complement strand
TACGCCGACTACCTCGCCGCCGACGGGTTCACGGCCCTGAACATGGCGTCGTCGATCGGCTCGTTCCTGCTCGGCCTGTCGACCCTGCCGTTCCTCTACAACGTATGGCGGACCGCGCGGCACGGCACACCGGTCGGCACCGACGATCCGTGGGGGTACGGACGCTCCCTGGAGTGGGCGACCTCCTGCCCGCCGCCCCGCCACAACTTCACGACCCTGCCGAGGATCCGCTCCGAATCGCCCGCCTTCGACCTGCACCACCCCGAGATCGCCCTGCTCGAGCGGGTCGAGACGCCCGGCCGCCGCCGTGACGTCGTGGAACCGGGCCCGGGCGAGCAGTAGCACGCGTGCGCCCGCGCGCGCCGGTGGCTACCGTGGGGAGATGGTGCCCTTCGACCGAGGGGACGGTGCCTCATGTCCGACCGACCGCTCCTGCAGAGCCCCGGAGACCAGGGCCCCGGAGACCACGGCCACTGCTGCGGGGACATCGGCCGCCGCGTCGCCGCCCGCCGCCGGCAGCTCGGCCTCACCCGCGAAGAGGTCGCCCTCCGCTCGGGCTCCGCACCCGGCTACATCCAGTACCTGGAGGAACAGCCCGCCACCCCCGGCATCGGCTTCCTCCTGAGACTCGCCGACGCCCTGGAGACCAGCGTCATCGAGCTGGAGGGCGGCACGGTCGACCTGCCGCCCGGCGCCGGGGCCCCCGCAGGCCGTCCGCACATGGTGGAGCTGGGCCTCGACGAGTGCAGTGCGCTCCTCGGCACGCACGGTGTCGGACGGGTCGCCGTGACGAGCCACGACCACCCGGCGATCGTCCCGGTCACCTACGTCGTCGACGGCGGTGACGTGGTGTTCCGGACCCCGCCCGACGCCCTCGCCCCCACGGGCCGGGGCAGGGAGGTGGCGTTCGAGGTCGACCACATGGACGACGTGATGGGCCGCGGCTGGACCGTCCTCGTGGTCGGCGAGCCACACCCGGTCACCGACCCGGAGGCCGTACGGCGCCTCGACCGCCAGGCGTTCCGCACCCCGTGGGCGGACGGGGAGAACGCCCGCTGGACGGCCGTCACGCCGAGCCGGGTCACCGGCCGCAGGGTCGAGGCGGAGTACGCCCACCACGACATGCACACCCGCGAGCGGGCCCACCGCCTCTGACCCGCCCGCAATCTCGTGTGCGAGGTGCCGCGCCACCTCTCGCAGCCCCTCTCGCGGACTTCCGCAACACGCTCGAAGGTGCCGGGTCCCTCAGCCGGACCTCAGGAGGGCGAGTGTGGCGGTCCGTAGCCATGTCGCCGCCTCGTCCACTCAGCGCCCTCGCGCTCACCGTCATGACGCGGGGCGTCTCACGGTGGCTGGCCGGAGGGGCGGGGCTCCTTGCCCTGGCCTCCTTCCTGATCACCCGTCTCGGCATCGTCCCCATCAACGGCCGCATCAAGCAGTGGGCGGCCACCTCGGCACCCGCCGATCACGCCGAGATCCTGGCCCGCTGGAGGCGTTCAACTACGCACGCACGGGCGCCGCATTCGCAGCCTTCGCGCTGCTGATCCTTCTCTCCCTGCGCGGTGTCGATGCCGGCCGGTCGACGGATGGCCGCCGCCCGTAGCGAGGCGCTGGGGGCGATGCACCTGATCAACCGGGGCACGGCGATCACCGGAGGGAGGGGCGGCGGTGCGGCGAGGGGCTGCGTCACCTCTCCCAGGCTTCCGCAATACCCTTCAGTACTCCACCGCCGGCAGCGGCAGCTCACGCTCCTCGCCGGGCTCGATCAGCACCGCCCGCCCCGGCAGCTCGACGTCGATCGGGTCCCGGCCCGAGTCGGGCACCGCGATGTGCATGCCTCCGGGCGCCGCCCGCAGCCGTACGCCCCAGTGGCCCCGGTAGCGCAGCGTGAAGCAGAACTCGGACAGCTCCGGGAGCGGCACCGGGTCGAGCCGCAGGGCGCCGCCGCGGGTCTCCAGGCCGGTCAGCCCGCGCTGGACGAGGTCCAGGGTGCCCGCCATCGCGCCCAGGTGGATGCCCTCGCCGGTGGTCCCGCCCTGCACGTCGGCGATGTCGCCCTCCAGCGCCTCCTGGCAGAACCGCCACGCCTCCGACCGCCGCACCCGCGCCAGCACCCAGCCGTGCACCAGACCGCTGAGCGTCGAGCCGTGGCTGGTGCGGTGCAGGTAGTAGTCCACGGTCCGGCGCCACATCTCCTCGTCCAGGACGTAGCCGAGGCGGCTGAACAGGGCGCGCAGCTCGGCCGGGGAGAACAGGTAGCCCAGCATCAGCACGTCCGCCTGCTTGGACACCTTGTAGCGGTTGACGCTGTCACCCTCCGCCTCCAGGATCCGGTCCAGCCGGCGGATGTCCCCGAACCGGCGGCGGTGCCCCTCCCAGTCGAACTCCGCCAGCTCGCCGAACCCCTCGAACTGGCTGATCACCCCGTCGTGGAACGGCACGTGCAGCATCCGGGACACGTCCTCCCACAGCTCCAGCTCGCTGTGGTGCAGCCCGGTGCGCTCCACCAGCTCCCGGCGCCGCGGCTCGGGCAGCGAGCGCAGCAGGTCCAGCGTGTGGCCCAGCACCCAGGCGGCCGTGACGTTGGTGTACGCGTTGTCGTCCAGGCCCGGCTCGACGGCCCCCGGGTAGGCGTCGTGGTACTCGTCCGGGCCGACGACCCCGCGGATGCGGTAGCGGCCCAGCACCGGGTCGTGGGTGGCGCGGCACGCGTAGAAGCGGGCGATCTGGAGCAGCATCTCCGCGCCCTTGGTGTGCAGGAACTCGTCGTCGCCGCTCGCCTCGCAGTACTGCCACACGTTGTACGCGATCGCCGAGCCGACGTGGTGCTGGAGGTGCGAGTGGTCCGGCACCCAGCGCCCCGAGCGGGGGTTGAGGTGCAGTCGCTGCGCCTCCTCGCGGCCGTCGCTGCCGCTCTGCCACGGGTACATCGCCCCGGTGCAGCCCTCGTCCAGGGCGGCGAAGCGCGCCCGCTCCAGCCGCCGGTGCCGGTAGGTCAGCAGCGCCCGCGACACCTCCGGGAAGTGCAAATTCAGATACGGCAGCACGAACAGCTCGTCCCAGAAGATGTGCCCCCGGTACGCCTCGCCGTGCAGCCCGCGCGCCGGGACCCCGACGTCCAGGTCGGCGGTGTGCGGCGACAGCGTCTGCAGCACGTGGAACAGGTGCAGCCGCAGGATCCGCCCCGCCTCGTCGGCCACCTCCAGCTCGGCCCGCCGCCACAGCTGCTGCCAGGCGGCCCGGTGGGACGACAGCAGCGTCTCGAACGGGCCCGCGCGCCCCACCCGGTCCACGGCCGCGTGCAGCGGGTCGCTGATCGCGGGGTCGTGCGAGGTGTGCAGGGCGACCGTCTTGTCCACCACGGCCGCGCGCCCCGGCTCCAGCTCCAGCCGGAAGCGCTGCACGGCCCGCCTGCCCGGGTGGGAGGAGACGCCGTCCACCGGCGCGGTGGTGCGCGATGCCATGCCGACGCGGATGTCGGACGTGCTGGTGCGGCAGCGCAGCCACACCGTGTCCGGGGCCGCGTCGCCCGTGTGGACGTGGATGAGGTGCCGGGTGGCCAGCTGCCGGTACCGGGCCACGCCCGTGTTCTCGACCGAACCGTCGAGGGCGGCCTCCACCTCCAGCGTCCCGGCCCAGTTCTCCGCGGAGAAGACCGTGCGCAGCGCCGCCAGGTGCGGGTCCGCCATGTGCACCAGCCGGTGCTGGCGCACGGCCAGCCGGCGCCCCTGGTCGTCCTCGTACCGGGTGACCCGCTCCAGCGTGCCCTGCCCCAGGTCGAGGGTCTGCTGGTGGTGGACCATGCTCCTGCCGCCCGGGGTCAGCCACGGGCCGGGCCGTCCCCCGCCGTTCACCCGGTACCGCAGTACCAGCCAGTTCGGCAGGTTCACCAGGTCCTCGTTCTCCACCTGGCGGCCCGCGACGGTGGAGGTCAGCCGGTTGTAGCAGCCGGCCACGTACGTACCCGGGTAGTGGACGCCGTCCGCGGCGCACTCGCTGGCGGCTCCCCGGGTGGCGAAGTAGCCGTTGCCGAGGGTGCACAGGGACTCCCGCAGGCTCTCCCGTTCGGGCGCGTACCCCTCGTACACCCACGTCCAGTCGGTCCGCGTCACGGGCGTGCCTCCCGCTCCGCTCCCGCGCCGCCCGCCGCCGGGGTCCCGGTCAGCAGCTCGGCGAGGTCCCGCACGACGAGACCGGCGCCCGCGCGCCGCAGCGCCTCGCCCGTTCCCGGGCCCGCCGCGCGGTCCACGCCCACGACCAGGCCGAAGCCGCCGCGCCGCCCCGCCTCGACCCCCGGCAGCGCGTCCTCCACGACCGCGCACCGGCCGGGAGGCACCCCGAGGCGGCGGGCCGCCTCCAGGAACAGCGCCGGGTCGGGCTTGCCGGGCAGCCGCAGCCGGGCCGCCTCGACGCCGTCGACCACCGCGCCGAACCACTCCAGCACCCCCGCGGAGGCGAGCACCTCACGGGCGTGCCGGGAAGCGGAGGCGGCAGCCGACGGGACCCCGTCCCGGCGCAGGACCCGCAGCAGCCGCACCGTGCCCGGGTAGGCGGCCACGCCACCCTCCCGCAGCCGCCGCGTGAACAGCCGCTCCTTCTCGGCGGCCACCCGCTCCACCTCCTCCGGCGGTACGCGCAGCCCCCGCGACGCGAGGAACGACGCCGCCCCGTCGAGGCGCGACCGGCCGTCCACGTACCGCAGGTAGTCCTCACCGGGGTCGAAGGGGCGGCGCCGCGCGGGGTCCCCCGGCGGCCCTGCGGCCAGGAACGCGTCGAAGGCCTCCTTCCAGGCCGCCGCGTGCACCGCGGCCGAGTCGGTGACGACCCCGTCGGTGTCGAGGACCACGGCGCGCACCGCCCGCAGTGCGGGTGCCCGTACGGTCATGGCACCTCCTTCGGCTGCGCTCGTGCGTGTCCCGGGAGATGCGAGTCCCCAGGAACGCCCGCCGTACCCGTCATGGTGGCGCCCCACGTTCCGGGCGTCCCGGCCATGGCGTGCGCGGCCATGTCCGCGGCCGTCGTACGGGCCTAGCCTCCGGTCGTCGCGCACATCGAACCCGGAGGTGCTGATGTTCCCGCCCACGCGAGCCACGAGAGGCCGCGCCGCCCTCGCGGCGTTCACCCTGGCGGTCCTGACCCTCGGCGCCGCACCGGCGGCACCGGCCGCACCGGACGCCCCGCGGGGCCGGTGCGCAAAAGCCGCGTCCCTGAGGGTTCCCGGCGCCGGCCACCAGGAGACGGCCTGCCTGGACGAGCTGACCACCGCCGGCACGGTGGGCTCGGGCCACACCGACCCGGCGGACTGGGCCGGGCTCACCCCCGGGGACCTGCCCGTCCCCAGCGGCGTACCCGGCGTCCAGATCGACGGCTGGTTCCCGGACACTTCCACCACCAACACCAACCACGGCTGGCGGCACGACTCCCAGTTCGTCATCCGGCTGCCCGACCGGTGGAACGGCGGGCTGGTCGTCTCGGGCACGCCCGGCAACCGCGAGCAGTACGCCAACGACCGCGCCATCGCCGACTGGGTCCTGGCCCGCGGCTACGCCTTCGCCGCCACCGACAAGGGCAACACCTCCGCCGCCTTCCCCGGAGACGGACGCGCGCCGGGCGACGCCGTCGCCGAGTGGAACGCCCGCCTCACCCAGCTCACCCGGGCCGCCCGCGCCGTCGTCGCCCGGCATTACCACCGCCCGCCCGCCCGCACCCTCGCGACCGGCATCTCCAACGGCGGCTACCTCGTGCGCTGGCAGCTGGAGAACCACCCGGAGCTGTACGACGGCGGCGTGGACTGGGAAGGCGTCCTGTGGCGGGCCGACGGCCCGAACCTCTTCACCTTCCTGCCCCCCGCGCTGCGCCACTACCCGGTGTACGCCGCGGGCGGGCCGGCAGCCGGAGCGGCTCGCGACGCGATGCATGCCGCCGGCTACCCGTCCGGCTCCGAGTTCCTCTGGCCGTACCACCACACGTACTACTGGGCCCTCACCCAGCGCGTCCACCGCGAGGAGTTCGACCCGGGCCACACCGGGGCGGACGCCGACTACGACTGGGCGGCCCGGCCCGCGGAGGTCCACCGCGCCGTGGAGCGGATCGCGCTGACCGGCCGCATCGGCAAACCGCTGCTCACCCTCCACGGCACGCTCGACGTGCTGCTGCCGATCGGCCGGGACTCCGACGTGTACGCCCGCATGGTGCGCGACGCCGGGCGCGGCGGCCTGCACCGGTACTACCGCATCGAGGGCGGCACGCACACCGACTCCCTGGTGGACGCCTTCCCGGAGCGGCTGCGCCCGCTCGTGCCGTGCCACCGTGCGGCGTTCACGGCGCTGGAGGACTGGCTGGGCCGCGGTGTGCGCCCACCCGCCTCCCGTACGGTCCTCAGGGACCCCGCCGCGGACCCGGCCGCGCTCCTGGCCGGCTGCCCGCTGAGGTGAACCGGCCACCGCGGCCGCCCGTGGTCACAGGCGCGGCAGACGGGGGAGCGTCCCGTTGAGGTAGTGGTCGCCCACCTCGCGCAGTCTGCGGGCGGAGGACGTGTGCGCGGTCAGCACGCGCGCGTTGCGCCAGAAGCGGTCGAACCCCGCCCCGTCGGTGAGTTCGAGGACCCGGGTGGTGATGTGCACGGCGGACCGGCTGGTGACCGCCTCCGCCGCGGCGACGAGCACGGCGATGCCGGCGTGCCCGTCCACGTCGAGTCCGGCCCCCGCGCCCAGACCGCGCGCCAGGGCGTCGGTCGCCCGCTCGACGACGGCCGCCGCGGTGTGGGCGGCCGTCGCGAGCTCCCCGTAGGCGAGGAGGAGGTAGGGGTCCTCGGCGTCCGTCCCGGACGGCCGCGCGGCCTGCGCGGCGCGGCTGACGTCACGGGCCTCGGCCAGCGCCCCCTCGGCGACGCCCAGGGCGACCTGCGTCAGCATCAGCCGCAGTGCGAGCGGGGCGAGGGCGGTGCACGGCGCGACGGCGTGCTCGTCGCGCGGCACGGCGCCCAGGACGTCGTCCGCGCCGGCCGGGACGTCGTCGAAGCCGACGGTCCCGCTGCCGGTGAGGCGCTGCCCGACGCGGTCGCCGGCGGGTTCGGCGCACACACCGGGGTGCGCGGGATCCACCAGAACGACGAGCAGGTCGCCGGTACGGGTGCACCGGGCGCCCACGACCAGCCGGTCGGCGACGGTCACGCCGGCGTCGAAGCCGCGGCGCCCGCGCAGCACGTAGCCGCCGTTCCCGCCCGGCTCGGCGGTGAGGCCGGGCCCCGCCTCCGCCTCCGGGAGCTCGATGCCCCCGGCGAGGAGCCACCGGTCCTCCGCGATCCGCCGCTCGAAGGGCTCCGCGGGCGCGCCGAGGAACCGGGCGCTCCAGGCCAGGACGCAGTGGTGGGCGAGGAGTTCGCCGATGGACCCGTCGGCCGCGGACAGCTCCCTCACGGTGGCGCAGGCGGACCGCCAGGCCGCGCCGGGGTCGCCGGTACCGTCCGGAGCGGGCGGCGTGAGCAGTGCCGGCAGACCGGCCTCTCGCAGCCGGGCGGCCTCGTCGAACGGTGGTCCGCCCGCCCGGTCGCGTACGGACGCGTCCACGGCGAGGTCGTCGGCGACCTCACGGGTGACCCGCGGCCAGTCCACTGCCTCGGCCGGGGTCGGCGTTGTCGCGGTCGCCACGCTCACCTCACGGGATCGGGTTTCCCTACTGATTCAGTAGGGATAGTGCCAGAGCGGATCCGCCCGCCCCAAGGGGGAGTTCGAGGGGTGGACAGCCGTCGACCACCAGCTGAGACACCCCGGTGGGGGGCGTCCTGCGGATCGGGCCGCGCGCAACCGGCAAGCGCCACGGGTCACTTCCCAGATCGCGCCCCGCGAAGTCCCGTCCGCCCCACGGGCGGACGACGCTAGTTTCCGGACACGTCCCGCCCGCGTCCTTCGAAGACCGGCCGCAGGGCCTCCACCAGCCGGCCGGCGTACTGACCTTCACCGGACGCGGCGAGGTGCGGGTACTCCGCCGCGAAGTGGACCCATTCGGTGCCTCCGTGCGACTCCGTGGCCAGGTTCGCGAAGTCCTGGAGCTCCACGTTCCTGTTCGGCAGCGGCCACTCCCCGGCCAGCCGGAACACCTCGTCGAGCAGCTCCAGCGGCAGCGGGTACCGCTCGGCCAGCAGGACGGCGTCGTACAGGTCCTTGCCCTGCGGATGCGCGTCACTGATGAGCCACAGCAGCTTCCAGGCGAGCGACAGCTCGGGCGTGGCCGCCAGGACCACGGCGCCGCACGCGAGTTCCACCGGTTCCGGCTCGGCAGGGAGGCGCTCGTTGAACACGAAGTCGAGCTGCACCTGTCCCTCCGGCAGCCCGGGCACCGACCACGGCAGCACCATCCGCCGCCCCGGCACACGGTCGTACGTCCAGATGTCCTCCGCGACCAGGCCGCAGGACTTGATCCCGGCCCGGCCGTCAGCCGCCGCCGCGACGCCCTCCAGCATCCGGGTCGTCCGGCCGTCCTCCATCCGCCAGGACTCGGGGATCACCACGAAGTCGAGGTCGCCCGGCTCCCGGGCCTCCGCGCCGAACCAGTCGGCGAGGAGCACGCTGCCCCGCAGCACCAGCGAGTCCGCCCACGGGGAGTCCGACACCGCCATCAGGACGGCGTCGAGCGCCGCCCGCCGGGCCCGGACCCACGCGGCGGTCCGCTCCGGGGTGTCGAACACCGGGTCGCCGGCCCGGTAGGCCCGCTGGAGATGCTTCAGGGACGGGTCGAACACCGCCCGCTGCCGCACGTCGTCCCCGAGCACCGGCCGCAGGGTCCGGGGCAGTTCCCGCAGCTGACGGGTCCGCTCGTCCAGTGGCTCACGCGGTACCTCGGTGCTCCGCCAGTCGAACTGCCGCCATGTGCCGCTCATACGGCCACCCCCTCCTGGTCGAGCCACCCGTCGTCCACCGACGGATCGCTGTCGTACAGCACGAACTCCCGCTCCTCCGACAGGATCACGTAACCCGCGGTGGCGAGGTCCGCGGCCAGTGCGTCGCACACGCGTCCCGCGGATGCCGCCCCGCCGGGGCCGCGGTACCGCTGGGTCGCGAACCGCTCGTGGCGGCTGCCGTCCGCGGTCACGCGCCGGGCGTTCCAGGACAGGTGCGCGCCGTGCGGAACCACCACGGCCTCCAGGCGCGCCCGGTCGAAGCCGGCGTCGAGCGACAGCCGCAGGTGATGCTCGAAGTAGCCGCCGCCCGGGCCCGGCCGGTCCGACGTCCACGGGACGGTCTCCACCTTGACGCGCACCGGGTGGAAACCGTCCGCCCGGAGCCGCGGCACCAGGGTCTCGTGGCTCGTGCGGTCCGGCACCGTCAGCATCGGCTGCGACACCGTCCGCCCGCGCGCCAGCACGATGTGCGTCACCTTCAGCGCCCGGACGGCGGCCCATTCCTCGAGCCGGGCCAGCTCGGCCGGCCCCGGGCAGTGCACCGTCACGTGCGTTTCGTACTCGGACATGGGACCGATCCTGGCGGGCGCGCGCCGGATCCGCATCCACGTTCTCCGCAGGAGAAGACAGCCGGAGAGCACAGGACCGGAGTGCGGCTCACCGGGCCGGGTTCACGGAGCGACCCCGGCGCCGCGCGGCGGAACCGGCCGCCGGGCGGACCTCCCTCTCAGGGATTGGTCCAGGCGCCGGGGTCCTCCGTGAGGGCCGACACCTCCGCCGGCAGCGTGGCCGACGCGACGTCGGCCAGGCTCACGCCCTCCAGGATCCGCCGCACATTGGCCCGCAGCGCGATCCACAGCGGCAGCAGCGACTCGGCCGCCCCCGAGTACGCCAGCTCCGGAGGGCGGACGCCGCGCACGGACACCAGCGGACCGTCCACGACCCGTATGACGTCCGCCACGCTGATCGCCCCCGCCGGCTTCGCCAGCCAGTAACCGCCGTTGCCGCCGCGCTGGCTGTGGACCAGCCCCCCGCGGCGCAGGTCGTTGAGGATCCCCTCCAGGAACTTGTGGCTGATTCCCTCCGCCTCGGCGATCGCCTCCGCCTTGACCGGCCCCGCCTCCTGTGCGGCGGCGAGCTGGAGCGCGGCACGCACCGCGTAGTCGGCCCTGGCTGAGATGCGCATGGCCGGCATTATCCCGTACGGCGCAGTACCCGGCCTGCCTGATCCCGGCCGCAGGGCGGGGCCGCGGGCGGCGCGCGCAGGAGCCTCTCCTGCCCGGCGGGGAGGGGCTCCGGCCGCTCCTACGGGCAGCTCTCCTCGAGCTTCACGGCACCGAAGTCGATCGCTGTCGCGGTCGGGATGCTGGTGCCCGCGGCCTTGCTCTGCGAGCAGACCTTCCAATTCCGGTCGAGCAGCTGCATACGGCCGGCGCCGGTGCTGTCGTGCGACGTCAGGAGGAAGAAGCCCTCGGCCTGGGCGGTGTCCTGAGCGGTCTGCAGCACCATGCCCACGAAGTCGGGCACCGTCGCCCGCTCGGGCTCGGTCGGAGCGGGGGCCGCGGCCCGTGCGGGGGCTGCCGCCCCGGTCGCCGGCGGATCGGCGTCCGGCGCGGCCGCGGGCGAGGCCGTCACCGTCCTGGTCACCGTGGGGGCCGGCTCCGGGCTCGCGGCAGTCGTCGTCCTTCCGTCGCCGGAGCCGCCGATCCCCACACCGATGAGGAAGAGGACCACCGCGGCGGGGATGATGACGCGCTTGCGCGCCCACTTCGGGCCGCCGGCCGGCGCACCGGCGGGAGCCCCCCAGGCCGGCTGGTGCGACTGGTGCGGAGGTTGGTCGTGCGAGGTCATGGTGCCCCCCAAGGCTCGTTCGTTGAAATCTTGACGGTATCGACGGCCTTCGCTCCTGGTGAAGGGAAGGCTCCGGTAGTGACGGAATCGTGATCACCGGGGTGGTGAAGTGAAGACCATGCCGGGGTGCCGTGCTGCACGGCTCCGTGGCCGGCACCCCGACACCCCCGGGGGACCGATGAGACAGCCCGTGAACCGCGACCGAACCCCACGCGCGCCCGGGGCGCACCGCCGCCCCGCACGGAGCCGCAGGGCGTCGGGGGCCCGTCCTGCACGCCGCGCGCCGCCCGCGCAGCCGAACGCCCCGCGTCGGCACCCTTGACGCGAGCGGGCGGGCGTCACGACACTCGGGGCGGGATACCGGGCGAACGGACAGGACACCATGGTGCTTTCGGCGTGGGACGCGTACCGAACGGTCCCTTCGCCGCTTCCGCGTACGCGCCCGCTGACCTGTCGCCGCCACATCGATCTCCTGCGCGTCTGCAGCGCCGCGAGTCCCCTCGGCCGCTGAGGCCCGACCGGCGACCGACGTCGCCGCCGCGGACCCCCCACCCCGCGCCCGCGCGCCCCGGCACGGCCCCGGCACGGCCCCCGCGCGCCCTCCGAGCAGCCGCATCCGATGCCGGACACCCTTGTCCGGCCCCACCCCGGGAGACGCATGTCCGCCACATCCCCGACCGCCGTGCCCGCCCGCCCCTTCCGCGAGAGGATCGGGCCCGACTCCCGCAGCGGCCACTACGCCGCGCCCCGCCGCTACCGGCTCCACCTGTCGCCGTCCGACGCCGACTGTCTGCTCATCGCCGTCACCCACGGCCTGCTCGGCCTCGGCGACACGCTCCCGCTCACGGTCCTGCCCGCCGTCCCCGACACGCCGGACGGCGGCTACGCGGCCCTGCGTCCGCTCTACGAGGCCGCCGCGCACCGGTTCACGGGTCCGGCCACCGCCCCCGTCCTCGGTGACGGCTGGACCGGCAGGATCGTCAGCACCCACGCGCCGGACATCCTGGAGGACCTGGTGCTGCGGTTCGCCGGCGACCGCGGCGAGGCGCTGCGCCCGCCCGCCGACCGCGCCGAGAGCGAGGCCGTCGCCGCCCTGTGCGAGCTCGGCGTCCACGAGGCCGCCCAGCACGCCGGAGAGCTGGGCCTCGACGGGGACGCCCACCGGGCGCCCCTGAGCACGCTCCTCGGGGCGCTGGACGCGCTGGAACGGCGGCTCGCCGACCAGGAGTACGTCCTCGGCGGCGACACACCGACCGTCACCGACGTCCGGGTGTGGGTCACGCTCCTGCACCTGGACACCGTGCACCGCTGGCACCTGGACGCCGACGCGGTGCACCGGATCGCCGCCCACCCGTCCCTGTGGTCGTACGCCCGGCGGCTCGCCGCCCACCCGGCCTTCGGCGCCCACCTCGACGTCGCCGGCATCGCCGCCCGCCACCACGCCCGCTGCCGGGGGAGGGAGGCGGCCGGCGCCGCCATGCCCATCGTGCAGTGGCCCGCCCGGCCCCCTCGGCCCTCGTCGCGCCCCGCCACCATCACGCTGAACACGCCCGCGTAGCGGGTGCGGTGGGGGCCGGCCGGACCGCTGCCGCGCGCCAGGCGCGCTGCCGGAGCGCCGGGACGTTCGGCGGCTCCCAGCCCGGCTGCGCCCGGTGGCCCTGGAGGCGGCGGCAGGCCGCGCCGCCGTAGGTCACCTGGTCCCCGGCCGTGTACACGGTGCCCACCGCCCACGTCCCGCCGGGCGGGTCGCCCGGGTCCTCCGGGGCCGTGGTGGTCCTGAGCGTCGGTCCGTAGACCTGGAGCAGCGGGTTGATCGGCTGGTGGAACGTCGTGCCGCCGCTGCGGCAGTCGCCCGTTCCGCCGGAGGTGACGCCCTGCGCCTGGCTGCCCGAGATGTACGAGCCACCCGAGTCGCCCGGCTCGGCGCAGGACCAGCTCCCCGAGCGCCGTGGCCCGCACCCCGCTGCGCCCGCGCTCGAACAGCGCGCCGCCGAGCGAGCGCTCGATCCTGCGCGGCTGCGCGCTGAGCGCCGGCTGGGCGAGCCCCGGCTCGGTGGCCGCCGTGGTCGGACCGCCCGCGTCGGTGAGGGCGCAAATGGTCTTCAGGTGGCGCAACTCCAGCTCCATGACCGCAGCTTGGCGTCCGTTCCCGGCGGCAATAGGCGGGCCCGGACCAACTCCCCCGGCGCGGGCGGGGGCGGAATCCGGCCGCACGGCCGCGTGCGCCGGTGCCGGTTGGGAAGAATCGCGGACACCGGTACACCCGGTCCCGCCCGTGCACACGCCCCCAGGGAGAGCTGATGGCGATCACCGAGACACGCGTTCCCGGCCCGGCAGGTCTGCCACTGCTCGGCTCCATGCTGGACCTCCGCAACGACTCGCTGGCCACCTACGTCCGCGCCCTGCGCGAGCACGGCGACGTCGTCCGGCTCACGGCCGGTCCGCCGGGGCTCCGGTTCGAGCTGTACGGGGTGTTCTCGGCGGAGGGCGCCCAGCAGGTGCTGGCGACGGAATCGGCCAACTTCCGCAAGGACAACGCCTTCTACCAGGAGGTCCGGGAATCCTTCGGCAACGGCCTGCTGACCAGCCAGGACGACGACTACCTGAGGCAGCGGCGGCTCGTGCAGCCGCTGTTCACCCGGCGGCGCGTCGACGGCTACGCGGAGGCCGTGACCACCGAGGTCGCGGCCCTGATGAGCCGGTGGCACGGGGAGGCGGGTCCCGGCACCGCGGATACGGCCGGCGGTGCCGGACGGACGGCCGCTGCCGCACCCGACGCGGACACCCGTGTCGTCGACGTCGTCGACGAGATGACGCGGCTCACCCTGCGCGCGGTCGCCCGCATCCTGTTCGGCGTGGACGTCGAGGCCGCCGTCGACGTGGTGGAGCGCTGCTTCCCGGTCATCGGCGAGTACGTCCTGCGGCGCGGCTACTCCCCCCTCAACGTCCCGCGCGACTGGCCCACGCGCGCCAACCGCCGCGCCGCCGCCGCGTCGCGGGAGCTGAACGCGGTGTGCGACCGCATCGTCGAGGAGCGTCGCGCGCAGGGTGCTGCCGCGACCGGCGAGGACCTGCTGACCCTGCTCGCCCGGGCGGGCAGCGCCGAGGACGGCAGCCTCGACGCGGCGGAGATCCGCGACCAGGTGCTGGTGTTCCTGCTGGCCGGGCACGAGACCACGGCGACCTCGCTCGCCTTCGCCCTGCACCTGCTGGCCCGCCACCCCGAGCAGCAGGAGCGGGCCCGGGCCGAGGCCGCCCGCGTACTGGACGGGCGGACGCCCACGGCCGCGGACCTCGACGCGCTGCCGTACCTGACGAGGGTTCTCAAGGAGGCCATGCGCCTGTACCCGGCGGCACCGGTCATCGGCCGCCGTGCCGTCGCCGCCACCGTCGTCGGGGGCCACACCGTCCCGGCCGGAGCCGACGTGATCGTCGCGCCCTGGGTGACCCACCGTCACCCCCGCTACTGGGAGGACCCCGAGCGCTTCGACCCCGAGCGCTTCACCCCCGAGGCCGAGAAGGACCGGCCCCGCTACGCCTGGTTCCCGTTCGGCGGTGGCCCGCGCGCCTGCATCGGCCAGCACTTCTCGATGCTGGAGTCGGTCCTCGCGCTCGCGATGATCCTCCAGGAGTACGAGCTCACCGCCGTCGACCGCACGGTGCCGGTCCAGGCCGCCATCACGCTGCGCGCGGCGGGCCCGGCGCGGTGCACCCTGCGCCGCCGCTGATCGGGTACTTGCCCGGTCCGGACCGGTAGCCGGGGCGCGGTTGCGGGTACAGCCGCGCCCATGACCGGTATTGAGCTCAGCAGTGCGGCGTTCGGCGACCACCAGGCGATCCCCCGCCGCTACACCGGGGAGGGGGAGGACATCTCCCCGCCCCTGACCTGGTCGGCTCCGCCGGACGGCACGGCGGAGCTGGTCCTCGCCTGCGAAGACCCCGACGCCCCGAACGGCACCTTCCTCCACTGGCTCGTCACCGGCATCGACCCGGCGAGCGACGGCGTGGAGGAAGGGCGGACACCCTCCGGCGGCACCGAGTGGCCCAACGGCTTCGGCCGCACCGGCTGGGGCGGCCCGCTGCCCCCGGCGGGCCACGGCCGCCACCGCTACTTCTTCCGCTTGTGGGCCGTCTCGCAGCCGCTGCCGCTCACCGACCGGCCGACCGCCGACACCGTGCACCGCGCCCTGGCCGGCCGCGAGCTCGCCAGCGGCGCCCTGATGGGCACCTACCAGCGCTGACCCGCCCGTCCCGCCCCTGCCGCACCGC
This sequence comes from Streptomyces sp. NRRL S-118, assembly GCF_000716335.1. Lineage (GTDB taxonomy): Bacteria > Actinomycetota > Actinomycetes > Streptomycetales > Streptomycetaceae > Streptomyces. The sequence continues at coordinate 118,063 of NZ_KL591010.1, read as the reverse complement.
CGGGACGGGAGGCGCGTTCGGACGGGAAGCGCGTGTGAAAGGGGGGCGTGCTCGGCGGGGAGCGTCCCGGGACGGAGAGCCGCCGGGGAGCGCGGCCGTACGGGAAGGTCCCGGGACGGACAGCCGCCGGGAGGGGAAGCGCGCCGGGGCGGGGATCGCCCCGGGACGAAGAGCCTGCCGGACAGCCCGTCACGGTCCCGGGGTCGCCGCGTCGGTGTAGCGGAGCAGTGCTCCGACCCCGTCGCGCAGCGGCACCTCGTCCTCGGGTACGACGACCAGCTCGGCGCCGGTACCCGCCACCGCGCGCACCAGGGCCTCGTCGGCCCGTTCGCGGCGCGGCGCCCGCACCCCGAAGGACACGAGCTCCTCCTCGGTCAGCGCGAGCTGTGCGGGCCCGGGACCGGTCCACAGCGGTTCCGCCGGCTGCCACGGCCGGGGCGGGTGCAGCAGCAGCGCGGTGACCTGGCCGCGCTGCAGCGCCGCCACCCCGGCGGCCAGGCCCTCGGCCGTGCCGGCGCCGCGCGCCCGCCGGGCCAGGAAGGTCTCCACGAGCGCCCGGTCGTGCGCGGCCATGCGCCCGCGCAGCACGCCGGCGATCTGCGGCTCCAGCAGTGCGCGGCCCGCGGCCTCCGCAGCCGGCCCGCCGACCCGTACGACCCGTTCGCGCAGTGCCCGCGGCAGCCGGCGGAGCAGGACGTTGCCCGCCCACTCGTCACCGCCCAGCACCACGGCGTCAGCGCCCGTGCGCCGCGCCCACCGGTCCAGCTCGTGCCCCAGCCGCACCGCGGCGCCGTGCCACCCGGCCACCGGCACCCGGCGCCGCAGCCGGTCGCCCGGCGCGACCCGGGACCCGGGCCACATCCCGGCCTCGGCCGCCACCGCGACGTTGCCCGCGGCGTCGGCGGTCGGCGGCCCGCGGTAGTGGACCACCACGGCCAGGTAGGGGATCCCGGGGAGGTGCTGCGCCACCAGCGGCATGGCATCCGGCAGCGTGCCGTACCGCGCGAAGTCGTGCGCGGGCGGCGCCGGCAGCTCGTCGTCCAGGACGAGCGCCCCGTGCGCGGTGAAGATGGCCTGGCCGTGCACGCCGGGCACCTCCGCGTCCGCGCCCACCACCTCCTCCGCGGCCGCGATGGACGCCCGGTCCGCGCCCTGCCGCGCCAGCTGCTCGCGCAACCGGTGCCACCGCAGCGCGATCGCCCGCTCGGCGTCGTCGGTGTCCCGCGACGTGTCCAGGTACACGGAGGTGAACGGGCCCCGCTGCGCGTAGAGGGGTTCCAGGAACGACAGCCTCATGGCGACTCCTCACCACTTCCGTGGTTCCGCCCCCACCTTCGATGATGCGCGCCTCCAGCAGTGCCCGGAGCCGTGGCCGGGCGTCAGGAGGCGGGGCGCGGGTAGACCCGGGACTGCTTGACGCTGCCGAAGGCGAAGCTCGACTCGATCGACGCGATGCCGGGGATGGCGTGGATCCGGGTGCGCACGAGCACCTCGTACGCCTCCAGGCTCTCGATGACGACCCGCAGCAGGTAGTCGCTGCTGCCGGCCATCAGGTAGCAGTCCTGGATGTGCTCGATGAGCCCCACGTGCTGCTCGAAGGCGTTGACGGCCTCGGCGGTGTGACGCTCCAGCCGGACGCGCACGAAGACCGTGATCGGCAGCCCGAAGACCACCTGGTCGACCATCGCGGTGTACCCGCGGATCAGGCCGGAGTCCTCCAGGCGGCGCACGCGCCGAAGGCAGGGGGAGGGGGAGAGCCGGACCCGGTCGGCGAGGTCCTGGTTGGACAGCCGCCCGTCCGCCTGGAGCTCTCGGATGATGTGAAGGTCGACGGCGTCCATGGCAGGCCCTTTCTTGGCAGATTCTGCCCCAAAGGTAGGTGCCGCGGGGTGGAAGTAGCAATCGTCTGCCCTCCGCTCCGGCCTAATGTTGCTCACTGCTGGATCGGGGCCGAGGCTGGAGGGCACGTTGGTGGCGACGAACACGAGGACCGCGGTGCCGGTCCCCGCCTCCGCGGCGGCTGCCGCCTCGTCGGCGGAGCCCGTACCGGCGCCCGGCGCTGACCCGTCCGTACGCGCCGAGATCGCCTCCCGGGAGACGGGCGCGGCGGGGAGGGGGTTCGCCGGACTGTCGCCGCAGGGCGTGGGACTCGTGGCCCTCCTGCTGACCGTGGCCATCTGGGCCGGGTTCGCCCTGAGCGCCCGCGCGCTGAGCGCCTCCACCCTGCTGCCCGCCGACGCGGCGCTGCTGCGGTTCGGCGTGCCGCTCGTCGTGCTGGCGCCCGCGCTGTGGCGGCGCAGGCGGCGGCTGGCCGCCGTGCGTCGGGGGCCCGCCCTGAAGATCGTCTGCGGGGCCGGGGTGCCCTTCTTCCTCGCGGCGATGCACGGCGGCTCCCTCACCTCCGCGGCGTTCGTCGGTTCCATCGTCCCAGGCATGGTGCCGCTCTTCGTCTCCGCGCTCATGGTGGCGGGCGGGCGCGGCCTGCCCCGCGGCACGCAGGCAGCCGGCCTCGGACTGATCGCGGTCGGCGTGGTCGCCCTGGTCTGGCGGTACCTCGTCCCGCTGGACACGGACGTGATGGCCGGTGCCGGCACCCTGCTGGTCGCCAGCGGGCTGTGGGCGCTCTACACCGTGGGCCTGCGCGAGGTGGACCTCGACCCGGTCGGGTCGATCGGTCTGCTGTGCCTGCCCTCGCTCGCCGTGATCGCGCTCCTGGTCCTGACCGGAGTGCTCCCCACCGGACTCGCGCACGCCGCGGGCGGCGACATCGCGCTGTTCCTGGTGGTCCAGGGCCTCGGGGTCGGGCTGTGCGCCGGTCTGCTCTACGCGTTCGCCATCCGCAGGCTCGGCCCGGAGCGCAGTTCCGTGGTCGGCAGCCTCAGCCCCGTCGCCGTCGTCCTGCTCGCCGTCCCCCTGCTCGACGAGTCACCCACCCTGTCCGTACTCGTCGGCGTACCGCTGATCACCGCCGGCGTCGCGCTCGCCAACCGACGCCCCCGACCCGAGGTTCCCACCCGTGCTTGAACTCCTGCCCGCCCCGCCCGCCGACCCGCTGTGGGAGCTGGCCGCCGCCTTCGCCGCCGACGAGCGTCCCGAGCGGCTCGACCTCGTCCTCGGCGTCTATCGCGACCACACGGGTGTCACCCCGGTCATGGCCGCCGTCCGCGAGGCCGAGATACGCCTGGCGGAACGTTCCGCCTCCAAGGAGTACCGCGGGCTGTCCGGCAACACCGCCTTCAACCGCGCCATGGTCTCCACGGTCCTGGGCACCGGCGGTCCGGCCGACCGGGCCACCGCCGTCCAGACCGTCGCGGGCACCGGAGCGCTGCGCCTGCTGGCCGACCTGATACGCCGGACCCGGCCCGGCACCACGGTCTGGATCAGCGACCCCGCCTACGTCAACCACCGGCCCATCCTGGAGGCCGCGGGCCTGACGGTACGCACGTACGACTGGAGCGACCCGCTGCGCGACCTGCCGGACGCCCGCCGGGACGACGTGGTCCTGCTCCAGGGCTGCTGCCACAACCCCACCGGCGTCGACCCGACCCGCGACGAGTGGGAGGCGCTGGCCGCGCTGGCCGTACGGAACGGCTGGGTCCCCTTCGTCGACCTGGCGTACCACGGCCTCGGCGACGGCCTGGAGGCGGACCTGTGGGCCACCCGGATGCTGGCGGACCGCGTCCCCGAGATGCTGATCGCCATCAGCTGCTCCAAGAACTTCGGCCTCTACAGCGACCGCACGGGCTGCGCCGTGGTCCTCGGCCCCTCGCGCGCCGCCCTGCGCAACGTCGAGACCGCCCTGCAGAACGCCGCCCGCACGCTGTACTCCATGCCGCCCGAGCACGGCGCCGCCGTCGTCACCGCCATCCTGGAGGACGACGGGCTGCGGGCCGCCTGGCGGGCCGAACTCGACGACATGCGGGCCCGGATCGCGGCCAACCGCGCCGACCTCGTCGCCCACCTGGACACGCTGGGCCACGTGGCGCACGCGCGGTCCCTGGCGCGGCAGAAGGGCATGTTCTCGACGCTGCCGCTGTCACCGGACGGGATGCGCGAGCTGCGCCGGCGGTTCGCCATCTACGGCACGGACTCGGGGCGCATCAACATCGCGGGCGTCCCGGCCCACCGGATCCCCTGCCTCGCCCAGGGCGTCGCGGCGGTGCTGGAGCAGCCCTGCGCCGCCATGAGCTGAAGGAGCCGGCGCGGGCCCCGGCGGGAAAATGGGTATGTCGACCTGCCGGGCTGAGGGCCGCGGTCGTCGAGGGCAGCACCCAGGCCTTCATGAGCGGCGTGCACACCGCCGTCCTCGTCAACGCCGTACTGACCGTGGTGGGCGCGGTGCTCGCCGCGGTCGGCCTCCGCCGCCGGGCCGTCTGACCGCCGCCCGCTGAGGACCGAGCGGCCGTGCCGGTGCGGGTGCCGGACCGGCACCGGCGGTGCTCGCCGCGTCCGGCCTCCGCCGCCCGGGCCGTCGGATCGCCGCCCGCGGAGGGCGGAGCGGCCGCACCGGCACCGGCGCACCGGCGGCCTCCGCCGCGTGACACGGTCCGCGCGTCAGTCCCTCCCGGCCCCGCGCGTGGCCCGGTCCGTCAGCATGCTGTACGACAGCTGGAGCGCGTCCGCGGCCGCCGTCGCCGCCAGGGCCGCCATCACGGCCCGGGTGCCCCGCGGCCACAGGGCCTGCCCGGCGGTGAACGCGGTCGCCACCCAGACGCTCATGCAGAAGGGGCACGTCAGCAGTTCGCCCGCCGCCTCGTGGCCGTCCTCCCGCGGGGCCTCGCTCAGCTCGGCCGGCCCCTGCGGTCCCTGGTACGTGGTGAACGCCGCGCGCATCGGACTGGTGACCGCGCTCTTCGTCAGCAACCGGCTCAGCCGGAACGTCGCCACGGACGTGAGCGCGATGTCGCCCGGCCGGGGCCGCTCCGGGAGCGCCGCGCCGGTCAGCCGGACGGCCGCCGCCCACGCCGACGCGTACGCGCCGAACGCCGTCAGGGCCGCCACGTAGCCGCCCAGCGGCCGGTCCTCCCCGTGGGAGTAGTCCCGGCGGATGCGTCGCAACAGTTCCACCATGCTTGCCACCTTCGCTGTCGGGGCCGCCCACTGACACGTCCTGCCGCGCCGGCCTCCGTGCTCCCGTGGCCCCGGCGACCGGAAGCGGGAGGCTGCGGCGCCCTCAGGTCAACGCCGCCCGTCGCGGGATCCCCCGTACGCCCCCTCCCGCAGCGAACGCAGCCGGGCGGTCGGCCGGAGCCCGGGAACGCTGCACCGGTACGGGTCGTAGCCGAGGGACGTCCCCGTCCAGGGCAGCACCGGTGTCACGGTCAGCGCGGCGACCGGGCGCCACGGCTGTCCCCGCGCGGCGACGCAGAGGTCCAGGACCACCTCGGTGTCGAGCAGGTGCTCCTGGACGGCGCGCAGCCCCCCTCGTACCGCACGGTGCGGCGCCCGCGGCAGGGCCGCCAGCCAGCAGGTCCGCCGCCCCACCCGGTACGCGGTCAGCGTCCCGTACGGCCCCGCCAGCGGGCGGCGCCGGGGGAGGGGCACATGGCGGAGCAGCCGCCCGCTGCCGCTGGTGGTGAGCAGCAGGTCCCACGGCCGCCCGGGACCCGCCGCGTCCTCCACCCTCAGGGCCAGGCCGAAGCCGTCCGGGAGGCTCTCCGGCAGCCCGAGCGCCCGCGACCAGCGGGCCGTCACGCGGTACGTGCCGGGCTCGTCCAGCAGCGGCACGCCCCAGGCGCGGTGGGCCGACCCGGCCACGGTCAGGACGGCGGAGCAGTTCACGCCGTCCGGGTGCAGCGCCGGCCCGCGCCTCCGGCGGGCCACGTACCGGGAGGCCGTACGGGCGAGCCTGTGGGGCGTGGACGTCGACATCATGTCGCCCCGGGTACCCGGGGCGACGGGATCCACCCACCGGAACGGCTCGGCCCCGCCACCGGGACAGGGAGGGTGGCGGGGCCGTCGCCGGTTCCGCCGGCCAGGGGGGCGACCGGGCGGACCTGCGTCACGACCTCTGGTGCCCCGGTCCGGGGAGGACATGCCACCAGGAGCGGCCGGATGCACGGCGGTGCGCGCCGGGCCGCCGCCGGAACCGGCGGCACCAGCGGAGCCTCCGCCAAGACCAGCACCGCTGACGCCGGCCACGGCGGGGACACCGCCATCGTGCTGCCCCGGGGCCTCCGTCTCCCGACTCGCCTCCTGTGCTGTCGGCGACGTCGGTCGCGCAGGGAGGCACCCCGGCAGGGGCGCGGCGGGCACCGCGACCGGCGGTGAGCGGGGCGGCGGGGGCAAGGCCCCGGGGATCAGCGGAGGCAACGGCGCCGGCGGTGGCGCGGGCGGCTCCGGCGGCCAGGCCGGCTACTCCGGCATGGACAACAGGGGGTGGTGTCCGGACACCACGAGCCCGGCAGGATCCAAACGAGAGGCCCTACGGGGTCCCGCTGCGGTTCGCGGGCTGGTGCTGCCCGGTGCGCGGGGCGTCGTCGAAGATGACGCCGGGCCGGGAGGGGACCTGGTTCAGCACCCACAGCCCGACCAGGGTCACCACGGTGAACAGCACGGTGATCAGCGCGGCGAGGACCATGCGGCGGCGGCGCTCCCGGCGCAGCCAGTCGCCGCGCGCCGCGCGGTAGGCGCTCGGGGCGGGGTGGACGTCGTCGGCCAGGGCCGCGAGGGCCTCGCGGAGCTGCCGCTCGGTGTCGGCGGCAGAGGTCGGCGAGGGGGAATCGCTCATCGTCGGGCCTCCATCGCCTGGGTGAGGGCGGCAATTCCGCGTGCGGTATGCGTCTTGACAGAACCGCACGATATACCCATCGCCGCCGCGATCTCCGACTCCTTCAGCCCGAGCCAGTGCCGCAGGACGAGCGCCTCGCGCTGCCGCGTCGGCAGTTTGCGCAGGGCGGCCACGAGGAAGCGCTGGTCGTCACGGAGCAGCGCGGACGCCTCCGCCGAGGCCGCCGAGGCATCGGCGGGGGCGACGGCGGCGTCCGGTGTCTCCACGTGCTTGCGGACGACCTGGAGGTGGCGGATGCGCATGCGGGTCAGGTTGCACACGACGGAGCGCAGGTATGCCTCCGCGGAGCTGGAATCCCGCAACTTACGCCATTTTCGGTAGATCTGGTAGTACGCCTCGGCCACGATGTTCTCCGGGTCGTCGGCACCGAGGAGGGTGGCGAGGCGCAGCATCGAGGCGTAGTGGAGGTCGAACAACCGGGACAGCCCGGCCTCCCGCTCCAGTTCGGCCAGGTCGACCAGGGGCGCCTGGGCGGCCCCGGGCGCATCGCCTTCTCCGTGCGCCCTCCGGGTGGCGGTCGACGGCAACGAGGAGATGACGTCCTGGCGGGTCCGCTTCATGGGCTGCTCGTTCCTCTCGTCGTGCGGCGCCCGGCGGCCGGGCGTTGCGGCAGGGCGGTGGTTGCGGCACCGCGGGGTGGACCGAGGCGGTCGAACACCGTGGTGAGGACCACGGCGACCGCGACATTGAGCAGGAAGGCGGCGAGGCCGGTGTAGACCTCCAGCTCCCGGCCGCCGAAGGGGAGGGGCACCACGGAGGAGAACCCGTGGCCGACGACCAGGGTGGTGCCGGCGACCATGCCCGTGCCCCATCCGGCCAGCAGGGCGCGTTCGTGCAGCCGTCGCGTCAGCAGTCCGCCGGCGACGGCGGGGAAGATTTGAAGGATCCAGACTCCTCCGAGCAGTTGCAGGTTGATGGCGTCCTGGTCGCGCAGCCAGACGGCGAAGGCCACCGCGGCGACCTTCATCACCAGCGACACCGCACGCGCGATCCGCACCTGCCGCTTCGGCGTGGCGGTCGGCTGCAGGTACTCGACGTAGACGTTGCGTACGAACAGGGACGCGGCGGCGATCGACATCACGGCGGCCGGGACGAGCGCCCCGACGGCGAGCGCTCCGAGCACCAGCCCCGCCAGGACCGCCGGCAGGAACGAGCCGACCAGCAGCGGTACGGCCTCCTCGGCGCGGCCGGGCGGCGTGTGGATGCCGGCCGCCAGGGCCGCGACGCCCAGGAGCCCGAACAGGGCGAGCACAGCGGTCCAGGCCGGCAGCGCGACCGATGCCCGGCGCAGGGTGCCCGCGCCCGACGCGGCGAACGCGGCGGTGAGGACGTGCGGGTACATCAGCAGGGCCAGCGCCGAACCGAGGGCCAGCGTGGCGTACGCGCCCTGCTGGTGCGGACCCGGCACCAGCGCGGCGTCCGGCGCCGCCCGCTCGGCGAGGTGGAGCGCCGCGGCGTCGAACATCGGGCCGGGTCCGCCCAGCCGTCCGAGGACGAGCGCCATGACGGCGAACGCGGAGCAGAAGACCAGGAGGCCCTTCAGGGCCGAGATGACGGTGGGGGCCCGCAGCCCGTAGCGGTACGACGCCAGGGCCGGCACCGCGAACAGCGCGACCAGCGCCAGATCACCCGCGGGGCCGCGGGGGTAGAGCCCGCTCACCGTCAGCACCGCCCGCAGCCCGACCAGTTGGAGGGCCAGGTAGGGAAGCGTGGCCAGGATCCCGGTGAGGGCCACCGCGAGGGCCAGGGAGGGAGAGCCGTAGCGCCCCCGGACGAAGTCGGCCACCGTGACGTGGCCGTGGGCGCGGGCCACCGCCCACAGCCGCGGCAGCAGGACGAAGGCCAGTGGCCAGACGATCACCGTGTACGGCAGGGCGAAGAAGCCGGAGGCCCCGTCGCCGTACACCAGACCCGGGACGGCGGCGAAGGTGTAGGCGGTGAAGACGGTGCCGCCCAGCAGCAGCCAGGTCCACAGGGTCCCCAGGGAACGGTCGGCGAGGGCCCAGCCCTCCAGCGAGGGCAGGGTGTCGCGGGCGTGGAACCGCCGCGCCCACACCGCCCATAAGGACGTCGCGCCGACCACCGACAGGAAGGCCGCGAGCAGCGCCTCTTCACGCATCCCGCCCGCCCCCCGGTCGTCGGCCCAACCCTCTGTTGCTTACGGGTTGCGTGAACGTATCAACCAGAGGACAGGCGGGGGACGGAAAACCGGAGAACGGCCGGGGGACGTCACCCGCGCCGCGGCCGGGCCCGGGTGAGCAGGTGCGCGGCGAGCATGGCGAAGGCGCACCCCGGGATCCATGCGAGCTGGTACCAGTAGAAGAACGGCACTCCGGCCAGGCGCGGCCGGTCCTGGGCGTACCACGGGACCCAGGACAGTGCCACGACGGGCGCGAGCAGGACGACGGCGGCGGCGCATCTGCGCCATGACCACGGCCGACGGCGCGGTGCCTCCCCGAGCTGTTCCACCCGGACTCTCCTCAATCCTGTTGGTTTGTGTAAGAGTTGCCGTTGCCCGTGCGCCGGTTGACAGCACCGCAAGACCCTACCGCCCCCTTGGGCCGGCGCTCTCGCGCACCTCGTCCGTCAGGCAAGGGACCCCCACACCACCAGAGGCAGCGACGATGACAGTAGGCCCGATGGCCGCGACGCTCATGGCCGTCATCGGCGGTTCCTCACTGCTCGCGGTCACGGCGCGCCGGCTGAACCCCAGCAGCGACCTGCCGTCGCTCGGCGGGTGGGCGCTGGCGGACCGGAGTCTGGGCACCGGCTGGACCTGGCTGCTGCTGGGCGGCAGCATCTTCACCTCGTACACCTTCACCGCCGTGCCCGGCCTGGTGTACGGCAACGGGGCACCGGCCTTCTTCGCCCTGCCGTACACGATCATCGTCTGCCCGCTGGCGTTCGTCCTGCTGCCCCGGATGTGGGCGATGGCGCGCGAGCACGGGCACGTCACCGCAGCCGACTTCGTCCGCCGGCGGTACGACTCCGCCCCGCTCGCCCTGGTGGTCGCGCTGACCGGCATCCTCGCCACCATGCCGTACCTGGCGCTGCAACTCCTCGGCATACGCGCGGTGCTGGACGCGGCGGGTGTGCCGTCCAGGGCGGCGGCGGGTGACTGCGTGATGATCGCCGTCTTCGCCGGCCTGGCCATCGCCACCTACCGGCACGGGCTGCGCGCCCCCGCCGTCATCTCGGCGCTCAAGGGGGTCGCGGTCTTCGGCTCGGCGCTGGCCGTCTGCTGGCTGGTGCTGGACCGGATGAACGGCCCCGAGGGCGTCTTCACCGCGGCGGCCACCCGGCTGTCCGGCTCGACGGCGAACGCCTCCCTGATCCTCACCCCGGGCCAGCAGCCGGCCTTCGTCACGCTCGCCATCGGCTCGGCGCTCGCCCTGCTGATGTACCCGCACGTCCTCACCGCGGCGTTCGCCGCCTCCGACGCGGCCGTCCTGCGCCGCGTCAGCATCGCCCTGCCCTTGTGGACGGTGGTCCTGGCGCTCTTCGGTCTGCTCGGCATCGCCGCCATCGCCATGGGCGTGGACACCCCCGAGAACGGCGCCGAGGCGGCCGTTCCGATGCTCACGGCCCTGCTGATGCCCGGTCCGCTGGTGGGGCTGGTGTTCGGGGCCATCACGGTCGGCGCGCTCGTACCGGCCGCCGTCATGTCGATCGCCGCCGCCACCTCGTTCGTCCGCAACGTCTACGTCGAGTACGTCCACCCCACGGCCACCCCCAAGCGTCAGGTGCGGATCGCACGGACCGTGTCGCTCACCGCCAAGGTGGGCGCGGTCGTCTTCGTCTTCGGGCTGCGCGACCAGGACGCCATCAACCTGCAACTGCTCGGCGGCGTCTGGATCCTCCAGATCTTCCCGGCCGTCGCCATCGGCCTGTACACGGCGCGCCTGCGCCCCGCCGCGCTGCTGGCCGGCTGGAGCGCGGGGATGCTCCTCGGTACGGCCCTGGTGGTCCGCGGCGGCTTCTCCGCCGTCGTGCCGCTCGGCATCCCCGGCTCCTCGGGCGTCTACGTGGGAGTGGTCGCCCTGCTGCTCAACCTCGTCATCTCCCTGTTCCTCACTTTCCTGGCCGAGGCCCGGGAGCGGTGGCCCGGCGCCGCTTCGCCGTCACCGCGGCCGTAGTCAGCAGCAGGGCCAGGGCGGACAGTTCGACGGCCGCGCCCGCGGCGGTGAGCGTCGTGCTCGAACCGTGCTCCACGGCCAGACCGCCCAGCACGCCGCCCATCGCCAGGCCCAGGTAGGACGAGGAGCCGTTCAGGGACAGGGCGACGGTCGGTTCGGGGATGTCCAGCCCGGCGATCGCGTGGTTCTGCGCCGGAGGCAGCGCCCACGACGCGACGCTGACGACGCACAGCAGCAGCGCGAAGACCCCGGCGGTGAACCAGGACCCGCCCCCGGCCGCCACGGTGAGCAGCACCAGGGCGGCCAGCCCGCCGAACAGCACGGCGACCGCCCCGTTGTAGGCGCGCCGGCCGCCGAACCGGTCCGCGGCCCGGCCCCCGACCGCGCTGCCCAGGAGCGCGGCGAGGCCCGACACCAGCAGGAAGGCGCTCACCCCGGCCGCCCCCGTGCCGGTGACGTCCTGCGCGAGCGGGGCCACGTACACCATGACGGTGAACTCACCCGCGCAGGCCAGGGCGTTCGCCAGCAGGGCGATGAGCACCTGCGGGTGCGCCGCCGACCGCAGCCGCTGCCCCAGGGTCACCGCCGCCGGGGCCGCCACCCGCGGCACGGCCTTCACCAGGACCGCCACCGCGAGCGTGGCGAGCACCGCCACGAGCACCAGGGTGGCGCGCCAGTCGCTGACGGCACCGATCAGGGTGCCGAGCGGCACGCCCAGCGCGGTGGCCGCGGACATCCCGCCCGCGACCATGGCGAGCCCCCGGCCCCGCCACCGCTGCGGCGTGACGCTCACCGTGACGACCATGGCGCAGGGCAGGTAGAGACCGGCTCCCACGGCCGCCAGCACCCGGGAGGCCAGCAGCACCGGGTAGTTCGGGGCCACGGCCCCCAGCACGTTGGCGGCGATGAACACCGTCAGGGCGACCAGCAGCAGCCGCCTGCGGTCCAGCCCGGCGGTGACCGTCGCCAGGACCGGTGCCCCGATGGCGTACACCAGCGCGAAGACACTGATCAACTGGCCCGTCGTCGCCTGGGAGACGCTCAGATCGGAGGCGATGCGGCTCAGCAGGCCGCTGATGACGAGGCTGTCCGTGCCGATGGCGAAGGCACCGACGGCCAGCGCCGACAGCAGCAGCCGGTCCGGCCCGCCCCGGTCCCCGGCGGTCCCGTCCTGGACGTCCTCGGCGGTTTCTCCGGCGGTCATGACAGCCGCACTGCTCCCTGTTCGTCCGGCCGCGGCCGGTGGTGGACGGTGCCGGTCATCGCGAAAACCGGGCCAGGTACGAGGTGTTCCGCTCTCCCACGAGCTCCAGCAGGTCCCCCAGCCGTGCCAGCGCCGCGGCGTCCGGCGTCCACACCCACAGCTCCCGCGCCTCCACCACCGCCCCCCGGCGGGTCTTCGCCTCGAACCCCTCCAGGCCGAGCCGCACCGACGAGGCGCCGTGGGCGATCGCCGTCCTGATGGGATGGTAGAAGGCGGCCCACGGGTACGCCGGGCCCCGGTCCTCGACGTCGTAGTCGCAGCCGTAGGTCATGAAGACCACGCTCCGCGGCCCCCGCAGGTGCAGCGCGCACGCGACGATCCGGCCGTCCCGGATCACCGCGGGGATGACCACCGTGTCGTCCGGCAGCCGGTCCGCGAGCTCGATCCGCGCCCGCCGGATCGCCTCCGCGTCGGCCAGCCCCCCGTGCTTGACCAGCGTCCGCGCCTCCAGCTCGGCGATCCGCGCCGCGTGCTCCACCGGATCCACCTCGGCCGTCGTGAGGTCCGGCGCCTCCGTCAGCCGCTGCTCCTCCAGGCGGTAGCGGCGGCGGCGCCGGCTCGGCAGCGCGGCCAGGAACTCCTCGTAGGAGCCGTACCCGCCGGTCTCCACCCACGACGCGCCCGTCATCGCCCCGCCCCGGAACCCGGCCGCGGTGAGGACGGAGCGCAGCAGGGTGTCCCGGGGGCTGACGAACGGGAAGGCCACGGCGCCGGCACCGTGCTCGGCCGCCGCCGTCTGCGCGGCGCGCACCAGCCGGGCGGCGACGCTCTGCGCCTCCGCCGCGTCCGCCTCCGGATGGCACAGCAGCTCGCTGCGGTCGAACTCCCTGACCACCAGGCAGGGGCCCAACCCCCGTGTGAGCACCTGCCACAGCGGCTCCTCGTCGTCACCCCCCGCCGGTGCCGCCGGGTCCGCGGCCGCGCGGACCAGGTCGCGCTGGGCGCGGCGGAGCGCTGCCGCCTCGGCCTCGTCCGTACCGGGGTCCAGCCGCAGCACGGCCCCGGAACCGACGAACTTCCACGGATCACTGGTCAGACCGGACCCCGGCACGGCGACCACACCCCGCAGGGCACCGCGCGGCCGCTCGGGCGGCCCGAGCGTGAACAGGACGCCGCGGCCCGGTTCCACGTACTCGCGGAACCGGAGGAAACCATGGCTGGAGTCGACGTCCGCCGCCTTGGTCAGCTCCTCCCAGGCGGCGGGCCCGACCTCGTCGACGCTGCGCAGGATTCGTACGTCCGACACCGGCACTCCTCTTCTCACCCCGATCCTCCCGGCGGCGACCGGTGCGTCCGCCGCCCCCCCCGGGCGCGGCGGCCGCACCGGCCACCATCAGATGTCGCCGCCCGATTCCTTGATGAACTGGGCGGACCACTTGCGCTTCGCGCGCAGGCTGAGCCGGTTGACCACGTCCGGGACGAGACCCATGGGCCGGCGGATGTCGATGATCAGCATGACGCGGCGCCCGTCGCTCTCGTTGTACACCTCGTGCTCGAAGGTGTCGTCGATGAGGATGCCCCGGCCCTCCTGCCACGTGTGGATCTCCTGGTCCACGCGCAGGCGGGGCGGGTTGTTCTCCGGCACCGTCAGCGGCAGGTGGTAGCGCAGGATGCCCGCGTACGGACCCTCGTGCGCCTTCAGCGTCACCCCCGGCTCCAGGATCGCGATGATCGCGTTGACCACCCGGGGAGTCCGCTCGGCGAAGTCCACGAAGGTGGGGCAGTCCCGGTAGGCGGCCGGGTTCGTCTCGCCGAGCATGTACGCGTAGTACAGCCGCCAGTCGGTGGACACCTCCGCCGCACGCAGCGGGTCGATGTCCCCGTACGGACGGACGTCACGCGTCTCGATGAGCTTGGTGACCTCGGCCTTGATCTGGTCGAACTGGTAGTCCAGCTTCCGGGACTCGGGGAAGAGCGCGTACGGCGACATGATCCGGAACCGGTTGCGGCCACCGCTGGCCTTCAGGAAGTACCGGTTGATCGCCTTGCGCACCCCCGGCTGGTTGATGCTGAGGGAACCGTTCACGACTGCGTCTCCTTCGGTGGGGCGGACATACCGGGCAGCGGGGCGGGCCGTCGGCTCACCGCCGGACGGGACGGCACGTGGCGTACAGGAAGCCGGGGTGGACCTCGTCGACGGAGCAGGACCAGCCGAGGGCCGTCAGCCGCTCCGTCAGCTCGGCCGGGCTGCGGAAGACCTTCACGATGCGGAAGCTGCGCCCGTCCTGGAGTGTGCGGCGGACGGCGACCTCGGGCTCGGAGTCGTCCCGCTCCTCCAGCCGCCGCTCGTGGTCGGTGACGTCGACGAACTCCACGACACCGTCCGGCGCGACGGCGCTGCGCACGCTCGCCCAGAAGGCGTCGAACCGGTCGTCGGGCACGTGGGCCAGCCAGTGGGCGAAGAACACCGCGTCCCACTGCCGGTCGGGGGTCCAGTCGAAGAGGTCCTGCTGCCGGAACTCGACGTTGTCCAGCCCGTGCCGGCCTGCCTCGGCGATCATCTCGGCCGACCCGTCCAGGGCGGTGACCCGGTCGGCCAGGCCGGACAGGTGGCGGGTCCAGTAACCGGTGCCGCTGGCCAGTTCCAGCACGTCCCCCCGGATGTTCCCGGCACGCAGACGCTCCAGCGCGGCGGGCGCCGCGGAGTCCATGTACGGCACGAAGGTCGTGTCGTACTCGGAGGCCCGGGCCCGGTAGTACGACAGCTGGCTCTCGATCAGACCGTGCGAAGTGGTCATGGGTCCTCTTCCTCGAATTCCGGTGAAAACGGTGGTGCGGGTCAGAGCGAAGGGCCGAGCATCGCCACCAGGTCCTGCGGGCGGAGGAGCATCTTCTCCTTGAAGGTCTCGTTGAGCCGGCCGCACTCGATCGACTCGGTGCCCGCCGCCCACATGAGCTCGACGATCTCCCACCACAAGGCGTAGTAGGGGCTGAACCGCAGGTCGGCGCGGCCGCGCACGTACCCTCCGGCCCACGCCTGCAGGCGCTTGTCCTCCAGGAAGCAGACGGCCACGGCGAGCGGTTCGCCGTCGTTCTCGCGCACCTCCACGACCCGTACCGGTTCGTCGAGTTCCCGCAGGAACGCCGCCAGCTTCAGCGGGTCGTAGTACTTGGGCGAGCCGGTCCGGGTGGCGCTGGCGGCGATCAGCTCCAGCAGCGGCACCAGGCCCTCGTGGTCCGCCCGGTGCACCCGGGCGTGCGCCTGCTCCCGGTACCTGCGCAACTGGCGCTGGTAGTCACGCCGTACCGAGCGGCGCATCCCGGCGAGGTACGCCTCGCCGTCCGGCGCGTCGGACCGGTCCAGTGTCCAGCGGGCCACCAGCTCCCGGCGGCGGAACCCCTTCCGCTCCAGGGTCCGCACCAGCGGATGGTCGGTGCCCAGGTTGGCGAACCCCCACTGCGGGGCGTCCAGTTCGGCGGCCCGGGCCGCGAACGCCCGCGTCAGCGCGTCCAGGGCCTCGTCGTCCGCCGCCAGCAGCCGTGAGTCCGGGGAGTGCCACATCGGCGACAGCAGGGCCTGCTCGCCGTCCGCCATCCCGAGCAGACCCAGCGGATCGCCCTGCAGGTAGGTGGGCGCGGCGGCGACGAGTTCGCCGTCGCGGCGCACCTCCAGATAGCGCGGCTCGCTGATCCGCTGGACGGGATGGTGCTCGTACGCCCGCAGGAACGCCCGGGTGTGGAACACCGGGGCGTCCAGCCGCGCCACCAGCCCGTCCCAGTCCGGCGTGAGACCGTCGGCCGTCGCGGTCTCCCGTACGTCGAGCGCCGCCGGGGCCGCGGACGGCGCCACGGGCGCGGTGCCGCCGGCCGGGCCGCCCAGACAGGCCGCGACGGCGGCGGCACAGGCGTCGACGTCGGCCGGTTCGACCGGCCCCATGTGCCCGATGCGCAGCACCTCGTCCTTCCAGGGACCGCGTCCGGAGGACACCCAGGTGTCGTGCTCGGCGGCCAGCGCCTCGCGCACCCGCACCGCGCCCCCGTCCGGCAGCCGCACCGCGGTCACCGTGGGGGAGCTGTGCGCCTCCTCGGGAACGACGGCGAGCCCCTGGGCGCGCAGGGCGTCCCGGCACCGCCGTGCCGTGCGGGCATGGCGCTCCCACACCGCCTCCACGCCCTCCTTCTCGATCGCGGCGAGCGCCGTGTCGAGGGCGTACAGCACCGACAGGGCCGGCGTGTACGTCGTGGTGCCGGCCCGGGCGTGCTCGGCCGCGCGGGCGAGGCTCAAGTAGTAGGAGCCCTCGCCCGGTTCGGCCGCCCGGGCCAGCGCCCGTTCCGAGACGGCGACGAGGGACAGCCCGGGCGGACAGGCCAGGGCCTTCTGCGTCACGCCCACCGCCGCGTCGAGCCCCAGCTCGTCGAAGCCGATCTCGACGGCGGCCAGACTGCTCACCACATCCACGAGGATCAGGCAGTCGCTGACCGCCCGGATCGCCTCCGCCCACGCGCGCAGCGGTGCCACCACACCGGTGGAGGTCTCGTTGTGGGTGAGCAGGACGGCGTCGTACCCCGCGGTGAGGCGCTCCGTGATGCGGGCGGTGTCCACCACCTGCCCCCACGGCGCGGCCAGCACGTCCACCACGGCGCCGTGGTGCTCCGCGATCTCGGCGAACCGCTCGCCGAAGTAGCCCAGCTGGACCGACAGGACGCGGTCGCCGGGACGCAGCAGGGACGCGGCGACCGCTTCGAGACCGCCCGTCCCCGAGCACGTCAGGGGCAGGACGGTGCCGGCGGTGCCGAACAGCGCGCCCAGCCGCGGCGCGATGCCGCCGAAGAGGTCGCGGAAGCCGTCGGAACGGTGGCTGATCATCCGGGTCGTCATGGCGGCGAGCGTGCCGTCCGGCACCTCGACCGGCCCGGTCACCCTGTAGTTGCGCATGTCGTGCCTCGCTTTCGCTCGGTGCCGGCGCCGAGGACCGTCTCCAGCCCCGCCCGCGCCTCGTGGCGCTCCAGACGCACGGGCATCCCGGACATCCGGTCGGAGGACAGCCCCTCCGCCACGAGCAGGTCGTACGGGGCGTGCCGCGCGCCGGCGTAGGGGAAGGAGGCGCGCCGGGCGAGCAGGGCCCGCAGCACCCCGGCCAGGTCCGTGCCCTGCTCCTGCGCCCCGAAGAGCTCCCGCAGCGTGCCGACCGCCTCCCGCACCGCCCCCCGACCGCGCGGGTCGGTCACCCGCTCCGGCCCGGCCGCCTCCACCAGCGGGGCGAGCCAGGCCAGGTTGAGCGCGCAGGCCAGCCCGTGCGGGATGCCCAGGTGCGCGGTCAGCGGGTACGACAGCGCGTGGGCGGCGGTGGTCCGCGTGAGATCGATGGCCTGCCCGGCCAGGGTGGCGGCCCGGCTCAGGGCGTCGCGTTCGGCCGGGGACGGCAGGTCCCCGGCGTACCGCAGCACGGGCAGCAGCGAGCGCAGGGCCGCGACGGCGTGCTCGCGGGACACCGCGGTGGACCGGACCGACCACAGCGACTCGACGGCGTGCGCCAGCGTGTCGAAGGCGCACGTCCACGTGAGGTCCGCAGGGCACGTCTCGGTCAGCGCCGGGTCCACGACGGCGATGTCGGCTCGGGCCGCCGGGGTGTCCAGGGAGACCTTGCGGTGCCCCCGGTAGAGCGTCGCGAACTGCGTCACCTCGCTGCCGGTGCCCGCCGTGGTGGGGACCAGCAGCAGCTCCGGCACACCCTCCGGCACCGGCCTGCGGCCCGCGATCACCTCGTCGGCCGCCCCGGCGTCGCCCGGCAGGACCCGGGCGGCCTTGGCCACGTCCAGGGCCGAACCGCCGCCGATGCCCACCACCAGGTCGGCGCCGGACGCCCGGCGCAGCCGGGCCGCCTCGACCCCCTGCGCCACCGTGGGGTTGGGGTGGAACGCGGTGAACGTGACCGCGTCCGGCGGCAGCCACGCGGCGACCGGAGCCCGCAGCAGGGCTCGGCTGCTGGCGACGACCAGCACCCGCCGGCCCTCGCTCAGCCCGGTGACCCTGCCGAAGCTGCCCCGCCCCGTCAGCAGGACCGTGTCGCGCCGGTGGCCGGAGTCCCGCGCCACGGGCGGGCTCATGGCAGCTCCCCCGGCTCGGCACCGCCGCCACCGGCCTCCGCCGCGGCCGCCTCCCGGAAACGGCCGGCGATGAGCTCCGGACCGAGCGACGCGGTCGCCCGGGGGTGCACCTCGCCGGGCGTCGGCACGACGGTGAGCGCGAGGAGCACGGGCCCCTCGGCGGTCAGCGCGGAACGCAGGCTCCCGGTGAGGTCCGCGGGGGAGTCGCAGGTCAGGACCGTGCGGTAGCCGAGCCCTGCGCCCAGGGAGGCCCAGTCCAGACCGGCCGAGGTCGTCGGCTGGCATCCGGTGGACTCGTAACAGCCGTTGTCCACCACGACATGGGTGAGGTTGCGGGCACCGGAGGAGCCGATGGTGGAGCCGCTCCCCAGGTGCATGAGGAACGCGCCGTCGCCGTCCAGGACGACCGTGCGCCGCTCCGGGCGGGCCGTGGCCAGCCCGAGCCCGACGGCACTGGCGTGCCCCATGGAGCCCTGCATGTAGAAGGTGTCCGGGCGGTCCCGCTCGTGGTGTGCCTGGCGGGACAGGTAGCCGGTGGTGGTGACCATCAGCTCGTCGGTCAGCTCCGCCATGAGGGCGGCCACGGCCCGCGGCCGGGTGAGCCGGTCGTCGGCCGGGGCCCCGGCGGGGTACGCGTCCGCGGCCTTGCCGATGGCGCCCCGGGGCACCAGGAGGAAGAACGGCCTGCCGTGCGCCCGTGCGTCCGCGGCCTGTCCCAGCGCCTCCTCGAGTTTCCCGGGCCACAGCACGGCGTGGGGCACGTCGAGCGTCTCCAGCAGCGCGACGGTGGAGGTGCCCATGGCGGCGTGCTGCGGCTCGTCCTCCGCCGGGTCGGGCCAGCCGCGCAGGGTCATGACGACGAGGACCGGCACCCGGTAGGGGAGCAGGAGGGAGGTGAGCGGGTTGATCAGGTTGCCGAAACCGGAGTTCTGGCACAGCACGGCCGAGGTGCGGCCCGCCAGCTCCCAGCCGGCCGCCAGCGCGAGGGCGGCGCCCTCCGAGGCGGCGGGCGTCAGGTCACCCGCACCGTCGAACAGCGCCCACGGCCCGGCGAGGTGGCCGCACGGCACCCCCGTCACCCGCTGCACCCCGTGGGCGCGCAGCGCCGCGACGAACTCCTCCGCGGTGATCCGGTCGCTCATCGGTCGAGGTCCAGCCACTGGTCCATGCCCGAGATGGCGAAGATGTCCTTGACGGACGCGATGCGCGGCTCCACGGGCGCGGTCGAGCCCTCGGCGAGGACCGTGGCCCAGGTGCTGCGGATGGCGGTGATGGCGGCCCGCATGCCCTGGTTGGCGTAGATGACCATGGAGATCCCCGCCTCCTGCGCCTCGGCGGCGGAGAAGTCCGCGTAGGTCGTGGGGACCACCACGACCGGGGCCCGGTGCTGCCACTCCTTCATGAAGGAGACGACCTCGCCGGAGTCCACCGCCTTGGAGTGGACGAGGACGGCGTCGGCCCCCGCGTCGACGTAGTGGTGGCAGCGCGTCAGCGCCTCCTGGAGGCCCAGTCCGCAGATGAACGCCTCGGTCCGGGCGATCAGCACGGTGTCCGAGGACACCTGGGCGCGCTTGGCGGCCTCCAGCTTCCGGCCGAACTCGTCGACCTCCAGCAGCTTCTGGCCGGAGTTCACGAAGCTGTTGCGCTTGGGGAAGATCTTGTCCTCGATGCAGACCCCGGCGACGCCCGCCTCCTCGTACCGCATCATCGTGTGGGCGGCGTTGAGGACGCCACCGAAGCCCGTGTCGCAGTCGGCGACGACCGGGACCGACACCGAGCGCTGCATGGCGACGGCGGCGGACAGGTACTCGGCCATGCCGAGGAGGCTCACGTCCGGCAGCCCGTGGGCCGCGGAGATCTCCAGCCCCGACGCCCACACGGAGTCGAAGCCGGCTTCCTCCGCGAGCCGGGCCGACAGCCCGTCGTGCGCGCCGGCCACCCGGACGAGCCGGCCGTTCGCGAAGGCGTCCCGCAGCGTGGCGGCACGCGAGCCGGGCAGGGTGGATGGTCCGTACGAAGCAATGGTCATTGGTATCCCCTCAGTGATGGGTGACCTCGCGCGCCGCAGCCGTCAGACACGTGGTCAGGCGGTGGGCGGCGGTCAACAGAACCTCATGGCTTTCGGCGACGCACAGCCGCAGGAACCCCGGCATGCCGAAGGTGGAGCCCGCGCGCAGACCGACCCCCGCCCCGCTGCGCAGGGCCCGGCACAGCTCCTGGTCGTCCCCGGCGCCGAGCAGCCGGAGTTCCAGGGCCTCGGAGGCGTCGAGGCAGAGATAGATCCCGCCGGCCGGCGGAACCGGCCGCAGGTACGGGACGGCGGCCATCGCCTCGACCGCCTCGGCGCGCTGCCGGGCCAGCTGGGCGGCACGCCGGGCGACCCCGGCTCCGGCGACGGCCGCGCCGGTGCCGCCCGTGCCGTTCTCGTAGGCGAGGACCGCCGCCGCGGCGGCCTGGGCCGGTCCCGACACGGGCCCGGTGGTGTGCTCCACGATCTCCCGCACGGCCGCCCCGAGCGCCGGTTCGGCCCACACCCAGCCGATGCGCAGCCCGGCCAGGGCGTACACCTTGGACGCTCCGCCCACGACGACCTCGTACGGGCCGGGCAGCAGCCGGGTGTCGATGTGCGATCCGTACGCCCAGTAGATGTCGTCGACGATCAGCCGGACGTTCCGTTCCACCGCCCAGGCGCGCAGCTCCCGCAGCCGCCCCTCGTCGTAGCAGGCCCCCGACGGGTTGACCGGGCTGTTGACCAGTACGGCCCCGGTCCGGGGCGTCCACGCCGCGTCGAGGCGCGCCGGGTCGACGAGCAGTCCGTGCAGCGGGTCGCCGGGCACGGTGACGGGCAGCGCTCCGGCCTGCCGGATCACCGTCGGGTAGTGGCTCCAGTGCGGGGCGGGGACGAGGACCTCGCGCCCGGCCGCCGCCGCGGCGACGGCCGCGAACAGCCCGTGCCGGGCACCGGCGGTGATGGTGACGTGGTCGGCGTCGGTCGCCGCACCCGTCCGGCGGGCGTAGTGGTCCGCCACGGCGGTACGCAGATCCGCCCGGCCGGGACCGGGCGCGTAGCCGGACACCTCGGGCGACTCCGTCGCGCGACGGATCGCAGCCCGCGCCGCCTCCGGCAGGGCTTCCAGGATCTGCCCGGACGACAGGTCGATGACGGGCGGCCCGGTGTCCTCCCGGACGGCGGGGGAAAGGGCGGGCGAGGAGCCGCGCGGGCCGCCGGTCACGCCTCCTGCCCGTCCCGTGCGCCGAGCGGCTTGATCCCGGTCAGCTCCGCGATCCTCCCCAGGTCCCTGACGACCGGGGGCAGCAGCGGGATGCCGCGCGCCGACCGTTCCTCCGCGCACCGGTGGCGGCGCTCGCCGGGCAGCCGTACGGGCACGTCCTCGTCGGCGCGCCGGGCGGCGCGGATCTCCGCGGCCATGGCGTCGACGTCCCGCGTGATCCGGCCGGCGTCGCCCAGCGCGGCGAGGTCCAGGCACAGCACGAACTGGCCGAGGTCCGCCCCCTGCGGACCGTAGGTGTGCTTGCTCCAGCTGGCTCCGGTCAGCGGGCCGCAGAGCAGCTCGGCGAGGAGGCCGATACCGGACCCCTTGTGGCCGCCGTACTCCTCGCCGAGCCCGCCGACCGGCAGCAGGGCGTAGCCCTCCCTGGCCTTGAGCCCCGCCACGACCCGCGGGATGTCGGTGGAGGTGGCGCCGTCGGGGCCCACCGCCCAGCCCGGCAGCATCGGCTTGCCCTCCCGGTCCAGCCGCTCCAGCTTGCCGCGCGGGACGATGCTCGTCGCCGCGTCGTAGCACAGCGGCTCGCCCGCGGTGGGGACGGCGTAACTGACCGGGTCGGTGCCGAACATGGGCTCGGCGGCGCCGGTCGGGGCCACCTGCGGCGTGGCGTTGGTGGTCACCATGGCGAAGGTGCCGGAGCGCGCGGCGCGTTCCGTGTACCAGCCGGCGATGCCGATGTGGTTCGAGCGGCGCACCGCCACCGCCGCCACGCCGTGTTCCCTGGCGCGCTCGACGGCCAGGTCGACGGCGAAGCACAGCGCGGGCTGGCCCAGCCCGTTCTCGGCGTCGACGACGCTGACACCTCCGTGCTCCCGCTCGACGCGGGGCCGGGCGCGGCCGTTGATGGTGCCGTTGCGCAGGCCCTCCACATAGCGGCGGAGCCGGGCGACGCCGTGGCTGTCGACCCCGGCGAGGTCGGCGGCCACCAGCACGTCGGCGGTGAGCGTCGCGTCGGCCTCGGTGGCGCCGACGGACGTCAGCGCCTCGATGACGAAATCGGTCAGTGGCTTCCTGCCGACCACGGACGGGCGGTCGGTGCCGTCACTGGCGTACATAGGGCTCCAGCATCCTTACGTCTGTTGTCCGGACGTGTCGTTGCGCGAGCGGTGGGCAGGTATCCCCGCCGCTCTTCGTGGTGCTCGGCCGTCAGGCGGCGGCGACCGCCCAGGTGTGGCAGGCCGCCGCCGCGGCCCGGGCCAGTCCCTCGTGGAGGGCGGGCCCCACCAGCGGGGCGTCCAGGGGCGGGTCGGCGGCCAGGTGGACGGTGACCAGCGGGCCCGCCGCGGCGGCGTCCGCCTCGGCGCGCGCGGCGACCATGGCGGTCGGCAGCCCGCGGTCCCGGCGCAACCGGGCGATGGTGCCCGGCAGTTTGCCCTGCCAGGTGCCCGGGTCGATGGCGCCCTCCGCCGTGATGACCAG
This sequence comes from Streptomyces sp. NRRL S-118, assembly GCF_000716335.1. GTDB lineage: Bacteria > Actinomycetota > Actinomycetes > Streptomycetales > Streptomycetaceae > Streptomyces. The sequence continues at coordinate 95,116 of NZ_KL591010.1, read as the reverse complement.
GGCCGCCGTCCCGATGCTGCCGCCCGGGTCGGTGATGCCCAGCAGTGCTTCCGTGCCGCTCTCCGCCGTGGTGGACGCCACCGCGGACAGCCCGAACCCGATGCCGCCGCCCGCGCCGTACCAGGGGGTGCGGAAGCGGTCCGCCGCCGTGTGGTCGCCCGCGTTCGCCAGCAGCGAGGTCAGGTGCTGCAGGGCCCGGACCGCGGCGGGGCGGTTCTCGGCGGTGACGCCCTTCTGGGCGCCGAAGGAGTCCAGGTTGCCCGACAGCGGTGTGCGGACGTCGGCCAGCAGCCGCACCGTCACCCCGTCCAGCAGCCGCCGCGCGGCGCTCAGGTCCACGCGCACCGCGTCCGGAAGGCGCTCCGGCACGGGCTCCACCTCGTGCCCGTCGCGGTCGAGGAACCGTGCGCCGAGCGCGGCCAGCGCCCCGGCGCCCCCGTCGACCACGGCGGTGCCGCCCAGGCCGACCAGCACCGTGGTGGCTCCCGCCGCGACCGCGGCGGCGAGGGCCTGGCCGGCCCCGGCCGACGTGGCCCGCAGCGGCCGCAGTTCATGGGGGCGCAGCGCCCCCAGTCCGCAGACGCCGGCCGTCTCGACGGCGGCCGTGCGCCGGTCCAGCGCCAGCCAGTGCGCCTTCCGCGTCCGGCCGAGCACATCGACCGCCTCCACCGGATGGCGGACGCCTCCGCACGCGGCGTACAGGGCATCGAGGGTGCCGTCGCCCCCGTCGGCGAGGGGCCGCGCCACCGGCCGCACCCGCGGCCGCACCCGGCGGACGCCGTTGATCAGCGCGGCCGCCACCTCGCCGGCCGAGGCGTACCCGCGCATGCAGTTGGGCGCCACCACGATCTCCGCGGCGGGCGCCGGGCCGCGGTTCATGACCGTCCGTCGGGGTGGCGCCGCACCCAGGTGCGCAGCAGCAGGCGCGTGTGGTCGGGCTCGTCCTGGAACTCGGTCCGGCCGTGCAGCAGCGAGAGGTTGTCGAACAGGGCGAGCTCCCCCTCCCGCAGCTTGCCGGTCAGGACGGCGGGACTGGAGGCGATCAGCGCGTCGAGCGCGTCCAGCGCCTCGCGCTGAGCGGTGGTCAGCTCGGGCACGCCGGGGTGGTCGTGGCCGTGCTCGATGTAGCTGCGGAGGTACGTGATGGCCGGGCGCCCCCGCTGGCTGAAGAGCACGGGCTTGGCCGTCGTGGGGTCCTGCCCGGGCTCCTGGTCGCCGCGGCGGTCGAACCGGAACGGGGCCCGCAGGGTGGCCAGCACCTCCGGGTCGAGCGCCCGCTCCACCTCCCGTACGTGCAGGCACTGCAGAGCGCCGCCGCGCACGGACTGGCGCACGCAGAAGAGCGTGAACACGTCCGGCGCGGGCAGCGGTGCCTCCGCGCCGTCCGTGTGCAGGTCGCCGCCGAAGCGGGAGTCCGAGTAACGGGTGCGGCCCCGCTGACTGATGCTCATGCCGCGGTCCCTGACCTCGCGGACCAGCGTGCCCTCCCGGTTCTGCGGCAGCGGTTCCCCCAGCAGGCGCGTGGCCCGCAGCACCGCGCGCTCGCCGCCGTCCCGGTCGGCGGGCAGCCCCGTGAGAACCAGGACACCGGGCCCGTCGTCCAGGTGCTCGCCCACCAGGGCGGCCAGCTCGGCCCGCGCCGCGGCGGCGTCCGCGGTGCTCTCGCCGGCGCTCGTCAGATGGTCACGGAGCGGTCCCGCCACGGCCACCCGTACCGCGTCGAACCCGTCGGTCAGCGTCTGCCCCGGAGTGGTCTGGTGCCCGCCGTCTGTCACTGGCGCCCCCCTGCTTCCTGCGCGGATGCCGCGGGCCGGCCGGCCCGCGGATGTAGGAGAGTTGTGCGGGTAGCCGATTCGGTTGACCGCGGGTTTCCCTCAATTTTTCCTGCGCGTCTCCGGGGCGTGACATGCGGCAGCCCCGCCGGTCCCTGGGGATCGGCGGGGCTGCGGGGCCGGAGGAGGCGTCAGGCGTGTCGTCGGGCCCACAGGGGGGTGACGAAGGCGATGAGGACGGCGGCGATGCCGATCTGGAACACGTGACGGATCCAGTCGATACCGCCGGTGTCGCGCACACCGAACGCACTGGCGAGCGCGTTGCCGGCGACAGCGCCCACGATACCCAGCAGGACCGTCAGCCAGAGGGGGATGGGCTGACGCCCGGGGAGGACGAGCTTGGCCAGCAGGCCGATGATGAGACCCGCAATGATGGCCCACAGAAACGACACGATGACTCCTTCCGTTCACTGCCATGACCTTCGCTGCCCTCCGCGTGCCCGCCGGACGCGGCCGTAAGCATCCGCCTTAGCGACGTTTCCGCACCGCGCCCGGGATCGCCCCCCTGTGCCCGGCGTTCCGCCGGCCGGCCCGGGGCGTCCTGCCGATCCTGCGCCCGGCCGGGAGGATGCCGGCGAGGCCGGCGGCGGAGAGGTGGCGACCGGGGACGCCTGCAGCCCGGTTCGCCCGGCTCCAACTCCCGGGGCGAAGTGCCGCGATGGGCACCTCCCCGCAGGGCGCCATGCGTTGCGGCACGGTGAGCGCGGTGGCGGGCCGCACGGCGTCTGTTGGCCAGGTCCGGGCCGGCGTGATCTTCTGCTTCGGCGTGGTGTCCGCCTCGGGGAGCGGTTCGTCGGACTTCTGCCGGAGTCGGAGTCCGGTCTGCTGCTGCTCGACCTGCTCCACGTCACGGGCGGCATCGCGCCGGCGTGCTCGCTGCTCGTCATCCGTACACGCACCGGCCGCACGACCGTGCCCGCCGGAGGAGAAAGGAGAACCACGATGTCCCCGGAGGAGATCGTCGACGGTCAGCTCGCGGCCTACAACGCCCGGGACCTGGAGCGCTTCCTCGGCTTCTACGCCGAGGACGTGCCGGTGCTGGCCTTCCCCTCGGGAGAGGTCCTCGCCGACCGCTCGGGCCCGGCGTTCCGCGAGCGCTACGCCGCCCTCTTCGCGGCCAGCCCCGACCTGCACGCGGAGCTGGTCTCGCGCGTCACCCACGGCCGGCTGGTGATCGACCAGGAGCGCGTCACCGGTTTCATGGGCGACGAGGAGCGCGCCGCTGTCGCCGTCTACGAGGTCGGCGCGGAGCGCATCGAGAAGGTCTGGTTCGCCGTCTGACCCGTCCCCCTCGCGGAGAACCGTTCCGTTCGTCCCACCACTCCGGCCCCGGGCCGTCCGCCACCCGTGCGGACGGCCCGGGGCCGGGGCCGGGGCCGTCGCGCGGGCCGTCAGCGGTCGCGGGAGCACGGCCACGGTGCCGTACGCACCGGTCCGCCTCGCCACCACCCGTACCGGACCGCCGCACGCACCGGAGGGCCGCAGGGCGTCCCGCGGGCGGACGACGCCGCTGTGCGGGCACTCCCCGGCCGTGCCGCCCTCACAGCAGGTGGCGCACCAGGATCCCGGGGGAGTGCCGCACCAGCAGTCCCGTCGCCAGACCGATGACGGCACCGGCGGCGACATCGCTCGGATAGTGCGCACCGGAGTGCACCCGCTCCACGGCCACCAGCGCGGCCGGCAGCGCACAGGCCGCGCCCGCCCACGGCCAGGGCCCGGCCGCGGCGACGGTGAAGCCGACGGCCGCGGCCGTGTGCCCGGAGGGGAAGGAGGAACTGTCCGGCCGCGGGTGGACGTCGTCGTGGGGGATGAGCCCCTCCGGCGGACGGCGGCGGTCGTACACCTGCTTGCACACCGCGTTGGACAGCAGCTCCGCCAGCCCCATGCCCGCCAGCCCCGCGACCGCGGCCGTCCGCCCCCGGACGCCGCCCGCCGCGGCCATGACGGCCGCCGCGCACCACCACAGCTTGGTGTGCTCGGCGGCGGACTGCACCTTGGGCAGGAACCGGCGCACCAGCGGCGACTCCCAGCCGGCCACGCGGCGGGTCAGTCGCCGGTCCGCTTCCTGCCACTCCACCAGGTCACCCATGACCGCCTGCTTCCCGCCCGGCGTCCCCCACACACCCGGGCAGCCCCGGTGGCTTCCGGGTTGCGGGCGTGGCGGAGCGGGTGTCCCATGGGCGCGTAGCCCCTCCACCGCTGCCCCTCGCCCTCCGTCCCCGGGGACCCGGGCCCGCCGCGCCGCGGCCACCGGCGACGAGGGGCCGGGCGGACGACCCGTCCCGGCATGCACGAACCGCCGGGCGGACGACCCGTCCCGGCATGCACGAACCCGCCCGTGCGTGTGCACTGGGAAGAGGCAGCCGCCGGTGCCGCACGGCGGAGCGCGGGCCCACGGCCCGGGTGCCGGAGCGGCAGGACGTCACCGGGAGACCCGGGAGGAGCCGGTCATGGGCGACCGAAGCAGGGTGACCGTAGGAGTGCTGGGGTCCTACGGCGGCCGGAACGTGGGCGACGAGGCGATCCTCACCGCCCTGCTGGACCGCATCCGGGCCGGGCGGCCGGACGTCCACGTCGTGGTCTTCTCCCGCAACCCCGAGCACAGCCGCGGCGCCCACCCGGACGTCGAGGTGGTCGGCTGGGAGGGCGTGTGCCGGGAGCGCATCTCCGAGCACCTGCGCCGGCTGAGCGTCCTCGTGCTCGGCGGCGGCGGGATCCTCTACAACACCGAGGCACGCCGCTACCTGCGGCTGGTGCGGACCGCCATGGACGACGGCGTACCCGTCTTCACCTACGCCCTCGGCGCGGGACCGCTCACCGACGAGGCGGACTGCGCGTGGGTCCGCGCCACGCTCAGCGACGCGGCCGAGGTCACGGTCCGCGACGAGGAGTCGAAGCTGGTCCTGGAGGAGGCCGGGCTGACCCGGCCCATCTCCGTCACCGCCGACCCGGCCCTGCTGCTGCGCCCCGGGGACGGCGGCGAGGCCCTCCTGCGCGCCGAGGCCGTACCGACCGGGCTGCCCCTGGTCGGCATGAGCGTCCGGGAGCCCGGCCGCGCGGCCGAACACCTCGACGAAGAGGGTTACCACCAGCTCCTCGCCAACGTGGGCGACTTCCTCGTCCACCGGCTCGACGCGCACGTCGTCTTCGTCCCCATGGAGCGCGACGACATCCGGCACGCGCACGCGGTGGTGTCGCACATGGCCGACGCCGACCGCTGCACGGTGCTGCGCGGCAGCTACCGGCCGCAGGAGGTCCTCGACATGGTCAAGCAGCTCGACCTCGCCATCGGCATGAGGCTGCACTTCCTGATCTTCGCCGCGCTCGCGGGGATCCCGCTGCTGCCGCTGCCCTACGCCGGGAAGGTCTTCGACTTCGCCCAGCAGATCGGCGCGCCCGCCCTGCGGGGCGTCGTCAGGGAGACCGCCGGCCTGCTCCTGGCGGAGGTGGACCGGCTGTGGGACGAGCGGCCCGCCCGCGCGGCGCACACGGCCGCCCGGACGGCCGTGATGCAGATGCGGGCCGCCGGGACCGCCGAGCGGCTCCTCGCCTACCTGGACCGCACCGCGCCCCGCCCCCACGACGACAGCCCGGAGCCGACGGCCGCGTCGCCGGCCGGCTGACCCCGCCGGCGACCGGCCCCCAGGAGGAATCGTGTCCCACCTGATGCCGCCCCGGGTCCCCCGGAGCGTCGAACTGCCCCCGCGCCGGGCGCAGCACGCGGGTTCCACCCAGGTGCTGGTCGTCGGAGGCGGCCCCGCCGGCATCGGGGCGGCCCTCGGCGCCGCGAACGCCGGCGCCGAGGTGATCCTCGTCGAGCGGTACGGATTCCTCGGCGGCAACGCCACCGCGGCTCTGGTCATGCCTCTGATGAGCTTCCACAACGAGGTCAAGCAGGCCGTCACCGGGGACTCCGCGCGGCTCCTGCCGCCCGACCACGGCGAGGGCGAGCCGGTCGTCGGCGGTGTGCTGTGGGTGCTGATGGAACAGCTCGTACGGGCCGGAGCGGCGATCCGCCCCTCGCTGGAGACCGGCTACACCGTGCCCTTCGACCCGGAGCTGTTCAAGCTGGTGGCGTACGACCTGCTGGAGACCCATGAGGTCCGCACCCTGCTGCACGCCTTCGCCTCCGGCGTCATCACCCTGCCCGACAAGGTGCGGGGGGTGTTCGAGACGAAGTCCGGGCCGCTCGTCATCGACGCCGACGTGATCGTGGACTGCACCGGGGACGGCGACATCGCCGCCGCCGCCGGGGCGCCGTACGAGATCGGCCGGCCGGAGGACGGCTGGACGCAGCCCATGACGCTCATGTTCCGCATGGCCCGCTTCGACCACGACGCGTTCACCGCGTACGCCCGTGCACACCCGGACCAGTGGAAGGGCGTCCACGGGCTGTGGGACCTGGTCCGCGCCGCCACCGACGCCGGGGAGCTGGACCTGCCGCGGGAGGACATCCTCTTCTTCGCCACCCCCAACGCCGGTGAGGTGGCGGTCAACTCCACCCGCGTCACCGAGGTCCTCGGCACCAGCGTCTGGGACCTCACCCGCGCCGAGTTCACCGCGCACCGCCAGATGGCGCAGATCGCCCGCTTCCTGCGCGACCGCGTGCCCGGGTTCGCCGACTCCTACGTCGTGCAGAGCGGCGTGCAGGTCGGCGTCCGGGAGACGCGCCGGATCCTGGGCGCCTACCAGCTGACGGGCGACGACGTGCTCACCGCCCGCAAGTTCGGCGACGCCATCGCCCGCGGCGCCTACCCCGTGGACATCCACAACCCGAGCGGCCGCGGCACCGTCCTCCGACGCGTTCCGCGAGGCGAGGCCTACGACATCCCGCTGCGCTGCCTGTTCCCCCGGGACGTGGACCGCGTGCTGGTCGCCGGCCGCTGCATCTCCGGCGACCACGTGGCCCACTCCTCCTACCGGGTCATGCCCATCTCGATGGCCACCGGGCAGGCGGCGGGCGTCTGCGCGGCCCTCGCCGCCAGGCAGGGCGGACGCCCCCGCGACGTCCCGGTGAGCGCGGTCCGGCAGGAGCTCCGCCACCAGGGCGCGAGCCTCGCGTGAGGCCCGCGCGGGCCGCGCGGACTCATGCCGCCCGCGCCGCCGCTCAGTGGCGCTCGGGCAGGTCCGCCTCCGCCGGCAGCACCTGCACCGTGCGCGCCGCGGCCGAGCGTGCCGCCGGGACCGGCTTCCTGCCGCAGAACGCCGCCTCCAGCGTGTCGCCGAGCGCCGTGTTGGCCGGGCTACGGTTCGAGGTGTTCGCCATCGCGGAGAGGCTGCGCCGGCCGTCCCGGGTGGCGAAGGCGTAGGTGTAGAAGCCCTGGACCGTGCCGGTGTGCCCGTACACCCGGGTACCGCAGGACAGGTCGTAACGGCGCAGCCCGAGCCCGTAGAACCGGGTGCCGGTGGCGTCCGTCGGGGTCGCCGTCGTCATGGCCTCCAGCATCCCCGGTGACAGCAGCCTGCCCCGCATCAGCGCGGTCATGAAGGTGTTCAGGTCCGCCGGGCTGGAGATGACCGCCCCGGCCGACTGGGCCCACGACACGGTCTGCTCCGTGGAGTCCACGAGCGGCGCGCCGCTCTCGTCCGGGTGCAGGTAGCCGCGCACGTGCAGTCCCCCGATGCGGGTGGCGGGGTGCACGTACGAGGTCTTCCGCAGCCGCAGCGGCTTGATGACGCGGCGCTCGTACTCCTCGGCGACCGGCCTGCCGGTGAGCTCCTCGATGAGCATGCCGACCACCACGAAGTTGGTGTTGGAGTACTTGTACGCGACGCCGGGCTCGGTGGTGCGCGGCTCGGCCAGCGACAGGTCCACCAGCTCCTGATAGCCGAACACCCGGTTCCGCACGGCTTCGAAACCGGGCACGGTCCGCTCGAACATCGCCGTCGTGTAGTCCGCCAGGCCGCTGCGGTGCGCGAGCAGGTGACGCACCGTGATCCGGTCGTCCGGCAGCAGCCCCGGCAGGTGGCGGTTCACCGGCGCGTCGAGCTCGAGCCGCCCCTCCTGCACCAGCTGGAGCAGCACCACGGTGGAGAAGGTCTTGCTGACGCTGCCGATCCGGAAGCGCGCGCGGATGTCCATGGCGGCGCCCGAGACGCGGTCGCGGACCCCCACGGCTCTCGTCCGGACGCCGTCGGGTCCGGTGTACCGGGCCATCGCGCCCGGCGCGCCGTTGGCCACGGCGGCGTCGAGCGCCGCCACCACGCCCTCCATGCCGGGGGCGGGCACCGTGGGAACGCCGGAGGGTGCGGGCGGCGCGGCGGGGGCCGCGTACGCGCCGGGGGCGGGGGCGACGACGGTGGCGAGTGCGGCGACGAGAACGGCACTCACGGCCAGACGCCGGTGCGTCGACAGGGACACGTTGATTCCTTCGGGATTCGATCGTGCGGCGCAGGGTCCGCGTGCGAGGTGGGGACTCCCGGGACCGGCCGTGGCGCGCCGTGACCCGGGCTCATGAACCACGAGGCACAACGGCGTTGTCCGTTTCCCGACACGGGCGGGCCGGCGCGCGCCCGTATCCCGCCACCGCCCCGGGCGCCCCGCACCGTGCTCATCCGCACACGCCGAGGCCCCGCCGTGACGGGGGAACCACGGCGGGGCCACGGGCATCTGCTGCCCGCCGCGGACGCCCTCACACCTGCCTGTTCCGCCAACTCGGGCGCCCGGGACGGGAGACGGCCGTACGGCCGGACGTACCTTGCCAAAAGGTGCGTTAGCCGAAGGGAGCCGGGGGCACACGAGCTCCATCAGTGCCCGGCCGCGACGACGACCGCCATCGCGACCGGGACCGGGCTCACGGAAGGGAAGACGTCACACGATGACCACGGCACGAGAGATCATGACCGAGGGCGCCGAGTGCATCGGTGCGGAGGAGACCGTCCTGGAAGCCGCGAAGAAGATGACCCGGCTCGGCGTCGGCGCGCTGCCCATCTGCGGCACGGACAACAAGCTCAAGGGGATGCTCACCGACCGCGACATCGTGGTGAAGGTCCTCGGCGCCGGCAAGGACCCGGCGGAGTGCAAGGCCGGCGAGCTGGCCCAGGGCGAGGCCGTCACGATCGGCGCGGACGACGACGCGGAGGAGATCCTGCGCACCATGACCGGCCACAAGGTGCGCCGGCTGCCCGTCATCGACGGCCACGACCTCGTCGGCGTGGTGGCCCAGGCCGACGTCGCCCGCGCCCTGCCGGACCCGAAGGTGGGCGACCTCGTCCAGGCCCTGTCCACCGACTGACGCGCGACAGCCCGCCCGCCAAGGCCCCGGCCGGTACCCACCGGCCGGGGCCTGGCCGTGCCGGGGCCGTCCGTCCGGCGTTGCCGCTGAGCCGGGCGGGTGGAGACGGTGCTGAAGACGGCGGTGCCGGGTAACCGCCCTGGTGAGGCGTCCCGCACACGGTGACGGAGGAGACCGGCCATGACCCGTTCGATCGCTGAACAGAACACGGAGGAGCTGGGCGGCACGGCCAGCATCCTGGCCCGTCAGCGCCGCGACCACGCCGAGCTGGAGCGGCTCATGGAGCGGTACGAGTCGGGCGACGGCCCGGAGGAGGAGCGGCGGCGCGTCCTCAAGGACATCGTCCAGCTCACCTTCACGCACGCCTTCGCCGAGGAGACCGTGCTGTGGCCCGCGCTGCGCCGCATCGCCCCGGACGGCGAGGAGCTGACCGCGCGGGTCGAGAGCGAGCACCAGCAGATCAACGACCTGGTCACCGAGATGGAGCGCACCGGCCCGGACGACCCGCGCCACGACGAACTGGCCACCCGGGCGTTCGCGCTGATCCGGCAGGACATCCGCGACGAGGAGGACCTCCTCCTGCCGCGGCTCCAGGAGTCCCTCGACCGGTCCGCCCTGCGCAGGCTGGGGTCGGCCTGGGAGACCGTACGGCGCACGGCGCCGACGCATCCGCACCCGGTGGTGCCGCGGCGGCCGCCCGGCAACGCCGTCCTGGGCGTGCCCCTCTCCGCCGTCGACCGGGCCCGCGACCTGCTCCCGGCGGGCACGCGGCTGCCGAGCGGCCGGACCCTCGCCGTGGCGGCGGCGGCCGTCTGCCTGTGCGTCGCGTGGCTGTTCGCCAGGGTGCTGCGGGCGCGCCGCTGACCACAGTGGCCGCGGGCCGTTTCCGCCGGGCGTGAGGGGCTACTCGCTTCGGCATGGATCGATCATTCAAGCGTTATTCCACGACGGCGACCGTGCGGCGGCTCCTGCCGTCGGCGGACGGGCCCGGACGCGTGCTGCGGGGCGTGGACCGGCTGGAACGGTGGTCCGGGGCCGACGCGCTGATCGGCGCGGTCCGGGCGGCGGTCCGGGCGGCACCCCTGGGGTCCGCGCGTGACGCGCTGCACGGGCGCTGGCTGGGGCATCCGGTGCACCCGCTCATGGTGCAGGTGCCCATCGGCACCTGGCTGTCGGCGGCCGTGCTCGACGCGCTGCCCGGGCACCGCAAGGGTGCCCAGGTCCTCATCGGGGTCGGCCTGGCGGCGGCCGGGCCGGCGGCGGTGGCCGGCTGGACCGACTGGGCCGACCTGCCCAAGGAGCAGCAGCGCGTCGGGCTGGTGCACGCGGCCGGCAACATCACCGCGGTCGCCCTCTACACCGCCTCGTACCTCGCCCGGCACCGGGGCCGGGTGTGGCGGGGCAAGGCCCTGGGCCTGGCGGGGCTGACGGCGGTCGCCGTCGGCGGCGCGCTGGGCGGCCACCTCGCCTACCGCCAGGCCGCCGGGGCGAACCACGCCGAGGAGGTGCCCCACCTCGTCGAGCCCGGCTGGCACGCGGTCGGCGACGTCGCCGACCTGCCGGTGGGCAGGGCCGTACGGCGCCACATCGGCGAGGTCGCGGTCATGGTGGTGCGCGAGACGGGCGGTGCCGTGCACGTCCTGGCCGACCGGTGCAGCCACATGGCGGGGCCGCTGTCGGAGGGCGAGATCCTCGACGGCTGCGTGCGGTGCCCCTGGCACGGGAGCGTGTTCCGGCTGGCCGACGGCTGGAACGTCCGCGGCCCCGCGACGGCTCCGCAGCCGGCGTTCGACACCCGGATCGTCGACGGCCGCCTGGAGGCACGGCTGCGGCTGTCGGCCGGCGCGGATGCCGGTCGTCACGCCGCGTGAGGGCCGCGAGCGACACGGAGCGGAGAGGGGTTGATCGGCATGGCCGGCGGAGTGGTGCAGGGGGCGCACGACCCGGTGGCGCCCGGGACCGGGCGGATCCTGCGGGAAGTGCAGCGGCGCGGAGTGCCTGATGCCGTGGCGCCCGATACACGGCTCATCCTGCGGGAAGGGCAGCGGGACCAGCTCGTCAGTCTGCTGTGGGTGCTCACCGCGGTCGCCCTCTTCGTGGCGCCGTGGGTCACCGGCGAACCCACCACCGCCAAGGACGCCCACCGCAACGAGCTGGGCGTGGGCATGATCGTCCTGTTCGTGGCGATGGCCCGGTTCAAGTGGCACCTGGGCCCGTGGTCGGACCTGACCGTGCTGGCGGCCGGCGTCTGGCTCGTCGTTTCCCCCTGGCTGCTGGGGCTCCGCGACACCGTGATGTTCGCCGACGGGGCCCATGTGTTCGACGTGGCCGCGGGCAGCGTCCTGATCGTCTCGTCGATCGCGTCCCTGCTGCTGTTCCGCGCCACGCGGCGCGGTACGGCCCCTTCGGGACGGCACCGCAAGCGGTGAGCCGCGCGGCGGGGGCCTCCCGCGCCCCGGGGAGCCGGAGGAGACCCCGGGTCCGGGCGGCCGGTGCGCCGGCCGCCCGGGCCCCCGGCTCAGCCGTCCTTGCCCATGGCTTGCGGACCGCGTCCTTCGTCCGGTCCATCGACGCGGCGAGCGGACCGAGCGCGACGTTGGCCGCGGCCGACTCCACGCCCGGGTGAGGCCGCGTCGGCGCCGTCGCCTCCGCCGCCCTGACGCCCCGGGCCATGGACGCGAGCCTCGCGGCCTCGGTGCTGCGCCGGATGTGGGTGAACTCGATCAGCCCGATCTCCTGGTAGAGCTGCCGGCCCCCTTGCCCGGGGTCACGACTGAATACCCCGGAAGGCGCGCACGGAACGGCGCAAAGAAACGGCGCAAAGAAACGGCGCAAAGAAGCGGCGCAAAGACGGGGCCTGTTCATTCCTGGCCGTTCGGTGCGCCCATGCTGCGCGGCGCCGTTTCCGGTCACTCGGGCGGCGGGCGGCCGGTCGGACCCGTTCCCGGACGCGGCGGTGCCTTTTCCCGTGTCCTCGCACATAACGTGGGCCCGTCGCGACGGATCACGCAGTCGCGCACGTCCGCCTTTTCCGTCGCGCCCCAGGGGTTCCCATATGGCCACTACCACCGAGCCGACCACGATCGTCCCGGTGAAGGGGCGAGGCATGGGTCGCCTTGCCGTCGACTGGCTCACCACGACGGATCACAAGAAGATCGGGCACCTCTACCTGATCACCTCGTTCGCCTTCTTCCTCTTCGGCGGGCTGCTCGCCCTGATGCTCCGCGCGGAACTCGCCCGTCCCGGAATCCAGCTCATTTCGAACGAGCAGTACAACCAGACGTTCACCCTGCACGGCACGATCATGCTGCTGCTGTTCGCGACGCCCACCTTCGCCGGTTTCGCGAACGCCATCATGCCGTTGCAGATCGGCTCGCCGGACGTGGCGTTCCCGCGGCTGAACATGTTCTCGTACTGGCTGTTCCTCTTCGGCGGCCTCATCGTCGTCGCGGGGCTGCTGACCCCGGAGGGCACGGCCGACTTCGGCTGGACGGCCTACACGCCGCTCAGCGGCGGGGAGCGCACCCCCTACGTGGGCGGCGACATGTGGATCATGGGGCTCGCCCTCTCGGGCTTCGGCACCATCCTCGGCGCCGTCAACTTCATGACCACGATCATCTGCATGCGCGCCCCGGGCATGACCATGTTCCGGATGCCCATCTTCACCTGGAACGTACTGCTCACCTCGGTCCTGGTGCTGCTGGCGTTCCCCGTGCTGGCCGCCGCCCTCCTCGCCCTGGAGGCCGACCGCCGGTTCGGCGCGAACATCTTCAACCCGGAGAACGGCGGGGCCGTTCTGTGGCAGCACCTGTTCTGGTTCTTCGGCCACCCCGAGGTCTACATCCTGGCGCTGCCCTTCTTCGGTGTGGTGACCGAGATCTTCCCGGTCTTCTCCCGCAAGCCGCTGTTCGGCTACATCGGCCTGGTGGGCGCCACCATCGCCATCACCGGCCTGTCGGTGGCCGTGTGGGCGCACCACATGTTCGCCACCGGTGCGGTGCTGCTGCCCTTCTTCTCGTTCATGACCTTCCTCATCGCGGTGCCGACCGGCGTGAAGTTCTTCAACTGGATCGGCACTCTCTGGAAGGGTTCCCTCAGTTTCGAAACACCGATGCTGTGGGCCATCGGATTCCTGGTGACCTTCCTCTTCGGCGGCCTCACCGGTGTCATCCTCGGGTCACCACCCCTGGACTGGCACGTCACCGACACGTATTTCGTGGTCGCCCACTTCCATTACGTCGTCTTCGGCACCGTGGTGTTCGCGATGTTCGCCGGCTTCCATTTCTGGTGGCCCAAGATGACCGGGACCATGCTGGACGAACGTCTGGGGAAGATCCACTTCTGGACGCTGTTCGCGGGCTTCCACCTGACGTTCCTCGTCCAGCAC
>NZ_KL591010.1:81283-81522 GCF_000716335.1 Streptomyces sp. NRRL S-118 | reverse complement strand
CGGCGCGGAGGGCATGCCGCGCCGGTACGCCGACTACCTCGCCGCGGACGGATTCACCGGCCTGAACATGCTGTCGTCGATCGGCTCGTTCCTGCTCGGCCTTTCCACGCTGCCGTTCCTCTACAACGTGTGGAAGACCGCCAAGATCGGCAAGCGGATCGACGTCGACGATCCCTGGGGGTACGGACGCTCCCTGGAATGGGCCACCTCCTGCCCGCCGCCGCGGCACAACTTCCTCA
>NZ_KL591010.1:0-81188 GCF_000716335.1 Streptomyces sp. NRRL S-118 | reverse complement strand
CGCGGCACAACTTCCTCACGCTGCCCAGGATCCGCTCCGAATCCCCGGCGTTCGACCTGCACCACCCGGCCATCAGTGCCTTCGACAGCGCGGTCGGCCACGGCCGCAGGGACGTCGTGGAGCCCGGCATGGGCGTGGCCCCGCTGCGGGGCGAGGAGGAGACGTGAGGCAGCCGCGGCCCTCGATCACGCGGGAGGCGGCCGTGGCCGTCAACGAGATCGAGGGCTACCTGCTCTGCCAGGCGGAGCTGCGCACGGCCGGGGTGGAGGGGGAGGCGTTCGCCGACCGCATGCCGTGGCTGACCACCGCCCAGCGGGAGGAGGTCGTCCGCCTGTACGCGCAGCACCGCATGGAACTGTCCGAAAAGGTCCTGCGGGCCCTCGCCGGCCGCTGCCAGGAGCTCCGCGACGAGTACACCGCACGCTACGCCGACCTCCGCCGTCGCCTCCTCTGCATGAGCGTCGGCGCGCTCCTCACCTCCGTCTCGGTGTGTGTGGGCACCGTGCTCACCGTTCTCGTCACCCGGTGACCGACGGGCGGCCGCGGGCGGGTCCGCGGCCGTCGCCAGCGCCGCGTTCGCCCGCTCCTGCGGTCTCCTCACCCTCGACACGGCCACCGTCGTGCTTCTCCCGCCGGCCGGAGCCGTATCGGGGCGTCGGAACCGCCCGGCACGCCGCGGTCGCCGCGCCGGTGGGACCGGCCCGCTCGTTCAGAGGGCGATCAGGGTCGTCTCGGTGGCCTTGACGCTGGTCCAGACGGGAGTTCCGTCGCCGAGGCCGAGTTCGGCGGCGGCCTCCGGGGTGATCTCGGCGACGAGTTCCGGGACCTGCCCGGAGGTGATGAGGACGCGCAGCCGGCTCCCGGCGGCGGTGATCTCCCGCACGGTGCCGTGCCACACGTTGCGCGGGCTTCCGGTCGGCTTGTCGCGGTGCAGGGCGACGGCTTCGGGCGCGAAGATCGCGAGGGCGTCGGCGCCCTCGGGGAGCGGCTCGGCGACGGTCAGCGTGCCGCCACCGGCGAGCCGGACACCTTCGGCGGTCGTGGTGCCGGGCCAGGCGTTGCGTCCGAGCATGCGCGCCACCCAGGGCGAGCGCGGGTGCCGGGAGACCTCGGCGGGCGGCGCGTCCTGCAGGGCGCGTCCCTCGTGCAGGACGAGGACCCGGTCGGCGAGCGCGACCGCCTCCACGGGATCGTGCGTGACGATCAGGCAGACGCCGCCGAAGCCGTCGAGGTGGGTGCGCAGGGTGTGGCGTACCCGGGCACGAGTGGTCTGGTCGAGAGCGGCGAGCGGTTCGTCGAGCAGCAGCAGCCGGGGGCGCGCGGCCAGTGCGCGGGCGAGCGCGACGCGCTGGGCCTGGCCGCCGGAGAGCTGCGCGGGCCTGCGGTGGGCGAGGTGCCCGACCCCGAGGCGGTCCAGCCACTCCTGGGCGGCGCGCCGGGCCTCGGCCCGGGGCACGTGCTGGGCGCGCAGCCCGTACGCGGTGTTGGCCAGGGCGCTCATGCGCGGGAACAGCGCGCCGTCCTGGGGGACCCAGGCGACGCCCCGGCGGTGCGGGGGCATGGCGGTGACGTCGGTGTCCCCGAGCCGGAGCCCGGCGTGGGCGCGGGGCGTGAGGCCGAGGAGCGCCCGCAGGAGGGTGGTCTTGCCCGCGCCGTTGGGGCCCACGACGGCGATGGTGGTGCCCGGTGCGGCGTCCAGGACCAGCTCGTCGAAGCCCGTCACCTCGGCATGCAGGGACCAGCGCTCCCCGGGAGCGGCGGGCACCGCCGCGGCGGGTGCGGGGGCCGCGTCCGGGTCGGCTTCGTCCGTCCGGGGGCCGGGCCCGGGGGAGCGGGCGGGGGGCGCCCCGGTCCAGCGGCCGCGCAGGGCGACGAGGACCAGCATGGCGATGGCGAGCAGCAGCAGGGAGACCGAGGTCGCCGCCTCCGGCTGCTCCTGGAGCAGCAGGTACACCTGGAGCGGCAGGGTCTGGGTGGTGCCGGGCAGGTTGCCGGCGAAGGTGATGGTGGCACCGAACTCGCCCAGCGCCCGCGCCCAGGTGAGCGCGGCCCCCGCGATCAGCCCGGGCGCCACCATCGGCATCGTGACCGTCAGGAACACCCGGAGCGGCGAGGCCCCGAGGGAGGCGGCCGTCTCCTCGTAACGGGGACGCAGTCCGCCCAGCGCGCCTTCCAGGCTGATGACGAGGAACGGCATGGCGACGAACGTCGCGGCGAGGACGGCGCCGGAGGTGTGGAACGGCAGGGTGATGCCGAAGGTGCCCTCCAGCCACGGGCCGAGCAGCCCCCGGCGCCCGAACCCGAGCAGCAGCGCCACACCGCCGACCGTCGGCGGCAGCACCATCGGCAGCAGTACGAGGGAGCGCACGAACGCCTTGCCGGGGAAGCGCACCCGGGCCAGGAGCCACGCCAGCGGCACGCCCAGGGCCAGGGACAGGCCGAGCGCCCAGAACGACACCACGAGCGAGAGCCGCAGGGCCTCGACGGTCCCGGGAGTGGAGAGGTGGGCCGCGAGGTCGCTCCAGGACGTGCGGACCAGGACGCCGAGCAGCGGCAGCAGCAGGAACGCGACGGCCAGCAGCGCGGGAACGGCCAGCGCGACGGGGGTGCGGGGGCCCGGTTCGCGGCCGCGGATGAGCTTCATCAGGGATTCCTCGGGCGTGGAGCGGTGAAGGGAGGGATGGGCTGCCCGCCCCCGGAACGGCAGCCCATCACGGCCGGTCGCGGGTCACGGCTTCTGGAAGCCGGCGTCCCGCAGGATCTTCTGTGCCTCGGGCGAGGACAGCCAGGCCACGAAGGCGGCGGCGGCCTCGGCGTTCCGGGACTGCTTCAGCGTGGCGGCGGGGTACTGCGCGATGGCGTTCTGCGCGTCGGGGATGTCGACGGCGTCGACCTTGCCGGGCGCGCTGTCGGCGTCGGTCCGGTAGACGAGTCCCGCGTCGGCCTCGCCGAGCTCCACCTTGCTCAGCACGGCGCGGACGCTGGGCTCCTGGGAGACCGGCCGCACGGTGATCCTCCGGGCGTCGAGGATCTTCCTGCTGTACTTGCCGGCCGGTACCTCGGGTGCGGCGAGGACGACCTTCAGCTTGGGGTCGCCGAGGTCCTCCAGCGCGTCGACCTCGTGGGGATTGCCCTCGGCGGTGGCGATGACGAGACGGTTCCTGGCGATGACGGCCGGGGTACCGGTGTCCGCCTTCACGCTGTCCATGCTCCGGGTGTCGGCGGTCACCAGGGCGTCCGCGGGGGCTCCCTGCCTGACCTGGGCGACCAGCTCCTGCGACCCGGCGAAGGAGAAGGTGATCCTCGTGCCCGGGTGCGCCTTCTCGTACGCCGCGCCCGCGGCCTTGAAGACGTCGGTCAGGGACGCGGCCGCCAGCACGGTCAGCCGGGCCGGGGGCGCACCGGTCGCCTTCCCGGCCCCGCTCTCCTCCCGGGAGCCGTCGTCGCCGCAGGCGGCGAGCGGAACGAGGAGAGCGGCCGTCAGCGCCGCGGCGGCGCGGCGTCCGGCGAGGGTCAGGGCCATGAGGTGGTGCTCCTTGGGGGCGGGCCGGCCGTGTGCCGTCCGGGCGGAAGGGTGAGGAGCGGCGCCGGTGACGGGCGACGCCGCTCGGTCGTGCGAGGCCGGGTTCAGCCGCGGTCGATGTGCACGCTGGTCGACTTCACGCGGGCGGTGGCCCGCATGCCGACTTCGAGCCCCAGTTCCTCCACGGCCTCCCGGGTCAGGAGCGAGACGATCCGGTGCGGGCCCGCCTGGATCTCGACCTGGGCGGCCACGTCGCCGAGCTTGACGGCGGTGACGATGCCGGGGAAGGCGTTGCGGGCCGTGGTGTAGGGGGTCTCGTCCTCGCCGCCGCCCTGGGCGACCTCGATGGAGAAGGCGGCCAGGTCCCGGCCGTCGATGAGGCGGCGCCCCGTCTCGTCGCGATGGGTCGCGACCCGTCCGGCGTCCGCCCAGCGGCGCGCGGTGTCGGGGCTGACGCCGAGCAGGCGGGCCGCCTGTCCGATGGTGTAGGACTGCATACGCGCCACGCTAGAGGTCTGAGGCTGGCATCTGCAATCCTGTACGCGCTCTTCCGTCGCAGATGCCGAACCGCTGCCCATCACGTCGGAGAAAGCTCCTATGGACGGGGAGCACGCCCCTCCGGGGAGCGCCGCCCGCGGGGGCACGGCTGAACCGGCGGCCGGCCCCGGTTCAGCACTTCCGGCCGCTCATGGCCGCCGCCACCGTCAGCACGGTCCCGGCCAGGGGCGGCAGGAGCAGGGCGGCGAACAGCCATGCCGGCACCTCCGGGTCGGGCGTGGAGCGCCACAGCACTCCGCAGCCGAAGAGGAACGAGGCGCCGATGCACGCGTTGAGCACCAGCAGGGCGCGGGCGCTCCTGCGGGCCGAGGCGCGGCCGGCGGGCCGGTCGGCCGGTGAGGACGGCACTCGTCCGGGATGCGGTCCCGCTTCCCCGGGCAGCTCGTCGCGCGGCGCCCTCCGCAGCGTCATCTCCGCGCATGCGGTGATCAGCGCGGTCACCCCGGCGTACAGGAAGACCAGGACGAACGCGTTGCCGATCGACCGGCCCGTCCAGGCGTCCACGCCGTCGACGCCGATGTGGTCCGGTATCCGGTCGGGCAGGTGCGGGTACCGGATCGCGCCCCAGACGACCAGGGTGGCGAGCAATACGGCATTGGGGAGAAACCAGAACAGAAGAGGACGGCGAAACACCATGAGGAGATCGTCCGTCGTCGGGAGGGGATCGCCAAGGCGGAATGCGGTCGGGTCCGCACGCGCATGCCGCAATGCGGTCGGGTCCGCACGCGCATGCCGCAATGCGGTCGGGTCCGCACGCGCATGCCGCAATGCGGTCGGGTCCGCACGCGCATGCCCCGTGCCGCGAAAGGCGAACACCGTCGCGGCCCCGCCGCCCCCGGCCGCCGCTGCCGGCATTCGGCCGGGCAACGCCGGCGGGCGCAGCGCGCGCCCCGAACGCCACCTCTTGTCACCCGTTATTCGGCTCTATGCTCCGCTGGGAGGCGCTTTCCGGTATTTCTCCTGCGGTACAATCCTTTACCGAGCCATTACGCTCCCTTGAACGCGTGGACGCTCATTCCATGGCCGGGAACCGGATTTCATCCGTCGAAGTGAGGGGAGACGCGACAATGGCTCGCAGCAAACGCGACGTGAACCGTCCCGTCACCGGGACGGCCTGCCGCCCCCTCGCGCCCTCCGCCTCCCGCTCGGCGCGGGTCGACAACGCCGCTCGCGACGGCGTGCCGGATACCAGCGGCACCGGCCTCCGCAACTGACACCCGGCGTCCGAAGGCACCCCCGCCGCGCAGTGCGGCCGACCCACCGTGCCGGGGCGCGGCCACGGCCGGTCGTGGCGCGCGATGCAGAATCGCGCCGAAGGGGCACTCGTGCACGTGCCGACAGGCCGTACCCGAGCGACCGGCGAGAAACCCGCACGCCCGCACCCGCGTTCTCTCTGGAGCATGCCATGGAGCCCACGGCTCACACCCGTAAAACCATCCTCCCCGGGGTCGGCACCCGGTACGACCTGGAGACCGAAGCCGGCCGTCACCTCTCGGTGGTCGTCCACCAGGACGGGCGCCGCATCCTCGCCTTCCACGACCCCGAGGACGACGACAACTGCCGGGAGTCCGCCGCTCTCGAGCCGCACGAGTCGACGGCCCTCGGCAAGCTGCTGATCCCCGACCCGGTCGCCCATCTGCACCAGCACATGGAGATCGACCTGGTGACCGAGAACATCGAGGTCACCAAGCGCTCCCCGTACGCGGGACGCACCCTCGGCTCGACCCGGGCCCGCAGCCGCACCGGCGCCTCCATCGTCGCCGTGCTGCGCCGTACCGCGGCCGTCCCCTCACCCGCCCCCGACTTCCGCTTCGCGATCGGCGACACCCTCGTCGTCGTCGGTACCCGAGAAGGCGTCGACGCCGTCGCCGAACTGATCACCGGAGGATAGACGCCCGTGCACGACACGACCGCCATGCTCATCGAACTCGGGACCGTCATCCTGGGCCTGGGGGTCCTGGGACGCCTCGCCGGCCGGGTCGGCTTCTCGCCCATACCCCTCTACCTGCTCGCCGGCCTGGCCTTCGGCCACGGCGGCATCGTCCCCCTCCAGGCCAGCGAGGAGTTCATCGCCACCGGCGCCGAGATAGGCGTCATCCTGCTCCTCCTGCTCCTCGGCCTGGAGTACAGCGCCTCGGAGCTCGTCACCAACCTCAAGACCCAGTACCCCTCCGGCGCCGTCGACGTCGTCCTCAACGCCGCACCGGGCGCCGTCGCCGCCCTGATCCTCGGCTGGGGCCCGGTCGCGGCCGTCGCGCTCGCCGGTGTCACCTGGATCTCGTCCTCCGGCGTCATCGCCAAGGTGCTCGGCGACCTCGGCCGGCTCGGCAACCGCGAGACCCCCGTCATCCTCGGCATCCTCGTCATCGAGGACCTGGCCATGGCGGTCTACCTGCCGATCCTCACCGCCATGCTGGCCGGAGTGAGCCTGGCCGGCGGCAGCGTCACCCTGCTGATCTCCCTGGGCACCGTCGGTGCCGTGCTGTACGTCGCCCTCCGGCACGGCCGCCTCATCAGCAAGGCCGTCTCCTCCGACAACGCCGAGATGCTGCTCCTGGTCGTCCTCGGCCTGACCCTGCTGGTCGCCGGCATCGCCCAGAAACTCCAGGTCTCCGCCGCCGTCGGAGCGTTCCTCGTCGGCATCGCGCTGTCCGGAGAGGTCGCCGAGGGCGCCAGCAACCTCCTCACGCCGCTCCGGGACCTGTTCGCCGCCGTCTTCTTCGTCTTCTTCGGCCTGTCCACCGACCCCGCGGACATCCCGCCCGTGCTCGTGCCCGCGCTGCTCCTCGCCGTCGCCACCGCGCTGACGAAGATCGCCACCGGCTGGTACGCGGCCCGCCGCGCCGGGATCGGAACCCGCGGCCGCTGGCGCGCGGGAGGCACCCTCGTCGCGCGCGGTGAGTTCTCCATCGTCATCGCGGGCCTCGCGGTGGGCGTCGAGCCCCGCATCGGCCCGCTGGCGACCGCGTATGTGCTGATCCTCGTGATCATCGGCCCGCTCGCCGCCCGCTGGACCGAGCCCCTGGCCCGCCGCCTCACCCGCCGCCCCGCCGCCCCGGTGCCCGCCCCGGCCCCCGAGGCCGAGAAGGCCGACGCCGTCCGCACGGCCTGACGCGCACCGCTGCGCACCGCCGGGCCGGGCCCGTCCGCACCGGCGTGCTCCCGGGGCAACGGCGCCCGGCCGATACCACGGCCGGGAACACGGCCGGCGGACGGCAGCACGCCCGCGCGTGCCCCACCACCCCGATGAGGTCCGTCACAATGCCTTCCGGTACGGAGACCCACGCTGGTACAGGTGGCCGGGACCAGTGACATCCCGTGCGAAGGTGCTCCGCGCATGAACGACAGCCCCGGCCACGACTCCGTGGCCTTCTCGCTCGACCTCACCCTGGAGGAATCCCGCCGGCGCGCCGCGGTGGTGGCCGCCCTCGGTGACGACTGGGATCCCCCGGCCGTGCTCCGCTCGGAGGACGAGGCGCACCGCCTGCTGTACTCGGGCCTGGACGCCGAGCAGGAGCGGACGTACGCCATGCTCGTGGAGGCCGGCGTGCTGCCCGGAGGGGACGCGGGCGATGCGGCTTCCCATTGACCCGCAGGCGGACCGGGCCCGCCGCGCCTGGGTCCCGTGCCCGGGATGCGACGACGCCCGGGACTGCGTGACCTGCGCGGAACGGCGCAACTGCCCCGACCACTGGCGCTACCTCATAGCCAACGAGGGCGCACGGGTCCACCTCCAGTGCCCCGGCTGCACCCACACCTGGACCCTGGACACCCGCCCCGGCAGACGGGGCCCGACCGCCTGAACCCACGGACGCGGGTTCAGGCGGCACCGGTCAGCAGATCCGCGGGAGCTGCTCCCCGAGCGGCATGTCCACCACACGCGTCCCACCCAGGCCCGTCCGGGCCACGACCATCCCCGGGTGCTCGGCCACCGCCTCACCGATGACCACCGCCTCCGCGCCCAGGGGGTGCGCCCGCATCGCGGCGAGGACCGCGTCGGCGTGGTCCGGGGGCACGAACGCCACGAGCTTGCCCTCGTTGGCCACGTACATCGGGTCGAGACCGAGGACCGCGCAGGCGCTGGCCACCGGCGGCGGTACGGGGACGGCGCGCTCCTGGACGACGATCCCGGTCCCCGAGGCCGCCGCGATCTCGTTGAGCGAGGCGGCCAGACCTCCCCGGGTGGGGTCGCGCAGCACATGGACGTCCGGGGTGACGGCGAGCATCGTCTCGACCAGGCCGCCGAGCGCCGCGCAGTCGCTCTCGATCTCTGCCTCGAACCGCAGGTTCTCGCGCTTGCTCAGGATGGCCACGCCGTGGAGGCCGATGGCCCCGCTGACGATGACGACGTCACCGGGCACGACCCGCTCCGGACGCAGGTCGACCCCGGGAGGGATCAGACCGATGCCCGAGGTGTTGATGTAGACGCCGTCGCCGTGACCGGCCTCCACGACCTTGGTGTCGCCCGTCACCACCCGCACACCGGCGCTGCGGGCGGCGGCGCCCAGCGCCTCGGCCACCCGGCCCACGGTGGCGATCTCCACGCCCTCCTCCAGGATGACGCCGCACGACAGGTAGGCGGCCCGGGCCCCGCTCATCGCGAGGTCGTTGACCGTGCCGTTGACGGCGAGGTCACCGATGCTCCCGCCGGGGAAGAACAGGGGCCGCACGACGAACGAGTCGGTGGAGAAGGCGAGCCGTGCCCCGCCGAGCTCGACCGCGGCCGCGTCGGTCGGCGCAGCGGGCGAGGATCCGGCCAGGGCGGGAAGGAAGATCTGCTCCACGAGCTCGGCGGACATCGCGCCGCCCCCGCCGTGGCCCATCACCACCCGTGGCCGGTCCCGCAGCGGGGCGGGGCAGGTCCAGGACAGGACATCCGGCCCTGTGTACGTGTCAGACAACGGGGCTGCCCTCCAGAGCGTGGGCGGTGGTCGCGGGGGCCGTGACCGGCACCGCGCGGGCCGGCAGGTCGAGCCGCCGGTACAGGTAGTAGGCGGCGCACGCGCCCTCGCTGGAGACCATGGTGGCCCCGAGCGGGGTGCGCGGGGTGCACGTGGTGCCGAACGCCTCGCACTCGTGCGGCTTCAGCAGCCCCTGGAGCACCTCTCCGCTGCGGCACTCGGCCGGCTCCAGGGTCGTGATGTCACCCACCTGGAAGCGGTGCTCGGCGTCGTGGTCCCGGTAGCGCGCGGACAGCCGCCACCCACTGGCCGGGATGACGCCGATGCCGCGCCAGGCCCGGTCGGTCACCTCGAAGACGTCGTCCAGCATCGCCCGCGCGACGGGGTTGCCCTCCGGCCGGACGGCGCGCTCGTAGGCGTTCTCCACCGTGTGCTCGCCCCGCTCCAGCTGGCGCACCGTGCGTCGTACGCCTTCGAGGATGTCGAGCGGTTCGAAGCCGGTGACGACGATGGGCACCCCGAACCGTTCGGCGAGCCCGGGGTACTCCTCCGTCCCCATCACGCTGCACACGTGGCCGGCCGCGAGGAACCCCTGGACGCGGCAGTCCGGCGACCGCATGATCGCCTCGATCGCGGGCGGGACCCGGACGTGCGACACCAGCAGGCTGAAGTTGCCGATGCCGCGCTGGCGCGCCTGGTGGACCGCCATCGCGTTGGGCGGGGCGGTGGTCTCGAAGCCGATGCCGAAGAAGACGACCTCCCGGTCCGGGTTCTCCTCCGCGATCCGCAGCGCGTCCAGCGGCGAGTACACCACCCGGACGTCGCCGCCCTCCCCGCGTACCTGGAAGAGGTCACGGCCGGTGCCCGGCACCCGCAGCATGTCGCCGAAGGAGCAGAAGATGACCTCCGGACGCGACGCGATCTCCAGCGCCTTGTCGATCACCTCGAGCGGGGTCACGCACACCGGACAGCCGGGCCCGTGGATCAACTCCACCTCCTCGGGGAGGAGTTGGTCGATGCCGTGGCGGATGATGGTGTGCGTCTGGCCGCCGCACACCTCCATCAGCGCCCAGGGCCTGGTCACGGTGGCCCTGATCTCGTCGAGCAGCCGCGCCGCGAGCTCCGGGTTCTGGAATTCGTCGATGTACTTCACCGCAGCACCTCCCCGGCCGCGGCGGCGCCGTCCGGCCCGTGTCCGTTCATGCCCGCCTCCGCGGCGGCCTGCTCCCATGGGTCGCCGAACTCCTCCTGGAGCACGCCGAGTTGCTCGAACAGCTCCAGCGTCCGGCGCGCCGACTCCTCGTCCAGCCGCTGCAGGGCGAAGCCGACGTGGACGATCGCGTACTCACCGACCCGGAGGTCCGGCAGGTACTCCAGGCACACCTCCTTGACCACACCGCCGAAGTCGACGCTGGCCATGCGGGTGCCGTTGCGTTCCTCGACCTCCAGTACCTTCCCCGGTACCGCCAAACACATAGGTGTCTCCTCACTCTCGCGCCGCGCGGTCCGTGTCCGCCGATCCGGCCGGGGTCGTGGCGCGGGCGGCCACGACGAGCTGGCCGAGGGCCAGGCCCCCGTCGTTGGGCGGGACCCTGTGGTGGCGCAGCACGGTGAAACCGTCCGCGCGCAGACCCCGTGCACAGGCCGACGACAGCAGCGCGTTGGCGAACACGCCGCCGGACAGGGCGACGGTCTCCAGGCCGGACGACGCGCGGGCCAGCCCGCAGACGGTGCGCACCAGCCGGGCCACCGCCGCGTGGAAGCGGGCCGCGACGACCGGTGCGGGAACGCCCAGCCGTACGTCCTCGACGGCCGCGGCCAGCAAGGGCGCCGGATCGGCGGACACCGGTGACGCACCGCCCGGGTCCGGTCCGGTCAGGCGGAAGACGTAACGCGGGTCCTCGGCGACGGTCCCGGCGGCCACCGCGGCCGCCTCCAGCTCGATCGCGGCCCTCGCCTCGTACTCGGCGTGGTGGCAGACGCCCGCGAGGGACGAGACCGCGTCGAAGAGCCGCCCCATACTGGACGTGGGCACGCAGTTCAGCCCCCGCTCCAGCTGCCGCCCCAGCACCGCCCGCTCCTCGGGGGGACAGGCGGCCACGCACGGCAGGTCCGCTTCCGGCGCGATGCCCGCCGCCCACAGATGCGCCAGGGCCATGCGGTACGGCCGCCGGACGGCCGCGTCACCACCGGGAAGCGGTACGCGGGCCAGGTGCGCGAACCGGTCGTAGCCGTCGTAGTCCGCGAGCAGGAACTCCCCGCCCCACACCGCGCCGTCGGCCCCGTGGCCCGTGCCGTCGAACGCGACCCCGATCACCCGTCGGCCCGCGACCACGCCGTGTTCGGCCATGACGGCGGCGATGTGCGCGTGATGGTGCTGGACCCGCACGACCGGGCGTCCCCCGGCGTGCCGACGGGCCCAGGCGCCCGAGCGGTACGCCGGGTGGGCGTCGGTGACGAGCAGCTCGGGGCGCACGCCCGTGATGGACTCCAGCTGCCGCTCGGCGCGGTCGAACGCGCGCTGGGTGGCGAGGTCGTCCATGTCCCCCACGTGGGCGGACAGCCAGGCCCTGTCGCCCTCCGCGAGGCAGAAGACGTTCTTCAGATCGCCGCCGACCGCGAGGGCGGGCGCCACCGGCACCGGCAGCGTGAGCGGCAGCGGGGCGTAGCCGCGGGAGCGGCGCAGCACCAGCGGCTCGCCGTCGCACACGCGCACCACCGAGTCGTCGCACGGTACGTGGACGGGCCGGTCGTGCGTGAGCCAGGCGTCGGCCAGGCCGGACAGCCGGTCCAGTGCCTCGTCGTCGTCGGTGACGATGGGCTCGCCGGAGAGATTGCCGCTGGTCATCACGAGCAGCCGGGGCCCGCCCGCGCCGAACAGCAGGTGGTGCACCGGTGTGTACGGCAGCATCACCCCGAGGTCGGCACTGCCGGGCGCGACCGCGCCCGCCGGCACCGGGGCCCCCGGCGCGTCCGTGGCGCCGGTGCGCCGCCGCCGCAGCAGCACGACGGGGCGGACCCGGCCGGTGAGCAACTCCCGCTCGGCCGGGCCGATGTGCACGAGGTGCGCCACATCGGCCACGTCCCGGGCCATCAGCGCGAAGGGCTTGCCACCGCGCGCCTTGCGGCGGCGCAGTTCGCCCACCGCCCGGTCGTCGGTGGCGTCACAGGCCAGGTGGTACCCGCCGATGCCCTTGACGGCGACGATCGCCCCCGCGGCGAGCAGTGCGCGCGCCCCGTCGACGGGGTCCTCGCCCTCCGGCCGCACACCCGGGGTGGCCGTGACCAGCCGCAGGCGCGGGCCGCACGCGGGGCACGCCACGGGCTGCGCGTGGAAGCGGCGGTCGGCCGGATCGTGGTACTCGCGGTCGCACGCGGGGCACAGCGGGAAACCCGCCATCGTGGTGTGCTCGCGGTCGTACGGCAGGCCGGTGACGATGGTGAACCGCGGCCCGCAGTGCGTGCAGGTGATGAAGGGGTGGCGGTGGCGGCGGTCCGCGGGGTCGGCGAGTTCGGCCAGGCAGTCGCCGCAGGTGGCGGTGTCGGGGGCGACCAGCGTGCGCACGGGACCGGACGTGCGGGAGGGGACGATGGCGAAACCGCTGCCGCCGGTGGGGGGCAGGTCGGTGGTCTCCACCGACTCCACGACGGCCAGCGGCGGGACCTCGGGCGCGATGCGCGCGCAGAACCGGTCGACGGCCGCCGCCTCGCCCTCGACCTCCACGACCACACCCTCGCCGGTGTTGGTGACGTGGCCGGCGAGCCGCAGCTCCGACGCCAGGCCGTACAGGTACGGCCGGAACCCGACCCCCTGCACCACCCCGCGCACGACGGCCCGCACGCGCCGCACCGCCGGCTGCCGTGGCGCGGCCACCTCGGGCGTCGCGTTCACGCCCGGGCCCGTGCCATCACCGGGGCGTGCACCTTCGCCCCCTCGGCCGCCGCCAGTGCCCGCTCCACCAGCAGACCGGCGCCCTGCCCACTCCGTACGGAGCCGAGGACGACCTCCACGCCGGGGTTGACCTGCTGCACGTTGGCCCGGAAGGCGGCCTCGTCGAACTCGGCGGGACCGGCCAGATCGGCCTTGGTGACCATCACCAGGTGCGCGAGGCCGAACGCGGTGGGGTACTTGAGGGGCTTGTCCTCACCCTCGGTGACCGAGGCGAGGACGACCCGCAGGGTCTCGCCGAGGTCGTACGACGCCGGGCACACGAGGTTGCCCACGTTCTCCACGAACAGCAGACGGGTGCCCTCCGGGAGCCAGTTGTGCAGGTGCCCGGCGAGCATGTCCGCCTCCAGATGGCACAGCCCGTCGGTGAGCACCTGTTTGACCGGCACCCCGGAACGGCCCAGGCGTACCGCGTCGTTCTCCGTCGCGAGGTCCGCCGTCAGTGCGGCGGCCGGGACGCCGCGTTCCCGGGCGATCGTCAGCTCCCGTTCCAGCAGGGCGGTCTTGCCGCTGCCGGGGCTGGACAGGAGGTTCACCACGGTCGTGCCCCTGGCCGTCAGTTCACTGCGCAGGACGCCCGCCGCCATCGTGTTCCTGGCGAGCACCGCCTGCTGGAGGTCGACCACACGGCACATCGTCAGCTCTCCTCGAGGATTGTTGCGGGGGTTGCTCCGGGGGAGCCGGGAGCGGCGGTTTCCGCGGTCCAGCGCACCTCGGTGATGCGCAGATCGCGGCCCGCCACCAGCTCGGTGGCGGCCGCGCGGCAGTCCGGGCAGAGCATGTCCGGCGGCATCCCGGTGTCCCAGGTCCGCCCGCACGGTGCGCACCGCGCGCTGCCGGGGACGGAACGGATGACGAGCTCGGCGCCCTCCAGGGCGGTCCCGGCGCAGGCGAGTCCGAAGCAGAAGCGGAGCGAGTCGGGGACCACTCCGGCCAGCTCGCCGATGGCGAGGTGCACGTGCTCGACGCCCCGCGCGCCGCGGGACCGTGCCGCCTGCTCGACCTGGTCCACCACGGACAGGGCGACGGACATCTCGTGCATCGGTCTCCGTCCGGGCCCGGTCTCGTCTCTCCGGCGCCCATTACACGGCCGTGGCCCGGCGGCGCGCCGACCGGCGCGCCGGGGTCACACGCCTGCGTAGGCCGTTCGGGTCCCGCGGGGCGGCGTCCGGTGACGGCCGTGGGTTCACATCCGGCGGATGCGCAGGTAGCGCCGGACGTCGGGCAGGACGTTCGCGACGAGGGCCGCGAGTGCGGTGGCGGCGGCGGTGGCGGCGGCCGCACCGCCGATGAGGCGCTTGTTCATGGTGCTCTCCGTGAAGGTCGGTGTGGGGGTGTCGTGCGGGCGGGTCCGTCTCCGACGACGGCTTCGCCGTGGGGCTGTTCGGTGACCAGTTCGGTCACCAGGCGCACCGCCTCCGGGACGGCGGCGGCCACGGGCGGGCTGAGCCCGATGCCCTCCTCGACGGTGGCGGGCTCGCAGCCCACGACCAGGGTGCGTCCCGGCGGCTCGGCGCCGGTGCCCGCGCACAGGGTGTCCAGCAGCGCCAGTACGGCGTCGGGGGACAGTCGGTGGCCGTCGAGAGGGACGCCCTCGGCGGGCTGCCGGGAGCCCGGCTCCGCCGCGTCGATCACGTACAGCGTGCCCGGCTCACCGCCCCGCGCCGTGGCGTCCAGGAGGACGAGGGTGTTGTACCCGTCGAGGAGCTGGTACGCCAGGTGGACGCCGCGGATGCCGATGTCGGCGACCTCGACACCGGCGGGCAGGTCCTGACGGGCCAGCACGCGTGCCGCCTCGACGCCGAAGCCGTCGTCGCCGAGGAAGATGTTCCCCGCCCCGGCGACC
The DNA here is from genome assembly GCF_000716335.1 of Streptomyces sp. NRRL S-118. GTDB lineage: Bacteria > Actinomycetota > Actinomycetes > Streptomycetales > Streptomycetaceae > Streptomyces. The sequence goes on along the minus strand of NZ_KL591010.1, from coordinate 66,411 downwards.
AGCGTGCGCGGACGGGTCTGCGAGGGGGCCATCACGCCTCCTCCGGGACGTCGACCTCGTCGGGCTGGAAGTAGAGGAAACGGCCCTGCTCGCGACGGATGTCGGCGCCCGGGTCGTCCTCGACGGTGACCGCGATGTGCACGCCGCCGTCCACGTCGTGCAGGACCGCCTCCACCAGGGCGAGCCGGCCACTGAGGAACAGGTCCTGGGCGTCGGTGCGGCGCAGCCGGGGACGCAGCACGACGCGGCTGCCGGCCCGTACCGGCCGTCCGCCGACCAGGACGTGGTCGGTGGCCGGGTCCACGGACGCGTCCGCGCCCGGGTCCCACCAGGGGGTGTCCGGCCGTGCGACCCCGCTCTGCCGGAAGGGGTCGGACGGTGGAGGGGCGTTCGCCGCGACGGCCGGCGCGGTCACCTCGCGCAGGCCGCGCACGGCGCCGTGAAGGCGCTCCAGGACCTCCGGCGGCATGGTGTCGGCGAGCTCGATGACGGCCGCCGCCCGTGCGTCCGTGCCCCGGGCCTCGCGCTTCTCCTCGTCGGTCAGGGCGGCGGTGCGCAGCGCCAGGATCTCGTCGATCTCCGTCGCGTCGTACAGCGCGCCGGGGCTCTCGGGCGCGATCGCCGGGTGGTCCTCCAGGATGATCGGCGAGGAGAGCACCAGGTCGTCGCGGCCCGGCGCGCCGGCCAGTACGGGCCAGGTGTGCAGGTTGCGGCACGCGGCGGTGGCTCCCCGCGCCCACTCCGGCGGGTCCGTCATCGACAGGAACCTCCCGGAGTCCAGGCACAGCAGGGCATGAGAGGCGACCAGGGACCGGGGCAGGGCGGCGTCGCGGTCGGCGCCGCTGTCCGGCGTCCAGTCGCTGGTGTTCTCCACGACCAGGCTCAGACGATGCGTGCGGTACGGGCCGTCCAGCTCGCCGGCCGACAACCGCAGCGCACCCCTGACCTCCTCCCGGCGGCGCACGAGCCGGCCCACCACGAGCCCGGCGGAGTCCCGGACCGGTTCGGTCTCCTCGGCCGACGGGCGGGTGAACGGGACGACGACGCCCTCGCCCTCCAGGGCGTCCACGGGGACGGTGAGCCGGACGGCCTGTTCCTGCCCCTCGTCCCACGGGACGATCACCTGGTCGTCCAGACGCAGTTCGCCCACCGGCTCGAAGGTGCCGTCCGGACACGCCCGTTGCACGGTGCGCCGCTGCGTGTGAAGGAAGCGGACCTCGACGGCGAGGGTGGCCCCCCGCTTGGGTTCCATCAGCAGTTCGGTGTGCTGGAAGTCGTGCTCCTCGGCCCTCGCCGTCCAGGCCGGCGGGACGAGCACCCCGAACTGCCAGCGCAGCCGGTTCTTGGTGGCCGACGCGCGGTACGGATAGAGCACGTACCCCTCGAAGAGCACGGCGTCGGCGACCTGGCGTGCGACGGCGAGCCGGGCCTCGGTGCCGGGGGCGAACGTCGGCGTGGTCGTGACCGTCGTCATGGCGTCCTCTCCCCGGCCGCGTCGAGGAGCGCCTGGACGGCCGCCTCCCAGGAGGGCAGGGCGTGCCGCGACCGGTGGGCGAGCAGCGCGTCCATGGTGTCCCGGGGCAGCCGGATCCAGCCGGAGCCCGGGAAGTGCTGGTCGACCATCTCCCGCCAGGTCTTCACGGGCATGCGGAAGGCGGCCTCCTTGTCCCAGGGGACGGGCTCCACACGGAAGCCGCCGGCACCGGTGAAGGCGGTGCCGGAGAACAACATCAGCAGCGGCACCTCCCCTTCCTCCAGGGCGTGGAAGTAACGGGTGGACGCGATGTCCATGTCGTAGGTGCACGGCACCACCAGGTCGGTCTCCACCTCGCCGGTGAAGCCGGGCACCATCACCGAGACCTGGGCGAACTGCACCGGGTGGAGGGTGCTGCCCCAGCGTGACCGCTCACCGAAGAGGTCGGTGAGCCGCGCGGCCTCGGCGTCGGCGTAGCCGCGCCGGACGGGCTCGATGCGGATCTGGCAGCGCAGGGCCATCGCGTGCACGCGGGCCTGCTCGGAGGCGCTGATGCGCAGCCGGAACACCAGGGTGGGGCCCGCCGCGTACGGATCGGCGCGCACCCCGGTGCAGACGAAGGCGAAGTCGGTCACGACCCGCTCCCTCGGACGTCACGGGCACGGTCGCGTACATGGGCGAAGAAGGCGTCCAGGTCGGCGCGGGCCTCCGCGCCCCCGTCGAAGCCCTGCCACCGCAGGCGCATCCGGCCCACCAGTTCGTAACAGATGTCGACGGGCACCAGGAAGCACTCGACCGCACCCTCGTGGCGGCGCAGCAGCAGCGCCTCCACGTCGGGTTCGAGGAGCCCCGCCAGCGGCGAGCCGGCGAGGACGGCCTGCCAGGCGGCCGGGTCCAGTTCGCTCTCGGTCGCCCCGGCCGGGCTCGGGTAGAGCGCGACGAGCCGGTCGAGCGCGGAGTTGCGGAAGAAGAACGCGACACCCACGGGGATGCGCAGCTGCTCCCAGGCCTGTTCGTCGATGCCGTGCCCGGGGTCGCTCAGGTAGCGGCCCGGAACCGTGCGGAAGCGGCCCCGGGCCGCGCCGGGGCCGTCCAGCACCTGGGCGCAGGGCGCACAGGCACAGACCAGCGCCCGCTTCTCGGTGTCGACGAGGTGGCGGTGCTCGCCGGCCAGAGGCGCGGCGCACAGCTCGCAGCGCTCCTCGCGCGGCCGGCGCGGGGCCGTGAAACGGCGCAGGCCCCGCGGTTCGGTGCCGGGCGCCGGGCGGGCCGCGCCGAGCGGGGACACGCCCGGGTGGGCGGCCGTGCTTGCGTCGGCCGCGCCCGCGCGGGCCGCCGGGTCCGGCCGGGGCGGCCCCGTACGGGCCGTGCCGGCTCCGGGCGCGCTCACGGCGCCGCGGCCGGCGAGCGGCCGCCGTCGGCGGCACGCGGCGGGCCGGCCCCGATCTGGAGGAGGGCCGGCTCCCGGGCGGCCTCCTGGAGCACCACCGCCGTCACCTCGGGTGCGAAGCACGCGAGGGCGTCCTGTGCCGCCTGCTCGATGCCCTCCCGGGTGCCGGCGCAGCCGCAGCCCGCCGACCCGGTGAGCCGCAGGCGCAGCACGCCGGTCGCGGCGTCGAAGCCGGCGCTCTCGACCGGGTGGGGGAGGCGGTCCAGGGCCCGGTCGACGCGCCGGGACACGTCGTCCGGGTGCAGCCCGTGCAGGACCAGCAGGCCCGCGACGAGCTCGTCGCCGAGCAGCGCGGCGAGGATGTCGCGGGCCGTGGCGCCGGGGTGACGTCCGATCAGCTCGACCGCGCGGGCGAGCCCGGCCCCGTAGAAGTCCATCAGGACCCGTACGAGTTCCTCGGCGGCCTCGCACGCCGCGCGGTCGCCGGAGCCCGTCAGCCGGTCGAGGATCTCCTCGACCAGCCGGCCGGCCGTCTCCGCGGTCATCGCGCCGGACGCGGGGGGTGCGCCGGGCGCGACGCCCGTGCCGGTGCCGCCGCTCATCCGGACAGACCGCTCAGGCCGGTGGGGACGTGCAGGGACTTCACGGTCCTGCCGTCACCGACGTACATGTGCACACCGCAGGGCAGACACGGGTCGAAGCTGCGCACGGCGCGCATGATGTCGATGCCCTTGAAGTTCTCCGGCGGGTTCTCCTCGAAGATGGGCGTGTTCTGCACGGCGTCCTCGTACGGCCCAGGCGTCCCGTAGGTGTCGCGGGTGGAGGCGTTCCAGGGGGTCGGCGGGTACGGGTGGTAGTTGGCGATCTTGCCGTCCCGGATGACCATGTGGTGCGACAGGACACCGCGGACCGCCTCGGTGAAACCGACCCCGATGGACTCGTCCGGCACCTCGAACTTCTCCCAGGTCCGGGTACGTCCGGCGCGCACCTCCGCGAGGCCCATCTCCGCCGAGTGCAGCGCCACGGCGGCGGCGTACGCCTGGAAGTAGGTGCGGGCGCGGTTGCGTTCCAGCGCGTTGCTCCAGCGGGGGATCTTCCACTCGAAGGTGGTCTCCGGCTTGGTGAGCGTGCGGGGCAGGTTGATGACGACGCTGTGGCCGGTGGCCTTCACGTACCCGATGTCGACGAGCCCGGACAGAGCGGTCGACCACAGGCGGGCGAGGGGGCCGCCGCCCGTGTCCAGCGGCAGGTAGTCCTTGCCGTCGTACCAGCGCGGCGACATCACCCAGCTGTACTTGTCGTTGAAGTCCCGCTTCTGCGGGGCCGGGATGGTGTGCTGGTTCCAGGGGTGGCGGGGATCGACCGGGTTGCCGAGCGGGTCGTGGGTGACGAACTGCTCCTGGCCCGCCCAGTCCTCGTAGTAGGAGCTGCCCAGCAGGATCCGGATGCCGAGGTTGATCTCGGTGAGGTCGTTGGTGACCAGCTTGCCGTCCACGATCACACCGGGGGTGACGAACATGCGCCGGCCCCAGTCCGACATGTTGGCGTACGTGAAGTCGCAGTACTCGGGGTCGTTGAACGCTCCCCAGCAGCCGAGCAGCACGCGCCGCCGCCCGACCTCCTCGTAGCCCGGCAAGGCCTCGTAGAAGAAGTCGAAGAGGTCGTCGTGCAGCGGTACGACCCGCTTCATGAACTCCACGTACCGCATGAGCCGGGTCATGTAGTCCGTGAAGAGCTGTACGGAGCCGATGGTGCCGACGCCGCCCGGGTACAGGGTGGAGGGGTGCACATGGCGGCCCTCCATCAGGCAGAACATCTCCCGGGTGTAGCGGCTGACCGAGAGCGCCTCGCGGTAGAACTCGCCCTCCAGCGGGTTGAGCGAGCGCATGATGTCGGCGATGGTGCGGTAGCCGTGCTCGGCGGCGTGCGGCGCCTCGGTGCGCTCGGCGAGTTCGAGCACCCCCGGATTGGTCTCGCGGACCATCTTCTCGCAGTAGTCGACCCCGACCAGGTTCTCCTGGAAGATGTTGTGGTCGAACATGAACTCGGCGGACTCGCCGCAGTTGATGATCCACTCGCCGAGGTGCGGCGGCTTCACGCCGTACGCCATGTTCTGCGTGTACACCGAGCAGGTGGCGTGGTTGTCGCCGCAGATGCCGCAGATGCGGCTGGTGATGAAGTGCGCGTCGCGCGGGTCCTTGCCCCGCATGAAGACGCTGTAGCCGCGGAAGACCGACGAGGTGCTGTAGCACTCGGCGACCCGCTTCTGCTTGAAGTCGATTTTCGTGTGGATGCCGAGGCTGCCCACGATCCGTGTGATCGGGTCCCACGCCATCTCCACCAGGCCGGTGCCGTCACCGGACGTCGTCGAGGTCGCCATGGTGTCTGTGATGCCCTTCGGTCAGGTCTTCGAGCGGGGTGTGGAGCGGGTCTTCGAGCGGGCCCTCGAACAGGGGCGGGGGTCCGGGGCGGATGCCGCCGTGGTCACCACGGCGGCCGGTAGCCGGTGGTGATCTTCCGGCCCGTGTGCCGCCACTTGGGTTCCTTGTCCACGGTCCGGGCCGTGATCGTCCGCAGGCGGCGGAACACCGCGCCGTACGCTCCGCTGGCGGTGCTGGAGAGCTTTGCGCCAGGAGGTTCGTCCATGAACGGCATGAACTTGTCGGGGAAGCCGGGCATGGTGCACGCGATGCAGATGCCGCCGACGTTCGGGCAGCCGCCGATGCCGTTCATCCAGCCGCGCTTGGGCACGTTGCACTTGACGACCGGACCCCAGCAGCCGAGCTTCACCAGGCACGTGGGCGAGTCGTACTGCATCGCGAACTGGCCCTGTTCGTAGTAGCCGGCCCGGTCGCAGCCCTCGTGGACCGTGGCGCCGAACAGCCAGGTGGGGCGGAGCTTGTCGTCCAGCGGGATCATCGGCGCCGATCCCGCCGCCTGGTAGAGCAGGTAGGTCAGGGTCTCGGCGAAGTTGTCCGGCTGGATCGGGCAGCCCGGCACGCAGACGATCGGGATGCCCGCCTTCGACGTCCAGTCCCAGCCCAGGTAGTCGGGCACGCCCATCGCGCCGGTGGGGTTCCCGGCCATGGCGTGGATGCCGCCGTAGGTGGCGCAGGTGCCGATTGCCACCACGGCCAGGGCCTTGGGCGCCAGCCGGTCGATCCACTCGCTGGTGGTGATGGGCTGGCCGGTGTCCGGATCGTCTCCGAATCCGCACCAGTAGCCCTCCTGCTTGATCGCCTCGTTGGGGATGGACCCCTCGATCACCAGGACGAACGGGTCGATCTCGCCCCGCTCGCCCTTGAAGAACCACTCGATGAACGTGTCCGCGCCGTCCACCGGCCCGCACTCGAAGTCGATCAGAGGCCAGTGCACGGCGATCTTCGGCAGGCCGGGCAGCGCCCCGAGGGCGATCTCCTCGATGCTGGGCTGCATGGCGGCCGTGAGGGCGACCGAGTCGCCGTCGCAGCTCAGCCCGGCATTGATCCAGAGGATGTGGATCGGTTTCTCCTCGGCACCGGGCGAGCCGGAGGTATCGGTTTGTCCGACCGTGGTCGGCGACGCTGTGTTCATCGAAGCCCTCCTCGGGGAGGAAAACGGCAAAACCGCACGAGAAATCCTTTACCGGGCTAAGAGTCCGCCAGCCGGGCGCTCCGCGCACCCGCGGCGGCGCGATCGGCGGCACCCGGTTCCTTGCGGGCGAACGCCCTGCGCAGCGCGTGGTAGGGGGCGCCGGGGTCCTGGAAGATGTCCCGCATGCGCGCCAGTTCCCGCTTCCGGACGTCCGCCAAGGGGGTGACCGCCTCCCGGTGCTCGCTCTCCGCCTTCTTCGCGGCGAGGCGCGTCTGGGCCCGCGGAGAGGCGGCGAGGTGTACGGCCAGCACGGTGACTTCGGCGGTGAAGCGGGACGGGGAGCACTCGACCACCCGGTCGACCAGGCCGATGTCCCGGGCACGGGCGGCGGTGACCGGGAGCGCCTCCCCGGTGAGCTGCTCGGCCATGGCGGCGCCCACCCGGCGCGGCAGGCTGTAGGTCCAGTACTCCGAGCCGTACAGCCCCATGCGCCGGTAGTGCGGGTTGAGCACGGAGCCGGAGCGGCACCACACCTCGTCGGCGGCCAGGGCCAGCATGACGCCCCCGGCGGCGGCGTTGCCGCCGATCGCGCTGACCACAAGGCGGTCGGTGGTGGTCAGGACCGCCTCCACCAGGTCGTCCATGGCGTTGATGTTGGCCCACGACTCGGCCGCCGGATCGGGTGCGGCCTCGATGACCCCCAGGTGGATGCCGTTGGAGAAGAAGTCCCGTCCGCCGCCCAGGACCAGCACGGTGGTGGGCCGGGCGCACGCCGCCCGGTAGGCGTCCAGCAGGCGCCGGCAGTGCCCGGTGGACATCGCGCCGCCCGGGAACGAGAACGAGAGCACACCCACCGGGCCGTCCTCGCGGTACCGGATGTCCGACCAGGTGCTGTCGTCGTCGGCGGGCGGGAGCGCCGGGGAGGGCAGCTCGGGCAGGTCCGGCAGGTCCGGGCACCCGCTCAGCGCGAGGGTGGCGGGCAGTTTGCAGGCGCGCGGAGCGCCGGGTCCGGTACGCGCCCGCAGCTCGGGAATCCACACCGCCCCGTCGGTCGTGGCCCGGCAGATCGCGCCCGCCCGGGTGGCCAGCAGCTCGCCGGGGCGGCCGCGCAGCCCGCGCTCGGGGTGGCCGCCGTGGAGGAACCACTCCCCGCCGAGGAGGTCGTCCAGGACGCCGGGCTGCGAGTCGGCGGCGCGCAGCGTGCGCAGCACCGTGTCGGTGGTGTCGTCGGCCCATGCGATACGGCGGGCCGCCTGGCGCATCGGCGGCCTGGTGCGCGCGCCCGCCGCCGCGGGGAGCATGTCCTGGTCGAGAGGCGTGTACCGGCCGGAGGCGAAGCGTTCGACCGCCAGGAGCACCGCTTCGACGGCGGCGTCGGCCAGCTCGTTGCGGTACAGATCGCTCTTGGCCACCTGCGGGACCGGGAACGTCGCCGTCGCCCAGACGGGCCCGGCGTCCATCTCCTCCTCCGCCTGCAGCACGGTGACGCCCCACTCGCCGGCCCCCTCGCGGACGGCCCAGTCCAGGGACGACGGGCCCCGGTCGCCCACGGGCCCCGGGTGCACGATCAGGCACGTGCGGGCCGTCCACACGTCACGGGGTACGACTGCCTTCAGCATGGGCGCCACCACCAGCTCGGGAGCGTGCCGGCCGACGGCGGCCCGCACGTCGTCGCCCCGGGGCGTCACCTCGACGGCGACGGTGTGCCCCCGCTCGCGCAGCTCGGCGTGCACGCGCTGGCTGAGGCTGTTGTAGGCGCTGGCGACGAGCAGGATGCGCATGGCGACCCCTCCCAGGGTGCGGCGGTCGGTGGTGAGGCGAACCGGCTGCCTGCGATGGTCGGGTACGGGCTCACGCGGCCGTCGACACGAATCCCGCGCATCACTCGTACGGGTCGCGGTTCGTGCCACATGGTCGGCATGGACGGCCCCGTGCGACCGCACACCTGCGGGTCCGCCCGATATGCCGATTTTGTGGGGGAGTGGAAGAATTTCTAATGCCCCGGCACGGGAGACGTGCCTCCACCGCAGCGGACAGGCAGGTCGACGCATGCCCAAGGAACACAAGCCATCGAAGCCATCACGCGGCCAGGGGGTGAGTCGGCACCAGGGGACCGAGCACCACGGTTGGTCCCCCGATGTCGACGAGACCCGGCAGCAGGAGAACCCCAGCGCCCGCCGCTCCTTCCGCGCGCAGGACGCGCCGCCGCCCGGTCCGGGCCGCGAGACGTCCCGCGAGGAGCGCACCTCCGTGCCCGGCGACAAGGCCGAGTCCGGCACCAAGCGGGGTGAGGAGTACGGGGAGGAGTCGGAGAAGGGCATGCGGGACACCGGCCGCAAGGGCCGCTCCGGACGCCCCTCGGGCACGAAGGACGACACCGCGTTCACCGGTGTCGACCCCAACGACTCCGAGTCCGGCCCCCGGCCGGGCTGATGCCCCGGCCCCGGGAATCCCAGGGGCGGCCGGGACACGGCGGCCGTCCCGCCCGGCGGCCGCGCACCCGAAGGTCCACGCTCCGGCGTCCACCGTCCTTCGGGGACGTGATCACTGGCGGAAGCCCGGAGTGACCATGAGGGATCCGGGCGGGAATGCTCACCCAAAGCGAATATAATCAGACAAAGGGTGCAAGGGTTTTCTTCAGGGAGGAATTCCCCGATGACTGAGAACGCCGGCGTCAGACGTGGCGGTGCGCCCGGTTCTCGCGGCCGGACGACCGTCGCCGATGTGGTGGTGGCGAAGATCGCCGGAATGGCGGTGCGGGACGTGCCCGGCGTCTACGCCATGGGCGGCGGATTCGCCCGCTCGATGGGATCCATGCGGGAGCGGATGCCCGGCGCCGGTGCCGGCAAATCCGTCACGCGCGGCGTCAGTGTCGAGGTCGGAGAGGTGCAGGCGGCCATCGACCTGGAGATCGTCGTCGACTACGGCGTCTCGATCACGGACGTGGCGGGGGCGGTCCGGGAGAGCGTGATCTCCGCAGTGGAGCGGATGGCGGGTCGGGAAGTCGTGGAAGTCAACATCATGGTCAGTGATGTGAAGCTCCCCGACGAGGAGGACGAAGGGCAGGAGTGGCAGCGAGTCCAGTAGTCGGGGGCGAAGCTGCTCCTTGAGGTGAAGGAGTACCTGATGAGCAGGGCCATGGTGGGTTTGATCGCCGGAATGGCGCTGGGTTTCGCCGCGTATTTCGGTGACTTCTGGGGTTTCCTGCTGGTGCTGGGGCTCGGGTTCGTCGGCCTCGTGGTCGGGCGGTTGATGGAGGGTGATCTCGAACCGGGTGACTTCGTCCGCCGCCGGGACAGGCAGGAGCGGATCCGCGACGACCGGCGGCGGGCCCGAGACTGGCAGTGAACGGTGAAGCCGAGCGGCGTCCGGGCAGGAGCCGCACCGGTGAACTCACGTGGCACACCCGAGTCCTTCGTCGATGCGGGTGCGCAGGGAACGCAGCGCCTGCCTGAGCTCTGCCGGTTCGATGTCTGTGAGGTCAGCGTCGAAAGTCAGGAGCAGTCCTGCCAGCCCTGCCCATGACCACGCGCCGAGCGTGAGTCGGCAGCTGGAGTCGGTGTCGTACGCGACCGTCGACCCGCCGGGGGCGAACCGGGCGACGGTGGGCGCAGGCAGCGCGACGAGCGCCGACCCGCGACATGGCCATTCCGCCAGGGTGTCGCCGCGGTCGTGCGTGCTCATGACGAATGCGACCGGATCGTCGTGCGGGACCTCGCGGCGGTCGAAGCTTCTCCCCGTGGGCATGCGTGGTTCGAGACGGTCGACGCGCATCGCGCGCCATCGGTCCGCGTCCGGTTCGAACGCGACGAGGTACCACCGTGCCGCCCACACGACGAGGTCGTGGGGTTCCAGCGTGAGCGTCGCCGGTTCGTCCTCGCCGGTGCAGTCCACGCAAACGACGTGCTGTCGGTTGATCGCGCCGCCGATGACGCGGATGATCTCGCCATCGATGGGTGCTGCGGGGAATTCCCAGTAGTTGCGCGCTGCGGAGACGCTGAACGACTCGGTGCGGATGCGGCTGCGGGCGGGCATCGCCTGCTGCAACGTGGCGAGGGCACGTGCCGAGTTCTCGCGGATGCCGGAAAGGATCGTGGGGACCGTCTGGAGCGCCACGGCCGCGGCTACTGCTTGGTCCTCGTCGAAGACGACCGGCGGCAAGCGGGTGGCGCGGCCGAGCCGGTAGCCTCCCCCCACCCCGCGCACGGCCTCGATCTCGTACCCGAGCTCTCTGAGCGTGTCGATGTCGCGTCGCACGGTCCGAAGAGAGACTCCGAGCCTTCCGGCGAGCTCCTCGGCGGTCAGGGTGGCGCCGATACCGAGGATCGACAGCAGCCTGAGCGTCCGCGCGGAGGTCACAGCCATGATCCCGCCCCCCGGGAAAGCGGTCATTCGACGGCAACTATAACTGTGACCCTGGCCGGCATGACCACTCCAAAGACATCCCGAGAGGGCACACGCGCCCCCGACGCTCCCCCAGCACCCGTCTCCGGCGCAGGCGCGAACATGGCGCTCCTGGTGGTGCTGTTCAGCTCCTTCATGGACCTCGTCGACGCGACGATCGTCACCGTCGCGGCCCCGGCGATAGCCCGTGACATGGGAGCCGGCGACGCTCAGATCCAGTGGACGATCGCCGCCTACACCCTCGCCCTGGGCGCGGGACTGATCACTGGCGGACGGCTCGGTGACCAGTTCGGCCGCAAGCGCCTGTTCCTGATCGGCCTGGCCGGGTTCATGGTCACCTCCGCGCTCTGTGCGCTCGCCGTCACGCCGGGAATGCTCATCGGCATGCGCGCCGCGCAAGGACTGACCGCGGGAATCATGGTCCCGCAGGTGTTCGGCGTGATCCGGGCATCGTTCGCCCCGGCAGAGCGCGCCAAGGCATTCGGCGCCTACGGGGCCGTCCAAGGGCTCGCCTCCGTCGCAGGCCCACTGCTGGGCGGACTCCTCGTCGAGGCCGACCTGTTCGGTCTGGGGTGGCGCACCATCTTCTGGATCAACGTCCCCATCTCGATCCTCGCTCTCGTCGTCGGGGCGAGGGTCCTGCCGGAGTCCCGTTCCGCCTCCACCGCGCGACTGGACCTCGTGGGTGCCCTGCTGGCGGCCTCGGGCATCCTGCTCCTCCTGCTGCCGATCATCCAGACCGGGACATGGGGATGGACCGGGGCCGGCTACGCCCTCCTGGCGGCCGGAATCACTCTGCTCACGATCTTCCTCGCATACGAGCGCAGCCTCGCCGGCCGCGGGGGCGAACCCGTCTTCGACCCGGCCCTGCTCAGGAATCGCGCTTTCGCCGTCGGCCTGAGCGCATCCGTGCTCTTCTTCGGCGGTATCGGATCGTTCTTCCTCACCCTGTCGGTCTACCTTCAGCTCGGCACCGACCGGACCGCGTGGGAGACCGGCTTGGTGATCCTGCCCTATGCCCTCGGCTCGATCATCACCTCAGGACTCGGCGTCGCGCTCGCCGCCAAGGCGGGCAGGACCCTGCTGATCACCGGCTCGCTCACCATCGCGGCATCTCAGCTCGTGCTCCTGGCCGTCATCAGCAACGGCAGCGACCCCGGATTCTGGCCACTCGCGCTCGGCCTGTTCATCGGCGGCCTCGGACTCGGCCTCGCCGCACCCATTCTCGTCAACGTCGTGCTCGCCGGTATCCCCGGACGCAATGCGGGCGCGGCGGGCGGCGTCCTCTCCACCGTCAACCAGATCGGCGGATCCATCGGCATCGCCGTTCTCGGAACGATCTTCTTCGGCGCCGTCACCGGATCGACGACCGATGCACCAGGACCGGCCGACTACGGTCACGCGCTCAGCATCGTCCTCGTCGCCACCGCGGTGCTCTACCTCGTGGCGGCACTCGTGATGCTCGCGCTCCCCAAGGCCGCGGCCGAGCACGTCGACCAGTGAACCCATGGGGGAGGGAAGCACACCGCTTGTCCGGTGAGCTCGGCGTGGAAACCGGTCAACTCCAGCTCGTGGGCCGACGTGTCCCCTGGTCAGCACCACGCTGACGCAACAGCGGGACCAGCCGATCGGCGCGCATGCGAGAACCTCATCGCATACATGACCAAGGGCGTCGTGATGTGTTGGACGCCTGCCTGGTGGAGCCGTCCCGAGCCGGTCCGGCCGTGGTGGTCCGGCACCGGCGGGACCCCTGCGGACGCCGCCGACCGTCTGACGGTCGACGGCGCGCGGGGGCGGATCGGCAGAGTGAAACCGCTGAGCGCGACCATGGCGACCTGTCAGGCCCCGGCCGCCTCCAGGGACCTCCATCGGTCCGGTGCCCGGGCCCGCTCGAAACGCTGGCAGGCCGGGCGTGCGTCGGCGACCGCGGCCCGTCCTCGCAAACTCCCGTGCTTCCGGCGTGCCGATCCTGGCCGGTCGGCTGTCGATCCCGGTATCCACCCTGCTGACGAAGAAGGAGGCCGTCCGACTTCTACAGCCAGTCCCGCCTCTTGAAGATCACGTACAGGCTCGAACACACCACCGCCATCAGCAGGATCGCGAACGGGTAGCCGTACACCCAGTGAAGTTCCGGCATGTGGTCGAAGTTCATGCCGTAGATCGTTCCCACGAGTGTGGGTGCGAAGAGGATGGCTGCCCACGACGAGATCTTCTTGATCTCCTCGTTCTGCTCGAAGCCCGCCTCCGCCAGCGCCCGCATCTCCGCGTTCTGCTGCTGGGTGACCAGGGTCGCGTTGACCGTGAGGATCTCCGACAAAGCCTGGCGGAAGCCGTCCACGCGCTCGCTCGTGTGGGTCACGTGGTCCGCGACGTCGCGCAGGCGGCGCTGGAGTTCCTCATCGGTGCCGTACTTGGCGAAGCCCGCCATCAAGGAGTGCAGCATGCCCACCAGCGGGCGCGTGGCCCGCTGGAACTCCACCATTTCGCGGGAGAGTTCGTAGATGCGGCGCGACACCTCCGGGTCGCCGCGGAAGACCTCGGTCTCGATCTCGTCGATGTCGTTCTGGACGCCCGCCACCACCGGGGCGTACCCGTCGACGACCGCGTCGAGGATGGCGTACAGGACCGCCTCCGGGCCCAGGGCCAGCAGCTCCGGGGTCTCCTCCATCCGGCGGCGCACGGCGGACAGGTCCGGCGCCGCGCCGTGGCGCACCGTGATCAGGAAGTCGGTGCCGATGAAGATGTGCAGCTCGCCGAAGTCGACCTCCTCGGGGGCGTCGAGGTAGCGCGCGGCGCGCAGGACGACGAAAAGCGTGTCGCCGTACCGCTCCAGCTTGGGCCGCTGGTGGGCCTCCATCGCGTCCTCGACGGCGAGCTCGTGCAGGTCGAACTCGGCCGCCAGCGAGAGCAGTTCGGCCTCCGACGGGCGGTGCAGGCCGATCCACGCCATGCCCTCCGGCTCGTCGCGCAACCGGTGGAACGTCTCGGCGAGGGTGCCGGGGGAGGCCACCTTGTGGCCGTCGCGGTAGAGGGAGGCCTGGACGACGCTGCCCCGCTTCCCGCCGGACTCGGGAAGCCCGTCCGCCGCGGCCGTCACCGTCGGCGCTGCCGCCGGGGCCGGGCGCCGGCGCCGGGCGTACCTCTTCGAGGGCAGGGTCATCGCCGTCTCACCTCCTCGCCTCCCGGGCAGTCGCAGAATATATGCCCGGGTTTGTTCCGGCCTGGCCGGACCGTCTCCTGATCGCGGACAGAAGGTGTCCGCAAGGCGGCGTAGCGTGCGGAGCATGGCCCACACGACGAGCCCGGTGCTCTCCACCCGCGCCCTGAACCGCGCCACCCTCGCACGACAGCTCCTGCTCCGGCGTACCCCGATGTCCGCGGAACACGCCGTCGGACACCTCGTCGGGCTCCAGGCGCAGAACACCCGGCCGCCGTACTACGCGCTGGCCGCCCGCCTCGACGGCTTCCGGCCCGAGGAGCTCTCCGGGCTCATGGAGTCCCGTGCGGTGGCCCGGATCGTCACCGTACGGTCCACCATCCACACGCACACCGCCGACGACGTGCTGCGGCTGCGGCCCCTCGTCCAGCCCGCCCGCGACCGCGAGGTGAAACTGTTCCGCAGCGGCCTCACCGGCGTCGACCTGGAGCGGCTGGCCGCCCTGACGCGCTCCCTGGTGGAGGAGCGGCCCCGTACGCCCAAGGAGATCCGCGACGCCCTGCTGGAGCGGTGGCCGCACTCCGACCCGCTCGCCCTGACGGTCGCCGCCCGCTGTCTGCTGCCCCTCGTCCAGGTCACCCCGCGCGGCCTGTGGGACCGCAGCGGTCAGGTGGTCCTCACCACCGCCGAGGCGTGGCTGGGCCGGGAGGCGGAGCCCCCGGCGACGGCCGACGCGACCGTGCTGCGCTACCTCGCGGCGTTCGGGCCGGCCTCCGTCAAGGACATGCAGACCTGGTCGGGGCTGACCCGGCTGCGCGAGGCGTTCGAGCGGCTGCGGCCCCGCCTGCTGACCTTCCGGGACGAGTCCGGGACCGAGCTGTTCGACCTGCCCGACGCGCCCCGGCCCGACCCGGACACGCCCGCCCCGCCGCGCTTCCTGCCCGAGTTCGACAACCTGCTGCTCTCGCACGCCGACCGCACCCGAGTCGTGCCGGCGCAGTACAAGGACCGCACCTGGAAGGGCAACCAGGCGTACCGCACCTTCCTCGTCGACGGCTTCCTCGCGGGCGTCTGGCGGCTGGAGGAGACCAAGGGCGGAGCAGCGGTGCTGACCGTTCAGCCCTTCGGCCCCCTCACGCGCGAGCAGCGCGCCGCCGTCGCGGAGGAGGCCGGGCGCATGCCGGTGACGCCCACCGCCACGCAGGCGCACGACGTCCGGTTCGGCACGTTCGCCCCGTAGTCCCCGGGCGCCCGCCGTCGCGGGCCGGGCCCGGCCGCCACCCGCGCGGGGAAACGATCCCTCCTCGGCATGGTCACCGCCCCGCCCACCGGGTAGTGAGGATGCGTCACCACCACGGAGGAGGCCGTATGGCGCAGAGCAGGGCGACGGAAGCGACCGGGGAGTTCCGCGCGGCGCGGGACTTCCTGCTGCGGCACCGGGAGGACTGGGAGACCGCGTACAAGGGGTTCGTCTGGCCCCGGCCGGAGCGGTTCAACTGGGCGCTGGACTGGTTCGACGTCGTCGCCGCCGGCAACGACGGCACCGCGCTGCACATCGTCGAGGAGGACGGCACCGAGGCCCGCGTGTCCTTCGCGTCGATGTCGGAGCGCTCCGACCGGGTGGCGAACTGGCTGCGCGGACTCGGGGTGCGGCCCGGCGACCGGATCCTCGTCATGCTCGGCAACCAGGTCGAGCTGTGGGAGACGGCACTCGCCGCGATGAAGCTCCGGGCCGTCGTCATCCCCGCGACACCCCTGCTGGGGCCCGCCGACCTCGCCGACCGCGTCGAACGCGGCCGGGCCCGTCATGTGGTCGTACGGGCCGAGGACACCGGCAAGTTCGCGGACGTCCCCGGCGACTGGACGCCGATCGCCGTCGGCGGGCCCGTACCGGACTGGATCGCCTACGAGGACGCCTACGGGGCCTGTGCGCCGTTCGTGCCCAGCGGGGACACGTACGCCGACGACACCCTGATGCTGTACTTCACCTCGGGCACCACCGCCCGACCCAAGCTCGTCGAGCACACGCACACCTCGTACCCCATCGGCCACTTGGCGACGATGTACTGGATCGGGCTGAAACCCGGCGACGTGCATCTGAACATCTCCTCACCCGGGTGGGCCAAGCACGCCTGGTCCAACCTCTTCGCGCCCTGGAACGCGGAGGCGACGGTCTTCATCCACAACTACACCCGCTTCGACGCCGGCCGCCTGATGGCCGAGATGGACCGGCACGGCGTCACCAGCTTCTGTGCCCCGCCCACGGTCTGGCGGATGCTCATCCAGGCGGACCTCGGCGCCCTGCGCACCCCGCCCAGGGAAGTCGTGGCGGCCGGCGAGCCGCTCAACCCCGAGGTCATCGAGACGGTACGGCGCGCGTGGGGGGTGACGATCCGCGACGGCTTCGGCCAGACCGAGACCGCCGTCCAGGTCTCCAACAGCCCGGGCCAGCTCCTGAAGGCCGGCTCCATGGGGCGGCCGAGCCCCGGCTTCCGCGTCGAACTGCTGGACCCGGTGACCGGCCGGCCGGGCGCGGTGGAGGGTGAGATCGCGCTGGACCTGTCCGCCTCCCCGGTCGGTGTGATGACCGGCTACCACGGCGATCCGGAGCGTACGGCCGAGGCCATGGCGGACGGCTACTACCGCACCGGTGACATCGCCTCGCGCGACGAGGACGGGTACCTCACCTACACGGGCCGGCGGGACGAGGTGTTCAAGGCCTCGGACTACAAGATCTCGCCGTTCGAGCTGGAGAGCGCGCTGCTGGAGCACGAAGCGGTCGCGGAGGCCGCGGTCGTCCCGGCCCCCGATCCGGTCCGGCTCGCCGTGCCCAAGGCGTACGTGGTCCTGGCCGCCGGATGGGAACCGGGCCCGGAGACGGCGAAGGTGCTCTTCGCGCACTCGCGCGCCGTCCTCGCCCCGTACAAGCGCATCCGCCGCATCGAGTTCGCCGAGCTGCCGAAGACGGTGTCCGGGAAGATCCGCCGGATCGAGCTGCGCGAGCGCACCGCGGCCGGCTCGGCCGCCGAGTACGCCGAGGGGGACCTCGCATGAGCCTCTCCTACGCGCACGGAACGAGCGGCACCCCGCTGCTCGGTGACACGATCGGTGCGAACCTGGCGCGGACGGTGGCGCGCCACCCCGATCGCGAGGCACTCGTCGACGTGCCGTCGGGGCGGCGCTGGACGTACGCGGCGTTCGACGCGGAAGTGGGGGAACTGGCGCGCGGGCTGCTGGCGGCCGGGGTCGGCAAGGGCGACCGGGTCGGCATCTGGGCGGTGAACTGCCCCGAGTGGGTGCTGGTGCAGTACGCCACGGCCCGGATCGGCGCCGTCATGGTGAACATCAACCCGGCCTACCGGGCGCACGAAGTGGCCTACGTCCTGCGGCAGGCCGGGATCTCGCTGCTGATCGCCTCACTCGCCCACAAGGGCAGTGACTACCGGGCCCTGGTGGAACAGGTCCGCGCCGACTGCCCGGCGCTGCGGGCCGTGCACCACATCGGCGACGCGTCCTGGGACGCATTGACGGCCCGTACCGCGACGGAGGAGGAACTCGCCGCCCGGGAGCGGGAGCTGTCCTGCGACGACCCGGTCAACATCCAGTACACCTCCGGCACCACCGGTTTCCCCAAGGGCGCCACGCTCACCCACCACAACATCCTCAACAACGGGTACTTCGTCGGCGAACTGCTCGGCTACACCGAGCACGACCGGATCTGCGTCCCCGTGCCCTTCTACCACTGCTTCGGCATGGTCATGGGCAATCTCGCCGCCACCGCGCACGGCGCGACGATCGTCGTCCCGGCGCCCTCCTTCGAACCGGCCGCCACCCTGCGCGCCGTCCAGCAGGAGCGCTGCACCTCCCTGTACGGCGTGCCCACGATGTTCATCGCCGAGCTGAACCTGCCCGATTTCGCGGCGTACGACCTCTCCTCGCTGCGCACCGGGATCATGGCCGGGTCGCCGTGCCCGGTGGAGGTGATGAAGCGGGTCGTCGCGGAGATGCACATGGCGGAGGTGTCGATCTGCTACGGCATGACGGAGACCTCTCCGGTCTCCACGCAGACGCGGCGCGACGACGACCTGGAGCGCCGTACGGGCACGGTCGGCCGGGTCATGCCGCACGTCGAGGTGAAGGTGGTCGATCCGGCGACCGGTGTGACGCTGCCGCGCGGCGAGGCGGGCGAGCTCTGCACCCGCGGCTACAGCGTGATGCTCGGCTACTGGGACGAACCGGAGAAGACGGCGGAGGCGATCGACGCGGGGCGCTGGATGCACACGGGCGACCTGGCGGTGATGGGGGACGACGGCTACGTCCGGATCGCCGGCCGCATCAAGGACATGATCATCCGGGGTGGCGAGAACGTCTACCCGCGCGAGATCGAGGAGTTCCTGTACGGCCATCCCAAGATCGCCGACGTGCAGGTGGTGGGCGTGCCGGACGAGCGGTACGGGGAGGAGATCCTGGCGTGCGTGATCCCGCGCGACCCGGCCGATCCGCCGACGCTCGACGACGTCACCGCGTACTGCCGCGAGCGCCTCGCGCACTACAAGATCCCGCGGCGCGTCGCGGTCCTGGACACCTTCCCGATGACGGTCAGCGGAAAAGTCCGGAAGGTGGAACTGCGCGAGCGGTACGGGTCGGCGTGAGCACGCGGTGCGCGGCGGGCGGCCTGGGTGCCGGGTGCGCGGCACGCCGGACCACGGGCGCCGCGGGTTGCGGTGCCGCGGTTCAGGCGCCGCGGATTCAGGCGCCGCGCACGACGAGTTCGTCCGCCGGGCTGTTGACGGGCTGCGGCGTGCCGGTGAGGTCCATGACGAACAGCGGCAGCCGCAGGTCCTCGGCGCGTGAGCGGGCCGCCTCCTCGTACCCCGCCAGGGAGAAGTAGACGCTCACGGCCGGGACCGCGAGGCCGTTGAGCCACAGCAGTTCGACCGCGCGCAGGGACACGGGCCTGGTCGTCGGATCGACCTGGGCCACCAGGCCCGGCCCCCGCAGGTCGATACCGGACGACGCCGGGTGCTCGTCGGGCTGGACGACGTCCCGGAAGCCGAGCCAGCGCAGGTAGAGCGCCGCCGCGGTGACCGCGTCCCGCGCCGTGCGGATGGTGACCGGGTTGAAGGAGGGGCGCGGAACCGCCGCGGTCCGCGGCAGCGGGATGTGCGCCGGTGCCGGCGCCGTCGAGACCCCGGTGGTGGCGGCCGTGGCGGCGGCCGGCCCGGACGGGGCTCCGGCCGCGCCGCCAGAGGGCGGTACCGCGGAGGTCACCGGCCGCACCGGGATGCGCAGGACCGTGCCGCACGGGCAGCCGAGCTCGGGCTGCGGCCACTGGCCCTGGCGCCCGCAGGCCGCGCAGCGCACCGTGACCCACTCGTCGGTCCAGGTCCGATGGGTGATCGGCTCGGCCGGAGCGCCCTTCAGCAGGGGCGGGGCCACCGGGGCGCCGCAGGCGCACGGGTAGACGGGTGGCGCATACGCGTGCGCTCGCCGACAGGCCGGGCAGCGTACCGGCACGTTCTCTCCCACGACGGCCCCCTTCGTTCCGTCACCCATCGTCCACCAAGCGTGCCCCCCTTGGGGAGGTCTTCGGCCACTCCGTGGCGGAACGGAGCCCCTCCCCGCGCTCCCGGCCCCTCCTGCGCCCTCACATCCCCTGCGACGGCCGCCCCGCGCCCCTCGTGAGGGCCGGCGTGGGAGCCGTGCGGCGGCGGCCGAGCCTTGACGGCCGTTGCGTCGGCGACCTACATTGCTTCCGTATAACAGAAGTACACTTCCGCATTACGGAATCGAAGCTCTCAGGTGGCGCGACAGAGCCCGATCCGCCTGGCTGAAGCAGGAGCACTCCATGCCTCGTATGACCGCTGCCCGAGCGGCAGTTGAGATCCTCAAGCGTGAGGGCATCACCAACGCGTTCGGGGTCCCGGGCGCGGCCATCAACCCCTTCTACAAGGCGCTCAAGGAGGGCGGTGGCATCAGCCACACGCTCGCCCGCCACGTCGAGGGCGCGTCCCACATGGCCGAGGGCTACACCCGGGCCAAGGCCGGCAACATCGGTGTCTGCATCGGCACGTCCGGGCCCGCCGGCACCGACATGATCACCGGCCTGTACTCCGCCATCGCGGACTCGATCCCGATCCTCTGCATCACCGGCCAGGCGCCGGTCTCGAAGCTCCACAAGGAGGACTTCCAGGCCGTCGACATCGCCTCGATCGCCAAGCCGGTCACCAAGGCGGCGACCACCGTCCTGGAAGCCGCACAGGTCCCGGGCGTCTTCCAGCAGGCGTTCCACCTGATGCGCTCCGGCCGTCCCGGCCCGGTCCTCATCGACCTGCCGATCGACGTCCAGCAGACCGAGATCGACTTCGACCCGGAGACGTACGAGCCGCTCCCGGTCTACAAGCCGCAGGCCACCCGCGCCCAGGCCGAGAAGGCCATCCGGTTCCTGCTGGAGTCCGAGCGCCCGCTGATCGTCGCCGGCGGCGGCATCATCAACGCCGACGCCTCCGACCTGCTGGTCGAGTTCGCCGAACTGACCGGCGTCCCGGTCATCTCCACCCTGATGGGCTGGGGCACCATCCCCGACGACCACGAGCTGAGCGCCGGCATGGTCGGCGTCCAGACCTCGCACCGCTACGGCAACGCGACCTTCCTGGAGTCCGACTTCGTCCTCGGCATCGGCAACCGCTGGGCCAACCGCCACACCGGCTACAACCTCGACGCCTACACCAAGGGCCGGAAGTTCGTCCACGTCGACATCGACCCCACCCAGCTCGGCAAGATCTTCGCCCCCGACTACGGCATCGCCTCCGACGCCAGGGCCGCGCTGGAGCTCTTCATCGAGATCGCCAAGGAGCTCGAGGCCGCCGGCGAGCTGCCCGACTTCAGTGCCTGGGCCGCCTCCGCGCAGGAGCGCAAGGCCACCCTGCAGCGCCGCACGCACTTCGAGAACATCCCCATGAAGCCGCAGCGCGTCTACGAGGAGATGAACAAGGCCTTCGGCCCGGAGACGCGCTACGTCACCACCATCGGCCTCTCGCAGATCGCCGCCGCGCAGTTCCTGCACGTCTACAAGCCGCGCCGCTGGATCAACTGCGGCCAGGCCGGCCCGCTCGGCTGGACCATCCCGGCCGCCATCGGCGCCGCCACCGCGGACCCGGAGACCCCGATCGTCGCGCTCTCCGGCGACTACGACTTCCAGTTCATGATCGAGGAGCTGGCCGTCGCCGCCCAGCACAAGGTCCCCTACGTCCACGTCCTGGTGAACAACGCCTACCTGGGCCTGATCCGTCAGGCGCAGGGCGGACTGGGCATCAACTTCGAGGTCAACCTCGAGTTCGAGAACATCAACACCCCGGAGATCGGCGTCTACGGCGTCGACCACGTCAAGGTCGCCGAGGGCCTGGGCGTCAAGGCGATCCGCGTCACCGACCCGGAGAAGCTGGGTGAGGCGTTCGAGGAGGCCAAGAAGCTGGCCGTCGAGCACCAGGTCCCGGTCGTCGTCGAGGCGATCCTGGAGCGCATCACCAACATCGCGATGAGCAAGACGGTCGACATGAGCGACGTCACCGAGTTCGAGGAGCTCGCGACCGAGCCGGGCCACGCCCCGACCGCCATCCGCCCGCTGGTCTGACCCACCGCCCGCCCGCTGGTCCGACCCACCCGCGCGGCTCCCGGGGGAAGACGGCCCCCGCCCCGGCGATTCCCGGGGCGGGGGCCGTCCCGCGCCGGGCGCGGTCCGCGGGCGCCGGGCGCGGTCCGCGGGCACCCGGCCGGGCCGTGGGGCGGGTGATCAGGCCGGCCAGCGCAGGGCGCGCAGGACGCGGCGCTCCACGCGGGCGGCGTCGTCCGCCCGTATCTCGACCTTGAGTTGTTCATTGGCGGCCAACACGCCGTTGCGGGTCGCAGCGACGTGCAGCAGGCCGTCCGCGCCGATCACACCGCAGTCGATCGGCAGGTCGAGCGACGGCCTGCGGGTGGCCAGCGGCAGGTCGTGGAAGCGCACGGTGACGCGCGTGCCGGTCCGCCCGCGGACCGTGACGTACGCGGTGACGGTGTACGTGCACGGGCCCTGGAGCAGCGCCGTGTCGTCGGCCATCCGCAGCAGTTCGTACTTCCCCGCCTCCAGGGCCGGTCCGCCGGCCTCCGACTCGGTGATGACGCTCGGCATGGGGTCCTCCTCTGACGGTGGCGGGAGCTCGCCGTTGGCCCGGGCGACGATCCCGGGGAAGACGACGTTCTTGAACTGGCGCACACGCGCGTCGCCGGGGCAGGCCGTGCCGGACACGGCCCAGGCGCCGTGCAGCCGGTGGTAGCCGTAGCCGGGGTCCGAGGCGGTGCGGCAGACCCGCAGCGGAATGCCGTGGCGCTGGTGCAGCCACACCCCGAGCCGGATCAGCTGCTCGACCTGCTTGTCCGTCCACGGGTCGGTGTGCTGGAGGTTCGACGCGGTCTCGATGGACACGGCACCGGTCCCGTCGGGCCGCCGGTTCGCCTGGTAGTTGGCGTCGGCGCGGGTCTCGGTACCGATGTACTGGGCGAGGTCACCCTGGTAACCCAGCCCGAAATGGGACTCGAGCGAGCTGGACTTCCAGTACTCGTACAGCCGCTGCGCACTCCACGGCGCGGCAAGGCTGTGCAGGATGAACTGCGTAGGCCTGATGGCGGGTTGCTGATCACTCTCTGGCTGGAGCTCCAGTTTCTTCGCGAACGGGCACCATGCCATCAGGTGCCTCCTTCTGGCTCGGGAACGTTTTGTGGGGGGACGTCGGCGTGGAGGAGCTCACTTGCACTGTCGAGGGCTGCAGCCGCCCCGTCCGTGTGCTCTCTCGAGGGTGGTGCGCCATGCACTACCAGCGGTGGCAGCGCCACGGGGACACAGGCTCCGGGACCGCGCATCGCGTGCACGGCAGTACGGCGATGGAGACCCGGCGATGCGAGTTTCCCGGCTGCACACGGAAGCACATCAGCAAGGGGTTGTGCGCCAGCCACAATTGGCAGCGCACCGTGGGACGCGAACTGACTCCGCTGCCGGACCGGCGGCATGCCAAGCCGCATGACCGAAACCCACGGGGCGAGAAGCAGTGCCGTACCTGCCTCCTCTGGCTTCACCCGGATGGGTTCAACCGGAACGGCAAGGCCAAGGACAAGTTGCAGGGGAACTGCCGAAGCTGCGGACCGGGCGCGCAGCGCAAGGCGCTGTGCCGGCTGTCTCCCGACCGCTACGCGGAGATGCTGGCGAGCCAAGGAGGCGTTTGCGCCATCTGCAAGCAGGTCGACGACAATGGGTTCGCTCTGTGCGTTGACCACGATCATGGCTGCTGCCCGAATTCTGCCGGGATCTGTGGGGCATGCGTCCGCGGCCTGGTGTGCGCCGCCTGCAACCACGGGCTCGGGAAATTCCGTGACAGCCCGGAACTCCTGCGCGCCGCAGCGGCGTATCTCGAACGGCACGCCTCCCGGTAGCTGTTCAAGGCGCCGCCTACGCTGTCGCGCCAGTACTCGTACATGCGGCGCGCGGTCCACGGGGCGGCGATGCTGTGGAGGATGAACTGGGTGGGCCGGATCGCCGGCTGGGCGTCCGACTCGGGCTGTAACTCCATGCGGGTGGCGGCGGGATACCACGCCATGGGGCGGCCCCCTTCCCTGCGGGAGCGGGCACCGGACGGGTGCACGGTGAGTGATGCTCAGTGGTGGTTTACCCACTCCGCGTAGCCGTCACCCGCGCCGGACGAGACACTCCTCAGAGCTGCCGGAGGTGGTCGTGCAGCCTGCGCGCGCACGCGGCCATGAGGGCCTCGGCGCCGGGCTGGACGGCCGCCGGGACGAGCGACTCCGTGAGGACGGCGACGGCGAAGGCCCGGCCGTCGGAGTGCTCGACGACCCCGATCTCGTGGCGGAGGTTGAGGAGGGTGCCCGTCTTGGAGGACCAGGTGGTGGCGTCCGAGCTGAAGTCCGGCGCGAGCCGGTGGCGCAGCATGTTGTGCGCCATGAGGTCGCGCACCCGTCCGGCCACCTCCGGGTGGATCGCCGAGGGGGTCCACAGCGCCTGCAGCAGTTCGACCCAGGCGCGTGCGCTGCCGGTGTTGGCGCGCGTGGTGTCGAGCTGGGGGACGCGGTGTCCGCGGCCACTGGTGCCGGCGTCGATCGCCAGGGCGTGGGCCAGGTGGGCCTGGTCGGTGTCGAAGCGCTCCACGGGGGTGTCGGACAACTCCCGCATGCCGTGCCGGACGGTCATCCCGCGGAGCCCCAACTCCTGCAGGACGGCGGCGACCCGGGCCGGTGGCGTCACGTCGAAGAGCGCGTCGGCGGCCGTGCCGTCGCTCACGCAGGTGCTCAGGTAGAGCAGGTCGTCGATCGCGATCCGGGCGGGGTGGCGGAACCGGCTCAGCCCGGTGGGCCCGGGCGTGGTGATCCGTCCCGGTTCCACGTCGAGCACCGTGCCCCCGTCGAGTTCGCCCCGGCGGATGCGCTCCGCCGTCGCCAGCGCGAGCGGGACCTTGACCAGGGACGCGGCCGGCAGTGGGGTCTCCGGGTCGATCCCCAGCTCCTCGCCGGTGTGCAGATCCCGCACGAGCAGGCAGCCCCGCAGGCCGCCGTCGTGCAGCTCCCGGCGCAGGTCGCGCAGCAGCGCCTCGGTGGTCATGCTCCGCCGCCCTCCGCGCCGCGCGCCCGGAGTCCGGCTGCGGTCGGTGGGACGCCACCCCGTGCGGGTGCGCGCCCGGCCCGGGCCCCCGCGTCCTGCGCCGTGACCGTGACCGTTCCCAGGCAGCGCGCGATGGCGTCACCCAGACGCGCCTCGAGGCGCTGTGCGTTGCCGTCCGCCGCGGCCACGAGGGCGAAACCGCGGTGCAGCGTGGCCTCGCCGAGGGGTCGCCAGTGCAGGCCGAGCTCCTCCGCCTGGGCGGGGGAGCACACCAGCAGGTCGCGGGAGGACAGCACCTCCGCGGCCGCCGTGGTCAGGTCCGCCGCGACGACGAGCTGTGCGGGCCGCAGGCCGAGCGCGTCACGCAGCCGCGTCAGCGGGTCCCGGACGTGCGGTACGTCGTCCTCGGGCTGGAGCCACAGACGGCGGGCCGGGCCGGACGAGGCCCGGCCCACCCGCAGCGTCTCCAGGTAGACGCGCTTCACGCCGGGGTCCCGGGCCGCGGCGACGCCCAGCGGCACGGACCACCTCGCCTCGTCCGCCGGCACCGCGAGGAGGGCGGCCCGTACCTGCTGCGCCTGGACGAACTCCGTGCGCCGCGCGGGCTCCGCGACGCGGAGGTCGAGGGTCACGCCGAGCCCTCGCGCCTCGGCGACGAGCCGGGCGAGCGCGGCGGTGGAGCAGATGCCGGGCACGGCCAGCCGCCACGGCTTGCGCCGGGCGGCCTCCGCCTCGTGCAGCAGCACATCGGCCGCCTGCACGAGGTGCCGGGCCACCGGGAGCATGTCCCGCCCGAAGGGGGTGAGCACGGCCCGGCGCGACGTGCGCTCGAAGAGCTGCTCGCCGAAGCGCTCCTCCAGGGCGGCCACGCGACGGCTGGCCACCGGCTGGGACATCCGCGCGGCGGCGGCTCCGACGGTGAAACTGCCGCGTTCACCGACGCTGACGAACGCGCGACACGCCCCCACGAGATCCACGGCCCCGACTCTATGCCAGTTCCGCATGAAACCGCGCGGAACCGTATTGGACCGCATGGCGGCAGGAGGACCAAGGTGGCACGACACTGACGATCCCCGCGCCCGTACCTCTCGGTGCGGGCGGATCCGGAGGTTTGGACCATGCACCACGCCCGCGTCCGGCGCGCCCTGGCCGGTGCCCTCGCCACGCTGACCCTCGTCCCGCTCATGGCCTGCGGCCGGGGTGACGCCCCGGCCGCGCCGGCCGCGTCCCCCATGGCGGCGCGCCCGGACCCGGCCGCACGGACCGAGCCGTACGTCCGCGAACTCCGGGAACTGGAGCGGAGGTTCGGCGCCCGGCTCGGCGTCCACGCCGTCGACACCGGCACCGGACGCGAGGTGGCCTACAACGACGGCCTGCGCTTCCCGTACGCCTCCACGTTCAAGGCGCTCGCCGCGGGTGCGGTGCTGCGGAAGTACACCGTGGGCGGGATGGGGGAGAGGGTCACCTACTCCCGGGACGAGCTGGTCGAGCCGTCTCCGGTGACGGAGAAGCATGTGGCGACCGGGATGACACTGGATGCGCTGTGCGAGGCCGCCGTCCGCTTCAGCGACAACACCGCGGCCAACCTGCTCCTGGACCGGCTGGACGGGCCGAAGGGCCTGGACGCCGTCCTCGAAGGCATCGGCGACGACGTCACCCGGATGGAGCGCCGTGAGCCCGAGCTGAGCCGGTGGGTGCCGGGGGACACGCGCGACACGACCACCCCTCGGGCCCTGGCCCGGGACCTGCGTGCCTTCGTCCTCGGCGACGTCCTCGGACCGGCGGAGCGCGCACGGCTGACCGAGTGGCTGAAGACCAACGTCACCGGGGACGAGCTCATCCGGGCCGGGGTGCCGAAGGGCTGGGTCGTCGGCGACAAGACGGGAACGGGCAGCTGGTACGGCGCGCGCAACGACATCGCGGTGGTGTGGCCCCCCGACGGCGCCCCGATCGTCATGGCGATCATGTCGAACCGCGGCGAGAAGGACGCCGAGCACGACAACCGGCTGATCGCGCAGGCCGCCTCGGTGGTGGCCCGCTCCCTGTCGTAACGGCATGCACTTCCCGGCATACCGATTCGTCGGCCCGGGGAGGCCCGTTTCCGCGGATTCGGGGTACCCGGAGGCCATGACCGATGGTGTTGTGGACTCGGACGAACTGCTCCGCAGGATCCGGCTCGCCCGGGACTGGGCGCGACAGCAGGAGGAACGCAAGACGGACGACGGCACGGCGGAGACGTACCGCGTAGTGCGTGAGGTCCTGGATGTGATCGTGGACCCGTCCCACCACTGAGCGGCGCGTACACGGTGGTGCGGCCGCAGGAGCGTAGATCGCTTGCGGCCGTACCGCCGTACCGCCGTGCCGCCGTGCGCCCTTGAGGCGCGCGGTCGTGCGGGCCGGCGCTCCATTGCGGACCTCTTGCGGGAGCGGGGTGGCTGCTGCCCCTGGGCAGGGGCGCGGGCGGTCGGTGGGTCGGTGGGCCGGTGCCGCTGTCGCGGCAGGACGGATCCTCTCCTCCCGCTACGGTCTCCGGATGACCGAACTCGACACCTTGCACGCCACCCGCGAGGCGTACGACGCCGTCGCGTCCACCTACGCGGAGCAGTTCCACGATTCCTTGCGCGACCGCCCGCTGGAGCGCGCCCTCCTGAGTGCCTTTGCGGAGCTGGTGCGGACGAACGGCGGGGGCATGGTCGCGGACCTCGGCTGCGGACCGGGCCACATCACGGCTCACCTCCATGAGCTGGGCCTGGACGCCTTCGGCGTCGACGCCTCCCCCGCGATGGTCGAGCTCGCTCGCGCAGCCAATCCCGGGCTGCGGTTCGAGGTCGGCTCGATGGCCGCGCTGGACATCGGGGACGGCACGCTGGGCGGCGTGCTCTCGCGGTGGTCCGTCATCCACACCCCGCCGCGGGACCTGCCCGCGATCCTGGCCGAGATCGCCCGGGTCCTGACTCCCGGCGGGCACCTTCTGATCGAGTTCCCTGCCACCGACGGCCCCCGGCACGAGACACAGGCCTACGACCACACGGTGGTGACGGCCTACCGCTGGTGCCCCGACCACCTCGCCGGGCTCCTGCGCGATCACGGATTGACGGAGTCGGCCCGCCTGGTGATCGAGCCGGTCCCCACCGACCGGCGGCAGTTCCAGGAGGTCCAGCTCCTCGCATGCAAGGCGTAGACCGAGGGGCATGAGGAAGGCTTGCCCGACGGCGTGAGCCGGGCCGCCCGGATCTCCTGGCGGCCCGGCTCCACACGAACCGCACCGGTCTCATGCCGCGCGGCGGTCGGCTCGCGTTCGAGACGCGCGATCCCGGTGGTCGCATCGCCGCCGGACGCATCCGGATCCGGATGCCGTCCGGACGGGCGGGCGACCTGTCCGGATCCGCCATGCAAGGCTCGGGACCGATCACGCCAAGGAATCGGCGTCCTATGCGGTCGGGCCCCTTCCATGCCCCCGGCGCGCGGAGTTGACGTTTCATCAGGAAGCGCCCGCGTTAGTCTGCATGGGTGAGCCTTCATGTCGTCGTAGGATTCGGGCCCGCCGGAGCGGCCACTGCTCGGCTGCTGGCCGGCCAGGGACATTCAGTACGCGTCATCACGACGTCGGGCCGCGGCCCCGAGCCCGGCATCGAGCACATCGCGCTGGACGCCGCGGACAGCGCGCGGCTCATCGACGCCGCGCGGGGCGCGGCCGCGATCCACGGTTGCGCCGCGCCGCCCTACCACCGGTGGGTGAGTGCATGGCCGCCGCTGGCCGCTTCCCTTTGTGCCGCCGCCGAGGCGACCGGGGCCGTCCTGGTCCTGCTGGGCAACCTCTACGGCTACGGGCCGGTGGACGGTCCCCTGACCGAGGAGCTGCCGCTCGCGGCGACCGGCCCAAAGGGGCGGGTGCGCGCCGCCGTCTGGGAGCGGGCGCGGACCCTCCACGAGCAGGGCCGCATCAGGGCGGTCGAGGTCCGGGCCTCGGACTTCTTCGGGCCCGGCGTGACCGACGGCGGCCACCTGGCCGCGCGGGTGATGCCGCGGCTGCTGCGCGGCAAGCCGGTCTCCATGCTCGGTGATCCCGACACCCCGCACAGCTGGACCTACCTCCCCGACGTGGCCCGGGCCCTGGCCGAGGTTGCGGCGGAGGAACGGGCCTGGGGGCGCGCCTGGCACGTTCCCACGGAACCCGCGCTGTCCGCACGGCAGATGGTGGACCGCCTCGCCGCCCGGGCGGGAACCGGCCCGGTCGCGGTGCGAGCACTGCCGCCGGCCGTGCTGGGAGTCGCGTCGCTCTTCTCCCCACTGATCCGCGAACTCAAGGAGGTCCGTTACCAGTTCGAGCGGCCTTTCGTCGTCGATTCGAGCGCTTACGCGACCGCTCTCGCGGTACGCGCCACGCCCGTCGACGAGCAGATCGCGGCGACGGTGGACTGGTGGCGCGAGCGGCTGGCCGCCGGCGGGTGACGTCGGGGACGGAGGTGCCCCCGGTCCTGGTGGACGCACCGGCGCCGGCCGGGGGGTACCGGGCGCATCGGTCCCGCGCCACGGAGACCCCGATCACTTCGACCCCGGCGGACGTGACGGCCCACGAGCCGGCCCACATCCTCCTCGACCACCGCGAGCCGAGCGTGCCGGAGCCGGTGATGCCGGCGCAGCTCTTCCCCGACCTGGCCCCGGCGATGGCGGCTCGGCTGCTGGGCCGGGGCGGCCGTACGAAGGCCACCACACGCCAGGACCACGGATGGCTGCGGCGCCCGTTCGTGTCCTTCGGCGAAGGCGTCCGCAGCCTGCTCCACCACCGCGAACACGTGGCCGGCGGCCGGGCCGCGCAGTTCGGCGCGTGGGTCCTGGGCGGCAGAACATCGACGAGGTGGACGTCGAGGCGACGGGCCTGGTCGAGTGGCGGGGCGGCGGCCCGGACATGTGGGCGTGACGATCTCTCGACCGTGTTGTCCGCTGCTTCAGCCGGAATCTCCACCATCGGTTCCCGCCGTGTTCCCGCAATCGCGACGGGCGTTGCCTGGAGCGGCTCGAAGCCCTGGCCGGCGGCATGAGGAAGGGCGCGGAGCCGGGGGACCGTAAACCCCGGCTCCGCGCCCTGGCTCTTCCTGTGCGGTGATGCTGGTGACCGTCCGACGGTGCGAGGCTGGCGCGACAGGACGTTCGCGCCGCCGGACGGAATCCATGGGGGAGGTGCCGGGACCGTGGCGGCGGGCGACGGGAGTGCCGTCCGCCCTCCCTTCAGGTCAAGAAGGGGGACGGCGCTTCCCCACCACCGCACTGGCTCGCGCGCCGCCACGGTCCACGACCTGTCCGTACCACCGACCACCCCTCATCCGGGCCGGTGGTCCGGACCGCGTACGGCAGCAGACCTCCCGTCGGTTGCCGTACGCCGTCTCGCGGGTGCTCAGTCCTCGCGCAGGGCGCGGACCGCCTCCTCGACGCGCGTGCCGTAGTCCGGGTCCGCGGCGTGGAAGTGGGCGAGGTTCTTCTCGATGACGTCCTCGCGGGAGACCTGCGACAGGCCGCCGGCGATGTTCGCCACGAGGCGCCGCTTCTCCTCCTCCGACATCAGGCGGTAGAGCTCACCGGCCTGGAAGAAGTCGTCGTCCTTGGTGTGCAGCGGCGCGGCGTGCGTGCCGGTGTGGCCGTGGACGGCCAGCGGGGCCGAGAGCGGGGTGTCGGTCTGGGCCGGACCCGAGTACGAGTTGGGCTCGTAGTTCTTGTCGTGGCGCGAGCCGTTGCGGGTGGCCATGAAGCCGTCGCGGCCGTAGTTGTCGGCCACGGTCGCCTTCGGGGCGTTGACCGGCAGCTGGGTGTGGTTGACGCCGAGGCGGTAGCGGTGGGCGTCCGCGTAGGCGAAGAGGCGGCCCTGGAGCATCTTGTCCGGGGACGGGCCGATGCCGGGAACGAAGTTGTTCGGCGAGAACGCGGCCTGCTCGACCTCGGCGAAGACGTTGTCCGGGTTGCGGTCCAGGACCATCCGGCCGACCCGCTGCAGCGGGTAGTCGGCGTGCGGCCACACCTTGGTGAGGTCGAACGGGTTGAAGCGGTAGTCCGCCGCCTCGGCCGCCGGCATGATCTGCACGTACAGGGTCCAGGAGGGGTTCACGCCGCGCTCGATGGCCTGGAGCAGGTCGGTCTGGTGCGAGTTGGCGTCCTTGCCGACCACTTCGGCGGCCTGCTCGGACGACAGGCAGCGGATGCCCTGGTTCGTCTTGAAGTGGTACTTGACGAAGAAGGCCTCGCCCCCGGCGTTCGTCCACTGGTAGGTGTGCGAGCCGTAGCCGTTCATGTGGCGGTACGAGGCCGGGATGCCGCGGTCGCCCATGAGCCAGGTGATCTGGTGCGTCGCCTCGGGGGCGTGTGCCCAGAAGTCCCAGACGTTGTCCGGCTCCTGCTTGCCCGTGAACGGGTCGCGCTTCTGCGAGTGGATGAAGTCGGGGAACTTGATCGGGTCCTTGATGAAGAACACCGGGGTGTTGTTGCCGACGAGGTCGTAGTTGCCCTCCTCGGTGTAGAACTTCACCGCGAAGCCGCGCGGGTCGCGGACCGCGTCGGCACCGCCCAGCGAGTCGGCGACGGTCGAGAAGCGGATGAACAGGTCCGTGCGCTTGCCGACCTCGGAGAGGAAGTCCGCCTTGGTGTACGCGGTGACGTCGTCGGTCACCTCGAAGTAGCCGTACGCGCCGGAGCCGCGGGCGTGCACCACGCGCTCCGGGATGCGCTCCCGGTTGAAGCGGGCGAGCTTCTCCAGCAGGTGCTGGTCCTGGAGGAGGAGCGGGCCACCGACGCCGGCGGTGGCGGAGTTCTGGTTGTCGGCGACGGGGGCGCCGGACTCGGTCGTAAGCACGCGCTTCGACATGGTGACCTTCCGTGCGGGAGCTGCTGAGCGGTGTCAGGAGCGTAGGTTGGCTCCGATTCAAACGTCAACAGTTTGTTGAAATGTAGGTGAGGGATCCGGGCCGCGGCTGCGCCTGGGCGCGACAGGACAGGTGTCGGCGCAGCCACGGCCCGGATGCAGAGGGGAGAGCCGTCGGGAGGCGGAGGGTCAGGTCCTCACGGGTGCCGTCGGGCCCTCGGGGTGAGCCGCGGGGACCCGCCCGGTCAGGCGACCTGCCGGCCGGAGAGACGCTCGACGGCGCGCAGCAGGGCCGAGTGGTCCAGGCCGCCGTCGCCCTGGGCGCGCAGGGAGGCGACCAGCTGGGCGACCACGGCGCCGACGGGAAGGGCCGCACCCACGTTGCGGGCGGCGTCGGTGACGATGCCCATGTCCTTGTGGTGAAGGTCGATGCGGAAGCCCGGCCTGAAGTCGCGGTTCAGGAAGTTGTCCTTCTTGCGGGTCAGCACCGTGGAGCCGGCCAGGCCGCCGTTGAGGACGTCCAGGGCGGCGGTGAGGTCCACGCCGGACTTCTCCAGGAAGACCACGGCCTCGGCGCACGCCTGGATGTTGACCGCCACGATGAGCTGGTTGGCGGCCTTCACCGTCTGGCCGGAGCCGTGCGGGCCGCACAGCACGATCGTCTTGCCGAGGGCCTCGAGGATCGGCCTGGCCGTCTCGAAGTCGGCCTGCTCGCCACCGACCATGATCGACAGCACCGCCTCGATGGCGCCGGCCTCGCCGCCGGAGACGGGGGCGTCCAGAACGCGGATCCCCTTCTCCCGGGCGGCCTTGGCCAGGTCGACGGAGGTCTGCGGGGTGATCGACGACATGTCGATCAGCAGGGCGCCGGACCTGGCGTTCTCCAGGATGCCGTCGGGGCCGTACGCGATGGCCTCGACCTGCGGGGAGGCGGGCACCATCGTGATGATCACGTCGGCGCCCCCGACGGCCTCGGCGATCGAGGCGGCGGCGGTGCCGCCGGCCGCGGCCAGGCGGTCCAGCTTGTCCTGCTCCAGGGTGAAGCCGGTGACGCTGTAGCCGGCCTTGATCAGGTTCTCGGACATGGGGGAGCCCATGATGCCGAGGCCGATCCACGCGATCGCCGGGCGGGTGGACCGGGAGGAATCAGCGAGCTTGCTCATGAGGGTGCCTCTCAGAACTGGTGGTGCGGAAGGAGGTCAGCGGGCGGCGCGGGCCTCGGCGGGGAGCCAGTCGAAGGACTCGGCGCTCGGGCGGTCGCCGGCCTTGTACTCCAGGCCGACCCAGCCGTCGTAGCCGGCCTTCGCGAGCTGGTCGAGCAGCTCCTCCAGCGGCAGCGAGCCGGTGCCGGGCGCGCCGCGGCCCGGGTTGTCGGCGATCTGGACGTGGCCGGTCTTCGCCGCGTACGCCTCGATGACCTGGGTGACGTCCTCGCCGTTCATCGACAGGTGGTAGATGTCGAGGAGGAACTTGGCGTTCCCGAGGCCGGTCGCCGCGTTCACCTTGTCCACGACCTCGATCGCGGCCGGGGCGCTCACCAGCGGGTAGAGCGGCGACTCCGGCTTGTTCAGCGTCTCGATCAGGAGGATGGCGCCGACCCGGTCGGCGGCGCGGGCCGCGGTGACCAGGTTCGCCAGGGCGAGCTCGTCCTGGGCGGCCGGGTCGACGCCCTCGACGCGGTTGCCGTACAGC
This sequence comes from Streptomyces sp. NRRL S-118, assembly GCF_000716335.1. Lineage (GTDB taxonomy): Bacteria > Actinomycetota > Actinomycetes > Streptomycetales > Streptomycetaceae > Streptomyces. Next base: position 33,226 of record NZ_KL591010.1, on the reverse strand, counting down.
GCGTTGAGCGCCTTGCAGCCGACCGAGGCGGCGAAGTCCGCGGCCACGTCGATGTTGGCGCGGAAGCGGTCCGACTCCTCACCAGGTACGGAGAGGGCGCCGCGGTCCGGTCCCGGAAGGGCGCCGGCGTAGAAGTTCAGGCCCACCAGCCGGGTGCCGGCGTCGTCCAGCGCCTTCTTCAGGGCGTCGAGCTCGCTCTGGTCGGGCGTGGGCGTCTCGATCCAGGGCCACCACAGCTCGACCGCGGTGAAGCCCGCCGCGGCGGCGGCCGCGGGGCGCTCCAGGAGCGGGAGTTCCGTGAAGAGGATCGACAGGTTCACATCGAAGCGCTGGTCCGTGTATCCCATGAGGGGTTCGGCGCTCCTTCCGTATTGCGGAAGTTCATTTCTGCTTAACGGAAGATTGCCCGGGGTGGTGGTGGGCTGTCAAGACCGGCTCGCGATACGGGCACACAAAAGGGCGCCTTCCGGACGATGGCCCGGAAGGCGCCTGGGATCCCTGTGCGGTCCTACGGGACCGACCCGTCACAGTGCGTCGACGGCGCTCACCTTCCAGCCCCCCGGCGTGAGCGTCAGCGTCATCCGCACCCGGTTCAGGTCCACCCGCGGACCCGGCACCTGGGTGCTCGTGGTGACCTGGTTGACGAAGAGCAGCACGACGGCCCGCTCCGGCGAGGCCGAGACCACCGACACCGCCGGAGCGCCGCCGTCCGGCGGCTCCACCACCGACGCCTTGACCACGCCCCGGTACTTCTTCGCCGTCGGAGCCACGACGGTCGTGGTGGTCCTGCGGTACTCGTCACGGAAGGTGCCGGTCAGATGCGCCCGCGCCGCCGTGAAGTCCCGGTCCAGGCGGCGGTAGTCGTACGACAGGACCACGGGCGCCGCCTTGCGCGCCGCCTCCGCCGCCTGCACCCGCGCCCGCTCGGCGCCCTGCCCGTCGCCGTGGGCCCGCACCAGCAGGGCGAGAGCGACCAGCCCCGCCACGAGCAGCACGGCCAGCGCGGTGAGCCACAGGGTGCGCAGCCGCACCCTCGGGGCCCTGCCGGCGGGGGCCGCCGCCCCGGACGCCGCCGCCTCGTCGGGATCGTCCGGGCCCGGCGCCTCCCAGTCCGGATCCGGAGAAGGCGCCTCGGCCGCCGCCGGCTCGTCCTGGACCCGCAAGGTGCGCCCGGACACCGCTGTCGCCTCGTCCGGGCGTGGCGCGGCGCTCTCGGCCCGGTCGGCGCGCCTGGCCGCCGCCCGGGCGGCCGCGGACAGGGAGCGGCGGGCGGGGGAGCCGGCACCGCGGCCCCGGATGGTGGTGTTCACCACGGATCTCTCCTTTCGAGGGGGTGGACCGGCCGGCGTGCCGGCCGACGCATGTCAGCCGACGAACTCGACGCCGGACGTCAGCCAGCGCCCCTCCTCGCGTACGAGATCGAGCTGGAGCCGGTACGTACGGGCCTGGCCCTGCGGGGCGGCGGTGTTGGTCACCTTGCTGTCGGCGACCACCAGCACGCGCGCCGAACGCTCGTCGGCGCGGACGATGCCCGCCTCCAGCACCTGTCCTTCCGACACCGACTTGTTGGCGGCGACCAGCTTCGTCAGCTGCGCCGTCTGCGCGGCGAACTGCTCCTTGAACTCGCCCGTGGCGCCCTTCAGGACGTTGTCGCTGTCCCGCTTGTAGTGCCGGTGGTCGAGCGAGGTGAAGTTCAGCGCCGACTGCCGCGCCGCGGCCAGGATGTCGTGGCGCCGCTGCTCCTCCGTCCGCTGCTCGTGCACCTGAAAAGTCAGCCAGCCGGACGCGGCCGTCACCGCGACCGTCGCCACCGCGAGCGTGGCCGGCAGCGCCCTGCCGCGCCGCGCGGCCTCCCGCAGCAGGGCCCGGGCCCCGCCGAGCCACCGCCGGGCGTCCCCGAACGGCCCGCCGCCTGCCCCTGTCATGCCATCGGTCCGACCAGCAGCCATTGCCAAGAGTCCTTTCCGAACACGCTCTGTTCGCCGCCCGTCGAGCCGATCTCGACGAGCGATCCGCCCGGACCGGCGGCCGTGCCGGTCGCGGGGTCGTACGGGGTGACGAATGCGGCCGTGCCCGCGCCGCCGGCACGGGCACGGCCCGAGGGCCCCGGCGCGTTCTGCGCACCGCGCACGGACGTCTGCGCGCCACGCGGCGCCGAGCAGTGCGCGCCCGTGTTCGCCGGGCGCTCGCTCGTGTCGGACGGGTCGCGCCGCTGCGTGTCGTACCCCTGGCGGCACGCGGGGGGACCGTCGGCGCCGACGACCAGCCCGAAGTGGGTGGTGCCGTCACCGGGGATCACGGTGTGGCTGCCGGCCACCACCACGGGGAAGGTGACCAGCGCCTGCTCGACACCGGGCAGCCGCGCCACCGTGACCTGTCCGCCGCTGATGAGATTGCCGAGCAGGACCGGCACATGGGGCCGGGTGGACGTCAGCAGCGAGTCGACCTCCTGCGCGGCGGGCGCGCCCGCGCCGATCAGCCGGCGGATGTCACCGTCACTCGACTTCAGCTCCGCGGTCAGCGCGGCCAGGTCCCTGGAGAAGGCCTTGATGGCCGAGCCCTGGTCGGCCTGGGTCCTCAGGACCGTCCGCGAGTCCTCGATCAGGGAGACCGTCTGCGGAAGCGATTCGGACGCGGACTCCACCAGCCGGTTGCCGGAGTCCACCAGCCTGCTCAGCTCCGGCCCGGTGCCCGCGAACGCCTTGCCCAGTTCGTCCACCGTGATCCGCAGGTCCTCCTTGCCGACGGAGTTCACCAGCCGGTCCAGGCTGAGGACGAGGTCCGTGGCCGGCAGCGGTACGCGCGTGTCCCGGCGGGGGATGGTGCTGCCCTCCCGCAGGTACGGGCCGCCCGGGCCGCGCGGCTGGAGGTCGACGTACTGCTCGCCCACCGCGGAACGGTTCGCCACCACCGCGACGGTGTCCGCCGGGATCCGCGCCCCGTCCTCGATGTCCAGGACGACCTGCACCCCGTCGCCCCCGGTCAGCCGCAGCTCGCCGACCCGGCCCACCGGCACACCGCGATAGGTGACCTCGGCGCCCGCGAAGACGCCCCCGGAGTCGGCGAAGTCGGCACGCACGGTGTAGCCGCGGTCGAGGAGGGCGTCGACGATCCCGGTGTACCGGGCGCCGACGTACGAGACGCCGACGGCGGTCACCAGGGCGAAGGCGAGGAGCTGGGCCTTGACCGTACGTGTGATCACGGTTGCATCCCCTTCAGCATCAGTTCCGCGAGCGCGATGTCGATCCCGGCGGGGAAGCCGCCGCCGTCCCCGCCCTCGTGGCCCGCGTGGGACACCTGCGTACCGGCGCACACCGGCGGGCAGAGCCCCTCCCCGCCCCCCGGGGGCGCCGAGGGAGCCGGGACGCCGGGCGGCCGTGGCGCCGCCGTGGGCGTCGGCGCACCGGGCACCCCCGGTACGTCCGGCACGCCGGGCACCTCCGGCACCCCGGGCAGGCCGGGTGCGTCGGGGAGCCCGGGCACCCCCGGCACGCCGGGCTCGGCCGGCTTCTCGTCGTCGAGGTTTCCGTAGATGCTCGCCAGATCCAGATCGGCGGTGATCCTGAGATTGACGTAGTCGCCCTTGATCGCGTCCACGGCATTGCGCGGGAAGGGATACGTCGTCATCAGCTCCAGGGCGTTCGGCAGGTCGTCGCCCGCCTTGTTCAGCTGCTCCAGGACCGGCCGCAGGCTTCGCAGATTGGCCACCACGTCGGCGCGCGACGCGTTGATCACCTTCGTCCCCGTGGTGCTGAGCGCCGACAGGGACGTGAGCATCGCCGTCAGCTTGCGCCGCTGGTCCGCCAGGACCTTCAGCGCGGGCGGCATGGTGTCGACGGCCGCCGCGATCGTCTTCTTCTCCGCCGCGAGCCGCTTGGAGAGCCGGTCGATGCCGTTCAGGGCGCGGACGATCTCCGTGCGCTGCGAGTCGAGCCCGCCGATGAAGACGTCCAGCTCCTTCAACAGCGACTTGACCCGGTTCTCCCGCCCTTCCAGGGCCTTGTTGAGTTCCGTGCTGATCGTCCTGAGCTGGGCGACGCCTCCGCCGTTGAGCAGTGCGGAGAGGGCGGAGAGCACCTCCTCGATCTCCGGGTTGCGGCCGGAGCGCGACAGCGGGATCCGCGCGCCGTCCGCCAGCCGTCCGGCCGGCGCCACGTTCACCGGCGCCGACAGCGCCACGTACTTCTCGCCGAGCATGCTGGTCTGGCGCAGTTCGGCGACCGCGTTGCCCGGCAGCTTCACCGAATCCGCGATCCGCAGCCGCACCCGCGCGTGCCAGCCGTCCAGCTCCACCTTCTCGACCGCGCCCACGGTCACGTTGTTCACCTTCACCGCGGACTGCGGCACCAGGTCGAGCACGTCCCGGAACTCGACCGTCACCCGGTAGGCGTTGCCGTCGGCGGCCGCGCCGCCCGGCAGCCCGACGTCGTACAGGCCGTCGAACTCGCAGCCCGACAGCAGCAGCGAGCCGGCGGCCGACCACACCACCGCGGTCACCCGCAGGCCCCTCGTGCGTCCGCCGCTCATGCGTCCGCCCCCAGGATTCCGCCCAGCGTCCGGTCGATCGAGCCGGTCCCGGCGACCGGCGCCGCGGACGGCACCGGCTCCGGCAGCGAGTCGAACAGCTCCTTCAGCTCCTTGCAGTCCGCCGCCTTCGCCTCGCCCGTCGTGCTGAGCAGGGAGCACAGCAGCGAGGCCGGGTCCTGCGGGTGGTCGGGGTTGTTGCGGGTGTCGAGAGTCCCTGAGGACGGGTTGTAGGCGTTCTGCAGGTTCGACAGCCCGGTCGGAGCCACCTCCAGCAGCTCCGCCAGCGCGGCACGCTGCGTGACCAGCACCTTGGTGACCTTGCTCAGACCCTCCACGTTCGACGTCAGCGCCTTCTTGTTGTTCCGTACGAACTCGGACACGTCGGCCAGCGCCACCCCCAGGTGCCGCAGCGCGGCCGCGAGGTCCTTGCGCTCGGCCGCGAGCTGGCCGGCGACCGTCGCCAGGCTGTCGTTGAAGGACCGCACGCTCTTGTCGTCGGCGGCCAGCGCCGCTGTGAACACCTGGAGGTTGCGGACCGTGGAGAACAGGTCCTGCCGGCCGTCGGACAGTGTCGTCACCGCCAGGGACAGGTCCTCCACCGTCCGGTGCAGCTGGGCGCCCTGCCCTTCGAGGTTGTCCGCGCTCACACCCAGCAGCCGGGACAGCGAGCCGTCCTTGTTGGCGCCGCGCGGGCCGAGCGCCTCCGCCGTCGTGTGCAGGCTGTCGAAGACCCGGTCCAGCTCCACGGGCACCGCCGTGCGCTGCTCCGGGATGACGTCACCGTCACGCATCTGCGGCCCGCCCCGGTACACCGGCAGAAGCTGTACGTAACGGTCGCTGACCACCGAGGAGTTGATGATGGCCGCCCGGGCGTCCGCCGGGACCTTGCGCCCGGGGTCGTACTCCAGCGTCACCCGCACCCGCTCGCCCTGCGGGGTGATGTCCCCGACCTCGCCGATCCGCACGCCCAGCACCCGTACGTCGGAGCCCGGATGGATGCCGACGGTGCGCGGGAAGTACGCGGTGACCCGGACCGGGTCCGCCCGCGGCCACAGCACCACGCCGGCCGCGGCGACGACCGCGAGCGCGACGATCAGGGTCACCGCGCGGCGCGGGTTCACCCGGCGCAGGCTCACCCTGCGCAGGTTCAGCCGGGGCGCTTTCAGCCGGGTCGCTTTCATGAGGTACCTCCCGAGCGCGGGACCACCGGAGCGGCGACCATGTTCTGGATGTAGCTGTCGAACCAGCGGCCGTTGCCGAGGGTGTTGGTGAAGACCCGGACGTAGGGCGCCATCAGCTTGATGGCGCGGTCGAGGCTCGCCTGGTTGCGTTCGAGCATCGCCACCACCGTGTTGAGGCCCTTCAGCGCCGGACCGATCTCCTTCTTGTTGTCCCGGACCAGCCCGGACAGCTGTATGCCGAGGGCGGCCGAGGTCTTGAGCAGCGCATGGATCGCGGCCCGCCGGTCGGCGATCTCCGTGAACAGCTTGTCGCCGTCCTCGACCAGCTTCGAGAACTCGCCGGAGCGCTCGGCGAGCACCCCGCTCACCCCGTTGGCGTGCTGCAGCAGCTCGCGCAGCGCCTGGTCGCGGGAGGCGACCGTCCGGGAGATCCTCGACAGCCCCTGGATGGAGGCCCGCACCTCGGCGGGCGAATCCTCGAACGTCGTGGAGATGGTGTCCAGGGCCGTCGCCAGCCGCTCGGTGTCCACCTCCTCCGCGGTCGTGGTGAGCTCGCTGAAAGCCGTGACCACGTCGTACGCCGGAGTCGTGCGGTTCAGCGGGATCTCGCTGCCCGGCTCGAGCTGCCCGGGGCCCTTCGGCTCCAGGGCGAGGTACTTGGCGCCCAGGATCGTCTTGATGCGGATGGCGGCGCCCGTCCGGGTACCGAGGGCGGGGTCGCCCTTGACCCGGAAGACCACCTTCACGTGGTCGCCGTCCAGATCCACCTCGTCGACCTTGCCCACCTTCACCCCGGCGATCCGCACCTCGTCACCGGGCTTCAGACCGCCCGCCTCGGAGAAGGCCGCGCTGTACGTGTCGCCGTCGCCGATCAGCGGCAGGCCGTCGGCGTTGAACGCGGCGACGGTCAGCAGCGCGAGGGCCGTGAGTCCGGCCGCGCCGATGGTCACCGGGTTCCGGTCGCGGAACGGGACCATGCCCGTGCGGGGCCTGCGCCTCGGTATCCGGAGCTTCATGCGCACCTCGCACGGGCCACGTGGAACTCCGGGGTGATGACTTCCCCGGTCCTCGGCAGCACGATCCGGCCGTCGAAGTCACAGAGGTAGAAGTTGAACCATGAGCCGTACGAGGCGGTCCTCGTCAGCTTGTCGAGCTTGTTCGGCAGCCGCTTCAGCACGCCCTCCACGGTCTTCTCGTTCTTGTTCAGCGTTCCGGTGAGCTCGGTCAGCTCGGCGATGTCGTCCTTCAGCGGCGGCCGGGCGTCCGCCAGCAGCCCGGACGTGGCCGCTGTCAGGTTGCCGATGTTCACCAGCGACTCGCCGATGGGCTTGCGGTCGGCGGACAGGCCGGAGATCACCCGCTGGAGCTGCTGGATCAGTCCGGAGAAGCGGGCCCCGCGCTTGTCCAGCGTCGCCAGGACGGTGTTGAGGTTGTCGATCACCGAGCCGATCAGCTGGTCGCGGTCGGCGAGCGTGGTGGTCAGCGAGGCCGTGTGCGCGAGCAGGCTGTTCACCGTGCCGCCCTCGCCCTGGAGCGTCTTGATGATCTCGGTGGCGAGCTGGTTGACGTCCTTCGGGCTGAGCGCCGCGAAGAGCGGCTTGAAGCCGTTCAGGAGCGCGTTGAGGTCCAGCGCCGGCTGGGTGCGCTGCAGCGGGATCGTGGAGCCGGGCGGCAGCCTCGTGCCGTCGCCCGCGCCCTCCGTCAGCGCGATGTACCGCTGGCCGACCAGGCTGCGGTAACGGATGACCGCACCGGTGCCGGTGAGCAGCGGACGGTCCTCGGTGACCGTGAAGGTCACCTCGGCGAGCGTCCGGTCCTTGATCCGGCTGTGTTTGATCCTTATGGACTCGACCTCACCGACGCGCACGCCGGCCACCCGGATGTCGTCGCCCTCCTCCAGGCTGGTGACATCGCTGAACACGGCCTTGTACGTGTGCTCGGGCGTGAAGGAAATGCTGACGATGGTCGCCGCGAGGAGCGTGGTCGCGAGGATCGTGACGGTTGCGAAGAGGCTGAACTTGATCAGCGGTGCTGCGGTGCTCCTGGCGTTCTGCACCCGGCTCATGCGACGCTCACCGCCGTTCCGCGGGCCATCGGGCCGAACAGCAGCGTCGCCACCGCGGGCACCTCGTCGGCCGGTACGCCCATGACGGGCGCGACGAGCGCGCCGATGGCACGCTGCTCGGCAGCCGTGGCGGACGACTGCCGGGTGCCGGACCCGCCGGGGGCGGCATGGGCGTCGCGGGTGCCGTCGTCGAGCTTGGTGTGACCGGCCGGGACCTCGGGGCGGGGAAGCCCCCGGCAGTCCGGGCCGGACCGCTCGCGGTAGCGCGGCTCCTCCCCCGGCTCGTATCCCGGGCGGGGGCGGACGATTTCCAGGGTGATGCGCATCTCTCCGCCTCTGAAGGTCTCTTCCGCCGCGGCCTCCTGCCTCACCAGGCCCTCGAGGAGGCAGGGGTACTCCGGCGCGTAACGGGCGAAGAGCGCCAGGGTGGGGCGGGAGACGCGGCCCAGGGTGATGAACCGTTCGCCGTTCTCGTCCAGGAAGCCGTCGGCGCTGCGGGCCACGGTGGCCGTGGAGGTGAACAGGGCGGCCAGCTGGTCCTGCTTGTCGACGAGGGTGCGGCTGGTGGTGATGGTGTTGCGCAGGATCCGCATCAGGTCGGGTGCGGCGTCCCCGTAGACCTCGGCCACGTCGGCGAACCGCGAGATGTTCTCCTTGATGGACGGCATGTGCGGGTTGAGCCGGCTCAGGTAGTCCTCGACGCGGACCAGGTTGTCGCCGATCCGGTCGCCGCGGCCTTCGAGCGCGGTCGCGAACGCGGAGAGCGTCGCGTTGAGCTCGGCGGGCCGCACGGTGCGCAGCAGCGGCAGCAGGTCGTTCATCAGCTGCTGCACCTCGATGCCCACCCTGGTGCGGTCCTGCGTGATGACGTCCCCCGCGCGGATGGGCCGGTCCGCCGGCCCGCCGGGGGGCGCGACGAGGTCGACGTACTTCTCGCCGAACAGCGTCTTGGGCAGCAGCCGGGCGTGCACGTTCGCCGGGATGCGCGGTGTGTGCTCGGGCTTCAGCGCGATGCCGAGCGTGGCCTTCTCACCGTCGGCCCGTACCTCCCGCACCTCGCCGACCAGCAGTCCGCGCAGCTTGACGTCGGCACGCGGTTCCAGCTGGTTGCCGAGGGTGCCGGCTTCCAGCGTGATCCGCACGACCGGGGTGAACACCTGCTGGTAGACGGCGACGGAGAGGGAGAGGAGGAGGGCGAGGACGGTGAGGAAGACGACGCCGTAGAGGCGGAGCTTGACGTGGGTGCGCATCGTGGCCTTACCCCGCAATCCGTACGGTGGTGCTGGCGCCCCAGATCGCCAGGCTGAGGAAGAAGTCCAGGACGTTGATCGCGACGATCGAGGTGCGGACCGCGCGGCCGACCGCGACGCCGACGCCCGCCGGGCCGCCGCGCGCGTAGTAGCCGTAGTAGCAGTGCACCAGGATGATCACGACAGCGAAGACGATCACCTTGCCGAAGGACCACAGCACGTCGACCGGGGGCAGGTACTGCTGGAAGTAGTGGTCGTACGTGCCCGCCGACTGGCCGTAGTAGCCGGTGGTGATGGTGCGGGCGGCGAAGTACGAGGACAGCAGCCCGACCACGTACAGCGGGATCACGGCGATGAACCCGGCGATCATGCGCGTCGTCACGAGGAAGGGGAGCGACGGGACGCCCATCACCTCCAGGGCGTCCGTCTCCTCGCTGATCCGCATCGCGCCGAGCTGCGCGGTGAACCCGGCGCCGACGGTCGCGGAGAGCGCGAGCCCGGCGACCAGCGGCGCGATCTCACGGGTGTTGAAGTAGGCGGAGAGGAACGCCACGAAGTTGGAGGTGCCGAGCTGGTTGAGCGCCGCGTACCCCTGAAGGCCCACCTCGGTGCCGGTGAAGAACGAGAGGAACGCGATGACGCCGACGGTGCCGCCGACCACGGCGAGCGCGCCGCGGCCGAAGGTCACCTCGGCCAGCAGCCGCAGGATCTCCTTCTTGTAGCGGCGCAGGGTACGGCCGGTCCAGGCCAGCGAGCGTCCGTAGAAGGCCAGTTGGGTGCCCAGTTCCTCCAAGGCGAGGAGGGGGCGCGACAGGGGGCGCGGCAACGGGCGGGCGAAGAAGCGGGTGATGAGCGCCATGGTCGTCCTCATCCCTTCTGCGGCACGATCTGGAAGTACACGGCGGTCAGCACGAAGTTCGTCACGAACAGCAACATGAAAGTGATCACGACGGACTGGTTCACGGCGTCGCCGACGCCCTTCGGGCCGCCCTTGGCCGTCAGCCCCTTGTACGAGGCGACGATCGCCGAGATCGCGCCGAAGACCAGCGCCTTGAGCTCGGCCGCCCACAGGTCGGACAGCTGGGCGAGGGAAGTGAAGGAGGCGAGATACGCGCCCGGTGTGCCGTTCTGCAGCACGACGTTGAAGAAGTAGCCGCCGGCGACGCCTACCACGGAGACCAGGCCGTTGAGGAGGACCGCCACCACCATGGAGGCCAGGACGCGGGGGACGACCAGCCGGTGGATCGGGTCGATGCCCAGGACCTGCATCGCGTCGATCTCCTCCCGGATCTTCCGCGCCCCGAGGTCCGCGCAGATCGCCGTGCCGCCCGCGCCCGCGATCAGCAGCGCGGTGACGATCGGCGACGCCTCGCGCAGGACGGCGAGGACGGAGGCGGCGCCCGAGAACGACTGGGCGCCCAGCTGGCGGGTGAGACTGCCGATCTGCAGGGCGATGACCGCGCCGAACGGGATCGAGACCAGGGCGGTGGGCAGGATCGTCACGCTCGCGATGAACCACGCCTGCTGGATGAACTCCCGTACCTGGAAGGGGCGGCGCGGGAGCGTCCGCAGGACGTCCAGCGCCATCGCGAAGAGACTGCCGGAGTGGCGCAGCGCGCCGATGGGGGAGAGGCTCACTGGGCGGTCGCCTCCGTCGCCTGCTTCTCGCCCTTCTCGCTCTTCTCGCCCTTCTCGGGCTTCTCGCGCTGCGCGATGGCTTCCCAGCGGGGCGGCCGCGTGATCCCGGCGCCCGGCAGCAGCCGGGGCGTCATCGGGGTGGGGAGGGCGGCCGCGTCGTCGATCTGGGCCAGCTCCTGCTCGACCTGCGCGGCGTCCTTCTCCTCCGCCATGCCGATCGGCCCCTGCATCCGGCCGTTGAGGAACTGCCGTACGACCGGTTCGTCACTGGTCAGCAGTTTGTCGCGGGGGCCGAACATGACCAGCTCGCGCCGGAACAGCAGGCCGATGTTGTCGGGAACCTGGCGGGCCGAGGCGATGTCGTGCGTGACGATCAGGAACGTGGCGTCGATCTGGGCGTTGAGGTCGACGATCAGCTGGTTGAGGTAGGCCACGCGGACGGGGTCGAGGCCGGAGTCCGGCTCGTCGAAGAGGATGATCTCCGGGTCGAGGACCAGGGCCCGGGCCAGCCCGGCGCGTTTGCGCATGCCACCGGATATCTCGCCGGGCAGCTTGTCCTCCGCGCCGATCAGGCCGACCATGTCCATCTTCTCCAGGACGATCGCCCTGATCTCGCTCTCCCCCTTGCGGGTGTGCTCCCGGAGGGGGAAGGCGATGTTGTCGTAGAGGTTCATCGACCCGAACAGGGCGCCGTCCTGGAACAGGACCCCGAAGAGCTTGCGCACCTCGTAGAGATCGTGCTCGCGGAGCGTGGTGATGTCCTGGCCGCCGATCCGGATCGACCCGCGGTCGGGCTTGAGCAGCCCGACGAGCGTCTTGAGGAAGACCGACTTGCCCGTGCCCGAGGGCCCGAGCATGACCGAGATCTCCCCGGCGGGCAGTGTCAGCGAGACGTCCTGCCAGATGACCTGGCGACCGAAGGACTTCGTCAGCCCTTCCACGCAGATCTCGACACCCATCCGGTTCACCCTTCAGCCCGTGAGCAGCTCCGACACCTGCTCTACGGGGAAGGGGGAACCGTCCGTCGCGAGGAAACCGAATTTTTTTCCGCTGGTCCCCGGGCGGTTCGATTCGATCGAGCGGCGCGCGGCTGCTCCGCTCCTCCGGGGTCAGCGACCGCCGGCCGGCAGTGCGACGGAGGCTTCCCCCGGGTGCGGTGCGCCCGCCGCGGGCAGCGACGGCGACGGCGTGGGGAGCGCCCCGGGGACCGGGGGGCCGGGGACGGGCACGGACGGGACGCTCAGCGTGGTGAGGTTCCCCGACGGCAGGGACGGTACGGAGGGAACGGCCACCTCCGGCACGGCGGGCACCTCCGGCACCTTCGGCACCTGGGGGAGTGCCGGGGCCGGCGCCGGCAGCTCCGGCAACAGCGGACGCGCCGGCGGAGCGGCAGCCGGTGCCCGGCGCGTGGCCGGGGCCGGGCGCTCCCCGGCCCCGGCCGGCTCCGGAGACGGCGGCAGCATCCGCGAGCCCGCCTCCCCGGTTCGGACCTCCGTCGTCCGGGAGGTGGCCGGTGTGGAGGAGGGCCGGCCCTGGGTCCCGTCGTGGACGTACGGCACCACGAACCCGGCCACCGCCAGGGTGGCCGCCGTGGAGGCCGCGACCACCGCATGGGCGTTGCCCGCCCCGCGCGGGCGCCCCCGCCCGCACAGCCACAGCACCAGGGCCAGCGTGCCGGCCAGCGAGTCGCGCAGCGTCCGGCGGGCACGTGCCAGGAGCGATTCGACCGTGCGGTAGCTCAGGCCCATCGTGCGGGCGACCTGCCCGACGTCCAGGTCCGCGGACTTCAGCCACAGCGCCTCCGCCTGGCGCGCGGGCAGCTCCCCGCTCCGCCGGGCCAGCCAGGTCGCCTCGGCCCGGTCGCACACCTGCTCGTCGACCGGCGCGGGGCCGGGTGCGTGCAGTGTGGGGCTGCGGCGCACCTCGGCCTCACGGTGGACCTGGCGGTACCGGTCGACGCACAGCCGGATGGTGACCGTCGTGAGCCAGGCGCCGAGTCTCTCGTCGTCGAGGTCCGGCCGCTCGGCGGCCCGGAGCATCGCCTCGTGCACGGCGTCCTCGGCGTCCTCCGGACTCATGGACCTGCGCCGGGCCACCTTGAGCAGCTGCTCGCGGTGGCTCCACGCCCGCTGCCAGCGGTCATCGGACCTGTCCGTAGCCATGAGGGCCCCCTCGCGCTCGCCCGCCGGTCCCTGCCGCCCGGCGGGGCGCGACATTACCGCCCGGTATCCGGAATTGTGGAGGGGGCCGCGGGCATTGAGTCCTGACCGTTGCCGAGCGGCGGACGCGGCAGGACAACGCTTGCATCCGGAACCGGAAGACTGGACTCCGATGGGCGGGGGAGCGCCTCGTCCGTCGCTCGTGGGCCGGTCGGCTCCGCCGGCTCCCGCGTCCCCGGCGGAGCCGGCGCCGGCTCGTCGTCCCGGGGCCGCGAGGGCCGCGCCGAGGCGGTGCCGTGCGGAGAAGCCGCACGCGCGGGTGCGCCGCCCGGCCCCGCATCCCGCCCCCCGCCGGAGGCGGCGTCCGTGTCCCCGGCCGGAGCCGGCCCCGGCGTCACCACGGGGTCGCCGCCCAGGAAGTACCCGTACCAGGCCCTGACCGTTCGCACGTACGCGGCGGAGTGGTTGTAGCCCAGGATCGCCCGGTCCAGGTCGTACGGGTCCGACAGATCGCGCCCGCCCGCGCACAGGTAGCGCCCGGCGGCCGTCGCCGCGTCGTGGATGTTGCCGGGGTCGGCCCGCCCGTCGCCATTGCCGTCGGCGCCCCACGCCGCCCATGTCGACGGGATGAACTGCATCGGGCCCACGGCGCGGTCGTACACCGCGTCCCCGTCATGGGCCCCGCCGTCCGTGTCCCTGATCAGCGCGAAGCCGTTGCCGTCCAGCCGTGGCCCGAGGATGGGGCGCACGGTCGTCCCGTCCGCCGTCAGCCGCCCTCCGCGCGCATGCCCCGACTCCACCTGGCCGATCGCCGCCAGCAGCTCCCAGCGCAGACCGCAGCCCGGGGCGCTGCCCGCGAGCTCCGTCTCCGCCTGCCGGTACGCGGCCAGAACGGCGGCCGGCAGCGCCCCGCGCATCCCGTGTCCCGCCGGTGCCGTGCCGCCGCCCTCCGGTACTCCGTCGCGTACCCTCAGCGGAGGGAGTTCCGTGCGATACGGCGAGCCGCCCGTCACGCCCGGCCCGGCCGCGGACGCACCCCGCTCCGGACCGGCCGGGGCCGACGCCACCGCCCCCGGCGCCTGCGAGGCGGACAGCGCCGCCATCGCCGCCGCCGCGAGCGCCGTTCCCCTGACGGTCCTGCCCCTCTTCCCTGCCATGTGCCGCGCTCCTCCCGCTCCGTACGGCCCTGTCACCGGCTCTACGGGGCGGTGGCCGCCGTCCGTCGCGGCATTTTCCGGGCCGGGCGGCGGGCCGCGGAGGGCCCGCCTTACCGTGGGGGCATGCAGCGACTGAGAGTGGAGTTCACGACAGAGCCCTTCGACCTGGAGGAGGCCCCGGAGCACGCGGTGGTGGCCCGTGAGGTCATCGAGGCGGCCGATCTCGACGCCGTGGACGTGGGGCCGTTCGGCAACACCGCCGAGGGCGGCGCGGACGCGGTGCTCACCGCGGTCGACGCGCTGCTCCGCCGGGCTCTGGGCGCGGGCGCCACTCGGGTATCGCTGCAGGTCAACGTAATCGGCGAGACCGAGCCCGGGGGAGCCCCGGAGACCGGGGAGGACGACAAGTGACCGAGCCGGGAGACCACCCCCTGGTCACCGCGGTGAAACCGCTGGTGGACGCGATGGGTGCAGAGATCCTGCGGCCCGAGGAGGCAGCGGCCGACGATGTCGTGCTCGCCTGGGAGGGCGAGGACGTCCTCGCCGTACGGCTTCCGCAGCTCGCCGACTCCCTGGAGCGCATCCTGGCCGCCATGGAGCGGCACCACGGAATGCCGCTGTCCGCGCTGGACCGCAAGGTGAAGCAGTCCGTCGTACGTACCCTGGAGGCGCGCGGGGCCTTCTCGGTACGCCACGGCGTGGAGACGGTGGCGAGCGCGCTCGGTGTCAGCCGCTTCACCGTCTACAACTACCTGAACAGGGAGAATGCCGCGAAGGGTGAGTGACTGAGCACTCTGCGTGGAAGGCCGCTGTCCGGATGCCGGGACGGCGGCCTTTGTGCCACCGAAGTTTCAACAAAGTGTTGACGAGGCGTCGACGGAGGGCGTTAGCTATCCGCAGCCCGTCAAAGCACAGCGAAAAACAGCCACGGAGGCTCCCGTGACGTCGAGTTCACAGCGCCTTTCGGAGGAGCGGTCCCCCGAAGCCCCCGCGGGCCTCACCCGGTTCAACACCTCCGCGGAGGGCGACGCGCTCGCCGCCCTGCACGAGGTGTGCGCCAGCTCGGCCTGGGGCGGCAAGCTGCTGGCCCAGCGCCCGTACGCCACCACCGAAGCCCTCCTCCTCGCCAGTGACGCCGCCATGGCCGAGCTGACCGCGGAGGACCTCGCCGAGGCGATGGCCGGGCACCCGCCGATCGGCCGCCCCAAGCCCGGGGACCCCACCTCCTCCCGGGAGCAGAGCGGGATGGCCGGCGCCTCCGAGGCGCTCAAGGCGGAGATGCTCGAACTGAACCTGGCCTACCAGGAGAAGTTCGGACACGTCTTCCTGATCTGCGCCACCGGCAGGACCGGCGAGCAGATGCGCGACGCGGTCCGCGAGCGGATCGACCACTCGCCCGAGGAGGAGCGGGAGATCGTCCGCACCGAACTGGGCAGGATCAACCGCATCCGCCTGACCCGCCTCGTCGAGGAAGAGAGCGCCGCATGAGCACGGAAACCACCGCCTCGGTGTCCACGCACATCCTGGACACCAGCATCGGACGGCCCGCCGAGGGCGTCGCCATCTCCCTCGCCGCCCGCGCGGGCGGCGACGCGGAGTGGGTGGCGCTCGGCGGCTCGAAGACCGATGCGGACGGGCGCTGCAAGGACCTGCCGGCCCTGCCGGAAGGCACCACCCACGTACGTCTCGACTTCGAGACCGAGGCGTACTTCGCGAAGTTCGTCGATCAGCAAGCCGAGGCGCAGCAGGACGCCCCCCGCGTAAGGGACAGCGGCGCGTTCTTCCCGGAGGTGGCGATCACGTTCGCCGTCGTACCGGGCGAGCACTACCACGTACCGCTGCTGCTCAACCCGTTCGGCTACTCCGTTTACCGAGGGAGCTAGCAGACACATGCCCACGATTCTCGGCCAGAACCAGTACGGCAAAGCAGAGAACCGCGTCGTCAAGATCACGCGGGACGGCGACACCCACCACATCAAGGACCTGAACGTCTCGGTCGCCCTCTCCGGCGACATGGACGAGGTCCACTACTCCGGCTCGAACGCCAACGTCCTGCCGACCGACACCACCAAGAACACGGTGTACGCGTTCGCCAAGGAGTACGGCATCGAGTCCGCCGAGCAGTTCGGCATCCACCTCGCCCGTCACTTCGTGACGTCGCAGGAGCCGATCCACCAGGCGCGCATCCGCATCGAGGAGTACGCCTGGGAGCGCATCGAGACCTCCGACGCCAACTCCAAGTTCATCGGCGCGGACGAGGTCAAGCACTCCTTCGTCCGCAAGGGCCAGGAGACCCGCGTCACGGAGATCACCTACGACGGTGAGAACTGGCAGGTCATATCCGGTCTGAAGGACCTGGTCGTCATGAACTCCACCAACTCGGAGTTCTGGGGCTACGTCAAGGACAAGTACACGACCCTCAAGGAAGCGTACGACCGCATCCTCGCCACCCAGGTCTCCAGCCGCTGGCGGTTCAACTGGACCGACGACGAGCAGCGGATGCCCAACTGGGAGAAGTCCTACGAGCAGGTCAAGAAGCACATGCTCCAGGCCTTCGCCGAGACGTACTCGCTGTCGCTGCAGCAGACGCTCTACCAGATGGGCGCGCGCATCATCAACAACCGGTCGGAGATCGACGAGGTGCGCTTCTCCCTGCCGAACAAGCACCACTTCCTGGTCGACCTCGAGCCGTTCGGGCTCAAGAACGACAACGAGGTCTACTTCGCCGCGGACCGTCCGTACGGCCTGATCGAGGCCACCATCCTGCGGGACGGCGTCGAGCCGCGGATCCCGGTCGACATGACCAACCTCTGACGCCAGTCCGAACCGCCCCGCCCACCGCCCGGAACCGGGCGGGGCGGCACCGGACCGGAGGGACCACCACATGGCACAGCCTGCAACGGGCCCGGCACCGGAAGGCCCGTGCTCCACCCCACCGGACACCCCCGCCGCGCCGCACCCCGTCCCCGCGCCGCACCCCGTCCCCGCGCCGCACCTCGCCCCCGCGGCTTCCCGCCCCGCCGCGGGCCCCGCAGCCCCGGCCCGGCAGCACGCCGCGGCGACCGGCTCCGCGTCCACCGTTCTCCTCGGCGGCGCCGGTATCGTCCTGTCCGGTTCGATGGCGGTCAGCGGCATCCGTACCCTCTCCGAGGCCGGGCTCGACGACAGCTCCCACATCATCCTGGTGGCCGTCGCGCTCGGAGCGGGCATCATCCCGCTCGCCGCACCCACCTTCTACGCCGGATTCCCCGCCTGGGCGCAGACCGTGCTCGGCTCCGGAATCAGCGCGGGCGGGCTCGTCGCCGTCCTGCTCATCCTGTTCTTCCACCATCTCGGCACCCGGAGCCTTCACACGGTCCCGGCACTCAAATCCTCCTAGGGTCCTGCCGTGCCCACCCCCCCGGACTCCCGCCCGGGGGACCCCCAGCCACCAGAACGAGAAGGAAGCACCATGGCACCTTCGGCAGCCCAGCGCATCGTGATCGAGAACTGCGCGATCGCGACCGTCGACGCCAACGACACCGAGTACGCCTCGGGTCACCTCGTCATCGCGGACAACAGGATCGAGTCGCTCGGGGCGGGCAAGGCCCCCGAGGGCCTGGAGGACGTGGTCCGGCGCATCGACGCCACCGGCCACCTCGTCACCCCGGGTCTGATCAACACGCACCACCACTTCTACCAGTGGATCACCCGCGGTCTGGCCACCGACCACAACCTCTTCAACTGGCTCGTCGCCCTCTACCCGACGTGGGCGCGCATCGACGAGCAGATGGGGTACACGGCGGCCCAGGGCTCCCTCGCCATGATGGCCCGCGGCGGCGTCACCACCGCCATGGACCACCACTACGTCTACCCGCGGGGCTCGGGCGACCTGTCCGGCGCCATCATCAGGGCCGCCGCCGAGATGGGCGTCCGCTTCACCCTCGCCCGCGGCTCCATGGACCGCAGCGAGAAGGACGGCGGCCTGCCGCCGGACTTCGCCGTCGAGACCCTCGAAGGCGCCCTCGCCGCCACCGAGGAGACCGTCAAGCAGCACCACGACTCCTCGTTCGACGCCATGACGCAGGTCGCGGTCGCGCCGTGCTCCCCCTTCTCCGTCTCCACCGAACTGCTCAAGCAGGGCGCCGAGCTGGCCCGCCGGCTCGGAGTGCGCCTGCACACCCACGGCTCGGAGACCGTCGAGGAGCAGCAGTTCTGCAAGGAACTGTTCGGCATGGGACCCACCGACTACTTCGAGTCCACCGGCTGGCTCGGCGAGGACGTGTGGATGGCGCACTGCGTCCACATGAACGACTCCGACATCGAGGCCTTCGCCCGTACGAAGACCGGCGTGGCGCACTGCCCGTCGTCCAACGCCCGCCTCGCCGCAGGCATCGCCCGCGTACCCGACATGCTCAAGGCCGGCGTCCCGGTCGGCCTCGGCGTCGACGGCACCGCCTCCAACGAGTCCGGGGAGCTCCACACCGAGCTGCGCAACGCGCTCCTCATCAACCGCCTCAGCACCGTGCACCGCGAGGCCGCCCTCAACGCCCGCCAGGCGCTGCGCCTCGGCACGTACGGCGGTGCCCAGGTCCTCGGGCGTGCCTCGCAGATCGGCTCCCTGGAGGCCGGCAAGCTCGCCGACCTCGTGCTGTGGAAGCTGGACACCCTCGCGCACGCCTCCATCGCCGACCCGGTCACGGCCCTCGTCTTCGGCGCGGCGGCCCCGGTCACCGCGTCGTTCGTCAACGGCAGGCAGATCGTCGAGAACAGCCGTCTGCTGACCGTCGACGAGGACGCCGTCGCGCGCACCACCCGGGACGAGGCCCAGCGCCTCGCCCGTATCGCCGCCCAGGGCTGACCCCCTGGCACATCGCCGCCCGGGGGCCTGACACCCGGGCGGACATCGCCCTCCGGCCGCACCGGCGCCGGGCGGGGCGATCCACGAAGTCCGGCCGAGGGGGACGGCCCTCGGCCGGTCGCCGTGGACCCGAGCGGGGTTCATGGCAGCCGGGCCGGGGGGTGCGCACCGCAATGAGGTACCGCACCCCCCGGAACGGTGATCCGTGTCGGCCTCCCCACACGACACGCTTCCGGGCGCACCACCTGCAACACCGCACCACCTCCCTGAAATCCACGTCCGCGCGATGTGTAACCGACCGGAGGAACCCCCGTGGCCGCAAAGCCCAGGTTTCGCAACGAAGCAGCTGTCACCGACACGGATGACACCGACCCGGAGGGAACCGTCGACCGGAAGCATCCGGTCGACGAGACGCTCCCGCCCCTGAAGATGTTCACCAGCGGCCTGCAGCACGTGGCCGCCATGTACGCGGGTGTGGTGGCCCCGCCCCTGATCGTCGGAGCGGCCGTCGGGCTCTCCGGCACCGAACTCACCTTCCTCACCGGCGCCAGTCTCTTCACCGCCGGCCTCGCCACCTTCCTGCAGACGCTCGGCGTCTGGAAGATCGGCGCCCGGCTGCCCTTCGTCAACGGCGTCACCTTCGCCGGTGTCGCGCCGATGCTCGCGATCGTCGACACCACCGACGACAAGGCCGACGCGCTCCCCGTCATCTTCGGCGCGATCATCGTCGCCGGACTGCTCGGCTTCATCGCGGCGCCCTTCTTCAGCAAGCTCGTCCGCTTCTTCCCGCCGGTCGTCACCGGCACCGTGATCACCCTGATAGGCGTCTCCCTGCTCCCGGTCGCCTTCGGCTGGGCCCAGGGACCCGACCCGCGGGCGGACGACTACGGCTCGACCACCTACCTCACCCTCGCCGCGATCACACTCGTCCTGGTGCTGGTACTGCGCCGGTTCACCCACGGCTTCGTCAAACAGATCGCCGTGCTCATCGGTCTCGTGCTGGGCACGCTCATCGCCATACCCTTCGGCGTCACCGACTTCAGCCCCGTCACCGAGGCCGACATCGTCGGCTTCCCCACCCCCTTCCACTTCGGCGCCCCGCAGTTCGCCCTCGCCGCGATCGTCTCCATGTGCGTGGTGATGCTGGTGTCGATGACCGAGTCGACCGCCGACATGCTGGCGCTCGGGGAGATCGTCGAGAAGCCCGCCGACGAGAGGACCATCGCCGCCGGCCTGCGCGCCGACACGCTCGGCTCGGCGATCAGCCCCTTGTTCAACGGCTTCATGTGCAGCGCCTTCGCGCAGAACATCGGCCTGGTGGCGATGACCCGCATCCGCAGCCGCTTCGTGGTCGCGGCCGGTGGCGGCTTCCTGCTGCTGATGGGTCTGTCCCCGGTCGCCGCCTCGCTCATCTCGGTCGTCCCCCGCCCGGTGCTGGGCGGTGCCGGTGTGGTGCTGTTCGGCTCGGTCGCCGCGAGCGGTATCCAGACGCTGGTCAAGGCCCGCCTGGAGAAGGACAACAACGTCCTGATCGTGGCCGTCTCCCTGGCCGTCGGCATCATCCCGATCACGGCGCCGGAGTTCTACCACGCCTTCCCGGAGACCGCGAAGATCATCCTGGACTCCGGCATCTCCACCGGCTGTGTCGCCGCCGTCCTGCTGAACCTGGTCTTCAACCACCTGGGCCGGCACCGCGACGACGACGAGGTCACCGCCCCGATGGAACCGGGTGAGGAGATATCCGGTACCCGCGCCACCCCCAGGACGGCCCCGGTGCACTGACCCCGTGCCGCCCGGCGGCGCGTACGGCAGCTCCCCCTCGTGCCGCACGCGTCGCCGGCGCACGGTCGCAACCCCGGCGTCCCCGGCGCCGGCCCGCACAGCCCCGAGCGCTCCGGGGCGCCCCCGGCATCACACCCCCGGCCACGCCATCAGGTTGCTGAACAGCTCCGCCTGCTCGATGGCGTCGTCCAGGGCGTGGTGCGTGTGCCGCCGCCGCGACAGCAGCTCGCGCGGCATCGTGCCCTTGGCCACGGCCCGCAGCGGCAGGCGGGCCTTCGTCGCGTACAGGGTCTTCATGTCCATGCATCCCGAGTGGCCGAACGGGCTCGCGCCCGTGAACCGCACCAGGTACCAGTACAGGAACGTCCAGTCGTACGAGGCGGGATAGCCGCACATCACCGGTTGCGCGCCGTCGGCGACCTCCGCCGCCCACGCCGCGAACTCGCCCATCACCGCGGCCGGTTCACCGCCCTCCACCGCCAGCCGGTCCCGGTCGAGACCGCTGACGGCCAGCGCCTCCGGCACGAAGGCGTCGCTGATCGGACGCAGTTCGCGGTAGAAGGTCTGCGCCTCCGGGTCCGCCGCGGTGTACCCGCCGGCGTCCTGACGCCCCGCCACCGCGGCGCCGATGCTCAGCATCGAGTACGGCCCCGGGATCGGCCCGTCGGCCTCGACGTCGACGGAGATGTACAGGCTGGGGCGCGGGCGGCGGGTCATGGCCCGGGAGCATGGCACACCGCCCGCCGCCCGCGCCTCTCACTTTCCGGGCCGCCAGTCGGGCCGCCGTCCGCTCAGCCCGATCACCCGGTCCAGCAGCGATGCTCCGTCCGGCACCGGCACCGGCGGCCCGAACGGGCCCCTGTCCTGCGCGCTGAAGGCGGTGGGCGCGAGCATGGCGTACGACGCCTGGAGGGAGGCCTCGTCCGCCGTGTACTCCTGGCCGGTCGCACGGGCCAGGTCCCAGCCGTGGATCAGCACTTCGTTCAGGGCCACGAGCCCCGCCACCTCGCCCGGCAGTGTGACGCCGCCCGCCCGCGTAGTGCCCTCCCACGCCTCGGGGGCGCGCCAGGCGGCGGCCAGGTCGCCGAGCCGGCGGGGCAGAACGGTGCGCCAGTCCTCTTCGAGTTCCGGCAGGGCTTCGCCCGGGTCGGTGTCGGTGGTCGGTCCGAAGTCCTTCCTCGCGGCGTCCCGGAAAGCGAGCGCGAGCCCCGAGAGGTGACCCAGCAGATGCTGCACGGCGTAGTCGGGGCAGGGCGTCGGCGCGTCCAGGAGGTCGTCTCCGACGGCGTCCAGCAACGCGGCCACCCGCTGGGCCGCTGGTGCGAGGTCGAGCATGGTCTTCTCCGTGTGTGGGTCCATGTGAGGGCAGACCGGCGCGGGCACCGGAACTCATCGCGGCGCCGTGGACTCCATCCGCTGCGCGGGTCCGTCCGGCGCCGTGGGGACGATCGGCGCCGGGGATCCGTTCGGCGCCGCCGGTCCGTGCGGCTCCGGGATCCGTTCGCCGCCGTGGGCACGTGAGGCTCCGGGGGTCCGGCTCGGCCTGTCGGCACCTCCCTCGCCGCCCCTCCGTGATCGACACCCTCTCCCGCCGTCATCCCCCTCACCGTCATCCCCCTCACCGTCACTCCCCGCATCCGATCCGCCGCCGGCACTCGTCCGCCAGCCACGGGTACGCCTGCGCGATCGCCTCGTACACGCGCCGCCGCAGCAGGCGCTCGGCCTCGGACCGCCCGGTCGCCGCGAACAGTCCGTCCAGCAGCGCGTCGTACCGCCCCAGCGCCTGGCGCAGGTAGTCCACCTGCCACCGCACCAGCGCCCCCGCAGGCCCGGGCACAGCCCGCCGCCCCGCCCCGGACGCCCCGCGGGGTGCGGCACCCGCCGGGGAGGGGGCCGCCGCGCCGGGCGGCGAGCCTCCGCCCCCCGGGCGCCGGTGGCGCGCCGCCCGCAACTCCAGCTCGGCCCGCGGGAGCACCGGAACCCGGATGGGCTCGGCACGGATCGCCGCGAGAACCGCCCGGTGCCGCTTCTCCGCCGCCGCCCGCGCGGCCACCGCGCCGCGTCCGCCCGCCGCCGCGTACGCCGCGAACTCCGGCGCCCGCTCGACCGCCTCCACCCGCGCCAGCAGGTAGAGCCGCACCGGCGCCGGCGTCCAGCGGCGCGGGTCGCGGCCCTGCACGTCCGGCTCGCCCAGCAGCTCCCGCACCATCGCGTCCGTCCAGCCGCGCTGCCGCAGTCCGGCGTGGGTCACATACGTCATTCGGTCCGGCACGATTTCCCCCATCCATCGTCACGGAGAGTGATGAACCCAGTGAAGCGCACGCCACTGACAAACGTCCGGAACGAACGGGGCGGCCCCCGGCGCCCCTCGCGCGCGCGGCCCCCATCGCCCATTCGTGCCAAGAACTCGTGGCACGCCGCTCCGGCCCGCCGGGCCCCCATACGCTCCCGGAGTGACCCGTACCACTGCCCTGAACACCGGACGTGACGACTTCCTCAGCTGGGCGGAGACGGAGCAGGGCGTCACCCTGCCTCTACGCCCGGCCGACGCCGTCCTCACGCTGCTGGCCCTCCGCGGCGCCGACCGCCGCTCCGGCGTGCCCGAACCGACGCCGCAGCTCGTGCGACAGGTGCTGCACGAGGACCTGCCCGTGCTGCTCCCGGCGAGCCCGGACGAGCTCGCCGCGGTGCCCCGCGTGGTCATCGCCCTGGCCGACCGGGTCCGCGCGGTCAACCGCCTGAACGCCAAGCGCCACGCGCGCCTGCTCGACGCCGTGCAGGACGCCCTGCCGGAGTTCGAGCGGGCCATGAACGACCCGTACAACCTGACCTGGCCGCGCTGGTACGCCTCGCTGCTCCGCGCGGACGGCGTCGACCCGGGCGACCCCGGGGCCGTCCGCAGGTGGCTGGACGCCCTCGCGGGCGCACCGCCCGCCGAGCGGCCCGCCCTGCCGGCGGCGGTGACGCGCGCCGACGTGGCCGGCCGCACCTTCGCCGCCCGGGCACTCCTCACCGAAGCCCTCCTCGGGGCCTCGACCTCCGACGCCGGACACGCGTCGGCGGCCGGCCCGCTGCTGCCCGGACCGCCCCTTCTCACGGCCGGTCCCGACGAACTGGAGCGGCTCGCCACCGAGCTGTCCGACCGCTGGACGGCCGATGGTCTCGGCGAGGCGCTCGCCGGTCCGCACGCGGACCTCGCACCGGGGCCCGAGGCCCTGCCGCACATCGCCCTCGCGGACCGGTTCCTCGACGAGCACCTGGACTACTACGGCAACTCGGCCCTGCCGCTGCCCCCACCACCGGCGCTGCCCGCCCCCGAGGACATCCGGGGCCTGCTGCATGCCGCGCCGCTGCCCGCCGCCCTCGCCGCGGGCGCCGACGGCGAACTGCGCGAACTCGCCGAGCGGTGCGGCTTCCCCGGCCCCGCCACCTCCGTGTGGACGGAGGGCACCCCGCAGCAGCTCACCGAGCTGGCCGCCGACATCCTCGCCGCCACGGTGGAGCGCATCGCATCCGACACCGCTCCCGCCGTCGGCGTGCGCGACGAGGACCAGGGCGATGACCGCCACGAGCGCCGTGGCGAGGACAGCGACGAGGACCGCCACGAGGAGGGCGGTGACAGCGACGAGGACGAGGACGAGTACGCACTCGACGCGGCTCACGTCCTGTACTCGCTCTACGAACGCGGCGGCACCCCCGATTCCGTCGCGCGCAAGGCGGCCGATGTCACCGGCTGGACGCTCCCCCCGGAACTGGAGGACGCCCCGGTGCTCGTCCCGGACACGGCACCGCCCGCGTACACCACCCCGTCACCGCAGGAGCTGTCGTCCCTCCTCGGCCTCCCGGGTCTCACCGGCCCGGACCGGGAGGCGCTGGACAGCCACGCCCAGGCCCTGGCCGCCGTGGTGGACCGCCTGGCAGCCACGGGTTGCGTCTTCCGCACCGGCGACGCCTACGGCCTCACTCCGCTCGGCGAGGCGGTCGTCCGCCACGTCCTGACCGTCGCCCATGTCGCCGCGCCCGACCGGGCGGCGGTCCTGGCGTGGAGCGCCGGCGAGATGGCCGAGGCCGCGGAGATCTGGCCCCCTGCCGTCGCGGCCGCGGCGCTCACCTCGTGGACCGCGGGCCGCGGCGGCACCGACGCGGCCTGGAGCGAGCTGCTCACCGCCGTCGCCGCGGCCGGCCACCCCACTGCCGGGATCTTCTCCCGCCTCGCCCTCGCCGAGATCCCGGCCGCCCCGCTGCGCGCCGCCCTCACCGACCCGGTCGTCGGCGCCCATGCCCAGCGCCTCCTGTCCGACCGCGGCGAGGACGCCCCACCGGAGGCGGTGCCCCTGAGCGCCCGCGCGTTCCTGATCGTCGACGAGCTGCACGCGCACTGGAGCGAGGACATGCGCGCCTTCGTCACCGCCGTGGCCGACCACCGCGAGGACGAGCCGGCACCCACCGCGCTCACCGACGCCTTCGACCGGGCCGCCGCCACCTGGCCCGGCGGCCCGGCCGCCCTCCTCGAGGCCCTCGCCGCCACCGGGCCCGGGGCCCACGGCATCCTCGACGACCTGCGCGCCCGCCACCCCGACAGCCGTGTCGCCCGGCTGGCCGCCCGGGCGGCCAGGAGCACGGGCGGCGGGCACGGCGCCGGCGGCGCGTCCCGCGTCCGCGCCTGAGGCGGTCGGTGCCTGAGCCCGTTTGCGCCCGAAGCCCGTCGGCACCCGAGGGCCGCCCGAACCCGGTCGGCATCTGGGGCCCGCCCGACGCCCGTCAGCGCCTGAAGTCCGTCAGCGTGACGGTGTAGTCGTCGTGGTCCGGCCGGTAGGCCATGCAGTAGCGGGTCGGGTACCAGCCCGGCGTGCGCCAGCTGCGGGGCTGGGGGACCGGGGCGCAGGTGCGGTGCGGGGGAGTGGTGCGGTGGTGCTCCAGGAACGTCTTCGTGAGCATCGGCTCCATGAAGATGATGTCGCCCGCGTAGGCGCCGTAGATGAAGGTGTGTCCGGCGAGGGTGCCCGCGGTCGGGGGGCGGCTGTCGAGGTGCTCGCCCATGGCGCCCTCCGAGGTCTCCGGGCTGGAGGCCGGGTAGCCGGCGGGCAGGTGCGCCGCGGGGACCGGCGCGGCGGCCGCCGGCAGCTGGGCGCAGTCGATGAGCAGCGCGCAGCGGCCGACGCGGATGCTGTCGCGGGTCTCGCGCGGTACGAGGTAGAAGTGCACGTCGAAGTGGGGCACGTCGTACCGGCCGTGGGGCTTGTGCCCCTCGGGGTTCCAGTTGAACAGGACCCAGCGGAAGGGCAGCCCGGAGCCGGCCCCGTCCGGCAGGGGCAGCTCCAGGCCGTGACCGCCGACGCATTCGCGGGACGGGTGGACGCGCCCGTCGCCGTCCGCGTCCGCACAGTGCTCCCCGTCCGTCGGCGCGGTGGGCAGGCCGGTGAGGGCGGACGCGGTGAGGACGACGCCCAGCGAGCGCGGCCGGCCGTCCGCGTGATCCGTGAAGACGCGGATCCGGCCGTTCCCGAGCCGCGCCGCCGGACCGTACGAGACGCCCCGCGCCACCGCGCCCGTGCCGGACCCCGCGGCGGCCGCCCTGCCGGGGCCCGTCCCCGTGTCCGGGGCGGGGCCCGTGCCCGGACGGGTGGCCGCCCCCGCCGCGGGGAGGAGGGTGAGCAGCAGCAGGGCGGCCGACGTCAGCCCGAGGGAGTGGACCAGGCGCATGCGGGAGCCGATCGTGCCGGGACGCTCCACGAGGAGCGTGCGTTGAGCCCTGCCGCGTCCACGCCGGTGACCTTCCGCGTGCAGGACCTGATGTCCGCCAGCTTGTGTTCGGGCAGGACGTCGCGAATGTCGGAGAAGCCGTCCGGGGCAAGCAACTCCACCTGATGGAGCAACGGGTCCGGCTCCAGCCGCCGGTGCGCGTCCAGCAGCACCGCCGTCTCCGGCCGGCGCATCCGGTCGTACCGCGACAGCGCCTCGTCCAGGTCGTCGTGGCGGGCGACCAGGTACGCGAGCACGCGGGCGTCGACGATGGCCTGCGACGCGCCGTTGGAGCCGGTCGGGTAGAGCGGATGGGCGGCGTCACCGAGGAGGACGACGCGGCCGTCGGTCCAGCTCGGCAGTGGATCGCGGTCGATCATCGGGTACCGCAGCACGCGCGGCGCCGCCGCGACCGTCCCGTGCAGGTCCAGGAACGGCACCCGCCAGCCCGCCAGGTGCGGCAGGACGGCGTCCGCGGCCACGGCGGCGTCCCAGTCGGCGGGCGGCACCGGGGTGCCGTCCGCGCCGGTACGGGTCTCCACGACCCAGTTCAGCGTGCAGCGGCCGGACGCGTCCGGCGGGGAGACGGGATAGACGACCGCCTTCACGCGGGAGTTGCAGCCCACGATCACCATCGTGCGCCCGTCCAGGAACGGCGGCGCGTGGCTCACCCCGCGCCACATGCAGATGCCGTTCCAGAGCGGCGGCCCCTCGCCCGGGTGCATCACGGACCGTACGGCCGAGTTGATGCCGTCGGCGCCGATGAGCAGGTCGCACGTGTACGGGGCCGGATCGCCGGCCGCGTACGCCCGCACGCGCCGCGGCCCGTCCCCGGACCGGTCCTGCTCGTACCCGGTGATGCGCCGGCCCGTGCGGACCGTACCGGGGCCCAGGCGTCGGTTGACCTCCCGCAGCAGCACCTCCTGGAGGCGGGCGCGGTGCACCGAGTACTGCGGCCAGTGGTAGCCGGCCGCCCGGCCGCGCGGCTCCGACCAGATCAGCCCGCCGTACCGGTGGTGGTACTCCAGCCGGGCGGTGGCCACGGCGTGGGCGGCGAGGTCGTCGCCCAGGCCCAGCTCGGTCAGCTCGCGCACGGCGGCGGGCTGGAGGTTGATGCCCGCGCCGACGGCCCGCAACCGTGGACAGGACTCCATGACCAGGACGTCGTCCAGGCCCGCGGCATGGAGGCTGAGCGCGGTCGTCAGTCCGCCGACACCGGCTCCCGCGATCAGAATCCGAGGGGCATTCTTTCCGCTGTACGGCGTCGTAATTGGCGTCATTTTCAACAGCCTTCCGAGACGTCCCTCGACAAAAATGCCGCCGGATCGGAAAAGACACAAACGCAGGCCGCGGGAAGCGCCGGAGCATCGCCGTAGATTCGGTCGCGTTCACCCGAACGGACCATACCCGAGTGCCGCCTAACGGGTTACGTGCTTGTAATTGAGAGTCGGCAACAGAAAGGCTGCGACATGAATCACGTGGCATTCGACGCGTGCGACATCCAGCGCCTCCAGCATGCTGTTGACTACGCACACCACGCGTCCAGGAGCTCGGTGGAGACCCTCCTCCCGTCCTGGATGCCCGGCGCACTGAAACGGGAAATCAAGAGCCAGTGCATTGTAGGGCACTGTGCGACCCTGCTGTTCCCCGCCTCCGAGGAATCGGCCATGGAGTACTTCCGTGCAAATGGCTGGCAGGCGGCGGAAGCAATTCCGAGTGTTCTGGTGAAGCGCCGGCTCGTCGAGCGCCATGATCTGCCGGATGACGCCCGAATACTCGTGACGCGTCTGGAGACGACGCAGAATCCCGCGCCCCAGGTCGAAATATTCCTCTTTCCGCGGACGAGTCCCGGATACCACCCGGAGGTCGCGGACGAGGAGCGGGCCCACGGCTTCGAGAACCACGTCGGGCTCTTCCTGGACCGGCCGCGGCCCGAAGCCCTCGCGGCCCTGGCCGACCGGCTGGAGACGGTCGGGGAGATGGTGTACGAGGGGTCGGCGCACAACCCCCACGAGAACACCACCATGATGTACTTCGCGCCCAGCGCGCGGGCGGCACGCGTACGCCGGCGCTTCCCCCGGTGGGAGCTCCAGTGCGCCGGCGACCTGACCGAGGTCGCCGAGGCCCGGCCCGTGCGGGCCGAGGAGGTCGAACGGGCCTACGCCGCGCTGCGGGCCAACTCCGCCTCGACCATCTTCACGCGGGTCACGCCCCTCAGGCCCGCGCACGCCGAGGAGGCGGCGGTGCCGGGGTCTTGATGCCCGGCCGTACCTGTGCCATATAGGTCTGGACCAATATTCCGGACGGACCTGGAGGCACGACCGTGCGACGCCCCCCTCACCTCGCCGCCGCCCCGGTCGTCGTCTGTGCGGCCGCCCTCCTCCTGGGCGCCTGCACGGCGGCCGCCGACCAGGACACCGAACCTCCCTCGGCGCCCACCGGGGTGACGGCGCAGGCCGGCAGCGCCACCTCCGTGCATGTGATGTGGCAGCCCTCCTCCGACAACACGGAGGTCGTCGCGTACGAGGTCTTCCAGGGCGGCCGGAAGGTCAAGAGCCTGCCCGCCGGCAGGACCATGACCGACATCGACCGGCTCACGCCCTCGACCGCGTACCGCTTCACCGTCCGCGCCCGCGACGCCGCGGGGAACCTCTCGGCGCCCGGTGCCGCGATCCCCGTCACCACCCCCGCGCCCACCCCGGACGACCGCATCGCCCCGGGCCGTCCCACCGCCCTGCGCGTGACCGCCGACGGCAGCCGCGCGGCCACGCTGCGCTGGCGGGCCGCCACGGACGACCGGGCGGTCACGGCGTACGACGTCTACCAGGAGGACTCCCGCATCCACAGCGTCGCCGGCACCGGAACCACCGCCCGCCTCACCGGCCTGCGCCCCGGCACGGTCTACACCTTCACGGTCCGGGCGCGCGACGCGGCCGAGAACTCCTCGCCCGACAGCAACGCGGTGGACCTCACCACCGCCCCCGCACCGGGCGCCGGGCCCGTCACCGCCCCGACCGGCCTGAAGGCCACCGCCCTGAAGGGCGGCATCCGGCTGACCTGGATCCCGCCACGGACCGGCGGCGGCGCACCGGTCCGGGAGCACCAGCTGTACCTCGACGGGAAGTTCGCCACGACCATCGTCTGGGGCACCGCACCGCCCGCCGGGACGGCCACGTACACCTTCACCGTCACGGACCCGCCCGGCACCCGCTACAGCGTCAAGCTCCGCGCCAGGCTCCCGGACGGCACGTGGGGCGACTTCTCCGCGCAGCGCACGGTCGTCGTCCGCTGAACGGGCTCCGCCCCCGGCACCGTGCGGTGCCGGGGGCGGAGCCGTGCGGGGTCGCCGGGTGTCAGCCGACGAGCTGCTCGTACGCGGGGAGGGTGAGGAAGTCCGCGTAGTCCTCGTCGAGCGCGACCTTCAGCAGCAGGTCGTGGGCCTGCTGCCACCGGCCGGAGGTGAAGGCCTCCTCGCCGATCTCCGCCCGGATCGCGGCGAGTTCCTCCGCCGCCACCTCGCGGGCGAGCTCGGCGGTTGCCGTCACCGGCGCGCCGTCGCGCTCGAGGACGACACCGGCGTTGATCCACTGCCAGATCTGCGAGCGCGAGATCTCGGCCGTCGCCGCGTCCTCCATCAGGTTGAAGATGGCGACGGCGCCGAGGCCGCGCAGCCACGCCTCGATGTAGCGGATCCCGACCTGGACGGCATTGCGCAGCCCCTCGTACGTCGGCTTCGCGTCGAGCGAGTCGATGGCGATCAGGTCGCCCGGTGCCACCGAGACGTCCTCGCGCAGGCGGTCCTTCTGGTTCGGCCTGTCGCCCAGCACCGCGTCGAACGAGGCCATCGCGATGGGTACCAGGTCGGGGTGGGCGACCCAGGAGCCGTCGAAGCCGTCGCCCGCCTCGCGGTCCTTGTCCGCCTTGACCTTCTCGAAGGCGACCTTGTTGACCTCGGGGTCCTTGCGGGACGGGATGAAGGCCGCCATGCCGCCGATCGCGTGCGCACCGCGCTTGTGGCAGGTGCGGACGAGGAGTTCGGTGTACGCCCGCATGAAGGGCGCGGTCATGGTCACCGCGTTGCGGTCGGGGAGGACGAACTTGGCGCCGCCGTCGCGGAAGTTCTTGACGATCGAGAAGAGGTAGTCCCAGCGGCCGGCGTTCAGGCCCGAGGCGTGGTCGCGCAGCTCGTAGAGGATCTCCTCCATCTCGTACGCGGCCGTGATCGTCTCGATCAGGACGGTCGCGCGGACGGTGCCCTGCGGGATGCCGACGTAGTCCTGCGCGAAGACGAAGATGTCGTTCCAGAGGCGGGCCTCCAGGTGCGACTCCGTCTTGGGCAGGTAGAAGTACGGCCCCTTGCCCAGGTCGATGAGGCGCTGGGCGTTGTGGAAGAAGTACAGGCCGAAGTCGACCAGCGCGCCGGGGACGGGGCGGCCGTCGAGGCGCAGGTGGCGCTCCTCCAGGTGCCAGCCGCGGGGACGCATGACGACCGTCGCCAGCTCCTCGGCGGGCCGCAGCGCGTACGACTTGCCCGTGCGCGGGTCGGTGAAGTCGATCCTGCGCTCGTAGGCGTCGATCAGGTTGAGCTGGCCGAGGATCACGTTCTCCCAGGTGGGGGCCGAGGCGTCCTCGAAGTCGGCGAGCCAGACCCTCGCGCCCGAGTTCAGGGCGTTGATGGTCATCTTGCGGTCGGTCGGACCGGTGATCTCGACCCGGCGGTCGTCCAGCGCGGCCGGGGCCGGCGCGACCTTCCAGCTGTCGTCCTCGCGGAGCTGTGCGGTCTCCGGGAGGAAGTCCAGGGTGCTGGTGCGGGCGATCTCGGCGCGGCGCTCCGCCCGTCGGGCGAGGAGCTCGTCACGCCGCGGCGTGAACCGGCGGTCCAGCTCGGCCACGAAGGCCAGGGCCGCGTCGGTCAGGACCTCGTCCTGCCGGGGCAGGGGCTCGGCTTCGACGATGGCCAGCGGAGACGGCGCTGGTGCGGACATGAGCTGTCACTTCCTTCAGCGGGGGCTTTGGCGCGGCGCCGTGCCGTGGCCGCCGGGCGTACGCGCGCGGCACCGGGTGCCGTGGGAGCCGAGATACGGTCACGGGCGCCTTCTGACGATCGAGTGCTTCTGATCAGTGGATACTAATTTCCTTATGGTGGAAGTTCAACGGTCTGTTGATGTCGAGATTCTCCGGGTCGACACAACGTGGCGCTGAGTGCCACCCCATGCACGCGGCGTTTCACTCCAGGCGCGCGAGATCCGCTTCCGTGTCGATGTCGTACGGCTCCGCCACGTCGCCGCACTCGACCAGCGCGACGGCCGCCTCGTGCGCCTTCAGATAGGCACGTGCCCCGCGGTCACCTTCCGCACTCGCCATCACGCCCGCCCAGCGGTCCGCCCCGAAGAGCACCGGATGCCCCCGCTTCCCGTCGTACGCGGCCGCCACCAGCGACTCCCGGGAGCGGTACGCGCCCACCACCCGCGCCACCGCCTCCGCGCCGATCCCCGGCTGGTCCACCAGCGACACGACCACCGCGTCCGCGCCCGAGCCGGCCAGCGACGCCAGCCCCGCCCGCAGCGACGAGCCCATGCCCCGCTCCCAGTCCGGGTTGTCCACCAGCACGCAGCCGGCCAGCGACGCCCGCTCCCGTACCGCCCCGGCGGCGGCGCCCAGCACGATGTGCACCACCGGGCAGCCCCCCTCGCGCAGCACCCGCACCGCGTGCTCCACCAGCGGGCGCCCGCGGTGTTCCAGCAGCGCCTTGGGGCGGCCGCCGAGCCGCCGTCCGCCGCCCGCCGCCAGCAGAAGACCTGCGATGAAGGGTTCTTCCGGACTCGTACGCGTGGTTTCTGCCATGGGGAGTGCATACCTCATGCCCCGGCTTGGATAGGGTGCGGCTTTCCGGCATTGACGTGTGCAGTGCGAATTCCTGTTCAGGAGACATGGATTGATGAGTGGTGGCCCGCGTGGGGGAACGGTCTTCCAGCCGCTTGAGGACGACGATCCTCGTTCCGTGGCCGGTTACCGGCTGGCCGCTCGGCTGGGAGCCGGCGGCATGGGCAAGGTGTACCTCTCGTACACCCCGGGCGGCAGGCCCGTCGCCATCAAGGTGATCCGGCCCGACTTCGCCGAGGACGCCGAGTTCCGGCGCCGTTTCGCGCAGGAGGTGCAGGCCGCCCAGCGCGTCCAGGGCCTCTACACCGCCCCGGTGATCGACGCCGACACCGACGCGCGCCAGCCGTGGCTCGCCACGGCGTACGTCCCGGGCCCCTCGCTCGCGGACGCGGTGCAGAAGCACGGCTCGCTGCCCGTCGACACCATCCTGCTGCTGGTCGCGGGGATCGCCGAGGCGCTCCAGGTCATCCACGCCGCGGGCATCGTGCACCGCGACCTCAAGCCCGCGAACGTCCTGCTCGCCGCGGACGGGCCGCGCGTCATCGACTTCGGCATCGCGCGCGCCGCCGACGCCACCTCGCTCACCGGCAGCGGCGTCACCATCGGCACCCCGTCCTTCATGTCGCCGGAACAGGCGGCGGGCCGCAAGGTCACGGCGGCCACCGACATCTTCGCGCTGGGCCAGGTCGCCGCGTACGCGGCGATGGGCAGCCCCGCGTTCGGCGAGGGCACCTCGCACGGCGTGCTGTACCGGATCGTGCACGAGGAACCGGACCTGTCCGGCCTCCCCGAGCGGCTCCGGGAACTCGTGACCCGCTGCCTGACCAAGGACCCCGACGCCCGCCCGTCCGTCGCCGACATCCTGGCCCTGTGCCAGGCCGCCAACGACCAGACGGCCCTGCGCCGCCCCGAGGAGTGGCTGCCCGGCGCGGTCGCCGCGGACATCACCACGCGCGCGGCGGCTCCGGCCCCTGCGGCCGCCACCACGCCCCCGCCGCCCTC
>NZ_KL591009.1:9481-184264 GCF_000716335.1 Streptomyces sp. NRRL S-118 | reverse complement strand
GGCCTTTGCCTTTCGGCTCCCTTTCGGGCTCGACCGACTTTATCAGAGATTCTCGGTCGGTTTTCCCGGTCCTCCGGAGACCTTCGTCGGCGCACTGCTGCGGCGGGTCCCCGTCGGGCGGAGCCGTAAACGTACTGGAGCGGGGAGCCCCGATGCAAATCGGGGCTCCCCGCTCCGGAGGACGGTCCGACGGACCGTCAGACCTCCACGACCACAGGGAGGATCATCGGCCGGCGACGGTAGGTGTCGGAGACCCACTTGCCGATCGTGCGGCGGATCAGCTGCTGGAGCTGGTGCGGTTCCGCGACGCCGTCGGCGGCCGAGCGGGACAGGGCGTCCTGGATCCTCGGGATGACCGCGTCGAACGCGTTGTCCTCGATACCGGAGCCGCGGGCGTGGATGTGCGGGCCTCCGGTGATCTTGCCGGTCGTGGAGTCCACCACGACGAACACCGAGATGATGCCCTCTTCGCCCAGGATGCGGCGGTCCTTCAGCGAGGTCTCGGTGACGTCGCCGACCGAGAGGCCGTCGACGTACACGTACCCGGCCTGGACCTTGCCGACGATGCGGGCGCGGCCGTCGACCAGGTCGACCACGACGCCGTCCTCCGCGATGACGATGTGGTCCTTGGGGACACCCGTCAGCGCACCGAGCTCGGCGTTGGCGCGCAGGTGGCGCCATTCGCCGTGGACCGGCATGAGGTTGCGCGGCTTGCAGATGTTGTAGAAGTACAGCAGCTCGCCGGCCGAGGCGTGGCCCGAGACGTGGACCTTGGCGTTGCCCTTGTGGACGACGTTGGCGCCCCAGCGGGTGAGGCCGTTGATCACGCGGTAGACCGCGTTCTCGTTGCCCGGGATGAGGGACGACGCCAGGATCACCGTGTCGCCCTGGACGATGCGGATCTGGTGGTCCCGGTTGGCCATGCGGGACAGGGCCGCCATCGGTTCGCCCTGGGAGCCCGTGCAGACGAGCACGATCTCGTGGTCGGGGAGGTCGTCGAGCGTCTTGACGTCGACGACCAGGCCCGGCGGGACGCGCAGGTAGCCCAGGTCGCGGGCGATGCCCATGTTGCGGACCATCGACCGGCCCACGAAGGCGACCCGGCGGCCGTACTCGTGCGCCGCGTCGAGGATCTGCTGGATGCGGTGGACGTGGCTGGCGAAGCTGGCCACGATGATCCGCTTCTGGGCGCCCGCGAAGACCGTCCGCATGACGTTGGAGATGTCGCGCTCGTGCGCGGTGAAGCCCGGGACCTCGGCGTTCGTGGAGTCCGACAGCAGGAGGTCGATGCCCTCCTCGCTGAGGCGGGCGAACGCGTGCAGGTCGGTGAGGCGGTTGTCCAGCGGCAGCTGGTCCATCTTGAAGTCGCCGGTGTGCACGACCATCCCCGCGGGGGTGCGGATGGCCACGGCCAGGGCGTCCGGGATGGAGTGGTTGACCGCGATGAACTCGCAGTCGAACGGGCCGAGCCGCTCCCGCTGCCCCTCGGCGACCTCGAGGGTGTAGGGGCGGATGCGGTGCTCCTGGAGCTTGGCCTCGATCAGGGCGAGGGTCAGCTTGGAGCCGATCAGCGGGATGTCCGGCTTCAGCCGGAGCAGGAACGGGACACCACCGATGTGGTCCTCGTGACCATGGGTGAGGACGATGCCCTCGATGTCGTCGAGGCGGTCACGGACCGTGGTGAAGTCGGGCAGGATCAGGTCGATGCCGGGCTGCTCCTCCTCGGGGAACAGGACACCGCAGTCGACGATCAGCAGCCGGCCGTCGTACTCGAAGACGGTCATGTTCCGGCCGATCTCGCCGAGACCTCCGAGCGGGGTGACGCGCAGGCCGCCCTTGGGCAGCTTCGGGGGCGCGCCCAGTTCAGGATGCGGATGACTCAAAAGACTCTCCTCACCACACACGCCACGTACCGCTTGGGCACGTGGCGCGCGTGACATTCGTGCACTTGCTGTTGTCTTGGGTTGATCTCGTATTCAGTTGATCGTCTATTCAGTTATGAAGTCTGTGGCTACAGCTCTACCCCGCCCGCGGCGAGGTCGATCTTGAGCTGTGCGGTTTCCTCCGGCGAGAGCTCCACGAGCGGCAGGCGGAGGGGGCCGGCCGGGAGGCCCAGGAGGGCGAGGGCCGCCTTGGTGGTGATCACGCCCTGCGTACGGAACATGCCGGTGAAGACCGGGAGCAGCTGCTGGTGGATCTCGGTGGCCTTCTGGACGTCACCGGTGAGGTGGGCGTCGAGGAGGGCCCGCAGCTCCGGGGTCACGACGTGGCTGACGACCGAGACGAAACCGCAGGCGCCGACGGAGAGCAGCGGGAGGTTGAGCATGTCGTCGCCGGAGTACCAGGCGAGACCGCTGCGGGCGATGGCCCAGCTGGCCCGGCCGAGGTCCCCCTTGGCGTCCTTGTTGGCGACGATCCGGGGGTGGTCGGCGAGGCGGACGATCGTCTCGGTGTCGATGGGGACGCCGCTGCGGCCGGGGATGTCGTACAGCATCACCGGGAGGCCGGTGGCGTCCGCGATGGCGGTGAAGTGGCGGAGCAGGCCCTCTTGCGGGGGCTTGTTGTAGTACGGCGTGACGGCGAGCAGGCCGTGTGCGCCGGCGCGCTCGGCGGCGCGGGCGAGCTCCAGGGAGTGGCGGGTGTCGTTGGTGCCGATGCCGGCGACGACATGGGCCCGGTCGCCGACCGCCTCGACGACCGCTCGAACGAGCTGGTCTTTCTCCGCGTCGCTGGTGGTCGGGGACTCGCCGGTGGTGCCACTGATGATCAGGCCGTCGTTGCCTGCATCCACCAAGTGGGTGGCGAGCCGCTGAGCGCCGTCGAGGTCGAGTGCGCCGTCCGCCGTGAAGGGCGTGACCATAGCGGTGAGGACCCGCCCGAAGGGGGTCTGCGGAGTCGAGATCGGAGCCATGGGTAACACGCTACTCGCTGCTCAGCGCGTGGGGTCCCCTCGGGGGGACGCGGGGGGTGGAGCCCGGCACTGCCTGCTCGGGGGTTCAAGCAGTGCCGGGTCCGTTTGATCAGCCTAGATGAACTTCTCGGAACGCCGCAATACGGACACTTCGCGCGGATGAACCGTACATCTGTGCCGCGTGGGGCTCATGGGGCGACGCGGCCGTTGGCGTTGAAGGCCGCGTACGTGAGCGGCATCAGGCCCGCCCAGTGCTCCTCCATCTTCTCGCCGACCATCTCGATCTCCCGCTGGGGGAAGGACGGCACCTTCGCCAGCTCGTGCTGCGTGCGCAGGCCGAGGAAGTGCATCAGCGAGCGGGCGTTGCACGTGGCGTACATCGAGGAGAAGAGGCCCACGGGGAGCACCGAGCGGGCGACCTCCCGGGCGACGCCGGCGGCCAGCATCTCCTGGTACGCCTCGTACGCCTGGACGTACGAGGTCTCCATGGTGCGCTCGACGAGCTCGGCCTGGGCCTCGGTGCCCTCGACGAAGACGTACTTGCCGGGGCGGCCCTGCTGGACCAGCTTGCGGGAGGCGCCGGGGACGTAGAAGACCGGCTCCAGCTCGCGGTAGCGGCCGGACTCCTCGTTGTACGACCAGCCCACGCGGTGCCGCATGAACTCGCGGAAGACGAAGATCGGGGCGCTGATGAAGAACGTCATCGAGTTGTGCTCGAAGGGGCTGCCGTGGCGGTCCCGCATCAGGTAGTTGATCAGGCCCTTGGAACGCTCCGGGTCCTTCCGCAGCTCGTCGAGGGACTGCTCGCCGGCCGTGGAGACACGGGCCGCCCACAGCACGTCGGAGTCGGCGGCGCTGTGCTTGACCAGCTCGACGGTCACATCGCTGCGGAAGCTGGGCTTGAGGTCTGCGGCGGGGGTGTCGGTCACCGGCGGGGGTCCTTCCAATTGCGTCGCTCGGGCGGCGCCCACTCTACGGCCCGGCACCGACAACCCATGACCGGACGGATCTCGGGGACATTGTTCGGCCGATCCGTGGAAACCGGGCACCAAAGTGCTGCTTCATGCGTCTGTTCCAGTAGCAGCGTCCGTCACGAGTCACAAGGAGGGTTCTCACATCATGTTCCGCCGGCGTGAGGCAGTCCCGTTCGCTTTCGTCGCCGAGGCCGAGCGCTTCCGGAGTAACGTCACTCCTCCGCCCCGCGAGCGTCCCAGTCTGTCCGAGGTCGCCGGTCGTACGCTGATCGGGCTGACCGTCGTGGCCGGGCTGGCGGGATCGCTGCTCTTCGGGATCCCGGCGCTGGAGAGCGGCCCGGCGACCGGTCATACGCAGCAGTCCGAGGCATCCCAGGGCCGGTAGCCCTTTCGGCCACCCTGAGGTGGCCCGTCCGGAAGGTGCTGGGTAGCCTCACCGGGCACAGCCCCATCGAGCGTGCGTATGAGTGAGGATCAGTCGTGCCCCTGCCCTTCCTGACGGCCGACAGTGCTTTCGACACCAGCGAGGACGACGTCGCGCTCCCTTACGAGGATCTCGACCAGTGGCGTCGTCCGTACCGGCCGGGGCCGTGCCGGGTGGGTGCCGCCGCGCTGGCCCTCCTCCTGGCGTCGTTCGTGCTGCTGGCTGCCATGATCATCGCCTTCGCCGGGGCACTGCCGGGCGCGCTGAGCTGTCTGGCGGTGGCCGCGCTGGTGATCGGCGCAGCGCTGCGCCTGCTGCGCATGGGCACCTGGGTGAGCCGGGAAGGGGTGCGGCGCGTCGGGTTCTTCCGGACGGAGACCGTGCCGTGGGCGCGGGCGACCGCCGTGCGGACCGTGCAGCAGCCCGTGCGCTGGCTCGGGCTGCCGCGCACCGTGCAGGGGCAGGCCCTCCTCCTCGTACGGCAGGGGGAGGGTGAGCCGCTGACGCTGCTCACCGATCACAACGCGGACTTCCTGGCGCGGGTCGAGGCGTTCGACCGGGCGGCCGACGCGGTCGAGGCGTGGAGCGCGGAGTACGCGGTCAGTTCCTGACCGGCCGCCGGCCCTCGTGGAGGGCGATGGCGCGCTGCATGGCCTTGCGGGCGCGCGGGGTGTCCCGGGCGTCGTGGTAGGCGACCGCCAGGCGGAACCAGCAGCGCCAGTCGTCCGGTGCGTCCTCGGTCTCCGCGCGGCGCCGGGCGAAGACGGCGTCGGCCGAGTCGCGGTCGATGCGGCCTCCGGGCGTGCGCTTCAACTCGTCGACGGGGAGGCCGCCTTCGGCTTCGAGTTCGGCGGCGAGGCGGTTGGCCCTGGTGACGAACTGCGTGTTCTTCCAGAGGAACCAGACGCCGATGACCGGCAGGACGAGCACCGCGCCGCCGAAGGCGACGGTCAGCGCGGTGCCCTGCTGGATCAGCATCACGCCACGGCTGCCGACCAGGACGAAGTAGACGACCAGGACGGCTGCCGTGACGAAGTAGGTGATCTTGGCGCGCATGACTCAGTTCAGGTCGAGGAAGTTTTCCAGGCCGAAGGTGAGGCCGGGAGTGGTCACCACGCGGCGAGCGCCGAGCAGGATGCCGGGCATGAAGCTGCTGTGGTGCAGCGAGTCGTGCCGGACGGTCAGCGTCTCGCCCTCGCCGCCGAGCAGCACCTCCTGGTGGGCCAGCAGGCCCCGCAGGCGTACGGCGTGCACCGGGACTCCGTCGACGTCCGCGCCGCGGGCGCCGTCCAGGGCGGTCGTCGTCGCGTCGGGCTGAGGGGCGCAGCCGGCCTCGCGGCGGGCGGCGGCGATCAGCTGGGCGGTGCGGGTGGCGGTGCCGGAGGGGGCGTCCACCTTGTTGGGGTGGTGCAGTTCGACCACCTCGACCGACTCGAAGTACGGCGCCGCGATCTGCGCGAACTTCATGGTGAGGACCGCGCCGATGGAGAAGTTCGGGGCGATCAGGACACCGGTGTCGGGGGACCCGTCCAGCCAGCCGGACAGCTGGGCGAGGCGCTCCTCGGTCCAGCCGGTGGTGCCGACGACCGCGTGGATGCCGTGGCGCACGCAGAAGTCGAGGTTGCCCATGACGGAGGCCGGGGTGGTGAGCTCCACGACCACCTGCGTACCGGACTCGACCAGGGTCTCCAGCTTGTCGCCCCGGCCGAGGGCGGCGACCAGTTCCATGTCGTCGGCGGCCTCGACCGCGCGGACGGCCTCCGAACCGATGCGTCCCTTGGCTCCGACGACCGCGACCCGCAGCTTGCTGCTCATGCTCGTACTTCCTTCGGTTCCGTCATGAGTGTCGTCAGGCGACCGCTTCGTGGAGGCGGTCGGCCTGCTTGTCCTTGAGGGGGCCGATCACGGACAGCGAGGGACGCTGTCCGAGCAGCTCGGCGGCCACTTCTCGTACGTCGTCGGGGGTGACCGCCGCCATGTGGGCGAGCATGTCGTCGACCGACATGTGGTCGCCCCAGCACAGCTCGCTCTTGCCGATGCGGTTCATCAGGGCGCCGGTGTCCTCCAGGCCGAGGACGGTGGAGCCGGAGAGCTGGCCGATGGCGCGCCGGATCTCGTCGTCGGACAGACCTTCGCGCGCGACCCGGTCGAGCTCGTCCCGGCAGATCCTGAGGACGTCGTGGACCTGGCTGGGGCGGCAGCCCGCGTACACGCCGAACAGGCCGCAGTCGGCGAAGCCGGAGGTGTACGAGTAGACGCTGTAGGCCAGACCACGCTTCTCCCGCACCTCCTGGAAGAGGCGGGAGGACATGCCGCCGCCGAGGGCGGTGTTCAGCACGCCCAGGGCCCAGCGGCGGTCGTCGGTGCGGGCGAGGCCCGGTACGCCGAGGACGACGTGCGCCTGCTCGGTGCGACGGCTGAGCACCTCGACCCGGCCGGCCGTGCGCAGGGCGCGGGAGCCGCCGCGCGGGGCGACCGGGACGGCGTCGGTGCGGGTGAGGGCGCCGGCCTTCTCGAAGGCGCGGCGGACCTGGCGTACGACCGTGGCGTGGTCGACGTTGCCCGCGGCGGCGACGACCAGGTGGGTCGGGTCGTAGTGCTTCTTGTAGAAGCGGCGGATGCGGTCCGCCGTGAGCGCCTCGATGGTGTCGACGGTGCCGAGGACCGGGCGGCCCAGCGGTGTCTCGCCGAACATCGTCTTCGCGAAGAGGTCGTGGACGACGTCGCCGGGGTCGTCCTCGGTCATCGCGATCTCTTCGAGGATGACGCCGCGCTCGGCGTCGACGTCCTCCTGGAGGATCAGCGAGCCGGTGAGCATGTCGCACACCACGTCGATGGCGAGCGGCAGGTCGGTGTCCAGCACGCGCGCGTAGTAGCAGGTGTACTCCTTCGCCGTGAAGGCGTTCATCTCGCCGCCGACCGCGTCGATGGCGGAGGAGATGTCGAGGGCGCTGCGCTTGTGCGTGCCCTTGAAGAGGAGGTGCTCCAGGTAGTGCGTGGCGCCGTTGAGGGCGGGCGTCTCGTCTCGGGAGCCGACGTGCGCCCAGATGCCGAAGGTGGCGGAGCGTACGGACGGCAGGGTCTCGGTGACGATGCGCAGGCCGCCGGGGAGGGTGGTGCGGCGGACCGTGCCGATGCCGTCCTTGCCCTGGAGAAGCGTTTGGGTACGGGCGACGGCCCGCGCCTCCGGGGAGGTGCGGGCCGTCGCCTGTGAGCTACGGGACGTCACTGGTCGGTGTCGTCCTTCGCGTCGTCGGAGGCGGCGTCCTCGTCCGCGATCACGGGGATCAGGGAGAGCTTGCCGCGCTGGTCGATCTCGGCGATCTCCACCTGGACCTTGGAGCCGACCGCGAGCACGTCCTCGACGTTCTCCACGCGCTTGCCACCGGCGAGCTTGCGGATCTGCGAGATGTGCAGCAGGCCGTCCTTGCCCGGGAGCAGGGAGACGAACGCACCGAAGGTGGTGGTCTTGACGACCGTGCCCAGGTAGCGCTCGCCGACCTCCGGCATGGTCGGGTTGGCGATGCCGTTGATCGTGGTGCGGGCGGCCTCGGCGGAGGGGCCGTCGGCGGCACCGATGTAGATGGTGCCGTCGTCCTCGATCGTGATCTCGGCGCCGGTGTCCTCCTGGATCTGGTTGATCATCTTGCCCTTGGGGCCGATGACCTCGCCGATCTTGTCCACGGGGATCTTGACGGTGATGATCCGCGGGGCGTTCGGGGACATCTCGTCCGGGCGGTCGATCGCTTCCATCATCACGTCGAGGATGTGGAGGCGGGCGTCGCGGGCCTGCTTGAGGGCCGCGGCCAGGACGGAGGCCGGGATGCCGTCCAGCTTGGTGTCGAGCTGGAGGGCGGTGACGAACTCCTTGGTGCCGGCGACCTTGAAGTCCATGTCGCCGAAGGCGTCCTCCGCACCGAGGATGTCGGTGAGGGTGACGTAGTGCGTCTCGCCGTCGATCTCCTGGGAGATCAGGCCCATGGCGATACCGGCGACGGGGGCCTTCAGCGGCACACCGGCGTTCAGCAGCGACATGGTGGAGGCGCAGACCGAGCCCATGGACGTCGAACCGTTGGAGCCGAGGGCCTCGGACACCTGGCGGATCGCGTAGGGGAACTCCTCGCGCGTCGGCAGCACCGGCATGAGCGCGCGCTCGGCCAGGGCGCCGTGGCCGATCTCGCGGCGCTTCGGGGAGCCGACGCGGCCGGTCTCGCCGGTGGAGTACGGCGGGAAGTTGTAGTTGTGCATGTAGCGCTTGCGGGTCACCGGGGAGAGGGTGTCCAGCTGCTGCTCCATGCGGAGCATGTTGAGGGTGGTGACGCCCAGGATCTGGGTCTCGCCACGCTCGAACAGCGCCGAGCCGTGCACGCGCGGGATCGCCTCGACCTCGGCGGCCAGCGTGCGGATGTCCGTCAGGCCACGGCCGTCGATGCGGACCTTGTCCTTGATGACGCGCTCACGGACCAGGGACTTCGTCAGCGAGCGGTACGCCGCGGAGATCTCCTTCTCGCGGCCCTCGAACTGCGGGAGCAGCTTCTCGGCGGCGACGCCCTTGATGCGGTCGAGCTCGGCCTCGCGCTCCTGCTTGCCGCCGATGGTGAGCGCCTGG
Source organism: Streptomyces sp. NRRL S-118 (assembly GCF_000716335.1). Lineage (GTDB taxonomy): Bacteria > Actinomycetota > Actinomycetes > Streptomycetales > Streptomycetaceae > Streptomyces. The sequence continues at coordinate 175,346 of NZ_KL591009.1, read as the reverse complement.
GCGAGCTCCGTCCTGACGGCGGCGGTGAGGGCCTCCAGGACGTCGTCCTGGTAGTCCAGGAAGATCGGGAACTCGCCGACCGGCTTGGCGGCCTTGGCGGCGAGGTCCGACTGCGCCTTGCACAGGACCTTGATGAACGGCTTGGCGGCCTCGAGACCGGCGGCCACGACCTCCTCGGTCGGGGCCTGGGCGCCGCCCTTGACGAGCTCGATGGTCTTCTCGGTGGCCTCGGCCTCGACCATCATGATCGCGACGTCGCCGTCCTCCAGGACGCGGCCCGCGACCACCATGTCGAAGACGGCGTCCTCGAGCTCGGTGTGCGTCGGGAAGGCGACCCACTGGCCCCGGATCAGGGCGACACGGGTGCCGCCGATCGGGCCGGAGAAGGGCAGGCCGGCCAGCTGGGTGGAGCAGGAGGCGGCGTTGATGGCGACCACGTCGTAGAGGTGGTCGGGGTTGAGCGCCATGATCGTCTCGACGATCTGGATCTCGTTGCGGAGCCCCTTCTTGAAGGAGGGGCGCAGCGGGCGGTCGATCAGGCGGCAGGTGAGGATGGCGTCCTCGGAGGGCCGGCCCTCACGGCGGAAGAAGGAGCCGGGGATCTTCCCGGCCGCGTACATCCGCTCCTCGACGTCGACGGTCAGCGGGAAGAAGTCCAGCTGGTCCTTCGGGTTCTTGGAGGCGGTGGTGGCCGACAGCACCATGGTGTCGTCGTCCAGGTACGCCACGGCGGAGCCGGCGGCCTGCTTGGCCAGGCGGCCCGTCTCGAAGCGGATGGTGCGGGTGCCGAAGGAGCCGTTGTCGATGACGGCCTCGGCGTAGTGGGTCTCGTTCTCCACTAGCGGTTTCTCCATTTACTTGTCGTCTTTGCGTCCCCTGAACGCCCGTGTGGCGGGGGACGTGGCGGAGAAGCGCGCCTTGGGTGCGGGCCGGTCTTCGATCGAAGCACCCGGGGTGATGTGTCCCGGGGGCCACTACCGAGGACCGGCGACGGCGAGGGCGCCCCTCCCTGCCAGCCTTGCGGCTTTTATGGCGTTTTCGTTATTGCGTTGTGCGACCAGATTACTGAGCTCGGGCTCAGGTTGGCATTCCGATCACCCTGCGTACGGGCTGCGGGCCGGTACGGCGGTGCCGTACCCACGTCCCGCAGTGCGTCTCGTACGGCCGGTGCGTGGTGCACGGGCGTACGGCGCGTGCGTCCCGCACGTCTCTGTCCTACGGGTACCCCGTGTACCGACGGCACATCCCGTACCCCGGGTACCGGGCGTGCACACCCGGTACGGGGACCACGCGTGCGTCCCGTGGATCACGCGGGTCACGCGCGTCACGTGTGTCACGCGCAGCGCGTACAGCAAAGGGAGCGGCTCCCTCAGCGTGGGAACCGCTCCCTTCACGGCGTCTTACTTCGCACCGCCGGCCGCACCGCGGCGGATGCCGAGGCGGTCGACCAGCGCACGGAAGCGCTGGATGTCCTTCTTGGCCAGGTACTGCAGCAGGCGGCGGCGCTGGCCGACCAGGATCAGCAGACCACGACGGGAGTGGTGGTCGTGCTTGTGGGTCTTGAGGTGCTCGGTCAGGTCCGAGATGCGGCGGGAGAGCAGCGCGACCTGGACCTCGGGGGAGCCGGTGTCGCCCTCCTTGGTGCCGAACTCGGCCATGATCTGCTTCTTCGTAGCGGCGTCGAGAGACACTCGGTACTCCTCGTGGTGTTCGATGCGCCTGCGAGTGCCCCTGGTCTTGGTCTCAGGGGAGCTTCCGTGACTCGGAGGCGAAGGCACGATGGGCGCTGCTCCCAGATGCTCCGGAAGCGCGTACACAAACGGCCGTCACACAGCGTACCAGCCCCGGAAGGGCCCCTTGCACTTGCGTACCGGGGCCCCGCCTCACCTGCTCGTCACTCGCTCATCACTTGCTCGTCATCGAGCGGATCGAGTGGTAGACGTCGAAGACCGCCAGGCACAGCGGGATCAGCGTCAGCAGGACGAAGGTCTCGGCGATCTCCAGGAAGCGTCCCCAGAAGGGGGTGACGCCCTTGCGCGGCACGATCAGCCCGATCGAGACGATCACCGCGGCGACCGCCGCGACGGCCGCGGTGAGCCAGATCGTACGGATGTCGAGCGCCGTACCGTCCCCGCGCAGCGCGTCCTGGAGCAGTTCCGCCGGAGGGTTGAGGCACAGTCCGAGGCCCAGCAGGACCAGCGAGCCCAGCCCCGCGGCCAGGGCGCAGCCGACCTGCGCGGTGTAACGGAACAGGTGGGCGCGCATCATCATCGCCACACCGGTGCCGAGCGCCAGGAGCTGGGCCCACACGTCGTCGGAGAAGCCGAGGACCGCCGCGGCGCCCACCGCCAGCAGGGCGCAGCCGCCGACGAGGCCGACCAGCAGTTCGTGGCCGCGCCGGGCCTGGGCGGCGATGCGCTCGGCGTCGACCGGGCCCTGCGGCTCGGGGTCGGTGCCGTACCCGCCGATCGCCGTACGGGGCGGCTCGAAGCCGATGGGCAGGCGGGCGAAGCGGGTGGACAGGCCGGGCAGGAAGGCGAGGGCGCCCACGGCGAGCGTCGCGCTCACGCCGGCGGACTCGACCGGCTCCAGCCGGGTGAGGACGGCGACGAAGGTCACCAGGAGCCCGACGGCGGAGGCAAAGACGAACGCCACGAAGGGGCCGTCGCCGCCGGGGGCGACGATCGTCAGCACGACGGAGAAGACCAGGACGGCGGCGCAGGCGAGCAGGAACTGCAGCCGGCCGATGCCCTGCCCGTCCGCCAGCGGCAGCAGACCGGATCCGGCGACGCCGGCGTTGGCCATGGCGCCGATGCCGAGGGCGACGGCCGAGCCGCGGTCGTCGTAGACGCGGGCGCGGACGCACGCCAGGGCCAGCAGCAGGACGCCGGTCACGGCGGCCAGGATGCCGGGCAGGCCGTGCATGTCGTGCCGGGGGTCGGACGACCACAGCACGAAGGCGAGCAGCACGAGCAGGACGGAGCCGCCGAAGAGGCCGGCGCCCCGCATCAGGGCGTCACTCCACAGCGTGCGGTCGCGGGCGACGGCGGAGGCCACGGCGTCGGACACGTCGTCGAAGACGGCCGGCGGCAGCGACTCGGCGAAGGGCCGCAGCGACAGCAGTTCACCGTCGAGGATGCGCTGCGCGGCCAGTGAGCGCGCGCCGTCGAGCACGGTGCCGTCACGCCGCACGAGGTGGTATCCGACGGGGGCGCCGGGTGCCGGGCTCTGCCCGGACAGCCGGAGCACCTCCGGATAGAGGTCGGCGACGGGGATGTCCTCGGGCAGTGCCACGTCGACGCGGCCGTCCGGTGCGACGACCGTGACGCGACAGAAACCGGTTCCGCCGCCGGACGGAGTCACGGGAGCCGGGTGGCCGGTTCCGGTGGCCGCGGCTGGGGCCGTCATACTCACCTGCTGCTTCCCCTCGTGGTTCTCATGCGGCTGGTTCTTGTGTGCGTTCCGCGTCCGGCACGGAGGTTCCGCGTCCGGCGCTCGCCTCCGCGCCCGCTGTGCGCGCGTCCGCGTCGGCGTGCCGGCACCGCGGCGCTCCGTTTCCGGCTCCGTGAACCGTGCCCCGTACTCCGCGGGTCCGGTGCATGGTTCCGGCACCGGGACCCGCTGCTGTCGCGGCGCCCGTTCAGGCCCCGGATCCGGTGCTGGTTCCGGCAACCGTTCCGGTTCTGGTTCCAACTGCCGTTCCGGTGCCGGCTCCAACCGCCGTTCCGGTGCTGGATCCGGCAACCGTTCCGGTGCCGGTTCCGGCACCGGGTGGTCCGTTCCGGGCGACCCGTTCCGAATCACCGGATTCTTTGCGGAGGTTCACAGGTGCGCGTGCACTTCGCGCCACCCTACCGCCCACCCGTAACCCCCTGCGCAAGTAGGATCCTTCCCCGCGGTCGGAACCCGTCGCCACGGGGGCGCCGATAGGAACGTTTCCGTCCGCCAAGGGAATTGGTGAGCTGTGAGTCAAATCGTCGTCAAGCGCCCACCACGGGCCCTGCCCTCCGAAGTGCCCGGTGAGCAGGTGCAGCTGCAACCCCCGCCCGAGCTGCCGAGAGGGCAGCAGGAGGGCGTGCTGATGCAGCTCCTGCCGACGCTCGGCATGGGTGGTTCGGTCGTCTTCTTCTTCATGACGCCGAACCCCATCATGCGGATCATGGGCATGGTGATGATCGCGTCGACGGTCGCCATGGCCATCGCGATGCTCGTGCGCTACCGGCGCGGCACCCAGGGCCAGCTCGCGGACATGCGGCGCGACTACCTCAAGTACCTCACCCAGATCCGGCGTACGGTGCTGAGGACGGCACGGCTCCAGCGCGACGCGCAGTACTACCTCCACCCGTCCCCCGAGCAGTTGTGGGCGCTGGTCGCCGAGGGCAGCCGGGTCTGGGAGCGGCGCATCGGCGACGACGACTTCGGCCAGGTGCGCATCGGTCTGGGGAGCCAGCAGCTCGCGACTCCGCTCGTCGCCCCCGAGACGGCGCCCGTCGACGAGCTGGAGCCGCTCACCGCCGGTGCGATGCAGCAGTTTCTCAGGGCTCACAGCACCCTCGACGGTCTGCCCATGGCCGTGTCCCTGCGCGCCTTCTACTCCTTGACGGTCAGCGGTGACACGGAGTCGGTGCGGTCGGCGGCGCGGGCGATGATCGGCTCGCTCGCTTCGCTGCACTCCCCCGAGGACCTCGTCATCGCCGTCGCGGCCGGCCAGGAGGCGGCCCACCACTGGGAGTGGACGAAGTGGCTTCCGCACGTGCAGGCGCAGGGTGACGGCGACGGCGCGGGGACACGGCGCCTGATCACCACGGACGCGCGCGACCTGGAGGACATGCTCGCGCGGCGCCTCGAAGGCCGGCCGCGCTTCCAGGGCGGCGGCCACCCGCTGCTGGACCAGCCGCACATCGTGGTGGTGCTCGACGGCCAGTCGGTGCCGCCCATGTCGGCGCTGGCGGCGGCGGAGGGCCTCCAGGGCGTGACGATCGTCGAGGTCGTACCGGGTGAGCCGGCCGGTCCGCGCGGCGGCGGCCTGTCGGTGGTGGTCCACCCCGACGCGCTGCGACTGGAGTCGGGCCACGGCCTGGTGTACGAGGGTGTGCCGGACGGGCTGAGCCTGGAGGCCGCCGAGGCGCTGGCCCGTCAGCTCGCTCCGCTGCGGGTCGCCTCCGGCTCGGACGACGACGAACCGCTGCTGGCCAACCTCGACTTCACCGACCTGCTCAACCTGGGTGACGCGGCGTCCATCGACGTCAGCCGGACGTGGCGGCCGCGCTCGCAGTCGGAGCGGCTGCGCGTGCCCATCGGTGTCGGTGAGGACGGCGTCCCCGTGATGCTGGACCTCAAGGAGGCGGCGCAGGAGGGCATGGGGCCGCACGGCCTGTGCGTGGGCGCCACCGGTTCCGGCAAGTCGGAGCTCCTGCGCACGCTGGTGCTGGGTCTGGCCGTCACGCACTCGTCGGAGACGCTCAACTTCGTCCTCGCGGACTTCAAGGGCGGCGCCACGTTCGCGGGGATGTCGCAGATGCCGCACGTCGCGGCCGTCATCACCAACCTCGCGGACGACCTGACACTGGTCGACCGCATGGGCGACTCCATCCGCGGTGAGCTGAACCGCCGCCAGGAGATGCTGCGCGACGCGGGCAACTACGCCAACATCCACGACTACGAGAAGGCGCGTGCCGCGGGAGCCCCGCTCCAGCCCATCCCCTCGCTGGTCCTGGTCATCGACGAGTTCAGCGAGCTGCTCACGGCCAAGCCGGACTTCATCGAGATGTTCGTGCAGATCGGCCGTATCGGCCGCTCGCTGGGCGTGCACCTGCTGCTGGCCTCGCAGCGCCTGGAGGAGGGCCGCCTGCGCGGCCTGGAGACGTACCTGTCGTACCGCGTCGGTCTGCGGACCTTCTCCGCGGCGGAGTCGCGGGCGGCGCTGGGCGTGCCGGACGCGTACCACCTGCCCAATGTGCCGGGCTCCGGCTATCTGAAGTACGGCACGGACGAGATGGTGCGGTTCAAGGCCGCGTACGTCTCCGGCGTGTACCGGTCGAACCAGCACGCCGCGGTGCCCGGCGGCCCGCTGCCGGTGGACCGGCGGCCCGTGCTGTTCACGGCCGCGCCCGTTCCGGTGCGGTACGTCGAGCGGCCCGCGCAGCCGGTCGTGCCGGAGGCCCGTACGTCCGAGGACGACGCGCTGGCGGACTCCGTGCTCGATGTGATCGTGCGGCGGCTCGAAGGGCGGGGAGCGGAGGCCCACCAGGTGTGGCTGCCGCCGCTGGACAACCCGCCGCCGCTGGACGAGTTGCTGCCCGGCCTCGCCGCGGTGCAGGGGCGCGGGCTGACGCAGCCCGGCTACCAGGGGGCGGGGCGCCTCGTGGTGCCCCTCGGTGTGGTCGACAAGCCGTTCGAGCAGCGGCGTGACACGCTCTACCGGGACTTCTCGGGCGCGGCCGGCCACATGCAGATCGTCGGTGGTCCGCAGTCGGGCAAGTCGACGCTGCTGAGGACGCTGATCTCGGCGTTCGCGCTGACGCACACCCCGTACGAGGTGCAGTTCTACGGTCTCGACTTCGGTGGTGGCGGTCTGGCGTCGGTCGCCGGCCTGCCGCACGTCGGCGGGGTCGCCTCGCGTCTGGACCCGGAGAAGGTGCGGCGCACGGTCTCCGAGGTGTACTCCGTCCTGGAGCGGCGCGAGGAGTACTTCCGCAGCGCGGGCATCGACTCGATCGCGACGTACCGCAGGCTGCGCGAGCGCGGGGACATCTCCGTGACGGAGCAGCCGTGGGGTGACGTGTTCCTGGTCATCGACGGCTGGGGCAACTTCCGGACCGAGTACGAGGGCCTGGAGTTCGCCGTGCTGGACATCGCGGCGCGCGGCCTCGGCTACGGCATCCACGTGATCCTGACCGCGTCGCGCTCCATGGAGGTCCGGGCGAACCTCAAGGACCACCTGATGAACCGGCTGGAGCTGCGCCTCGGCGACACGATGGACTCCGAGCTGGACCGGAAGGCGGCCGTCAACGTGCCGCAGGGCGTACCGGGGCGTGGTCTGACACCGGAGAGCCTGCACTTCATGGCCGCGGTGCCGCGTATCGACGGCATCAACTCCGACAGCGACCTGGCGGAGGCCACCGCGGCGATGGCGCAGGAGGTCGGCCGCCACTGGACGGCGCCGGGTGCGCCGGCGGTGCGGCTGCTGCCCCGGGAGCTCCCGGCGGACCAGCTCCCGGCGGGGTACGCGGAGCCGAATCGGGGCATCGCCTTCGGTATCGACGAGAACAGCCTGGAGCCGGCCTTCGTCAACTTCGACCGCGATCCGTTCTTCCTGGTCTTCGGCGAGAGCGAGTCGGGCAAGTCCAACCTGCTGCGGCTGCTGATCAAGCAGCTGTGCGAGCGGTACGACGGGGACTCCGCCAAGTTCTTCGTGATCGACAACCGGCGCGCGCTGCTGGACGTCACCCCGGCGTCCCACCTGGCGGAGTACGTCCCGATGTCCAACAACATGGACCACCACGTGGACGCGCTGTCCGACCTGATGCAGCGCCGTACGCCGTCGCCGGACGTCACCGCGCAGCAGCTGCGCGACCGCAGCTGGTGGCGCGGGCCGTGCGTGTACGTCGTCGTCGACGACTACGACCTGGTGTCCACGTCGAGCGGCAACCCGCTGGGCAAGCTCACCGAGCAGCTGCCGTTCGCCCGTGACGTGGGCGTGCGCTTCATCATCGCCCGCAGCGCGGCGGGTGCGAGCCGGGCGACGTACGAGCCGTTCATGCAGCGCATGATGGAGCTCGGCGCGCAGGGCGTGCTGCTCTCGGGCGACCCGCAGGAGGGCGATGTCCTCGGCGGCGTGAGGATGCGCCCGATGCCGCCGGGCCGTGGCATCTTCGTCTCCCGCCAGCGCGGCAACCCGCTGGTGCAGACGGGGCTGATGCCGTCGCAGTTCTAGGCACGGGCAGGACGAGCGACGACACCGCGGCGTTCCTCATGGGAGCGCCGCGGTGCTGTTTTCCGGGGGTCCGTCTCGTGCCGCCTTGCTGGACGGCGCGACGGAGGGCCCGCGCAGGCTTGTGGAATTCGCGGGCGACAGCGGAACGGAGCTCGCCTTCACCACGGGCGCTCACCGGCCGCGCGGGTGCCTGGCTGTCGGCGAGCGGGGCGAGCGGGGCGAGCGGCCGGCGGACGCAGGGAACGAGTCAGGGTGGGCACCTCCCGCACGTGCCCACCCTGTCGTTGTGACCGCTACTCGGCTCCTAGTAGTAGCTGGCGGCCTTCTTGTCACCGGCCTGGTACGCCGGGCCGGCCTCACGGACCGCCTTGGCGATGCCCTTGAGGGCCTCGTGGATGAGGCGGGTCTCGGTGTCCCACTGCTTGTGGGCGCCGTCCGCGGCCGTCTTGGCCTCACCCTCGAAGGTGGAGGAGATGCTGCGGATCTTCCCCTGGATGGCCTCGAGGGCCTCGTCCAGGCTCTTCGCCTGCGTCTCGATCGTCGACGCCGCCTGCTCCAGGGAGGAGTAGGTGACGACCATCACGTCATCGGTTGCTCGTGGCACTGAGCCCTCCAAATGCGTTGTGTGTGCGGAACTGTGGGGTAAGTGCTGACGCCGTCGTGCGTCAGAGGCTTGCGATGTTCGAGGTGGCGCGGCGCGTCGCGGCAGCGTCACCCGAGAAGCCGCCGGTCACGTCGACACCGCGCAGCGCCTTCTCCACCTCGTCTTCGGTGTTGCCGGCGGTCGTGCGGGTGACCTGGATCGCTTCCTGGAAGTTCAGCAGCAGCTTCGCGATACGCACCATGGCCTGGTTGATCTCGGTCTGCTTGGTGTCGAAGGCACCGGCGCCGATGCCCTTCCAGTTGCCCTCGAGGCTGTCGATGACGCCCTGGAGGCTCTTCAGCTGACCCTTGACGGATTCGAAGCGGTTCGAGATCTCATCCTGGAAATCCTTGAGACTCTGATCGCCAACCTTCTGCACTGCCATGTGTCGCTCTTCCTTTCTTGGGTTCTCACGGAGCTGCGACGTGTCGGTTCACATCAGCAGCGGTGGTTTCTGTGGGTCAGGCGCTGCGTCGGCGCCGGAGCACGGCGAAAGCCGCTCCCGCGAGGACGACCACGACTGCGGCCCCGCCGATGATGAGGCCCGACTGGCTGTTGCTCCCTGCCCCGGCCTCAGCCCCGGCCTTCTTGCCGGAGCCTGCCACGACCGCGTCGCCGCCGGGCTTGGCCTGCGGGGCTTGTGACGAAGCTGGTGCAGACGGGTCGGTGGCGTCGGACGAGGCGCCTGCGCCGGGGACGCCACCCACCTTCTCCTTGGTCAGGGGGCTGACGTTCGGGTCGCCGGGCTTGCCCAGCCCCCGGGTGATGTGGGCGTTGGGGCGGACGACACCGTGCCCGAGGTAGTTGCTGACGCTGCCGGGCTTCCAGTCGTCGCCTCGGCTGGCCGACTCGAACATGACCCTGAGGACCTGGTTGCCGGTCCACTCGGGGTGCTTGGACCAGATGAGGGCGGCGGTTGCGGAGGCGAGGGCGGTGGCGGAGCTGGTGCCACCGTCGCCGTCACAGTAGGCCTTGAAGGTCTCGTCGCACCAGCGAGGGAGGGCGCCAGAGGGAGCGGCGATATCTACGAAGTCGCCATGCTGGGAATAGTCGGCCACCTTGCCGTCCGGGCCGGACGCTGCAACAGCGACAGCTTCCGGGTAGCTAGCCGGATACTGAGGCTTGTTGCCCTTCTTTGCACCGTTTCCGACACCGGCAAAGAGAAGCTTTCCTTTGCTCTGGGCGTACTCAACCGCGTCACGCACAGCAGAGTTGTAGTAATCGCTTGACATCGACACGTTGATGATTTGAGCGTCGCTGTCCGCAGCAGCACGAATTGCCTCCTGCATGTCGAAGCCGTTCACCTTCTCCGTGTTCTGGAGCTCGGTGTCCGACACTCGATACGGGATGATCTTCGTCTCCGGCGCCAGGCCCTTGATGCCGCCCCCCGCACCTGTGCCGGCGATGATCTCAGCCATCGTCGTGCCATGCCCCGTAAGGTCGTCCGTCTCCTCGCCCTTGACGCCCGTAAGGTCCTTCCCCTTAAGTACCTGCCCCTTGAGGGACGGCGTGGAGGGATTGACGCCGCTGTCGATGACCGCGACCTTGATGCCTTCCCCAGTGGCGGTTTTCCAGATCTCGTCGGCACGCATGGCGTTCAGGTACCACTGCTTCGACTGTGGGTCGGTAATAGTCGCTGCTGTGGCCGAACCACTGATGCCCACCGCCCACGCTCCCGCCGCGGCCACGGCACAGAGCAGGCCGCGCCGCGCGGTGGACGTGCTGCGCTTCGGGACCTGGCTCATTACTGGCGTCATCCTGACTTCCCGAACCTTCCGAGTCCTAGTCGATCACCGGCGGCACAGCACCGCGTCGCCGCGCTGCCCACGTCTCTTCGTCTTCGGTCAGGTAGTCCGGGCGGGTTGAGCCGGATCGCTCCTGCTCTTCATCACGCGACCGTCGCTGGCCACCACGACCGCCCGCCACACCTGCACCGGCAGGTCCCGTCGCGCTACGAGGAGTCCCGACCACACCGTTCACGCTGGGCGTGCCGCGTCCGGTGGGGCGACCAGCACCGGCCCCCTGGTTGGCTCCGATGACCCCGGACTGGCTCGGTCGGGCAGTGGAGGGACGACCCGTGGCGGGAACTTCTCCACCGATGACCGTTCCCTTCGGGAGACGTGCTCCGGTGTTTCCACCCGTGGGACGCTGCGGCGTGCCACCGACGATCCCGTTCGAGTGACCACCGCGGGGCGTGGCCGAGGGACCTTGACGTCCGGCCGGCGCCTGAGAGGGCATTCCCGGACGGCCGCCCATCGGGGTCTGGTTGGTGCCTCCGACCAGACCGTTCCGCCCGGCCGGGCCAGGACCGGTTCCCGTCATTCCCGGACGGCCGACGGGGTTCGCACTGCGTCCGGCTGCCGGCCCCGAGCCAGTGGGACCGGGCATCCCGGGACGTCCGACCGGCCCCGTGGTACGCGCGGTCGACGGACCGCTGCCGGTGGGACGGCCCACCGTGGTCGGTCCCTGAGCCGTGGGCCGAGGTACGCCCTGCGTCCCGATGATCTTGGGCGGCGTGGCGGCGCGCGGAGGCGTGCCCATGGGCCCGATCAGCGGAGGCGCAGAGTTGGTCGGTCCCGTGGGGCCAGGAGGCGGCGCGGTCGGAGGAGTGCCGACAGGCGCCGTGGGCGCGGGGGGCGTCGCGACGGTGTCGATGACCACCGAGGGGTTCGAACCCACGGGCCCGGCGGGCTTGTCCGGGACCTCAACCGGCTTTCCGGGCACGTCCGGCCGGGACACGCTCTCGACTTCGCTGACACTTGCGCGGCTCACCGAAGTGGGTGCGGCCGTCGCTTGCCGGACGTCGGCAGAACCGGATGCACCCTGCGAAGGGGATTCGTCATAGATGCCGCCTGACGGCTGCGGCACCGCAACCCCCAACGGCTTCGGCGGCGTCGGCGGCTCCTGGGCCGCCAGAGTGCTTTCCGAGACCGCGTAGAAGGACGCCAGGCGGTTCATCTGGTTGATGGCCTCCTGGCGGTCCTTCTCGACCTGGAGGGCCTTCTGGTAGTCCTGGTTGTCCTGCGTGCGCTCCGGCAGCGCGAAGTCGTCGGGCTTCTTCTGGACCAGCCGGCCGTCGCGCGGCGGCTTGGAGTTGCGGACCGAGGCCAGGCCCGTGCTCGCCACCTTCATCTGCTCGCCGACCGTGTTGGCGAAGGTGCCGAGGCCGTACGTGTAGGTGACGAGCTCCCCGCCGTAGCGGCGGAACTCGTTGGCCGCCTCGCCCTCCCAGTCGGTGTCCTTGACGAAGTGGGCGAGGTCCGACGCCGCCTTGTTGAGGGCGGTCGTCGCATCGGTCAGCGCGATACCGGCCTGCTCCAGGTCCTCCGGGTTGGCGCTGTCCAGGAGGTCGAGCATCGCGTTGAGCGGGGCGTTCTCGAAGCTGGTCGTGCCGAAGAGGCTGACTCCGGCGGTGGAGCCGAAGACGTCGCTCAGGATCGAGGAGACGCGCTGCGCCATGTCCGTGGCGGCGAACTGGCCGTGGATCTGGGCGTCGTCGGCGTTCTGCTGCTGCTGTGCCTGCGTGGCCTGCTGCTCGGGATCCGGCAGCGTCGGCGGCTTGTTGTCAGTCATCGATCATCACCCCAGGTCCGCATCGGCGCCCTGGACCTCGTTGCGAGGCTGCTCCGGCGCATCACTCTTGTCCTTCGCCTTCCGGCGTTCCACGGCGTCGTCGTACTGCTTGTCCAGCCGCGCGTGGATGACGTGGAACCGGCGGCGCATGTCCTCTTCCACGTTGTCGAAGCCGACGTCGGCCGCGTGGACCGCGATGCTGTACATCTCGATCTGGTCGTTGAGGGACTTGGAGAGCGTGACGAGCGCCTTGTGGACGCGGTTGTACTGGGTGTAGAAGCCGTCCGCCTCGGAGAACTGCATGCCGACTCCGAGCGAGCCGCGGGTCATCCGCTCGTTCGCGACCTTGGAGCCGGTGCCTGTGGCCCCTTCGAGGTTCGACAGGACGTCGTTCACCCGGTCACGGAATTTCTTCAGCGCGCCTACGCCGCGCTCGAGGTCACTCGCCACAGCCGTCGCCCCCGATACCTACAGCCACGAGCACGTTGCTCATGCCTCCCCGTTTACTCAGTCGTCCAGCACATCTCTGTGCCACAGCCACTCTAGTCACTGGCTATGACAACTGAAGTGCCTTGTCTGTCACGCCTGTTCCCTGCGATGCGGTTGCAACGTCAGCCGCCCGCCCCGGTCGCGACCCGTCTCGCGCGGCGCCGTGCATCGCGTACGGCGACCGCGCCGCCGGCGATGGCGGCGACCAGGACCCCTCCGCCCACGACCACGTACGTCGCGAGGCGGGCCGTGCGTTCCTCCGGTGATTCGCCGAGGTGGGCCACGGCCGGGGTCGGTGCCTCGGCGCGGGTCAGGCCCTCGTGGGCGACGGGCTTCTCGATGGGCTTGTCGTCCTCGGTCAGCGCACGGACCGGGTCGACGACGCCCCAGCCGACGAGGCGGTCATGGCCCGCGACCGAACGCTCGGCGGTCTGCTGGATCTGGGCGACGATCTGCTGCCGCGTCCACTTGTCGTGCTTGCTCTTGATGAGGGCCGCGACGGCGGCGACGTACGGCGCGGAGAAGCTGGTGCCGTTGTCCGCGCAGTGGCCGCCGCCGGGAACGGTGGAGATCATATCCACACCCGGCGCGGCGACGCCGACGAAATCCCCGGACTGCGAGAAGGCGGCGCGCTCGTTGTTGCGGTCCGAGGAGGCCACCGCGAGGACCCCCTCGTACGAGGCGGGATAGGTCTTCTTGACGTTGCCGCCCAGGCCGTCGTTGCCCGCCGAGGCGACGACCACGATCTCCTTCTCCAGCGCCGCGTCGACGGCCTGCTTCAGCTCCGGCGCCGGCTCCACCGCGTTGGCGGTGTCCTGGGAGATGTTGATCACATCGGCTTCTTCGTCGATGGCGTGCCGGATGGCCCGGGCGAGGGACGAGGCCGTGCCGTTGCCGTCGGCGTCGTTCTGCTTGATGGGAATGATCGTGGCGCCCGGTGCCAGGCCGACGAAGCCGGTGCCCTTCGCGGGGCGGGCGGCGATGATGCCGGCGACCTTGGTGCCGTGGCCCACGGTGTCCGTGGTGCCGTCGGCCTTGCCCCGGTCGAGCTTCTCGCCCTTCGCGTCCTTCTCGGGCAGCAGGTTCGCCCCGCTCCCGGTGTCGACGGCCTTCGCCAGCTGCGGGTGCTTGACGTCGACGCCGGTGTCGATGACGGCGACCCGCACGCCCTTGCCGGTGGACTGCTTCCACAGTTCGTCGAGCAGGACCCGCTGCAGCGCCCACGGACGCCCTGCGTACGTCTTCCCCGGGAAGGTGCACTGCGTGGACTCCTCCGCGGCGGCGGGGGGCGCCGGCAGCGCGAGGACCGTGAGGGCCGTGACCGCGGTGACCGCGGCGGCGGTCCGCGGGCGCCTGCGGGTACGCGGGTGCGCGGCCGCGTCCGCGCTCGTCTTCGTGTACGTCATCGTCGTCGCCCCGGCCCTCAGGAGCCCTGCGGCTGGGCGGCGGCGCCGCTCGACAGACGGGGCCCGGTCGGCAGGAAGGTCGACCACGCGGCCGGTACGGGCACGGGCTCGACGTTCTTGTAGCCGAGCTTGTTCTGTGCCTGCTGCGCCTCCATCATCCGCGCCTGCTTCTCCTCCTTCGAGCCGGAGTCGCCGATGCCGGAGTCGTCGGTGGCGTTGTCGCCGTTGGACTGCATGGCGTAGCGCAGTCCGGTGTCGGTGACGAGGAAGAGAAAGCCCGTGTCGGTCCTGGCGCCCTTGTACTGCCGGAAGAGCTGGCCGGATCCGGGGGTGACGTAGGCGCTGCTCGACCCGGTCGGCAGCGGGGCGGGGAAGTCGGTGCCCGCCCAAGTGCTGAGCGTGGTGGCGCCGTTGTCGCGGTCCACGTCGCGCAGCACGTTGCACACGGTGTTGCGGCTGCCCTCGGCGGTGCCGGCCTCGTTGACGGGCTTGGGCGCGAACCGCGGCCACTTCTTGTCCTGTCCGAACGCCTCGCTCGGCTGGAAGGCGGCGGCGCTGACCGAGGTGGCGCGGCCCGCCTGCCCCAGCTTGATCAGCTGGCGGCTGTTGAGCAGCAGCTTGGCGGTGAAGTCCGAGACGGGTGCGACGCGGCCGCGCAGCACGACGTACTGCTGGTCGCGGGTGCCGTCCGTGGCGGTGAGCACCATGCCGACCTTGTTGGTGGCGTCGTCCAGGTCGCCGGGGACGCCCGCGTCCTCGCCGGCGGTGCCGGGGACCGTGGGGAAGCTGATGGTGTCGCCCTTGTGGAGGGTGTCCAGCCAGGCGGCGGAGACGCGCTGCGCGGCGCGGCCCTGGCCGACGAGCTGGCGCAGGAGCAGCTCGTCCTCCTCGACGGGGTACGCGGTGCCCTGGGCGTCGACGACGTACCGCTTCTTGTCGGGGCCCTCCACGTACAGCAGTTCCCCGCCGCGCAGGCGGTCGCTGCCCTCGGTCTTCTTCTCCTCGCGCTGGGCGAGGACGAAGGCGGCCTTCTGGATGGCCCGGCCGCCTTCGCCCGGCCGCTCGCAGACGGCCCAGCGCTTGGCGGTGCCGGCGTCCTTGGGGTCGGGCAGCCGGTCGGGGGCGTAGGGGATGCCGAGGGTGGCGCCGTGCGGGATACGGCCGCTGTCGAGCACGGACTCGTCGACGTTGATGACCTTGCCCTTGTCGGGGTCGAGGAGCAGCTTGGCCGACGACATGTTGAGGACGGGGTGGAGCTGCGTCTTCCTGCCGGTCTTCAGGACGACGTAACGGGTGGTCGACTTACTGGCGATGATGACGTTCTCGCCGGGCCGGTCCCAGCCCTGCGGAGCCACCGGCTTGAACATGCCCCAGGCCGCGAACACCGCGAGCACCACCACACCGACGATGGCCCCCGGCAGCACCGCGCGCAGCGGCCGTGGCGCGGCCTCCTCCGAGCCGGTGGCGTTCGGCTGCACGAACTGCGCGACAAGCCTTCGCTTCGCGAAGGTGTAGGCGTTGAGTTCGTCCCGACGTGATGCCATTTATCTGCTGTCCCTCTCCCCGCTGGGCTGCCAGGTTCCCACACGCATCGCGTGGGCCCTGCCGCCGTGGCGACCTCTACTATGCCTGCTGGCGGCTGCGTGTTACTGCTCAGGTAGGGTGATCGCCCGGTCAACGCCCATAGGAATTTGGTAATTACGGACACGAGGGGGCAACGCGGCGATGGGTACGGCGACGCGCGCGCGCAATGGGCGGACTACCGGTCGGGCCCCTGATACTTCCCGACGGCAACGCAGCAACGCCCCGGCGGCCCCGCCACCGCCGGCCGTCCCCGCGACGACGACCCTGCGCCCCGTGTCGGGCCACAGCCGTCTCGGTCCGCTGCAGCTGCGCCAGTTGGTGCTCGTGGAGTCGGCGCTCGGTCTCGCCGCGGTCGGCGTCGCCCTCGGTGACCTGTGGCTGGTGCCCGCGTGTGTGCTCGGTTGCGTACTGGTGCTGTTCGCCGTGATACGCCGTCGCGGTCACGCGCTCCCGGACTGGCTGTCCACCGTCCTGGCGATGCGCTCACGCCGGCGGGCCGCCGCCCCGGCCGCGCCCGACGTCGACCCGTCGCTGGCGGCGATCGCGGAAAGCGTGCCGGACTTCGGTCCGTACCCCTTCGTCGACGCCAAGCGCCGCACCGTCGGCATGCTCGGTGACGGCACGTTCCTCACCGCGGTCGTACGGGTGGAGGCGAGCGGTTCCGCGCTGCGGCCCGCGTTCGGCGCCCGTGCGCTGCCCCTGTCGGTCCTGGGCGGTGCCCTGGAAGTGGACGACATCGTCCTGGAGTCGGTGCAGGTCGTGCAGCACGTCCGCCCGGCGCCCGCCCCGCACCTCCCCCAGCAGTCGGTGGCGCGGCTGTCGTACGCCCCGCTGCAGGAGCGGACCGGGGCGCCGGCCCTGCGCATGACGTGGGTGGCCGTGAAGCTCGACCCGGAGCTGTGCCGTGAAGCGGTGGCGGCGCGCGGCGGCGGGATCGAAGGCGCCCAGCGCTGCCTGGTGCGCGTGGCGGACCACGTCGCGAGCCGCATGACCGGGGCCGGTTTCCAGGCGGTCGTGCTGGACCAGGAAGAGCTCAACTCGACGGTGGCCATCGCCGCCTGCGCCAGCCCGCGGCTCGCCGCCCGCGCGAGCCGGCCCGACGCGGCGCCGCAGCGCCGTACCGCCGAGACGTCCCGGGTGTGGCGGTGCGACGACCGCTGGCACACCACGTACGCGATCGGGCGCTGGCCCGAGTTGGGGCGGGGGGCGTCACCGCTGCCCAAGCTGATCGCGCTGCTCACCGCCGTTCCGGCGTACGCCACCACCATCAGCCTCACGCTGCGGCGGGGCACCCGCCAAGGGGCGATGAACGTGCTCGGGCATGTACGGATCACCGGTGGTTCCGACACGGAACTGGTCGGGGTGCGGCGGGCCCTGGAGCAGGCGGGCCGCACCGCGAAGGTCGGGCTGCTGCGGCTGGACCGTGAACAGTTGCCGGGCGTGCTCGCCACGCTGCCGCTGGGAGGTGCCCGCTGATGGCCCGTACCGCATCCCGCTCGACCGCGCCGTCGGCATCGTCCGCCCCGGCGTCCGCACGCGGCAGGCGCGGCCTGCGGGGCCTGTTCGGGCCGCGTCACGCCGGGCACACCGTCGCCACGGACCACCTGGCGGCGCTGTCCCTGCCGGTCGGGGACGACGGCGTGGTCATCGGCGACGACGCCGAGGGGCGTCCGCAGATGGTGGGCTTCCACCGTTCGACGCCGTACGAGGTGCTGCTGATCGGCGGCCTGTGGACGGCTCAGGTGCTGGCGCTGCGCGCGGCGGGCACCGGTGCACGGGTGGCGGTGGAGACCGGCCGCGCGCAGGAGTGGAGCGTCCTCGCGCAGACCGCGGGCGCCGGCCTGGAGTGCGTCACGCTGCACGACGTGGGGCGCGTCCCGCCGATGGGCGCGACCGTGAGCAGCCCGGTCCTGGTCGTACGGGACTGCGGGATGCGGCCGCCGCGCGGACGGGTGGTGTCGTCGCCCTGGCAGTCCGTGCTGACGCTGCTGCCGTACCTGAGCCCGGTCGCGCCCCGGTTGATGCGGGCGTCGACGCTGGTGGGCGTCCAGCGGGTGTCGCCGCAGGAGGCGGAGCAGATCGGCCGCATCCTGGGGCTGTCCCGGGCCGAGAGGGAGGCACTGCCGACCCTGGCGGACGGTGTCACGCTCTGGTGCTCCGGGCGCGAGCGCCACTGGGTGATGACGAACGCCACGGACGCGGAGTCGGGTCTGCTGGGCATGCCCCGGCGCATGGACTGAGGTCCCGCCGGTCGTTTTCCGCCGCCCGAGGGACGTTTCCGCGCCCCCCGGGTGGCCTAGGATTGGAACGACGGTGACGCGCAGCTACCGACAACTACGCGCCGCCACGGGCCGTTTGGGATCCGTTCGCCGCGACCGTGATCGAGAGGAAGCCTCATGGGGAGCGCACAGGAGAAGGACGAGCTGTACGCCCTCGACATCTCGGGTGTCGAGTGGCAGGGCGCTCCCGGGACCAGCGCCGACGAGGAACGCGTCGAGATCGCGTACCTGCCGGGCGGCGCCGTCGCGATGCGCTCGTCCCTCGACCCCGACACTGTCCTGCGGTACACGGAGGCGGAGTGGCGGGCGTTCGTGCTCGGGGCGCGTGACGGGGAGTTCGACCTCCAGTAGGGCGGCTCCCGGGGTGCGGTCCGTCGCTGCCGAGACGGAATTGTGAGCAGCGCCCGCCACCGGGACGGGTATCCCTTTCTTTTCATGGGGCTTGTGCCGGTTTCGCCCGGCGCGCTCTTCACGCTGCGCCCCGCCCGTGTCACCAACGGGCAGTGCGGGGCGCGGGGGACGACGGGCGACCGCCGACGGGCCTGCCGGTCCGGCACCCTTGACGATTAGGGTGGGGGCAGGGCGCCGTGGACGGACGACAGCCGCATGCGCCGCGTCCCAGGGGGAGAGCCGGGCCGATCGGACGTCAACGGTGGCCCCCGCCCACCACGACACAAGGGTGCTCGACCACACCAGGAGGCAAAGTGAACGGCGATCGGGACGACATCCACGGGAGCTGGAACCTTCCCGTCGACGAGTCCGACGCGGATCCCGTCGAGATGACGGGTGAGTTCACCATCGACTACACCCCGCCGGCCTGGTACACGCAGAACGCGGGTGACACGTCCGGTGGCGGCGCGTCCCCGTCGGTGCCCGCGCAGGGCGGTACGCCCGGGGTCGCCCCTCCCCCGCCGCCCGGGGCCCAGCCGGTGTACGTGCCCGGCCTGCCCTCGGGCAGCGGCTTCGAACCGCACGGGGCCCCGGCGCCCGCGGTCCCGCCCGCCGCGCTGCCCACCCCGCCGCCCGCGGCGCCGGTGACCCCCGCGCCGGCCGCCGGCGAGGCGTCGCCGCACGGAAGCGGTGACGCCGCCGAGGCACCCGCGGGTGACACTCCCCATGTCCCGGACGCGCCGCAGCCGTTCGGTGGCGGCGACCTGGAGAGCGGCGCGACCATGCGCTTCTCGCCCGCCGCGCTGAAGCGGGAGATGGCCGAGATCGCGGAGCGTGAGGCGGCCGCGTCGGCCGGGGCCGAGGCGGCTTCCGGTGACGGCTCCGCCGAGACGGCGACGCGGGACGCGGACGGCGTGACGTCCGGATCCTCGGCCGAAGCGGACGGCACGGGAGGCACGGGAGGCACGGAGGGTCTGGGCGACGCGGGCGGCTCGGAAGGCGACGGCCTCGCCGCCCCGGTGGACGTGAACACCGAGGTGGCCGAACCGGAAGCCGTCGCTGAGGCCGAGGCCGTGGCCGATGTCCACAGCGGCACCGAGGCCGCGGCCGAGGCCGCAGCCGGCGGCGAGGACGCCCCTGAGCCCGGTCCCGAGGCCCGGGCGGAGGCCGATGAGGACGCACCCGGGGACACCGGCGCGCCGCAGGACGCGGTCGTCGCCGACGCCGTACCGCAGGCCCCGGTGTTGCAGGACGCGCCGTCGGCCGAGGCGCCGCCCGCCGACGCTCCCCCGGCCGACACCCCCGCCACGGACGCTCCCGCCGCCCCGGTGCCCGCCGCGGAGGCGCCGGTCCAGCCGTGGTCTCCCCCGCCGGCTGCACAGGGCACGGCCCTGCCGCCGTTGCCGCCCGCGTTCCAGCCGGCCGCACCGGCGGGAGCCCCGCAGTGGCCGGTTCCGGCCCCGGCGGCGGAGCAGCCCGCCCTCCCGGCCGCCGACCGGCCGCACGCCCCCGCGCAGCCCGCGCCGCAGGGCGGCTACGGGTTCCCGCAGCCCGCAGCGCAGCCGCAGCCGCAGCCGGGACAGCCGCAGCCGGGTGCCGCGCTCCCGCCGCAGGCCCAGCCCGCCCCGGGCGGCTACGGCTTCCCGCACCCCGGCCAGCCCGGCGCACCCGGCCACCCGCAGCCCGGCGTATCCGCACAGCCGCAGCCCGGAGCACCCGGACAACCGCAGCCGGGACAGCCGCAGCCGGGTGCCGCGCTCCCGCCGCAGGCCCAGCCCGCCCCGGGCGGCTACGGCTTCCCGCACCCCGGCCAGCCCGGCGCACCCGGCCACCCGCAGCCCGGCGTATCCGCACAGCCGCAGCCCGGAGCACCCGGACAACCGCAGCCGGGACAGCCGCAGCCGGGTGCCGCGCTCCCGCCGCAGGCCCAGCCCGCCCCGGGCGGCTACGGCTTCCCGCACCCCGGCCAGCCCGGCGTGCCTGCCCAGCCGCAGCCCCACGCGGGACCGCCCGTACCGGCGCAGCACGGGCAGCCGCAGGCCGCGCAGCCGCAGCCCGCTCCTGGCGGCGCGCTGCCGGCCCAGGCGCCCGCGCCGCAGGGGGGTTACGGCTTCCCGCAGCCCACGGCGCAACCGCAGCCTCAGCCCGCCCCCCAGGCCGGCTACGGCTTCCCGCACCCCGGCCAGCCCGGCCAGCCCCAGGCCCAGCCGCAGCCGCAACCGGGCCAGCCGCACGCCCAGCCCGGTCAGCCGCAGCCCGGTGCCCACGACCCGCGGACCGGCGCCGCCTGGCCCACACCCGTCGCGCACGACCAGCGGGAACGCTCCGTGCCGGGCGCGCCGCTCGGCTACACCGCGGCCGTCGAGCTGTCCTCCGACCGCCTGCTGCGCAACAACAAGCAGAAGGCCAAGTCGAGCCGTACCCCCTCCGCCGCCTCGCGCTTCAAGCTCGGCGGCAAGAAGGAGGAGCAGGAGCGGCAGCGCAAGCTGGAGCTGATCCGTACACCGGTGCTGTCCTGCTACCGGATCGCGGTCATCTCCCTCAAGGGCGGTGTCGGCAAGACCACGACGACCACCGCCCTGGGTGCCACGCTGGCCACCGAGCGGCAGGACAAGATCCTCGCGATCGACGCCAACCCGGACGCCGGGACGCTCGGGCGGCGCGTGCGCCGCGAGACCGGGGCGACCATCCGTGACCTCGTGCAGGCGATCCCGTACCTGAACTCGTACATGGACATCCGCCGCTTCACCTCGCAGGCGCCCTCCGGTCTGGAGATCATCGCCAACGACGTGGACCCGGCCGTCTCGACGACCTTCAACGACGAGGACTACCGGCGGGCGATCGACGTCCTGGGCAAGCAGTACCCGATCATCCTCACCGACTCCGGCACCGGACTGCTGTACAGCGCCATGCGCGGGGTCCTCGACCTCGCCGACCAGCTGATCATCATCTCGACCCCGTCCGTCGACGGTGCGTCGAGCGCGTCGACGACGCTCGACTGGCTCTCGGCGCACGGGTACGCGGAGCTGGTGCAGCGCTCGATCACGGTGATCTCGGGGGTCCGCGAGACCGGCAAGATGATCAAGGTCGAGGACATCGTCCAGCACTTCGAGACCCGCTGCCGCGGCGTCGTCGTGGTGCCGTTCGACGAGCATCTGGCGGCGGGCGCCGAGGTGGACCTCGACATGATGCGGCCGAAGACCCGGGAGGCGTACTTCAACCTCTCGGCGATGGTCGCCGAGGACTTCGTACGGGCGCAGCAGGCACAGGGGCTGTGGACCGGTGACGGGCAGGGCGGCATGCCGCCGCAGATGGCGCCTCCGGTGCCGGGCCAGTCGTACGCCCCGCAGCAGCCGGGGCAGCCCGTCCCCGGACAGCCGTACCCGCCGCAGGGCCAGCCGTACGCGCCGCAGCAGCCGCCGCCGGGCCAGCCGTACGCCCCGCAGCAGCCCGCACCCGGACAGCCGTACGGACCGCCCCAGCAGTGGCAGCAGCAGCCGCCGCAGCAGCAGGGTCAGGCACCCGGGCAGCCGCCCGTCGGATGGCCCGCGCAGCAGCCTCCGCAGGCGCCGCCAACCCCTCAGCAGTAAGGCGGCAGAGGACTGGACCATTGAGGGCCCGCACCATCACCACGGTGCGGGCCCTCGGCCGTATTCCCCCAGCGCAGAACGGGTTTGACGCATCGTTGACGCGGCCCTCCGGCGCTGGTAGACCTCGCTTCACCAGCTGGCGCCCCGAGATCGACGCGAGGTTCACCTCATGGTCACCATGGCTCCGCACCGCTCCCTCAGACTGCTTCTCGCCTCAGGCGTCACCGCCACCACTCTCGTCTGCTTACCGGCACAGGCGGCCGGCGACGACGGCTCCCCGAGCGTCCTGACGATCGCCGTCTCGCAGAGCGTGGACTCCCTGAGCCCCTTCCTCGCGCAGCGGCTGGTCTCCACCACCATCCACCGGCTGACCTACGAGTACCTGACGAACTACGACGTCAAGGACGCCCGGACCATCCCGGGCCTGGCCACCGCGTGGAAGCCCTCCGCCGACAAGCTGACGTGGACGTACACCATCCGCGACGACTCCAGGTGGTCGGACGGCAAGCCGGCGACGGCCGAGGACGCCGCCTGGACCTTCAACAAGATGATGACGGACGAGGACGCCGCCACGGCCAACGGCAGCTTCACCGCCAACTTCCGGAAGGTCACCGCGCCCGACCCGCGCACCCTCGTCATCGAGCTGAAGAAGCCTCAGGCGACGATGACCGCACTCGACGTCCCGATCGTGCCCAAGCACGTCTGGGAGAAGGTCGGCGACTTCTCGAAGTTCAACAACGACAAGCAGTTCCCGATCGTCGGCAACGGCCCCTTCGTCATCACGGACCACAAGGTCGACCAGTACGTGAAGCTCAGGCCGAACAAGCATTTCTGGCGCGGGGCGCCGAAGTTCGACGAACTGGTGCTGAGGTACTACAAGGACGGTGACGCCGCCGTCGCCGCGCTGCGCAAGGGCGAGGTCTCCTTCGTCCCCAACCTCACCCCGGCCCAGGCCGCGTCCCTCCGGTCCACCGCCGGCATCAAGGTCAACGACGCGCCCGGCCGCCGGTTCTACGCCCTCGCCACCAACCCGGGGGCGCGCGCCCAGGACGGCAAGAGGTTCGGCACCGGGCATCCCGCCCTGCTCGACCCGCAGGTCCGCAAGGCGCTCTTCCTCGCCGTCGACCGCAAGGCGATCGTGGACAAGGTCTTCCAGGGACACGCCGTGGAGGGCGCGGGCTACATCCCCCCGCGCTTCGACCGGTACTTCTGGAAGCCGGAGGGCTCCCAGGAGCGGGCGTACGACCCGGCCGGGGCGGAACGGATCCTCGACGCCGCCGGCTACCGCAGGAACGCCGCGGGCAAGCGCGCCGGCAAGGACGGGAGGCCGCTGGACTTCCGGATCCTGTGCCACGCCACCGACCCCAACGACAAGGCCGTCGGCAAGTACCTCCAGGAGTGGTGGTCGGACCTCGGCATCGGGCTGAAGGTCGACTGCCTCGACAATGTCTCCGACCCCTGGATGAAGGGCGACTACGACCTGGCCTTCGACGGGTGGTCGGTGAACCCCGACCCCGACTTCGTCCTCTCCATCCACACCTGCGCGGCGCTCCCCGCGACGCCGAAGGACACCGGCGCCACCGACAACTTCATCTGCGACCGGCAGTACGACGCGCTGTACGCGCGGCAGGCGGCCGAGTACGACCCCGCGAAGCGGGCCGGGATCGTCAAGCAGCTTCAGTCGCGGCTGTACGACACCGGGTACATGAACGTCATGGCGTACCCGAACGCGGTGGAGGCGTACCGCACCGACCACATCGCGTCCATCAGGACGATGCCGGAGGCGGCCGGCAACCTGTGGGGCCAGGACGGCTACTGGAGCTGGTGGTCGGCCGAGCCCGCGGCGGCCGGGGACGGCGAGGACGCCGGCTCCCCGACGGGCGTGTGGCTGGTGATCGGCCCCGCCGCGCTGATTCTCCTCGCGGTCGGGGTCTGGACTGCGGTCCGCCGCCGGTCCACCGCCGACGACCGCGAGTAGCCGGTGACGACCGCGAGCGCGCCCGCCGGTGCGGCCGGGGGCGGCGTCACGGCGCCGCGCGGGGCCACGGCGTACCCGCGCTACCTTGCGGGCAAGCTGGGGGGCGCGGTGGTCTCCCTGCTCGCCGTCCTCGTCACCAGCTTCTTCCTCTTCCGGATCCTCCCCGGTGACCCGGTCAAGGCGATGACGCACGGCCAGCCGACGTCCGCCGCGCAGATGGCCACGCTGCGGCGGCAGTTCGGGCTGGACCTGCCGTTGTGGCAGCAGTTCACGGATTACTGCGGCAAGGCACTGACCGGCGATCTGGGGATGTCGTACCAGTTCCGCGCGCCGGTCGGCGAGCTGATCGCGCAGAAGGTCCCGGCGACGCTGCTGCTGACCGGGGTGGCCGTGGTGATCTACTCGGCGATCGGGCTGTGGCTCGGCACCCGGACGGCCTGGCGCCACGGCGGCGTCGGCGACCGGGTGCACACGGGCGTCGCGCTGACCTTGTGGTCGGTGCCGTCGTTCTGGCTCGGCCTGCTGCTCATCATCGTGTTCGCGGTGGGGATCGGGCCGGTCCCCGGGATGTTCCCGACCGGCGGCATGGAATCGGGCGACGGCGGTACGGGGTTCGCGCACGTCCTCGACGTGGCGCACCACATGGTGCTGCCGGTGGTGACGCTGGTGGCCGTCGGGTACGCGCAGACGCTGCTCGTGATGCGCTCCTCGCTCCTCGACGAGATGGGCGGGGACTACCTGACGACGGCGCGGGCCAAGGGCCTGCGCGACGATGCCGTACGCCGCCGCCACGCGGTGCCGAATGCGCTCCTGCCGACCGTGACCATGGTCTTCATCAACCTGGGCCATGTGGCCGCCGGTTCGATCCTCGTCGAGACGGTCTTCTCCTGGCCGGGTCTCGGCGGCCTGTTCTACCAGGCGCTGTCCGTGCCCGATCTGCCCCTGGTGCAGGGGCTGTTCGTCGTCTTCGCGGGAGCGATGATCCTGATGAACCTGCTGGCGGACCTGCTGTATCCGCTGCTCGACCCCCGGGTGGGCCGATGACGTCCCTGGCGTGGGCCCGGCGGCGTGAGTCGGCAGGGCGTTTCTGGCGGCAGTACCGCACGCACCGGGCCGGGCTGTGCGGGCTGGCCGCTCTCGCCCTGATCGCGGTGGTCGCGCTCGCCGCGCCGCTGCTGGTCGGTGATGACGTGCAGAGCGTGACGGACGCGCGGGGTGCGGCGCTGGAGGCGCCGAGCGGCGCGTTCCCGCTGGGTACCGACCAGTTCGGGCGGTCACTGCTGGGGCTGCTGGTCTGGGGGGCGCGGGTGTCGCTCGCCGTGGGGCTGCTCGCGGCGGCGCTGTCGGTGGCCATCGGGACGCTGGTCGGGATCGTCGCGGGCCACTACGGCGGCCGGCTGTCCACCCTGCTGATGCGGATCACCGACTGGTTCCTGGTGATGCCGTCGCTGGTGCTGGCGATCGTGCTGGCGACGGTGATGTCGCGGAGCATGTGGACGGTGATCCTCGCGATCGGCGTGACGAGCTGGCCGACCACGGCGCGGCTGGTGCGCGCGCAGACGATCGCCGTCGAGTCGCGCCCGTACATCGAGCGCGCCAGGGCGCTCGGCGGCGGGCACGGGCACGTCATGAGCCGCCACGTGCTGCCCAACGTGATGCCGCTGGTGCTGGCCCAGACGACGCTGTGCATCTCCACCGCGATCCTGACCGAGGCGACGCTCGCGTTCCTCGGGCTCGGCGACCCGACGGTCGTGTCGTGGGGCGGCATGCTGCAGGACGCGCGCGAGGCGGGTGCGGTGTCGTCCGGGCACTGGTGGTACCTGGCGCCGCCCGGGATCGCGATCGCGGTCGTCGCGCTCGCCTTCACCCTGTGCGGGCGGGCGGTCGAGTCGGTGCTCAACCCGAGGCTGGGGGTGGGGCGTTGAGCCTGCTGGAGGTCAGGGACCTGAGGGTCACCTACGGGTCGGGGGCGGGCGCCGTGCCGGCCGTCCGCGGTGTCGACCTCACCGTCGGCGCGGGGCGGAAGCTCGGCATCGCGGGCGAGTCCGGGTGCGGGAAGTCGACGCTGGCGCTGGCGTTGCTGCGGCTGCTGCCCGCGTCGGCGCGGCTGAGCGGCCGGGTCCTGCTGGACGGCGAGGACGTGCTGGCCATGAAGTGGGGGCGGCTGCGGGCCGTGCGGTGGGCGGGCGCGTCGATCGTGTTCCAGGGCGCGATGCACTCGCTCAACGCCGTGCACCGCATCGGCGACCAGATCGCCGAGCCGCTCCTCGTGCACGGCATGGCGGCGCCCGCGACGGCGCGCCGGCGGGCCGGTGAGCTGCTGGAGCAGGTGGGGCTGCCGGCGGCCCGGGCGACCGCGTACCCGCACGAACTGTCCGGCGGGCAGCGGCAGCGGGTGATGATCGCGATGGCGCTGGCCTGCGATCCGCGGCTGATCGTCGCGGACGAGCCGACCACCGCACTCGATGTGATGGTCCAGGCGCAGATCCTGCGGCTGATCGAGCGGCTGGTCGCCGAGCAGGACATCAGCCTGGTGATGATCAGCCACGACCTGGCGGTGCTGGCCGACACCTGCGACCGGCTGGCGGTGATGTACGCGGGGCGGGTGGTCGAGGAGGGACCGGCACGTCAGGTGTACGACGCGGCCGCGCACCCGTACGGGCGGGCGCTGTCCGCCGCCTTCCCGCGCATCGGGGACCCGGCGTCGCGGCGGGCCCCGCGCGGCCTGCCGGGTGATCCGCCGGACCCCGCCTCTCCGCCGCCGGGGTGTCCCTTCCATCCGCGGTGCCCGGTGGCGCTGGAGACGTGCGCGACCGCGGTACCGCCGCTGGCCGAGGTGGCGCCGGGCCACCGTTCGGCCTGCGTCCTGACGACCGGGACCCGTGCATGAGGTCCCCGCTGACGACCGGGAGCCGCGCATGACGTCCTTGCTGTCCGCCGAGGGACTGCACGTGACCTTTCCGGGGCGGCGCGGCGGCCCGTCCGCTCGGGCCGTGGACGGGGTGGACCTGGGAATTGGGGCCGGCGAGATCGTCGCTCTCGTCGGGGAGTCGGGGTGCGGCAAGACGACCCTGGCGCGGACGCTGCTGGGCCTGGTGCAGCCGACATCCGGCTCGGTCTCCTTCGCCGGAGCACCGCTCCGGTACAGGAGCGGCGCTCTCAAGGCGTACCGGCGGCGCGTCCAGCTCGTGCTGCAGGACCCCAGCGGCTCGCTCAACCCACGGCACACGGTGTACGACGCGGTCGCCGAGGGCCTGCGCATCCACGGGTACGAGGGGAGCGAACGCGCCGCCGTCGGCGAGGCGCTGGCGCGCGCGGGGCTGCGCCCGCCGGAGCGCTTCTTCCTGCGCTACCCGCACGAGCTCTCGGGCGGTCAGCGGCAGCGGGTGGTCATCGCCGGCGCGCTGGTCCTGGAGCCGGAGCTCATCGTCGCCGACGAGCCGGTCGCCTCGCTCGACGCGTCGGTGCGCGGCGAGATCCTCGCGCTGCTGCTGCGCCTGCGCGACGAACTCGGCCTGGCCGCGCTCGTCGTCACGCACGATCTGGGACTGGCGTGGAACATCGCGGACCGGGTGGCGGTGATGTACCTCGGTCGCATCGTGGAGACCGGCACGGTGGAGGAGGTCCTGTCGGCACCCCGGCACCCGTACACGCAGGCGCTGCTGTCGGTCCTGCCGGAATCCCCCGCGCAGCCGGTGGTCCTCGCGGGTGAGCCCCCGGACCCGTCGCGCATACCGCCGGGCTGTCGGTTCCACGCGCGGTGCCAGGTCCTCGCCTCGGGCGAGGCGGCCCGCGCGGGGGTCGCGGACGCCTGCCGCACGCGCGACCTTCCGGTCCTCACGGGAGCGGGCCGCGGAGCCGCCTGCCACTGGGCCCCGGACCCGTCCGGCGGCTCGGATCGGCCGGGGCGCCCGGACCCGTCCGGCGGCTCGGACCTGCCCGCAGGCTCGGACCCGTCCGGCGGCCTGCCGGGTGCGGACCATCCCCGGGGCAAGGAACCGCACTAGCCGGGCCCCACGGCCCCCGAGGCCCCCAGCGAGGGCCGGTCAGCCGGTCAGGACTGCTTCCCGTCGTACGCGTCCGTCAGGGCGCGGCAGCGCTTGACGTC
Organism: Streptomyces sp. NRRL S-118; assembly: GCF_000716335.1. Classification (GTDB taxonomy): domain Bacteria; phylum Actinomycetota; class Actinomycetes; order Streptomycetales; family Streptomycetaceae; genus Streptomyces. The sequence goes on along the minus strand of NZ_KL591009.1, from coordinate 147,370 downwards.
CTCCGCGATGGCTTCGAGGAGCGCCTCGATGGAGACGAACTTCTCCTGGCCGCGGACGTAGGCGAGGAAGTCGACCGCCACGTGCAACCCGTACAGGTCGAGGCCGACGCGGTCGATCGCGTACGCCTCGACGGTCCGCTCGGTGCCGTCGAACTGCGGGTTGGTGCCGACCGAGATGGCCGCCGGCATGCACTCGCCGCCGGCCGTGAGCCAGCCCGCGTACACGCCGTCGGCCGGGATCGCGGTGTGGGGCAGCGTCTCGACGTTCGCCGTCGGGTAACCGAGCTCGCGGCCGCGCTGGGCGCCGCGGACCACCACGCCCTCGACGCGGTGCGGGCGGCCCAGGATCTCGGCGGCGCCCTCGACGTCGCCCTCGGCGATCAGGCGCCGTGTCAGGGTGGACGAGAACGGCTCGCCGCCGCCCGCGTCGCCGGTGACGTACAGGTCGATGACCTCGACCTCGTAGTCGTACGTGCCGCCCATCTCGCGGAGGAAGTCGACGTTCCCGGCCGCCTTGTGGCCGAAGCGGAAGTTGGGGCCCTCGATGACCGTGCGGGCGTGGAGCTTGTCGACGAGGACCTTCACGATGAAGTCGGCAGGCGAGAGCTGGGAGAACTCGGCCGTGAACGGCAGCACCAGCACTGCGTCGACCCCGAGGTCCGCCATCAGCTCGGCGCGCCGGTGGTGCGGCGCGAGCAGCGGCGGGTGGCTGCCGGGGCGGACCACCTCCGACGGGTGCGGGTCGAAGGTGACGACGACCGAGGGGACGCCGAGCTCGCGCGCCCGCTCCACCGCGCGCCCGATGATCAGCTGGTGCCCGCGGTGCACTCCGTCGTAGGAGCCGATGGTGACGACGCTGCGCCCCCAGTCCTGGGGGATGTCCTCCAAGCCACGCCAGCGCTGCACTGTGACCGCTCCTCGCCCGAACCCGTGTACGTCATGGACCGCTTACGCAGGTCTAAGACTGCCATGCCCGTGGCTTCCGGCCCGCATCGGCATCGGTCTGCCCAGCGTCCCGACGGTCCACCGGGTGCTCGGTCCGACGACGAGGACCCAGTCCTCGGGCGCCTCGGCCAGCCATCCGGCGGTGAGGGCCGCGAAGCCGGGGACCTCCCGGGCGAGCTCGACGAGAAGCCGGTCGAAGCGGGTGGCGCCCTCGGGGGTGCGGACCATCAGCAGGCCGGTGCGGTGCACCAGCTCGCGGGTGCGGAGCTCGGGCCGGTGCGCGGCGCCGAGGGCGACGGCCCGCAGGAGCGCCTCCGGTACGGCGAGGTCGCGCTCGGCGCGCCGGTCGTACTCGTACTCCAGGAGCACGTCGAGGAGCTCGTCGCGCAGCGGCCCGGAGGTTCCGGTGCCGGGCGCCGCGAGGATCCGGGCCAGCTCTGCGCGCGCCTGCGCGGGGCGGTCCTGGAGCAGGCCCGCGACGAGCGGGAGGAGCACCGCGCGGGCGGCGGGGCCGTGCTCCAGGCGGCGGTCGAGGTACGCGGCGGCGTGCGCGGCTCCCTCGGGGTGCAGGACGACGTACTCGTGGACGAGCGCGGCGGCGCGGCGGGCGAGCGCGGGTGTGTGGAGGTCGGCGAGGGCGGCCAGGACACCCTCGGCGCGGGCCCCCCTCCCGGTTTCCGCCCCCGCTTCCCGCAGGCGTGCCCGGAAGGCCGCGAGGACCGGTTCGGGGTGGGTGTGCGCGGCGGCGGCGAGGGAGCCCGGGGGCAGCCCGGGGTCGCCGTCCGTGAAGGCGGCCAGGGCCCGCGGGAGGTGGTGCGCCCGGCTGTCGGGGTCGCGGACCAGCAGGCCCAGCGCCGGGCCGTGCAGGGCCCGGTCCGCGGGGCGGGCGAGCAGCGCGAGGGCGGCGTACCGCAGGAGCTCGCGGTCGGCCGCGGTGGTGGCGTGACCGGCGACGAGCTGCCCGTACGCGGCGGCGGCGACGCGGCGGCCGGGGCGCGTGTCGTCGTGGGCCCAGCGGTCGACGGCGCGGCACAGGGCGGACGGCTCGTCCTCGGCGAGGGCGGCGAGCAGTTCGTCGGCGCGTGGATGGACCGTGGTGACGAGCGCTTCGCACAGGTCATCGACCGCAAGGGCACGGTGGGCGTACAGCAGGGCCTGCGCCGCTCCGGCGACGGTGGGGCGCACCCCTGCACCGGGTGCGGCGGGCAGCGGCCGCTCGTCGCCGAACCAGCGGCACAGCAGCGGCTGGACGCCCCGCGCGTCCGCCACGAGCAGCGCGGCGACGCTGTCGAGGTAGCGGGGCGGCCGGGGGGTCTCGTACGGGCCCGGTGCCGCGGGGGCGCCATCGGCGGGCACGAGCCGCCGCAGCAGGTCGACGCGCTCGTCCTCGCCGAGCCGGAGGCCCTCCCAGAAGGGGGGCCCGAACTCCGCGAGGCCGCCCAGGTGCCCGGGCCCGCCGGCGCGCAGGGAGCGGTCGGTGATCCGGTCGGCGAGCATCCGCAGCACCCGCAGGTACGGCCGTGTGTCCGGCACCCTGGCCAGCACCTCCCGCAGCAGCCGGGCGGCCCACCACACGGCGTCCCCGGCATCGTCGGGCGCGTCCGGGCGGTGCAGGGCGCCGACCAGGCCCTCCAGGCGCTCGGCCAGGGCCGACGGGCCGTGGACGCGGTGGAGGCGCAGCAGTGCCTGGAGGACCGGGCCGATGCGGTGGCGCGGCACCGGCAGCCCGGGGGCGGCGTCCGGCGGCGCGGGGGCGGCGTCCGGCGGCGCGGGGTCCGTGTACCAGCGGTGCACCAGGCGGTGCAGTGCCGCGTCGACGTCGAGGTGGGCGCCCTGGAGCCAGTCGGCGAGTTCCTCGTGGGCGAAGCGGTAGCCGGATCCCGCCGGGGTGAGGAGGCCCTCGGTGAGGACCGCCGAGGCCCAGCCGGCGTTCCAGGGGAAGAGCTCCTCGAACGCCGCCCGGTCCAGCTCGCCCTGGCCGGCGCCCAGGCAGCGGCGGGCCGCCTCGTGGACGCGGCCGGACACGCGCGCGGCGAGCCGCCGCACCGCGGTGCCGCGCACCGGGGGCCGGGCGGCGGCCGCGAGGCGCACCGCGATCCGCAGGCACATCAGGTCGAGGTGCGCGGTGAAGATCTCGTCGCGGCCGGGGCGGCCCGGGACCTCGCCGGGCAGCGCTTCCCGTACCTCGGCGAGCAGCCGCAGCGCCAGCGGGTGGCGGGCGTCCTCGGCGGCGACGGCCTCGCCCGGCACTCCGTACCGTGCGCGGGCCCGCCGCGCCTCCCGCGCCGTGAGGTCGCCGACCGGTACGCGCCGGACCGTGCCGGCCGGGTACAGCGGGCCGGCCTGCTCCCAGTGCTCGGGGCGGCAGGCGATCAGCAGCCGGGCGTGGTGCGCGCGCAGCCAGGTGGCGGTGCCGCCCGTCCAGTCGGGCAGCCGGTGGGCCAGCTGCGGCGGCATCTCCTCGGGGCTGTCGAGGAGGACGAGCAGGGGGCGGCCCTCGGTGCGGGCCAGCCGTGCGATGCGTTCGGGGGTTGCGGCGGCCGACTCGTCCCACAGGCCCTGCCGGCCGGAGGCGGCGACGATCCGCCCCGCCCGGCGCAGGGCGCGGCCGACGGCGTCCGCCACCGAGCTGTCGTCCGCGCGCAGATCGGCGCCGCGCAGCCACACGGTCGGGGCGGGCTCGGCGCCCCGGGCCCGGCGGGCGGCGATCGCGGCGAGCTCGGTGGTGCGCCCGGTGCCGGGCTCCCCGACGAGGCCGAGCACCGGTGTCCCGGAGGCGGCGGACAGCTCGTACGCGCGGGCCACCCCGGCCCGCTCCACGGGGTCCGGCCAGTGGCCGGGCCCGCCGATCGCGCCGCCGGAGGTGGCGGTGAGTTCGAGGACGCCGGCCAGGTTCAGGTCCCGCCCGTAGGCGGGGACGGTCGCGGCACTGCGGCGGAGCAGGGCGGCGAGCGGCCCGTCGGGGTCCTGGGCGGCCACCGCCGCGAGCGGTACGGCGAATCCGGCCGCCCGGCGCTCGGCGTGCAGCGCGGTGCCGAGCACGGCGAGGACCGCGCCGGTCTCCGCGTCCACGACGGGGCCGCCCGCGGCCTCGCCGCCGAGCCGCAACGCCTCGCTGCCTTCGGTGCCGATGGCGAGTTCGAGGACGCCGCCGAGGTGGTGGAACCGGTCGGTGGCGGTGTACGTCACGTCGGCCGTGCCGAGGACCCGGGCCTGGCGCCAGCCGCCCGCGGCGATCCGTACGTACCCGCCGGGTTCGACGTGCTCCCGCCCGGCCAGCGGCAGGGGGCGCAGACCGAGTCCTTCGGTGCGGACGAGGGCGAGGGCGGCGCCGGGCAGCGGGGTGATGGCGTCGGCCCCGGCGGTGAACGTGCGGCCGCCCGGTGCGTGCAGGACGACCCGTACCAGTCCGTCGACGGCTTCGTGGCTGGTCACGACCGTGCCCAGGTCGTCGGTGGCGAAGCCGGTGCCGCGCAGCCGGCCCGCCGGGTCACAGATCTTCACCAGCGTCGCCCGGTCCCCGCGTTCCATGGTTCGACGGTAGGACCGCGATGATCACGGGGAGAAGGAGCGGGACGAAAAGCGCCCCCCGGCGCTCCCTCGGTTCGCTCCGAGCGCCTCGCCAAGTGGGTGAAAATCGGCGTCGGGACGGATAGAACCGGGACAAGGGGGATCGTGGAGCGGGCCGGGGCTCCGCAGGAAGCGCCCGGGGCCCGCTCCACGGTGGGCGGCGGGGTCAGCCGAACACGGCGAGGCTCTTGGCCTTGCCGTTCTTCTCCTCCACGAGGGCGAGGAAGCGGCCGTCCGGCCCGAACACCGCGACCGGTGCCGGGCTCGCGGCCGGGGAGGCGTCCGGGGCCGGCATGTCGAGCCGTACGCCGTTGAGCAGGAGCTTCGCGCGCCGTTCGTCCACGTCCCAGCGCGGGAACGCCGCTGCCGCGGCCTCGGCGATCGGCATCACGGTCAGCTCCTCCTGGAGCTGGTCCAGGGTGCGGGCAGCGTCCAGCTTGTACGGCCCCACGCGGGTGCGCCGCAGCGCGGTGAGGTGGCCGCCGACGCCGAGGCCGGCGCCCAGGTCGCGGGCGAGCGCCCGGATGTACGTGCCGGAGGAGCAGACCACCGACACGACCAGGTCGACGACCGCCGTGCCGTCCTCGGCGACGGCCTCGCGCATGTCGTACACCTGGAAGGACGACACGGTCACCGGCCGGGCGGGGATGTCGAACTCCTCGCCGCCGCGCACCCGCGCGTAGGACCGCTTGCCGTCGATCTTGATGGCGCTGACCTTGGACGGCACCTGCATGATGTCGCCGGTCAGCCCGGCGACCCCGGTGTCGACGGCCTCGCGCGTGACGGCGGAGGCGTCGGTGGACGAGGTGATCTCGCCCTCGGCGTCGTCGGTGATGGTGTTCTGCCCGAGCCGGATGGTGCCCAGGTACTCCTTCTCGGTCAGCGCGAGGTGCCCGAGGAGTTTGGTGGCCTTCTGGACACCGAGGACGAGTACGCCGGTGGCCATCGGGTCGAGCGTCCCCGCGTGTCCGACGCGGCGGGTCCTGGCGATCCCGCGCATCTTCGCGACGACGTCGTGCGAAGTGAAGCCGGACGGCTTGTCGACGATGACAAGGCCGTCCGGCGTGGTGTGCTGGCTCATTCGGCGGCGGCGTCCTCGTCGTCCTCCGGCTTGCGGTACGGGTCCGCCTCGCCGGCGTAGGCGGCACCGGAGGCCGCCTCGCGCACCTTGGCGTCCGAGGCGCGGGCCTGGTCGAGGAGCTCCTCGATGGTCCGGGCCGTCTCGGGGAGGGCGTCCGCGACGAACGACAGGGTGGGCGTGAACTTGGTCCCCGCCGCCGCGCCGACCGCCGAGCGCAGGATGCCCTTGGCGCTCTCCAGGCCGGCGGCGGCCGCCTTGCGGTCCTCGTCGTCGCCGTACACGGTGTAGAAGACGGTCGCCTCCCGCAGGTCACCCGTGACCCGGGTGTCGGTGATGGTCACGTGCGTACCGAGCCGCGGGTCCTTGATCCCGCGCTGCAGCTTCTGCGCCACCACCTCCCGGATGAGGTCCGCCAGCTTCTTCGCCCGCGCGTTGTCGGCCACTGGTCCGTCTCCTCTTTCTCGCGCCGTGCACTGTCGTGTGCACCTTTCGCGCTTCTTGCTCGGTCAATCTTCGTCGGTGTGCAGCCGCCGCCGTACGGACAGCAGCTCCACCTCGGGCCGGGCGGCGACCATCCGCTCGCACCGGTCCAGTACCTCCGTGAGATGCCCGACGTCACCGGAGACCATCGCCAGGCCTATCTCGGCCCTGCGGTGGAGGTTCTGATCGCCGGTCTCCGCCGCGCTCACCGCGTACTTGCGCTGGAGCTCCGCGACGATCGGGCGGACGACGGAGCGCTTCTCCTTCAACGACCGTACGTCGCCGAGAAGCAGGTCGAAGGACAGTGTCCCCACATACATGTATGCCCGGATGTCCCGCCGGTTCGGGTTCGAACGGCCCCGCCGTCCACGCGGCGGGAACACAAGAACCGTACACGGAACGGCCGGGGCCGATCGACGGATATTCTCCGCCGACCGGCCCCGGCTGCCGCATGGGGATTAGACGCGCGGCTTCTCGCGCATCTCGTACGTCGCGATGACGTCGTCGACCTTGATGTCGTTGAAGTTTCCGAGGTTGATACCGCCCTCGAAGCCTTCGCGGATCTCGGTGACGTCGTCCTTGAAGCGACGCAGACCCTCGATGTTGAGGTTCTCCGCGATGACCTTGCCGTCGCGGATGAGGCGCGCCTTGGTGTTGCGCTTGACCTCGCCGGAGCGGATGAGCACACCCGCGATGTTGCCCAGCTTGGACGAGCGGAAGACCTCGCGGATCTCCGCCGTACCGAGCTCGACCTCTTCGTACTCCGGCTTCAGCATGCCCTTCAGGGCCGCCTCGATCTCCTCGATGGCCTGGTAGATCACCGAGTAGTACCGGACGTCGACGCCCTCGCGCTCCGCCATCTGCGCGGCACGGCCGGCCGCACGGACGTTGAAGCCGATGACGATGGCGTCGGAGCCCATCGCCAGGTCGATGTCCGACTCCGTGACCGCACCGACCCCGCGGTGCAGGACCCGGATGTCGACCTCTTCGCCGACGTCGAGCTGGAGCAGCGAGGACTCGAGAGCCTCCACCGAACCGGACGCGTCGCCCTTGATGATGAGGTTGAGTTCCTGGATCTGACCGGCCTTGAGCACCTTGTCGAGGTCCTCGAGGGACACCCGGCGGGTGCGCTTGGCGAAGGCGGCGTTGCGCTCGCGCGCAGCGCGCTTCTCGGCGATCTGGCGGGCCGTACGGTCCTCGTCGACGACGAGGAAGTTGTCGCCGGCGCCCGGGACGTTGGTGAGACCCAGGACCAGGACGGGGGTCGACGGACCCGCTTCCTCGACGTTGTTGCCCTTGTCGTCGAGCATCGCGCGGACACGGCCGTACGCGTCGCCGACCACCATCGTGTCGCCGACCCGCAGCGTGCCGCGCTGGACCAGGACGGTCGCGACGGCACCGCGGCCGCGGTCGAGGTGCGACTCGATCGCGATGCCCTGCGCGTCCTGCTCCGGGTTGGCACGCAGGTCGAGCGAGGCGTCCGCCGTGAGGATCACGGCCTCCAGCAGGGAGTCGATGTGCAGACCCTGCTTGGCGGAGATGTCGACGAACATGGTGTCGCCGCCGTACTCCTCGGCCACCAGGCCGTACTCGGTCAGCTGACCGCGCACCTTGACCGGGTCGGCGCCCTCGACGTCGATCTTGTTGACCGCGACCACGATCGGCACGTCGGCCGCCTTGGCGTGGTTCAGCGCCTCGATCGTCTGGGGCATCACACCGTCGTTCGCCGCCACCACGAGGATCGCGATGTCGGTGGACTTGGCACCACGGGCACGCATGGCGGTGAACGCCTCGTGACCCGGGGTGTCGATGAAGGTGATCTTGCGCTCTTCGTCGTTGACCTGGGTCGCGACCTGGTAGGCACCGATGTGCTGGGTGATGCCGCCGGCCTCGCCCGCGACGACGTTCGTCTTGCGGATCGCGTCCAGCAGTCGCGTCTTGCCGTGGTCGACGTGACCCATGACGGTCACGACCGGCGGACGCGGAGCGAGGTACTCCTCGCCGCCCTCGTCCTCGCCCCACTCGAGGTCGAAGGACTCGAGCAGCTCGCGGTCCTCCTCCTCCGGGGAGACGATCTGAACCGTGTAGTTCATCTCGTCACCGAGGAGCTGCAGCGTCTCGTCGGAGACGGACTGCGTGGCGGTGACCATCTCGCCGAGGTTCATCATGACCGCGACGAGCGATGCCGGGTTGGCGTTGATCTTCTCCGCGAAGTCGGTGAGGGACGCACCGCGCGACAGGCGAACGGTCTCGCCGTTGCCGCGAGGCAGCATCACGCCGCCGACCGACGGGGCCTGCATGGCCTCGTACTCCTGGCGCCTCTGCCGCTTCGACTTGCGACCGCGACGCGCCGGACCGCCGGGACGGCCGAAGGCGCCCTGCGTGCCACCACGGCCACCGGGACCGCCGGGACGGCCGCCGAAGCCGGGACGGCCACCGCCGCCGCCGAAGCCGCCGCCACCGGGAGCACCGGGACGACCGCCGCCACCGCCACCGGGACGGCCGGCGAAGCCGCCGCCACCGCCACCGGGACCGGCCGGACGACCGGCGAAGCCGGGACGGCCACCGCCGCCGCCACCGGGACGACCGCCGGCCGCGGGACCGCGACCGCCGCCACCGGGGCCCGGACGCGGGCCGGCAGCGGGACGCTGCGGCATCATGCCCGGGTTCGGGCGGTTACCGGCGGGGCCGCCGCCCGGACGCGGGGCCTGGGGCCGCGGCATGCCGCCGGGGGTGGGACGCGGACCACCGGGACCGGCCTGCGGACGGGGACCGCCCTGACCGGCGCCCTGCGGACGCGGACCGCCCGGAGCGCCGGGAGCACCCGGACGCGGGGCGCCGCCCGGACGGGGCGCCTGCGGGCGCGCCATGCCGGTGGAGCCGCCGGAGGTGAAGGGGTTGTTGCCCGGACGGGGACCCGCGGGACGGGCACCGCCCGGACGCGGGGCCTGCTGACCGGGGCGCGGGGCGCCGGGGCGGCCACCGCCCTGGCCGCCGGGACGTGCGGCCGGCCGGGGGCCGGGGGTCGCACCGGGGCGCGGACCGGCGGCCGGGGCCGACGGAGGCGCGGTGAACTCCGGGTTCGCCGGAGCCGGGGACGCGGGCGCCGGCTTGGGCGTCGCGGGGGCCGGCTTGGGACCCGGGGTCGGACGCGGGCCGGGGGCCGGCGTCGTGGGTCCGCCCGGGCGGCCGGCCGCCGCGGGGGAGGACGATTCGGCCGCCGCGGGCTTCGGTGCCGGGGCACCGGGCTTCGGGGCAGCCGGACGGGCGGCCTGCGCCGGGGAGGGCGCGGGTGCCGCGGGCTTGGGGGAAGGCGCTGCCTTGCGGGGCGCGCCGGGCTTCGCTGCGGTCTTGCCGGCGGATCCGCCGGGCCCCTGCAGCGCGTCGGTCAGTTTGCGTACAACCGGCGCTTCGATCGTCGAAGACGCCGAACGGACGAATTCACCGAGTTCCTGGAGCTTGGCCATGACGACCTTGCTCTCCACACCGAACTCCTTGGCGAGTTCGTATACCCGGACCTTAGCCACTTCGCTCCTTTTAGGTCCGGGTTACCGCCGGACCGTCGCTACTTCATGGGCGTACTCATCGCGTACTCATCGAGTGCTCATCGCAATCTCGACCTACTTCCACTCGCGAGGTACCTGACCGCACGGGGTTCCGTGCCGTACTTCTTTCTTACAAGGTCACTGCTCTGCGTACCGGCGCAACTCCGCGGTTTCGAGCGGCCCCGGGACCTTGAAGGCCCTCGGGAACGCCCGGCGGCGGACCGCCAGGTCGAGACAGACCGAGGCGGGATGCACGTATGCACCCCGGCCGGGCAGCGTACCGCGTGGATCGGGGACGCAGGCCCCCTTGATCAACACGATGCGCAGCAGATCGCGCTTGGCCGCCCGCTCCCGGCATCCCACACAGGTGCGCTCAGGGCATACGCGGGCATGCGTCCGGCCAGACACGGTTAAGTCTACCTCCCCGCACCGACCTCACCCCTTTGGGGCAAAAATCGAACGGTTGTTGTCGTGATCTCATCGTGGCACAACGTGACCATGGCGGGTTCTATTCCCGGAGCGCCCCGCCAGGGGCGCTCCCGGGCGGCCTCAGTCCTGCTCGGCCGGCTGCTGCTCCGTGTCGGGACGGATGTCGATGCGCCAGCCGGTGAGGCGGGCGGCCAGGCGGGCGTTCTGCCCCTCCTTGCCGATCGCCAGGGACAGCTGGTAGTCCGGCACGGTCACCCGGGCGGAACGGGAGGCCAGGTCGACGACCTCCACCTTGGACACCCGGGCGGGTGACAGCGCGTTCGCCACCATCTCGGCCGGGTCGTCCGACCAGTCCACGATGTCGATCTTCTCGCCGTGCAGCTCGGCCATGACGTTGCGGACACGGCCGCCCATCGGGCCGATGCAGGCGCCCTTGGGGTTCAGGCCCGAACGGGTGGACCGTACGGCGATCTTGGTGCGGTGACCGGCCTCACGCGCGATCGCGGCGATCTCCACCGAACCGTCGGCGATCTCCGGGACCTCCAGGGCGAAGAGCTTCTTCACCAGATTGGGGTGCGTACGCGAAAGAGTGACGGACGGACCGCGCACGCCCTTGGCGACGCGGACGACGTAGGTCCGCAGCCGCAGGCCGTGCGTGTACTCCTCGCCCGGCACCTGCTCCTGCACCGGAAGGATCGCTTCCAGCTTGTCGTCCAGCTTGACGAGGACGTTCTTGGGGTCCTTGCCCTGCTGCACCACACCGGCGACGACGTCGCCCTCGCGGCGCGCGTACTCGCCGAACGTCACGTCGTTCTCGGCGTCCCGCAGCCGCTGCTGGATGACCTGGCGGGCGGTGCTCGCGGCGATCCTGCCGAAGTCCGACGGCGTGTCGTCGAACTCCTTGGGCTCCTGCCCCTCCTCCAGATCGGCCGGGTCCTCCTTCGCCCACACCGTCACGTGCCCGGTCTGCCGGTCCAGCACGACACGGGCGTGGCGGCGGGCTCCCTCGGTGCGGTGGTACGCGATGAGGAGGGCCGACTCGATCGCCTCGACCAGCAGGTCGAAGGGAATCTCCTTCTCCTGTGCCAAGCCCCTCAGGAGCTTCACGTCGATGTCCACGGTTACGCCTCCTCTTCCTTCTTGTCCTTGCGGTTGAACTCGATCTCCACGCGCGCCTTCGCGATGTCCGGGAACTCCGCGCGGCGGGTGGTGGGCTTGCGCCCCTTCACGCCCGGCACCTCGAGATCGAGGCCCTCGTCGTCCACGGAGAGGATGCGTGCCACCAGCTCGCCGGCTTCCCGCAGCTGCAGTCTGACCAGCCGGCCGGTGGCGCGTACGTAGTGGCGGTGCTCGGTCAGCGGGCGGTCGGCGCCCGGCGAGCTCACTTCGAGGACGTACTCCTCGTCGCCCATCGCGTCCGTCTCGTCCAGCGTGTCCGAGATGGAGCGGCTCAGCTCGGCGCAGGCGTCGAGTTCCACGCCCTCGTCCGAGTCGACGACGACCCTCAGCATCCGGCGACGGCCGGCCCGGGACACCTCGATCTCCTCGAGATCCAGACCCTTGGCGCTGACGAGCGGTTCCAGCAGCCCGCGCAGCCGTTCGCTCTGGGTGGTGCTCATCCGGGTGACTCCTCGGCCGCGTGTGCTGTTGTGGGTTCGTCGCGTGTCAGACCAAAGGGTATCCGGTCGCGGGGGGTGTTGCCGTCCACCTCGCGCCGAGCCGCAGGTACGCTCGCCTGCGGTGATCTTCGGGCCCGGCCGATGGGAGAGACGCGTGGGGCGCACGGGTACGACACGCAGGCGCGCGCTCCTCGCGACGGGCGCCCTGGCCACGGCGGGTCTGTGGGCCGCCGGGTGCTCGTCCGGCGAGGGGGCCGGTACGCCGCGCACCGCGTCCGCGGCCGAGCGCGCGGCACGCGAGGAGGCGCGGCTGCGGCGGCGCTCCGTGGCGGTCAGCGCGGCGCTGCTGGCCCGGTACGACGCGGTCCTGGCCGCCTACCCTTCGCTGGGCGTCCGGCTGTTCCCGCTGCGCGCGGCGGTGGCGGCCCACACGGCCGCCCTGGGCGAGGACGGCACGGGCGCCCCCGCCACGCCGGGCCCCGACTCCGGAGCGGCCGCGCCCGGCGCGGTGACACCCTCCCCCGGCGCCCCGGCGGCCCCGGCGAGCTCTCCGGCCGCCGCGGCCGACCCCGTGCCGCAGGACCCGGGCGCCGCCCTCGCCGGGCTGGCCACGGCCGCCCGGAAGGCCTCCGACGCGCACACCGCCGCGCTGGCGGACGCCCCGCCGGAGTACGCGCGGCTGCTCGCGTCCGTCGGGGCCGCGACCGCCGCGCAGGCATACCTGCTGACCGCCGGCCGGGGCGCGTAGCGCCCCGCGCGACGAGAGGGAGAGGAACCGCTCATGAGCGCCCTGGACGCCGTCCAGGCGGCACTCGCCGCCGAGCACGCGGCCGTGTACGGGTACGGGGTCGTCGGCGCCCGCGTCGGCGAGGACCGGCGGGCCGAGGCGACCGCCGCGTACGCCGCGCACCGCGCCCGCCGGGACGCGCTGGTGCGGACGGTGCGCGATCTGGGCGCGAAGCCCGCGGCGGCGGCCGCCGGGTACGCGCTGCCGTTCGCGGTGCCGGACGCGGCCGCGGCGGTCCGGCTGGCCGCCGAGCTGGAGGACCGGATCGCGGGCGTCTACGCGGATCTCGTGCGGGCGGCCGAGGGCCCGCTGCGGCGGGAGGCGGCGGGTGCGCTGCGGGAAGCCGCGGTGCGGGCCGTGCGCTGGCGGGGCAGCGGCGTAGCCTTTCCTGGGCTCGCCGAGCGGCCGGGCAGCTGAGCCGGGCCGGCGCGGAGGGCAGGAGCCGCCCGGCGGCTTCGGGGTGCGGCTCGCCGTGTGGCGACGGCGGCGCCCGTTCCGCGGCGCCGCGGAACGCGACGACGAGAGGACTGTGAGCCCCGGCCGGTGGAAGGGAACAACGCACGCATGGCTTTCGAACCGCCGCAGCGACTGGTGCGGGCGCTCGGCGAGGTGTACGGGGACGCGGCCGCTCGGGACTGGCTGGACCGGCTGCCGGGCATCGTCGAGGACGCGCTGGCCCGCCGGGAGCTCCGGGCGGAGCGGGTCGTCGTCCCGGGCGGCCGCAGCAGCGTCGTCGTGCTCGTGCGGGACCGTGAGGAGCGGGCCGCGGCGCTGAAGCTGGCCCCGCCGTCCGCCGCGCCGGAGCTCGAGCTGGCGGCACTGGCGCACTGGGACGGCTGGGGTGCGGTGCGGGCCCTGGACGCCTCCCCCGGGGGGCCGGGGCTCCTGCTGGAGCGGCTGCACACCGAGGTGTCGCTGCGCTCGCTGCCCGAGGCCAAGGCGCTGCTGGAGGCGGCGGGCACGGTGCGGCGGCTGTGGGTGGGTCCGCCCGAGGGCCACGGTTTCCCGTCGGTCGCAGAGCGCACGGCGGGCCAGGCGGAGGCCATGCGGGCGGCGAAGGACGCGGAGAACGCCGATCTGGTGGCGGCGGCGCTGGCTGCGCGCGAGGAACTGGTGGCGAGCGCGCCGGAGGAGCTGCTGCTGCACGGGGCGTTCCGGCAGGGCAAGGTGCTGGCCGGGGACCGTACGCCGTGGCTGGCGGTGGGGCCCGACCCGGTGGTGGGCGAGCGGGCGTACGACCTGGCGCGGCTGGCGCGGGACCGGGTCGAGGACCTGGTCGCGACGGCCTCGGGGGCGTCGGTGGCGCGCCGCCGGGTGAACAGGCTGGCCGACTCGCTGGACGTGGACCGCGAGCGGCTGCGCGGCTGGACGCTGTTCCGGGCCGTGGAGTCGGGCACCCGCGCGCTGGCGGCGGGGCGGCGGCAGGACGGCGAGCTGCTGCTGGAGTACGCGGGCTGGCTGTAGGCCGTCCGGGGCCCCGGCTCCGACCTCCCCGAAACACCCCTTTGGTGCAATATTGGGCATAACACACCCGTATGTACCACCCGGCTTCGACGGCAGGGGGTTGTCATGGTCGAGGAACTGCTGACCGTGGTCGCGGCGACGGCATCCGCGGGCGCCGTGTACCTGGTGGCCGCCGCCCGGGTCGTGAAGCAGTACGAGCGGGGCGTCGTCCTGCGGTTCGGCCGGCTCCGCACCGGCGTCCGGCCGCCCGGGTTCACCATGATCGTCCCGTTCGTGGACCGGCTGAACAAGGTCAACATGCAGATCGTGACCCTGCCGGTGCCCGCCCAGGAGGGCATCACCCGGGACAACGTCACGGTCCGGGTGGACGCCGTCGTGTACTTCAAGGTCGTGGACCCGGCCGCGGCGATCATCCGCGTCGAGGACTACCGCTTCGCGGTCTCGCAGATCGCCCAGACCTCGCTGCGGTCGATCATCGGCAAGAGCGACCTCGACGACCTGCTGTCGAACCGGGAGAAGCTCAACCAGGGCCTGGAACTCATGATCGACAACCCGGCGGTGGAGTGGGGCGTGACGATCGACCGGGTCGAGATCAAGGACGTCTCGCTGCCGGAGACGATGAAGCGCTCGATGGCCCGGCAGGCCGAGGCCGACCGGGAGCGGCGGGCGCGCGTCATCAACGCGGACGCGGAGCTGCAGGCGTCGAAGAAGCTGGCGGAGGCCGCCGGAGTGATGTCGCAGACGCCCTCCGCGCTCCAGCTGCGGCTGCTGCAGACCATCGTGGCGGTGGCCGCCGAGAAGAACTCGACGCTGGTGCTGCCCTTCCCGGTGGAGCTGCTGCGCTTCCTGGAGCGGGCCGGGCAGAACCCGGCGCCGGAGGAGCGGCCGGTGGCGCCGCACGCGCCGGCGCTCCACGTCCAGGAGCCGCACGCGCACGTCGCCGAGCAGGACGGGGCGCACCCCGACGAGCCGCCCGAGGCGGGCGCGCACGAGGCCCTGATGCACGAACCGGCGCCGCCCTCCCACGTCAGGGACGTGCGGGAGGACGACACCGGTACGGCCGGCTGCATGTGAGGACTGCGGCGACTACGCGGACAGGCGGGCGATCGCCTCGTCGACCGTGACGTCCTCGCGCTCGCCGGTGCGGCGGTCCTTGAGCTCCAGGACGCCCTCGCCGGAGCGGCGGCCCGCGACGAGGATCTTCGGCACGCCGATGAGCTCGGCGTCGGTGAACTTCACGCCCGGGGAGACGCCGGCCCGGTCGTCGACCAGGACCCGCAAACCCGCCTCGCGGAGCTTCTCGGCGACGTCGAGCGCCAGCTCGGTCTGGAGGGCCTTGCCGGCCGCGACGACGTGGACGTCGGCGGGTGCGATCTCGCGGGGCCAGCACAGGCCCTGCTCGTCCGCGTGCTGCTCGGCGAGGGCGGCGACTGCGCGGGAGACGCCGATGCCGTACGAGCCCATGGTGACGCGGACGGGCTTGCCGTTCTGGCCGAGCACGTCGAGCTGCATGGCGTCGGTGTACTTGCGGCCGAGCTGGAAGATGTGGCCGATCTCGATCGCGCGGTCCATCCGCAGGCCGGTGCCGCAGTTCGGGCACGGGTCGCCGTCCTCGACCTCGACGACGTCGAGGTACTGGTCGACCTCGAAGTCGCGGCCCACGACGACGTTCCGGGCGTGCTTGCCGGGCTTGTTGGCGCCGGTGATCCAGGCGGTGCCGGGGGCGACGCGCGGGTCGGCGATGTACCGGACCTTGTCGAGGCCCTGCGGGCCGACGTAGCCGCGGACGAGGTCGGGGCGGCCGGTGAAGTCCTCGCCGGTGACGAGTTCGACGGTGGCCGGGGCGAGGTGGTCCTCCAGCTTGCCGAGGTCCACGTCGCGGTGGCCCGGGACGCCCACGGCGACGATCTCACCGTCCACCTTGACCAGCAGGTTCTTCAGGGTCGCGGCGGCCGGGACGTCCAGGTGCGCGGCGAGCGTCTCGATGGTCGGCGTGTCGGGGGTGTCCAGCTCCTCCACCGGGCCGTGCGCCGAACCGTCGACCGGGGTCAGCGGGTGCGTGACGGCCTCGGTGTTGGCGGCGTAGTCGCAGGAGGGGCAGTGGACGAAAGTGTCCTCACCCGCGGCGGCAGGGGCGAGGAACTCCTCCGACGCGGAGCCGCCCATGGCGCCCGAGACGGCGGAGACGATCTTGTGCTCCAGGCCGAGGCGCTGGAAGATCTTGATGTACGCCTCGCGGTGCAGCCGGTAGGACTCGGCCAGGCCCTCGTCCGTGGTGTCGAAGGAGTACGAGTCCTTCATCTGGAACTCGCGGCCGCGCAGGATGCCCGAGCGCGGACGCGCCTCGTCGCGGTACTTCGTCTGGATCTGGTAGAGGATGACCGGCAGGTCCTTGTAGGACGTGCACTGGTCCTTGACCAGGAGGGTGAAGATCTCCTCGTGCGTCGGGCCGAGCAGGTAGTCGCCGCCCTTGCGGTCCTTCAGGCGGAACAGCTCCGCGCCGTACTCGTTCCAGCGGCCCGTCGCCTCGTACGGCTCCTTGGGCAGCAGCGCCGGCAGCAGGACCTCCTGCGCGCCGATCGCGTCCATCTCCTCGCGCACGACCCGTGCGACGTTCTCCAGGACCTTCATGCCGAGCGGCAGCCAGGACCAGATGCCCGCGGCGTTGCGGCGCACGTAACCGGCGCGGACGAGCAGCTTGTGGCTGAGCGTCTCGGCGTCCGCCGGGTCGTCGCGCAGTGTCTTGACCATCAACCGGGACATGCGCTGGACCTGGGCCATGGGGAACTCTCCTGCGGTGAAAAGTGTGATGGCTAGGAGGTTAGCCCTGGGCCCCCGCCCGGCGGAAATCAGTTCCGTGGCGCGGCGGCACCGCGCCGCCGCAGCGGCAGCCCCGCCCCCATCACCGCGTACGGCCTGGCCGCACTGGGGAAGTGCACGCGGCGGGCCAGGTCCTGGTAGCCGAGGGAGCGGTAGAGCAGGCGGGCGGGGTTCTCGATGTCGATCGCGGAGAGAATCGAGCGCGGCTGGCCGGCGGTGTCCGTGATGGTGGTGATCAGCTCCCGGCCGATGCCCCGGCCCTGGAAGCCGGGGTGGACGTGGAGCTCGGTGATGACGAAGGAGTCGTCGAGCCAGCCGTCGTTGCCGTTCATGCGCAGGTACGGCTGGACGACGGTGGACCACCAGTGGGCGCGGTCGTTGGGCATGCCGTACACGAAGCCGACGAGCCGGTCGTCGGGCGTCGTCGCGGCGTACGCGGTCGCGCCGGGGCAGAGCAGGTGGCGCAGCACGATGTGGCGTCGTACGGCGACTTCGTCCTCGCTCAGGCCGAAGGCGAGGGCCTGCACCGCGAGGGCCGCGTCCACGCGCGCCGCGAGGTTGACCGGTCCGACCACGACGTCTTCCATGGGCCGAACCCTAGCCTCAGAACAGCACGCTCATGAAGGCGCCGACCTCGCGGAATCCGACGCGGCGGTACGCCGCCCTGGCGGGGGCGTTGTAGTCGTTGACGTACAGCGAGACGACCGGGGAGACGTCGGCGAGGGCGTAGCGCAGGACGGCCGCCATGCCGCTCTCGGACAGGCCGCGGCCGCGGTGCTCGGGGGCGACCCAGACGCCCTGGATCTGGCAGGCCTGCGGGGTCGCGGCGCCGATCTCGGCCTTGAAGACGACCTTGCCGTCCTCGATGCGGGCGAAGGCACGGCCGGCGCCGACGAGTTCGGCGACGCGCGCCTGGTAGAGCAACCCGCCGTCGCCGGCGAGCGGCGAGACGCCGACCTCCTCGGTGAACATCGCCACGGACGCCGGCATGATCACGTCCATCTCGTCCTTGCGGATCCGGCGGACCAGCGGGTCGGGCTCGATGTCCGGCGAGGGCTGTTCGGTGACCATGAGCGGCTGGTGGGGGCGGACGTCACGGGCCGGGCCCCAGCTCGGTTCGAGCAGCCGCCACAGCCGGGCGGTCGGTTCGGCGGGGCCGACGATCGAGGAGCAGCGGCGGCCGGCCCGGCGGGCGCGGTCGGCGAAGGCGCGGACGGCGTCGGGGGTGGCGCAGATGGGGACGAGGTTGGCTCCGGAGTAGCACAGCGAGGTCAGCCGCCCGTCCGCGTACCAGCCCCACATCTCGCCGCCGAGGCGCCACGGGTCGAGGCCGGCGGCCCGGACGCGGGCGGTCACGAACGCGTTGGAGACGGGGTCGCTCTCGAGGATGGCCAGCGCGGCTCCGAGGTCGCCGGGTTCGAGGACCCGGGTGGTGGTCTGCGTCAGCACGAGGGGGCCTCACCGTGGTCGAACAGGGTCCTGGCACTGTACCTGGCACGGCGGGGCGCGTGGCAGGGACGACGGCGGCCCGGACGCGAGGAGCCCCGCCGCACGGGCGGCGGGGCTCCTGCGCTGCGTGCGCCGGGCGGGTCAGCCGGCGACCGAGACGGAGGGTTCGCCGGAGGCGATGCCGTCCTTCTCCATCTGCTCGGCGATCTTCATGGCCTCTTCGATGAGCGTCTCGACGATCTTCGACTCGGGGACGGTCTTGATGACCTCGCCCTTCACGAAGATCTGGCCCTTGCCGTTGCCGGACGCCACACCCAGGTCCGCCTCGCGGGCCTCGCCGGGGCCGTTGACGACGCAGCCCATGACGGCGACGCGCAGCGGCACCTCCATGCCCTCGAGACCTGCCGAGACCTCGTCGGCGAGCTTGTAGACGTCGACCTGCGCGCGCCCGCAGGAGGGGCAGGAGACGATCTCCAGCCGCCGCTGGCGCAGGTTCAGCGACTCCAGGATCTGGATGCCGACCTTGACCTCCTCGGCCGGCGGCGCCGACAGCGAGACCCGGATGGTGTCCCCGATGCCCTCGCTGAGCAGGGCGCCGAAGGCGACGGCCGACTTGATGGTGCCCTGGAACGCGGGGCCGGCCTCCGTCACACCGAGGTGCAGCGGGTAGTCGGACGCCGCGGCCAGCTGCCGGTACGCCGCGATCATCACGACCGGGTCGTTGTGCTTCACCGAGATCTTGATGTCCCGGAACCCGTGCTCCTCGAAGAGCGACGCCTCCCACAGCGCCGACTCCACCAGCGCCTCCGGCGTGGCCTTGCCGTACTTCTGCAGCAGCCGGCGGTCCAGCGAGCCCGCGTTCACCCCGATCCGGATCGGCACACCGGCGTCGCCGGCCGCCTTCGCGATCTCCTTGACCTTGTCGTCGAACTGCTTGATGTTGCCCGGGTTCACGCGTACCGCCGCGCAGCCCGCGTCGATCGCCGCGAACACGTACTTCGGCTGGAAATGGATGTCCGCGATCACCGGAATCTGCGACTTCTTCGCGATCACGGCCAGCGCGTCGGCGTCGTCCTGCGTCGGACAGGCCACCCGCACGATCTGGCAGCCGGACGCCGTGAGCTCCGCGATCTGCTGCAGCGTCGCACCGATGTCCGACGTACGCGTCGTCGTCATCGACTGCACCGAGACCGGGGCGTCACCGCCGACCGGGACGTTTCCCACCATGATCTGCCGGGACACGCGGCGGTCGGCGAGCTTGGTGGGAACGGACGGGATACCGAGAGAAATCGCGGTCATCTGGTGTGCAACCCCAAGGTGTGGATCGAGGTCCCGAGATCGGCGGGCTCCGGCTTCGAGATTACAGCCCCGGTACCGGCCGGCCGGACACCACGGGGTGTCCGGCGGCCGGCGTTCACCTGTGCGCCGGCCACGGCTAGGAGATCTTCACCGGGTTCACGATGTCCGCGACGAGCACGAGCAGCGTGAAGCAGATGAAGATGCCGGCCACCACGTACGCCACGGGCATCAGCTTGGCCACGTCGAACGGGCCGGGGTCGGGGCGCCGGAAGACCTTCGCCACGTTGCGGCGTACGGACTCCCACAGCGCGCCCGCGATGTGCCCGCCGTCCAGCGGCAGCAGCGGCAGCATGTTGAACAGGAAGAGCGAGAGGTTGAAGGTCGCCAGGAGCATCAGGAACGACGCGACGATGTTCTGCGTCGGGATGTCCAGGTTCATCACCTCGCCGCTGATGCGGGCGGCACCGACCACGCCCACCGGGGAGTCGGCCTTGCGCTCGCCGTCGCCGAACGCCGCGTCCCACAGGTCGGGGATCTTGGACGGCAGGGCGATGACGGAGTCGACGCCGTTCTCGATCATGTCGCCCATGCGGTCGAGCGACTGGCCGAAGGTGAGCGGCTGGATCTCGGTCCGGGAGGCGAAGCCCAGGTAACCGGCCTTGACGTACTTGTCGGGGATCACCTCGCCGTCGGCGTCCTTGGCGACCACCAGGTTCTCGATCAGGTTCGGACGCAGGGTCACCTCCTTGCCGTCGCGCACGACGGTGAGGGTCGCCGGGCCGATGGTCTCGCGGATGCGCTCGGAGAGGGTGGGCCAGTCCTTCACGGGCTCGCCGTCGAAGGCGACGATCCGGTCGCCCTCCCGCAGACCGGCGGCGTGGCCGGGCGAGACGGGGTCGCCCTTGGCGCAGGTGTCCCGCTTCTCGCTCTGCTCGATGACGCACTTCTGGACCCCGGCGACCTCGGTCGTCTGGGTCTGCATCCCGAACGTCATGCAGACGCTGAGGAAGATCGCGACGGCGAGCACCAGGTTCATGAACGGGCCCGCGAACATCACGATGACGCGCTTCCAGGGCTTGC
This sequence comes from Streptomyces sp. NRRL S-118, assembly GCF_000716335.1. Taxonomy (GTDB): domain Bacteria; phylum Actinomycetota; class Actinomycetes; order Streptomycetales; family Streptomycetaceae; genus Streptomyces. The sequence goes on along the minus strand of NZ_KL591009.1, from coordinate 126,802 downwards.
GCGTGTAGAAGAGCCGGTTCTCGTCGCCGGGCCGGAGCTCCTCGTACGCCGCCGAGCGCGCGTCCTCGATCATGCCGCGGAACGGCGAGGTGGAGCGGGCCTCGATGCGGCCGTCGTCGCCGGGCGGGAACATCCCGATCATGCGGATGTAGCCGCCGGCGGGGATGGCCTTGATGCCGTACTCCGTCTCGCCCTTCTTCCGCGACCAGAGGGTGGGCCCGAAGCCGACCATGTACTGGGGGACGCGGATGCCGAAGAGCTTGGCCGTCGAGAGGTGGCCGAGCTCGTGCCAGGCGATCGAGAAGAGCAGCCCGAAGGCGAAGAGCGCGATGCCGAGGACCGTCAACAGAATCGTCATGCGCGAGCCTCCGCGGTCGTTTTCGCTGCCGTGCCGACGGCCTGCGCCGCCAGTTCGCGGGCCCGGGCGCGCGCCCAGGTCTCCGCCTCCAGGACGTCCGGGACCGTCAGCCGGGTTCCCGTGTCCGGTGTGCCGTGCTCGGCCACCACGGCCGTGACCGTGTCCATGATGCCGGTGAAGGGGAGCCGTCCGGCCAGGAACGCCTCGACGCACTCCTCGTTGGCGGCGTTGAAGACCGCCGGGGCCGTGCCGCCCAGCTCGCCGACGTGCCGGGCGAGGCCGACGGACGGGAAGGCCTCGGTGTCGAGGGGGAAGAACTCCCAGGTGGACGCCTTCGACCAGTCGAAGGCGGGTGCCGCCTCGGGGACGCGCTCGGGCCAGCCGAGCCCGATGGCGATCGGACCGCGCATGTCGGGCGGGGTGGCCTGGGCGAGGGTCGACCCGTCGCTGAACTCGACCATCGAGTGGACGTACGACTGCGGGTGCACCACCACCTCGATCCGCTCGAAGGGGATGTCGTAGAGGAGGTGCGCCTCGATGACCTCCAGGCCCTTGTTGACGAGCGTGGCGCTGTTGACCGTGATCACCGGGCCCATGGCCCAGGTGGGGTGGGCCAGGGCGTCCTCGCGGGTCACGTGCGCCAGTTCCGCCTTCGTACGGCCGCGGAAGGGGCCGCCGGAGGCGGTGACGACGAGCTTGCGGACGTCGGCGCGGGTGCCGGCGGCCAGCGCCTGGAACAGCGCGGCGTGCTCGGAGTCGACGGGGATGATCTGGCCCGGCTTGGCGAGGGCCTTCACCAGCGGGCCGCCGACGATCAGCGACTCCTTGTTGGCGAGGGCGAGGGTGCGGCCCGCTTCGAGGGCGGCGAGGGTGGGCGCGAGGCCGATGGAGCCGGTGATGCCGTTGAGCACGGTGTGGCAGTCGGAGGCGGCGACCTGGGTGGCGGCGTCCGGCCCGGCGAGGACCTCCGGCAGCGGCTCGGTGCCGTACTGCGCCTTCAGCGCCTCGCGCAGCGCCGGCACCGCGTCCTCGCGCGCCACGGCGACGGTCCGGACCCGCAGCCGGCGCGCCTGCTCGGCGAGGAGCTCGGCCCGGCCGCCGGCGGCGGACAGGGCCGTGACGCGGAACCGGTCGGGGTTGCGCAGGACCAGGTCGATGGCCTGGGTGCCGATGGACCCGGTGGAGCCGAGGACGACGATGTCCCGGCGGCCTTCGGACGGATCGAAGGCGATGTGCGGGTCGGCGAGGGGGGCTGGACTGTCGCTCATGCCCCCCATTCTTGCCGCAACGGCCGGGCGCCCGGACACAGGTGCCCCCGAGCGGTGTGCTTCACGCCGTGTTGGCGTGTGCCGCGCGGAACTTCTCCCACTGGGCGGTGACGACCTCCCGCGGGACGCCGCCGAAGTCCTTGGTGTCGAGGATGTCGGCGCGGAAGGAGAGCGTGGTGGAGCCGGACCGTACGACGGTGAGGTACTCGTACAGCTTCAGGTCCTTGTTCTTGACGTCCTGGATGGTGAAGCGGAACGCGACGGCCTCGTCCCCGATGGCCGGGGCCTCGATCCGCTCCGCCTTCAGATAGCGGGCCTTCGCGATGACGCGCTCCTCGGTGAAGCCGCTCGCGCAGGCGGTGCCCGCCTTCCGCAGGGCCGCCATGACGGCGCGGGCGCCGCCCGCGCCGTACGAGCGGAGCTGGACGGTGACGTCGACGGAGCGGAGTTCTCCCGGGATGCTCAGGTCGCGGTTGACCTCGGCGGCGGGGTCGTGGGGCGTGGCGCCCGCGGCGAGGCTGACCAGCGGCTGGCAGACGGCCGGGTCGGCGGTGTAGGCGTCGCTGAGCGGTGTGTCCCCGACGAGGAGGGCGCCGGCGGTGTACGGGCCGGCCTTCTCGCCCTCGCCGAAGGCGGCGGCGGTCAGCCGGTCCTCGGAGAGGGGCTTCGGATCCTTCGCCCCGCCGCCCGGGGACGAGCCGCCGCCCGCGGAGGCCGGGGGCCGCTCCGACGCCTTGCCGTCTCCCCCGGGCCCCGGGTCCGCGCTGCAGGCGGCCGCCAGCGCGAGCGCGGTGAGCGCGACGGCGAGGCGTCCTGCCTGCCGGGGGCGCTCCTGCCGGTCCCGCCCCACCCCGGACCGCCCCTGCTCGCACGGTCCTCGCCCGTTCCGTCCTCGTCCGTACCGCGGCATCCGTCCGCCCCCGTCCCGTTGGTGATCGCGCTCGATTATGGGGCTTCTACGGGGCCTCGGCGCGGAACTCCGCGAAGACCCGGTGGAAGTCGGGAAACGTCTTGCGGACGCAGCCGGGGTCGTCGAAACCGATGCCGGGGGTGCGCAGGCCCGTCACGGCGAAGGACATCACGATCCGGTGGTCGCCGTGGGTGGCGATCTCGGCGGGGCGCGGAGCGCCGGGGTGGATCTCGATGCTGTCGGGGCCCGTGGTGACGGTGATGCCGAGGCGGCGCAGGTTCGCGGCGCAGGCCTCCAGCCGGTCGCACTCCTTGACCCGGGTGTTGGCGACGTCCTCGATGCGGACCGGGCCGTCCGCGTACGGGGCGATCGCGGCGAGCGTCGGCATGGTGTCGGAGATGTCGCGCATGTTCACGGTGAGGCCGTGCAGGCGCCCGGTGCCGCGCACCGTGGTGGCCCGGTCGGTGATCGCGACGTCGGCGCCCATGCGGCGCAGCACGTCGACGAAGCCCAGGTCGCCCTGGAGGGCGCCGCTGCCGAGGCCGGGGACGGTGACCTCGCGGCCGGTGAGCGCGGCGGCGGCGAAGAAGTAGCTCGCCGTGGAGGCGTCGGGCTCGACGGCGTAAGTGGTGGCGCGGTATCCGGTCGGCGGGACGGTGAAGACGTTCCCCTCGCGGGCGGGCTCGGCGCCGAAGGCCCGCATCATCGCGAGCGTGATCCCGACGTACGGCTCCGAGACCAGGTCCGTGACGGTGATCTCCAGGCCCTCGGCGGTGAGCGGGCCGAGCATCAGCAGCGCCGTGAGGTACTGGGAGGACTGCCCCGCGTCCAGGAGGAGGGACCCGCCCTTGACGCCGCGGGCGGCGATGCGCAGCGGGTGGTGGCCCTCGGCCTCCTCGTGGCGCAGGTCCACGCCCAGGGTGCGCAGGGCTTCGGTGAGCGGTCCGACCGGGCGGCGGCGCATCTGCGCGGAGGCGTCGAAGCGGAAGTCGCCGTGGCCCGCGGCGGCGAGGGCCGGCAGGAAGCGGGCGGTGGTGGCGCCGTCGCGGCAGTGGACGTCGGCGGTGGCGGCCGCGGGGCCGGCCGGGCGGCCCTGGACGCGCCATGCGCCGGCGGTCCGCTCGACCTCGTACCCGAGGGTCGTGAGGCCTTCGGCGAACCCTTCGGTGTCGTCCGAGGCGAGCGGGCGCAGGAGGGTGGTGACGCCGTCGGCCGCGGCGGCGAGGAACAGCGCGCGTGCGGTGACGGACTTGGAGCCGGGGATCTCGATGACGGTCACGGCGCCCATCCTGCCGTTCGGGGCGGGACGGGCGCCGGGCGTCTCAGCCGCTGGTCGGCGCGGGGCCGGCGGCGGGCGTCTCAGCTGCTGGTCGGCGCGGGCCGGCGGCGGGCGTCTCAGCTGCTGGTCGGCGCGGGCCGGCGGCAGGGCCGGCACCGCCGCCGGTCGCGGCGGACCGGCGGCCGTGGCGGTCGCAGCCGGTCACCGGCCCCGCGGACCGGCGGTCCCGGCGGTCTCAGCGGATCGGGCGGTGGACGTTCTCGCGGGTGGAGGGTCCCGGGGTGGCGTCGGCGATCCACGGGCCGTCGCCGCTGGGGTCGAGGATGCCTTCCTCGAGCCAGGTGTACGTGCCCGACAGCACGCCCTTGACGACCGTGCGGTCGAGGTCGTCGGTGTTGTGCCAGAGCCGGCCGAAGAGCTCCTCGACCCGGATGCGGGACTGGCGGCAGAAGGCGTCCGCGAGCTGGTACGCCTCACGGCCGTGGTCGCCGGTGGTGCGCAGCAGCTCCGCCCGTACGCAGGCGGCGCTCATGGCGAAGAGCTCGGCCCCGATGTCGACGATCCGCCCGAGGAAGCCCTGCTTGGTCTCCATGCGGCCCTGCCAGCGCGACATGGCGTAGAACGTGGAGCGGGCCAGCTTGCGCGCCGTGCGTTCGACGTAGCGGAGGTGCGCGGCCAGATCCGGGTGGCCCGCCGGGTGGAACTCGGCGTACGCGCGCGGGAGCTGCCCGGGTCCCGCGACGAGCTTCGGCAGCCAGCGGGCGTAGAAGGCGCCGGCCTGGACGCCCGCCCTGGCCTTGTCGCCGAGCGTCTTGTCGGGGTCGATGATGTCGCCGGCGACGGCCAGGTGCGCGTCGACCGCCTCACGGGCGATGAGCAGGTGCATGATCTCGGTCGAGCCCTCGAAGATCCGGTTGATGCGCAGGTCGCGCAGCATCTGCTCGGCCGGGACGGGCCGCTCCCCGCGGGCGGCGAGGGAGTCGGCGGTCTCGAAGCCGCGGCCGCCGCGGATCTGGACGAGTTCGTCGGCCATGAGCCAGGCCATCTCGGAGCCGTACAGCTTGGCGAGGGCGGCCTCGATGCGGATGTCGTTGCGGTCCTCGTCGGCCATCTGGCTCGCCAGGTCCACGACGGCTTCGAGGGCGAAGGTGGTGGCGGCGATGAAGGAGATCTTCGAGCCGACCGCTTCGTGGTGGGCGACCGGCTTGCCCCACTGCTCGCGCACGCCCGCCCATTCGCGGGCGATCTTCAGGCACCACTTGCCGGCGCCGACGCACATCGCGGGCAGCGACAGGCGCCCGGTGTTGAGGGTGGTCAGGGCGATCTTGAGTCCGGCGCCCTCGGGTCCGATGCGGTTGGCGGCCGGGACGCGGACCTGGTGGAAGCGGGTGACGCCGTTCTCCAGGCCGCGCAGGCCCATGAAGGCGTTGCGGTTCTCCACGGTGATGCCGGGCGACTGGGCCTCGACGACGAATGCGGTGATGCCGCCCTTGTGGCCCTCCATCCGCGGTACGCGGGCCATGACCACGAGCAGGTCCGCGACGACGCCGTTGGTGGTCCACAGCTTCACGCCGTCGAGGATGTACTCGTCGCCGTCGGGCACGGCGGTGGTGGCCAGACGGGCGGGGTCGGAGCCGACGTCCGGCTCGGTCAGGAGGAAGGCGGAGATGTCCGTGCGGGCGAGCCGCGGCAGGAAGGTCTCCTTCTGCTCCGGCGTGCCGAACATCTTCAGCGGCTGCGGTACGCCGATCGACTGATGGGCGGAGAGCAGGGCGCCGACGGCGGGGCTCACGGACCCGACGAGGGCCAGGGCCTTGTTGTAGTACACCTGGGTGAGCCCGAGGCCGCCGTACTTGGGGGCGATCTTCATGCCGAGCGCACCCAGTTCCTTGAGGCCGTCGATCACGGCGTCGGGAATGAGGGCGTCCCGCTCGATCTGCGCGCCGTCGATCTTCGTCTCGCAGAAGTCGCGGAGCTTGGCGAGGAACTCCTCGCCCCGCTGCGCGTCCTCGTCGGGCGGCATCGGGTGCGGGTGGATCAGGTCCAGCCGGAAACGGCCGAGGAACAGCTCCTTGGCGAAGCTGGGCTTGCGCCAGTCCTGCTCGCGGGCGGCCTCGGCGACCTGGCGTGCTTCGCGCTCGGAGACCTTGGGCTTGTGGTGGGGGCCGGACATGTGGGCTCACCTCGCCGCTTCAGTCGGGGGCGGACGGCCGGTGTCGTCCGCCGACCGCTGCTACTCGACCGTATTACCCGATTACGCCGGGTACGAAAAGGCGACCGGGACCGTACGGCGGACTGCCGGTGGCTCCCACGATGCCGGTCATGGCGGGTTTCCGGACGACGGGGAGCAGCCGCCCTGGGCGGGGTCTCCCCGGGGCTGAGCCGGGCGGTTGCCGACCGGGCCGAGCGGCGTGTGTCCGGCCGGCGGAGCCGGTCGTCCGGCGGCCCCCGGCCGTCACCGGCCCGCCGGGGTGGGGAGGCCGTCCACGGCACGGTCGCAGATGGCCCGTGCTCCCTTCACGGGCGGACGGATCGTGCCCCGCAGGCCGCCGTCGCGCAGCATGGTGTCGATGCGGGCGTTGGCCGATGACGCACAGCGGCCGGCCGCGATCAGGTCGCGCAGGGCCGTCAGCAGGCGGGGCTGGTCGCGCGCGTCCAGGGCCTGCGCGCAGAGCCGGCCGCCGCGTCCGGCCCGGACGGCCATCGCGTGCCAGTCGGCCTGGGCGCCGCTGTCGGGCACCCGGAACCAGACCACTTCGAGTCTCTCGGCTCCGCTCCAGCGGGTGCAGACCGGCCGTAACCGCTCGTCCAGCCGGTCCCAGGAGAGGGCGGGCCGGGCGTCCTTGGCCTCGCGGACGACCTCGGTCAGCTGGCCGGTGTACGACACGATCAGCTCCAGGGCGTCGTACCCGCCGAGGTGGTACCAGGCATGGACCTGGTCCAGCCGGGTCCCGGGGGACACGGGTCTGTCGGGAACGCTCGCCATCTGCGTCACCTTGCGCTGGCCGTCGGCCAGGTCGTTCACGAGGCCGAGGACGTGGAACTGGTACACGCCGGTCGCGGCGGAGGCTGCGACGGCCGCCGCGCACAGCAGGCCCACGGCAAGGAGCCGCGTACGGGGGCTCGGGACGAGGGTGCCCCGGCGAGGGCCGGCCCGGCGGCTGCCGGAGGGGCGGGACCGGTGTGGGCGTGCGCGGTGCAGGAGCGTGGCGAGCGCGGCCGCGGCGCCGGCGGTGAGGGTCGCGAGGACGACGGCGTTGTCCAGCAGGAAGACGAACGGGAACAGCGGCTGCCGCCAGGCCGGTCGCCAGGCGCAACTGTCGTGCAGGACGGTGAGAGGACCGGCGCAGCCGTCCACGGACACGAGGACGGTCATGGCGACGAGCCCCAGCAGGGTCGCCGTCTGGGCCGCGATCAGGCTGCCCAGCAGGCGGAAGCGGCCCGTCACCGCACTCGCCACGGCGGCGGCCAGCGCCGAGGGCACGACGAGGGCCAGCAGCACCATGCCCGCGTACCGCAGGGCGTACAGCCCGCCGCGACCGTCCGGTGCCGGCTGCCCGGTGTGGACGTACGCCTGGACGCCCGCGACCGCGAGGCACGCCAGCGCCCCGCCCACGAGGCCGGGCAGCATCACCCGGCGCAGGGGCGCCACCGGGTCGCCGGACGGGGGTGGCGGGGCGGCGGTCCAGCGCACGGTGCCCCGGACCGGACCGGCCGCCCACGCGAGCAGCGGGACCACCCACAGTGCGGCGGCCGAGAGGGCGGACAAGGGCGAGAAGGCGACGCTCTGCAGCAGCGGCAGGACGGTCGTGATGCCCGGCTGCCCGCTCAGGTCTCCCGCCGGGGCCGCGGAGGGCAGCCACTCCAGGACCGACCGGGCCATCCCCTCGGCGCTCACCGTGAACCCGCCGGCCCACACCGTCCCCGACGCCATCCACCACAGGAGCCACGACGCCATCGCGAGGAAGGCCGCGACGAGGCCCAGCAGGAGCGCGGGACGCAGGGTCCGCCCGCGCCAGGTGGAGGCCCACAGGTGGGCGCACCGGGTGGTCCACCACCCGAAGGCAGCCCCGGCGACCACGGGTATCAGCAGCACCTGGGGCCGTACCGGCAGCCATGCCCAGCCCGTTCCGTAGCCGTTGAGGACCGTACCGGCCGCCATGCCGGCTCCCAGCCAGGCGCCTGCCCGGATGCCCGAGGGGACCCGGGTGCCGGTCAGCACGGCGTACACCACCGCCCTCCACAGCGCGGTCCCGGCCACTCCGGCCACCAGGGCGGCGGGAATCAGCACGATGGCCTGGAACACGCTGCTGGTGGCGTCGGCGCGGTACGGCGCCAGCTGGTACATCAGGTGCCACGGGGCCAGCACGGCCATGGTCCCGGTGAGGAAGACCGGCAGAGCCGCGGCCCGGAACAGCGGGGCCGGGTCGGCCAGCGCACCCCGGCGCAGACCCCATCGCGGATGGGTGCGCCACAGTTCGAGGAAGGAGTCGAGGGCACGCCGGGCGGTCCCGTCCGGCCGCGTGGCGGTGGCGGCCCAGGCGTGCGGGTCGGCGCCCCAGCGTGCCGCGGTCAGGTCGGCGTAGATCTCACGGCTGCGCAGCGTGTCGGACCGCGCGAGGTACACCAGCGCGACCATGACGGCGGCGAGCAGCGTCACCCGGTCCAGCGGCGGAAGCATGCCTGCCGCGAGGAAGCCGTACATCCAGTGGCCCTGCCAGATCACGTACGGCAGGAGGACGAGGACCAGGAACACCCGCGACAGGGCGACGGTGGCGTAGGTCAGGGTGACATCGCGGTTGGCGATGTGGGCGAGTTCGTGCAGCAGCACCGTCCAGAAGCGTTCGGGGTCGCTGCGCCGGGTGGCGAGCAGACCGCCGTGCAGGCACACCACCGGGCGGCGCGTGCGGCCGAACACCACCGCTCCGGTCGACAGGGCGGCGGGGTCGACGACCACCCGGGGCGCCGGCGTGACGCCCGTCGCGGCGGTCAGCTCGCCGAGCAGGGCGCGCAGTTCGCCGTCCGGGTCGACCGACTCCAGCGGGACGACCCGGGTGCGGCGGGCCTTCCACAGCGGCAGGAGGTGGAAGAGCAGGCCGGCCGAGACGATCAGCAGGAGGGGCCAGCCGACGACCTGCCACCACGGCGGCGCGGGCGCCCAGTACGACACGCACCAGCGGTAGGCGACGGACTGGCCGGTGATGCTGACCGCCCGCGCCCAGAAGCCGCTGTCGTGGGGATCCACTCCCGCGGCGAGGTCGCAGCCGGCGATGTCCCCGTCGGAGACCCCGCGGTACACGGCCAGCGCCATCGATCCGCCGGCGGTCAGCATGAGGAACAGCAGCGTGGCGAACCGTACGCTCGTCCCCGCGCCCAGCACCCGCTCGTCGATCCGCGGCCCGGGAAGCGGGCCGGGTGGCGGCACCGGCATCCGCCTAGTCCCGAACGGTGCTCGCGTCCGGAGGGGTTCCGTCGCCCGGCCCGGCCGGGGTCTCCTCGGCGGGTGGGCCTTCCCCGCCGGACAGGGCCAGCCGGGCGACCAGCGCATCCGCGATCTCCGCGGCCCTCCTGGGCGACAGGCCCCGCTGCTCCGCGGTGGCGAGGACGAGCGCCCGCACCTCGGCGAGCTGCTCGCGGGTCAGCGGCGGGACCTCGACCGGGGCGGCGGGCCGCCGGAAGATCCGCCGCAGCGTGCCGGTCGCCCCCTGCGCGACGCGGTCCGCCGTCGCCGCCGCCATCCGCTGGGCCACCCCGTCGAGCACCAGCCACACCACCGGTGTCACCAGCATCGCGATCTCGCCGGCGCCGAACCCCAGGGGCTCGCGGTGCCCGTGCCGGCCGCTCAGACGCCGCACCACCGTCGCGTCGTCGAAGCGCCGGAGCCCGTCCACGAGCGGCAGTTCCTCCGGCGCCAGAACGGCGACGACCGAACGCACCAGATCGCGTACCGGCTCGTTCGGCCGGCCGATGCCGGGCACGTCAGTTCCAGAACCCATTCGTCCCCCAGACGCCGTGAGCCTCCCCGCACCGGGCAGGCCGCGGGACCACCACTCTGGCAGGGGAAGTGACGGTCCGACATACCGCCGCGGCACGCCGAGCACCGCGCGAGGTTGCAGGAAGGCGGCCGGAGCCCCCGCACAGTGGGCTCCGGCCGCCGGTCTGGGCCGTCCGAGTGACGGGTTGTTACAGGGCCAGGCCCGTGAGGACCAGCACCCGCTCGTACGTGTAGTCGTCCATCGCGTAGCGCACGCCCTCGCGGCCGACGCCCGACTGCTTGACTCCGCCGTACGGCATCTGGTCGGCGCGGTAGGAGGGGACGTCACCGATGATCACGCCGCCGACCTCCAGGGCGCGGTGGGCGCGGAAGGCGGTCTGGAGGTCGCGGGTGAAGACGCCGGTCTGCAGGCCGAACTTGGAGTTGTTGACCTCGGCGAAGACCGCGGCCTCGCCGTCGGCCCGGTGCAGGGTCAGGACCGGGCCGAAGACCTCCTCGCAGGCGAGGGTGGTGTCGGCGGGCAGGTCCGCGAGCACGGTCGGGGCGTACGTCGCGCCCTCGCGCTTGCCGCCGGTGAGCAGCGTGGCGCCGGCCTTGACGGCCTCGTCCACCCAGGACTCGACGCGCTTGGCGGCGTCCTCGCTGACCAGCGGGCCGACGTCGGTGGTGTCGTCGGACGGGTCACCGGTGCCCTGGGCCTCGACCGCGGCGACGACCTTGGGGACGAGCCGGTCGTAGACGGAGGCGTCGGCGATCACGCGCTGCACGGAGATGCAGGACTGACCGCCCTGGTAGTTGGAGAAGGTGGCGATACGGGTCGCCGCCCAGTCCAGGTCCTCGTCGGAGGCCCAGTCGGCGAGGACGACGGCCGCGGCGTTGCCGCCGAGTTCCAGGGTGCAGTGCTTGTGCGGCACCGACTCCTGGATGGCGTAGCCGACCTTGTCCGAGCCGGTGAAGGAGATCACGGGCAGGCGCTCGTCCTTGACCAGGGCGGGCATGCGGTCGTTGGTGACCGGCAGGATCGACCAGGAGCCGGCCGGCAGGTCCGTCTCGGCGAGCAGCTCGCCGAGGATCAGTCCGGAGAGCGGGGTGGCCGGGGCGGGCTTGAGGATGATGGGCGCGCCGACGGCGATGGCCGGGGCGACCTTGTGGGCGCACAGGTTCAGCGGGAAGTTGAACGGCGCGATGCCGAGGACGACGCCCTTGGGGAAGCGGCGGGTCAGGGCGAGACGGCCCTGGCCGCCGGCGTCGGTGTCGAGGCGCTGGGCCTCGCCACCGTTGAAGCGGCGGGCCTCCTCGGCGGCGAAGCGGAAGACGGAGACCGCGCGGCCGACCTCGCCGCGGGCCCACTTGATCGGCTTGCCGTTCTCCGCGGAGATCAGCTGGGCGATCTCCTCGGTGCGCTCGGCGAGCCGCTTCGACACGTGGTCGAGGGCGGCGGCGCGGGCGTGGGCCGGGGTGGCGGCGAACTCGTCGACGACCGCGTGGGCGGCGGCCACGGCCTCCTCGACCTGGGCCTCCGTGGGCACGCTGACCTGGCCGACGAGGCGGCCGTCCCAGGGGGAGGTGACGTCGAAGGTGGTCTCGCCGGTGGCCTGGCGGCCGGCGAGCCAGAAGGCGGTGGCAGTCATTGCGATCCCGGCCCTTTCGAAGCTGTGCGGAGGTGGGTTCTGATGTCTTCCGCTCACACGGTAGGGCCGGGCGGCCGGACGGTGGTTTGTCCGGGGTGGAGTGGTGCGGGCGTCAGTTTCGCCGTTCCGTACGTTCCGGGCGGCGTTCCGTGCTGACGATGAGGCAGACCCCCGCCACGACGACCGCTCCACCGAGGGCGATGGGCCAGGTCAGGGCCTCGTCGAGGAGCAGCGCGCCGAGGGCGACCGCGACGACGGGGTTGACGTACGCGTAGGTGGCGACGAGCGAGAGCGGCGCGCTCTGCAGGAGCCAGGCGTACGCCGTGAACGCGATCAGCGAACCGAACAGGACGAGGTAGGCGAACGCGGTCCAGGAGCGGGCGGAGAAGGCACCGGGGTCGAGGCCCCGCTGTTCGCCGCGGACCAGCCCGAGGGCGAGGCAGCCGAGGCCGCCGGCGACCATCTCGTACGCGCTGGCGGTGAAGGGGTTCTTCGGCATGGGGATGCGGGAGGACGAGAACGAGCCGGCCGACCACATGACGGTGGCGGCGATCACGGTGAGCACGCCGCCGATGCGCACGTCGCCGCTGAGGCCCGGCAGGGTCAGCACGGCGAGCCCGGCGAGGCCGAGGAGCACTCCGGTGTACGCGCCGAGGCCGGGGCGCTCGCCGGCCGCGGTGCGCAGGAGGACCACCCAGGCGGGGACGACCGCGACGAGCAGCGCGGCGAGCCCGGAGGGCACGGAGGTCTCGGCGAGGACGACCAGGCCGTTGCCGCCGAGGAGCAGCAGCAGACCGACGAGGGCGGCGGAGGCGAGCTGCGGGCGGGTCACCTTCAGCACGGCGGGGCCGTGCCGCCAGGCGAGCAGCGCGGCGAGGACCACCCCGGCGACGACGAACCGCGCGCCGGCGGAGAGGAAGGGCGGCATGGTCTCGACGACGACCCGGATGCCGAGGTAGGTGGAACCCCAGACGACGTACACGATGGCGAGCGCGAACCAGACGGCCCCGCTGATGCGGCGGCGGGTCGCGGGCCCGGGTGCCGGGGCGGGCGTCCCGGGGAGGGGCGCCGGGGAGCGCCCGGCGGGGGGTGTGGGGACGTCGGGGACGGGGGCTGCCGGGTCGGCGGCGGGGGTTGTCATGCACCGGAGATTATGGAGCCAGGAGTCGGAATGCCAAGAATTTTGCCCGAAACCGGGCAGGATCAGCGGTCGGCGAGCGGAGTGCCGCCCTGATCGCGGGGCGCGGCGCCGGGCCGGAACCGCAGGCCGCCGCGCGGAAGTCATGAGGTCGTACGCAGCGCGGCCGCGCGACCACCGGCCGCCCCCGATCACCGGAAAGCCTTGATGACCGCCTCCTGCAGTGAGCAGCTCCCCGCCCTCGCCCGGCCGAACCTCGCCTGACGAGACCATGCGGTCGCCGGCCCGGTCGTACTTCGAGCGGACCGGGCTCCAGGTGTGGCACTACGGGCAGCCGGACTTCCTCAGCGGCGTGCGGAGCCTGTACGAGGTGCGCGTGTACTTCGCGCCGGACGGCACCATCACGGAGGTCACCCCCGGGACGGTGATGGGCGCATCCGGGTGACGCCCTACCGCGGCGGCGCCCCGCCCGTGGCCTTGAGCGCCAGCCAGAGCTCCATCCGGGCGTCGGGGTCGTCCAGGGAGCGGCCCAGGATCTCCTCCACGCGGCGCATGCGGTAGCGCAGGGTGTGGCGGTGGACGCCCAGGTCGGCCGCCGCCGCGTCCCACTGGCCGTGGCGGGAGAGCCAGGCGCGCAGGGAGGCCACGAGGTCGCCGCGGCCGGTGGCGTCGTGCTCGTACAGGGCGCGCAGCATGCCGTCCGCGAAGGCGCGCACGGCGTCGTCGGCGAGGAGCGGCAGGACCGAGCCGGCCGCCAGTTCCTCGTGCTCGACGAGGGCGCGGCCGCGGCGGCGGGCCACGGAGAGCGCCTGCTCGGCCTGCTTGTAGGCGGAGGCGGCCGCGATGGGGCCGGTCGGCGCGGACAGGCCGACCACGACGCCCGCCTCCTCGGCCTCCTTCTCGGCGTACGCGTCGCACGCCGAGACCACCGCTCCCCCGTCGCCCGCCAGCACCACGAGCCGGTCGTCGCCCTCCGGCACGGCGAGCAGGGCCTCGCCGGTGCGGGCGGCCGCCGTCTCCAGGGCGTCGGTGAGGGCCGTGAGAGGCGGCTCCGCGCCCGGGTCGCGCTCGCCGGCCGGTTCGGCGATCAGCAGCCTGAAGGGGGCGTCGAGCAGTCCGCCGTACAGGTCCCCGGCGGCCGCCCGCGCGTGGTCCGGCTCCCCGGACAGCATCATCCGCAGCACCGCCGCGCCGAGCCGCTGCTCGGCGGCCTGCAGGGAGCGCGAGCGTTCGGTGGTGAGGGTGAGCAGGGCGATGGCCGAGTGGACGGCGTAACGTTCCGCCGTTCCGAGCGGCGCCCCGGTGCCGACGGCGAGCGCGCCGCGCACGCGGCGCCCGGAGCCGAGCGACTGGAGCTCGACCCGGTCGTCGGTGCCGCCGACGACCGCGCTGGCCGGGGCGGAGCGCTCGCGCAGCCGCTCCACGTCGGCGGTCAGCCGCGCCGCCCGCCGCGCCGCCCACTCGGGGGCCGCCGCCACCACCGCGCCGGAGGCGTCGTACAGCGCCGCCCAGCCGTCCACATGCGCGGCCAGCCGGGCCACCACGGCCGCCGGGCCCTCGGTGAGCGCCGCCCGCGTCATCTCGCGCTGGGCCTCGAAGCCGGCCGTCACCGCCCGGTACTGGTCCGCCGCGATGGCCGCCGACACCGCCTTGGAAATGGCCAGGAACGGCGTGCGCCGTGGCACCTCCAGCAGGGGCAGACCCTCGTCGCGGGCCGCGTCCAGCAGCGCCTGCGGGGTCGCGTCGTAGTTGACGCCCACCGCGAAGCCGAGCCCGACGACCCCGGCGCCGGCCAGCCGCTTCACGTAGCGGCGCATGGCCTCGGGGTTGCCGGCGTCCAGGGTCATGGCGGTCGTCAGCAGGAGTTCGCCGCCCTCCATATAGGGGACGGGGTCGGCCAGCTCGCTGACGTGGGCCCAGCGGACAGGTGTGTCGAGGCGCTCCTCCCCGGCGCGGACGGTGAGTTTCAGCGCCGAGTGCTGGACGAGCGAGGCGAGCGTGGGCGGCATGGCTGGACCGTCGGACTTTCGGGAGGGGGATTTCGCCGTCCCGTATGAACGGCTCCCTCAATTCTGCCAGGTTGTCATGTCACGTCCGCAGGTCGACCAGAAGCGGAGGGGTGTGCTCCCCCCGGACGCCCGTCAGGGACAGTACGGCATGCCCCGGCGGCACGGCGTGCGCCAGGTCGGAGGCGGACCAGCGCTGCCGCTCGACCTCGCGGACCGTGACCGCTTCCGCGGTGGCCGCCTTGCCGGTCACCAGACGGCGCATGAAGTGCATCGCCTTGGTCAGCGGCTCGTCCGAGATGATCTGCCGGTTGGTCACGTCCCGGGTCTGCACCCACTCGGTGCCCCAGGTCTCCGCGAACCGCCCGCCGTCCCACGGCGCCAGCCCCGCGAACGCCATCCGGCACCCGACCGCGCCGAGCAGCGGCCCCCGCAGCGCCTCCGGTACGTCCTCCAGGGTGCGCAGTGCCAGTACGACACCCGCATGAGCCGAGCGCAGCCGCTGGACGGCTCGCACGGAGTCGGCGGTGACGGTGTACGTGGCGTCGTCCAGCACCAGGCAGGCGAACAGCGACCGGTCGGTGCGCGCGGGGGCCGCCTCGGTGAACTGGGCGAGGAGCAGCCGGGTCACGATCCGGGACGCCTCGGCGTGCCCGCGCTCGGGCAGGTCGACGCGGACCCGCAGCGGGTGCTCGATCGCCCGCATCGAGAACCGCCGGCCCTCGCCGTCGGGGCGGAAGAACCGCGCGAACGCCGGGCGGTCCAGGAACGCGATCCGCTCGGCGAGCAGCACGCCGATGTCGTCGCCCCGCTCCGCCTGGCGGGCCCGGGCGTCCAGCTCGCGCAGCTGGGCCGGGTCGCCCGCGACGGCCGCGCGCAGCGCGGACAACGCCTGCGGGGCCCCGCCGAGCAGCTCGCGCAGCTCCGGTACGGCCGGGTAGTGGCCGTGTGCGGCGCGGTACGGGCCGATGAGCTGGGCGAGCGCGGTGGCGGCGCGGCGGCTGTCCGGCACGAGGTCGCCGACGAGCGCCTCGGCGAGCATGCGGGCGGCCTCGTCGGGGTCGTCGGCGCCGCCGTACAGGTCGAGGTCGTGCGTGGAGTCGGGGCGGCCGACGCGGACGACGAGGTCGAAGGCCTCGTCCGGGGCGAGCGCGGTGCCCTGCGCGGTGACCGCGACGACCGCCGCGCGGTTCGCGAGCGCCTGGAGGCACAGCGACTCGGTGACCGGGCGGACCAGCCGGACCGTCTTGCCCGACCCGGCGGGCCCGACCGCCAGCAGGGACGTGCCGAGCACGTCCGGCTCCAGGGCGACGCCCGTGGTGCGGCGGGCGTACGGGTTGCGGGGGTGGTCGGCCGCCGTCCCGATCCGCACCTGGGCGGTGGCCAGGTCGTGCACCGCGGTGCGCACCGGCAGGTCGCGGACGCCGGAGGGGTGGGCACAGGCGGCGGGCCCCTGCGCGCGAACGGCGTCGGTGAACGCGGTGAGCCGCTCCGGATGCGTCCGCACGCCCTGCCAGGCGCGGCGGATGCGGGCGTAGTCGACGTCGCCGAGCGCGCCGGACCGGGTGGCCTCGGCGAGCCGCCCGGCGGCCTCGGTGAGCCCGGCCTCGCGCAGCTCGGGCCAGTCGGCGGGGTCGGCGTCCGGGGGCGGGGGCGGCGGCGGGACGTCCTTCTTCCTCGCGTAGCGGCGCCAGATCTCGGGGACGTGGCCCAGCCGGGCGAAGAAGACCAGCAGGCCGCCGCCGACGAGGGCGTAGTACACGTAGCTGGCGGTGGCCCAGGTGCCCGGCTCGCTGCGCCACTCGTCCGGGGTGAGGACGAGCAGGGGCCACAGCCAGTAGTGGCCGAGGTAGCCGTTCCAGAGCAGGGACCACAGCAGCCAGCCGCTGAGCAGCGCGATCAGCGCACCGGCGAAGAGCCGGCGGGCCGGCACCGCCTCCGGCTCCTCCTGGGGCCGCGGCCGGTGCCCGAACCGCCACACTCCGGGCTCGGCGGCCGGCCGCGGTGTCCGCAGCCAGGCGACGGTGCCGCCGCCGGCGGCCCCGGGCGCCTGCGCGGGCCGCGGCGGCACGGCCGGCGGCCGCGCGGGTGGCGGCACGGCGGCGTGGGTGCCACGTGCGTCGTACGTACCGTCGGTGTCCATGAACCCCTGCCCCCTGACCAGCCGGGTCGCGCGCGTCTGTGCACCCGTCAATCTAGTGCGATCCCGGGCCGGTTGCCCCGGCGGACCGCTCCCCCGGCCCGCCCTTTCCCGGATCCGGGGGCGGCCCCCGTTCGCCGTCGCCTCCCGGCCCCTCCCGCGGGGCGGCCCCGCGGTGACGCGAACAGGGCAGGCGCCTCCCCCGCCGCCCGGCGCGGCGCTCCGGCGGTGCGGCGGCGCCGATGAGGCGGCTCTATGTCCGCCGCGGACAACGACGCGCCACCACCACTCCCGAACGGAGCATGCCTGCACCCCTCCCCCGCGCCTAGCCTGCGGAAGAAAGAGAAGCAGCGTCCGAAAGACACCCCCCAGGAGCCCCGCATGACCGAAATCCCGCAGGAGCGCCGCGTCGTCACCGCCATCCCCGGCCCGAAGTCGCAGGAGCTTCAGGCCCGCCGTCTGTCCGCGGTCGCGGGTGGCGTGGGCTCCGTGCTGCCGGTGTTCACCACGCGCGCCGGTGGCGGCGTCATCGAGGACGTCGACGGCAACCGTCTGATCGACTTCGGTTCCGGCATCGCGGTGACGTCCGTGGGCGCGTCCGCCGAGGCGGTCGTGCGCCGGGCGAGCGCCCAGCTGGAGCAGTTCACCCACACCTGTTTCATGGTCACGCCGTACGAGGGGTACGTCGAGGTCTGCGAGGCGCTCGCCGAGCTGACGCCGGGCGACCACGCGAAGAAGTCCGCGCTCTTCAACAGCGGTGCCGAGGCCGTCGAGAACGCGGTCAAGATCGCCCGTTCGTACACCAAGCGCCAGGCCGTCGTCGTCTTCGACCACGGCTACCACGGCCGCACGAACCTCACGATGGCGCTGACCGCCAAGAACATGCCGTACAAGCACGGCTTCGGCCCGTTCGCGCCCGAGGTCTACCGCGTCCCGGTGGCGTACGGCTACCGCTGGCCGACCGGTCCCGACAACTGCGGCCCCGAGGCCGCCGCGCAGGCGATCGACCAGATCAGCAAGCAGATCGGCGCCGAGAACGTCGCCGCGATCATCATCGAGCCGGTGCTCGGCGAGGGCGGCTTCATCGAGCCGGCCAAGGGCTTCCTGCCGGAGATCGTGAAGTTCGCCAACGACAACGGCATCGTGTTCGTCGCGGACGAGATCCAGTCCGGCTTCTGCCGCACCGGCCAGTGGTTCGCCTGCGAGGACGAGGGCATCGTCCCCGACCTGATCACCACCGCCAAGGGCATCGCCGGCGGTCTGCCGCTCGCCGCCGTGACCGGCCGCGCCGAGATCATGGACGCCGTGCACGGCGGTGGCCTGGGCGGCACCTACGGCGGCAACCCGGTGGCCTGCGCCGGTGCGCTCGGTGCCATCGAGACGATGAAGGAGCTCGACCTCAACGGCAAGGCCAAGCGCATCGAGGAGCTCATGAAGGGCCGCCTCGCCGCCATGCAGGAGAAGTACGAGATCATCGGCGACATCCGTGGCCGCGGTGCCATGATCGCGATCGAGCTGGTGAAGGACCCGGCGACCAAGGAGCCGAACCCGGAGGCCGCCGGCGCGCTGGCGAAGGCCTGCCACGCCGAGGGCGTGCTGCTGCTGACCTGCGGCACCTACGGCAACGTGCTGCGCTTCCTGCCGCCGCTGGTCATCGGCGAGGACCTCCTCAACGAGGGCCTGGACATCATCGAGGGCGCCTTCGCGCGGATCTGACGGGTCCGACACTCCGGCGGATCCGACCACGGATCGGACCGTGTGAAGAGGTTGTGGGGGGCCGATGGCGGGATGGAGATCCGGCTGTCGGTCCCCCCTTCCTCTGCCGTACGGTTTCTGCAGATGAGAGAAACACCTCGCCCGCAGGCGACTGCGGGCGGATCCAGGGCGGAGCCTCCCCAGCGTCGTCCTGGCCGTGCCCTCGCGCACACGGACGGAGCTTCCGGCTCCGGATCTCCTCACCGATCGGACCGTCGCCCGCCCCATACCCCCCGGGGCGTGCGGCACACCGGTCCTGGCGGCCGCCCCGGAACAACCCCCCCTGTTCCGGGGCGGCCGGCTTCTCACGCGTCGTCCTCGGCGGCGTTCCTCCTCCTCTTCGCGGTGGTGACCTGGCAGGTCGTCGCCGGTGGGCCCCTCGCCCGGCTCGACGCGCGCATCAGCCGCGCCCTCGCCGGCCGCGGCCCCGTCCCGCTCACCGAGCTCCTGGCCGACCTGGGCAGCGTCCCGGTCGCCGCCCCCGTCCTCGTCGCCGCGATGGCGTACGCCGTGTGGCGCGGACGCCGCGGGCAGGCGCTCCGCGCGGGGCTGGCCCTGGCCCTCGTACCGGCCCTGGTCCTCCCCCTCAAACTCCTCGTCGGCCGGGCCGGTCCGCTGACCGCCGAAACCGGCTACTACCCGTCCGGGCACACGGCGACGGCCCTGGTGGCGTACGGCGGCGCCGCCCTGCTGCTGGGCAGGCGCTGGGCGGTGCCCGTCGCCGTCCTGCTGACGACGGCGACGGGCACCGGGCTCGTCCTGCGCGGGTACCACTGGCCGCTGGACGTGGTGGGCAGCGTGTGCCTGTTCGGGTGGCTCTACGCCGCCGGCCTCCTCGTCAGCTCCATCGGTAGGCGTCGAAGTTCTTCGAGAACTCCCAGCCGCCGAACCGGTCCCAGTTGACCGACCAGGTCATCAGACCGCGCAGGGCGGGCCAGGTGCCGTGGGTTCGGTACGAGCCGCAGTTCACCCGGCGCGTCAGGCAGTCGAGCGCCTGGTGCACCTCGGCGGGGGCGGTGTGGCCGTTGCCGGCGTGCGGCGAGGCGGGGAGGCCGATGGCGACCTGCTCGGGGCGCAGGGCGGGGAAGAACCGGGAGGCGTCCCCCGCCACCGGGAAGCCGGTCAGCAGCATGTCCGTCATCGCGATGTGGAAGTCGGCCGTGCCCATGGAGTGGTACCGGCCGTCGAGGCCCATGATCGGGCCCGAGTTGTAGTCCTGGACGTGCAGCAGGGTCAGGTCGTCGCGCAGGGCGTGGATGACGGGCAGGTACGCCCCGGCGCGCGGGTCCTGGCCGCCCCACGGGCCGGAGCCGTAGTACTGGTGGCCGAGCTGCACGAAGAACGTCTCCGGGGCCATGGTCAGGACGAAGCCGGGGCCGTACTTCGCCTTGAGGGTCTTCAGGGCGGAGACGAGGTGGACGATGACGGGGGTCGTCGGGTTGCGGAAGTCGGTGTCGCCGGCGGCGAGCGACAGCGAGTGGCCCTCGAAGTCGATGTCGAGGCCGTCGAGGCCGTACTCGTCGATGATCCTCGAGACGGAGGCGACGAAGGTGTCGCGGGCGGCGGGGGTGGCCAGCTGCACTTGGCCGTTCTGGCCCCCGATGGAGATCAGGACCTTCTTGCCGGCCGCCTGCTTCGCCTTGATCGCGGCCTTGAAGTCGGCGGCGGATTCGACGCCCGGGCACTCCGTCGCCGGGCAGAGGGAGAAGCGGATGTCGCCGGAGGTGACGGAGGTCGGTTCGCCGAACGCCAGGTTGATGACGTCCCAGGTGTCCGGTACGTCGGCCATGCGGGTGTAGCCGGAACCGTTGGCGAAGCTCGCGTGCAGGTAGCCGACCAGGGCGTGCGCAGGCAGCCCCTGACCCGGGGGCGGGTCGGCGGGGCCGGGGGCCGTGGTCGCGGTGACGGCGGCGGACTTCGGGGACTCCCCGGCCTCGTTCACCGCCGTGACCTGGAAGGTGTGGGCGGTCGCGGGCACGAGGCC
The DNA here is from genome assembly GCF_000716335.1 of Streptomyces sp. NRRL S-118. Classification (GTDB taxonomy): domain Bacteria; phylum Actinomycetota; class Actinomycetes; order Streptomycetales; family Streptomycetaceae; genus Streptomyces. The sequence continues at coordinate 106,338 of NZ_KL591009.1, read as the reverse complement.
GGTGACGGTGGCCGTGGTGCCGGTGACCGTGAGGGCCCGCGCCGTGCCGCGGTAGACGTGGTACGAGGTGGCGCCGGCGGCCGGCGTCCAGCTCAGCGGCACGGTGGTGGAACCGGCGGTCCCGGCGGTCAGGCCCGTCGGGGCGGCCGGGACCTGGACGGGGTCGCCGCCCGGGCCGGTCAGCGACAGGTCGTCGGCGTGGTAGGCGCCGGTGCCGTACCAGCCGTGCACGTGGACGGTGACGGTCCGCGTGGCGGGGCCGGTGCGGAAGGTGGTCGTCAGCCGCTGCCAGTCGGGGGCGGACTGCGTCCAGGTGGAGACGTCGGTGGTACCGGTGCCGGAGGCGCCGAGGTGCACGTAGCTGCCGCGCACCCACCCGCTGAGCGTGTAGGCGGAGTCGGGCCGCACGGTGACGGTCTGGGTGCACCGGGCGTTGTCGCCGCCGGCCGGGGTGGCCTGGAGGGCCTTGGCCCCGCCGTGCACGGGCGCGGGGACGACCGCTCCGCTCCCGGCCGTGCAGCTCCAGCCGTCCAGGCCGGCCTCGAATCCGCCGTTGCGTGCCAGTTCGGCGCCGGCGACCCGTGCGGTGGTGGTGAGGCCGCCGAGCACGAGCACGGCGGCCAGGGCGACGACGAGGGATCCGAGGGGTGTGCGGTCCACAACTGCCTCCGGGTGTGGGGGTGTCGGGGTGCGGCGCCGCACAACTTGGTCCAGACCAATCGAGTTGTCAATCCTTCCCGCACCACCCGAGGCGCCACCTCTCCCCGGCCATCCGCGTGGTGGATCCCTCCCGCACCACCGGGCCCGCTCCCCCGCTACCGCACCCCCCTGGCCAGTTGAGCCGCGGCCTCGTGCAGCGCCAGCTCCAGCAGCACGGGGTCGGTCAGCGCCCCCGACCCGTCCGGGGTCACCAGCCACCGCGTCCCCCCGGTCACCCGGCCCGGACCGGGGTACGGCACGACGATCCACGTGCCGTGGCCGGCCGCCCGCATCCCCGTGCCGACCCAGCGCGCCGCCGTGCCCGGCGGGACGAAGTAGCCCATGCGGGCGTCGCCGAAGTCCGCGAGCACCGGGCCGGGCCGGTCGACGAGCCGGGCCAGCACGTCCAGGGTCGGATAGCCCAGCACGGCCGGCACGATCAGCACGTCCCAGCGCCTGCCCGCCGGGAGCAGGGCGATCCCCGAGGGGTTCCGCTCCCACTCCCAGCGGCAGGCGCCGGGATCCGGTGCGACCGACACCAGCCACTCCACCGCGCCACCTCTGGCCCCCGAACCGGTCATCGCCCACGACCTCCACGTCCGTCCCTGTCACTGCCCCGCTGAGCAGTGCCTTCACACCGGGAGAGAGGGGTGCAGGGGGATCATGACGCGGCTCGGAACTTCGTACGGTGGTGAAAGGTGCACAGGAGCGCACGACCAGCGCACGAAGGGCGCACTCGGCGCACGTCTGGTTCGGCGGGTGCTTCAGCTGTCGAAGCCCAGGCCCAGCCGGTCCATGGTCCGCAGCCACAGATTGCGCCGGCCGCCGTTCGCGTCGGCCCTGGCCAGTGACCACTTGGTCAGCCCGATGCCCGCCCAGGCGATCGGCTCGGGCGGGAACGGCAGCGGCTTGGAGCGCACCATCCGCAGCTGTGTGCGCTCGGTCCGCTCGCCCGACAGCAGGTCGAGCATCACATCGGCCCCGAACCGGGTGGCGCCCACGCCCAGCCCGGTGTACCCCGCCGCGTACGCGACGCGGCCGCCGTGCGCGGTGCCGAAGAAGGCGGAGAAGCGTGAGCAGGTGTCGATGGCGCCGCCCCACGCGTGGCTGAAGCGGACCCCCTCCAGCTGCGGGAAGCAGCGGAAGAAGTGCTCGGCCAGCGTCAGGTACGTCTCCGGGCGCTGGTCGAGTTCGGCGCGCACCCGCCCGCCGAAGGGGTAGATGGCGTCGTAACCGCCCCACAGGATGCGGTTGTCGGCGCTGAGCCGGAAGTAGTGGAACTGGTTGGCGCTGTCACCGAGCCCCTGGCGGTTCTTCCAGCCGATGGACTCCAGCTGGTCACCGGTCAGCGGCTCGGTCATCAGGGCGTAGTCGTACACCGGGACGGTGTAGTGGCGCAGCCGCTTGACCAGGGACGGGAAGACGTTGGTGCCGAGGACCACCTGCCGGGCCAGGACCCGGCCGTACGGGGTGCGGACGGCCATGCCGCCGCCCGCGCGGGCCAGGTCCAGGCCGCGGGTGTTCTCGTAGACGCGTACGCCCAGCTCGGCGCAGGCCCGCTTGAGGCCCCACGCCAGCCTGGCCGGGTTCAGCATGGCGACGCCCCGCCGGTCCCACAGGCCGCCGAGGAAGGTCGGGGAGTTCACCTGGGCCCGGACGGCGTCCCGGTCGAGCAGTTCGAGGCCGTCCGCGAGACCGAGCCGGGCGGCCGCCTCGTACATCCCGGCCAGCTCCGCCATCTGGTGCGGTTCGGTGGCGACGTCGATCTCACCGCTGCGCTCGAAGTCGCAGTCGATGCCGTACGCGGCGACGGCCGCCTCGATCGCGTCGAGGTTCCGCTCGCCCAGTTCCTCGAGGGTGGCCAGCTCCTCGGGCCAGCGGGCGAGCCCGTTGCCGAACCCGTGGGTGAGGGAGGCGGCGCAGAAGCCGCCGTTGCGGCCGGAGGCGGCCCAGCCCGCCTCCCGGCCCTCGATGAGGACGACGTCCCGCGCGGGGTCGCGCTCCTTGGCGAGGAGCGCGGTCCACAGGCCGCTGTAGCCGCCTCCGACGACGAGCAGGTCGCAGTGTTCCGTGCGGGTGAGCGCGGGCAGCGCGGCCGGCTTGCCGGGGTCTTCCAGCCAGAAGGGGACGGGCTGGGCGTCCGAGAGTGATTGTGCAGCAGTACGCATGGCAGCTGGGGCCATGGTTTCCAACTCCCTCAGGAACTCATTGGATCGTAGTGCGCTTGCGCCGGGCGGCAGCGACCTGCCCGGCGACGACCACCAGCACGGCGATGACGAACATGGCCGTACCGATGACGTTGATCTGTACGGGCGTGCCGCGCTGCGCCGAGCCCCACACGAACATGGGGAAGGTGACGGTCGAGCCCGCGTTGAAGTTGGTGATGATGAAGTCGTCGAACGACAGCGCGAAGGCGAGCAGCGCGCCCGCCGCGATGCCGGGGGCGGCGATGGGCAGGGTGACCCGCAGGAAGGTCTGCACGGGACCGGCGTACAGGTCCCTGGCGGCCTCCTCCAGGCGTGGGTCCATGGACATCACGCGCGCCTTGACCGCCACCACGACGAAGCTCAGGCAGAACATGATGTGGGCGATGAGGACCGTCCAGAAGCCCAGCTCGGCGCCCATGTTGAGGAACAGCGTGAGCAGCGAGGCGGCCATGACGACCTCGGGCATGGACATCGGCAGGAAGATCAGCGAGTTGATCGCGCCGCGGGCCCGGAAGCGGTAGCGGACGAGCGCGAAGGCGATCATCGTGCCGAGCAGGGTGGCGCCGAGCGTCGCCCAGGCGGCGATCTGGAGCGACAGCGCGAGCGAGCCGCACAGGTCGGCGACGCCGCACGGGTCGCGCCAGGCGTCGGTGGAGAACTCCCGCCAGGAGTAGTTGAAGCGCCCCGCCGGCTTGTTGAACGAGAACACCATCACGACGACGTTCGGCAGGATCAGGTACGCGAGGGTCAGCAGACCCGCGATGACGACGAGGTTCTTGCGGAGCCAGCGCATCAGACCAGGTCCTCCGTTCCGGCCCGGCGGATGTAGACGGTGACCATGATCAGCACGATGGCCATCAGGATGAACGACAGCGCGGCGGCCGTCGGGTAGTCGAGCACCCGCAGGAACTGCGACTGGATGACGTTGCCGACCATCTTGGTGTCGGTCGAGCCGAGCAGCTCGGCGTTGACGTAGTCGCCGCTCGCCGGGATGAAGGTGAGGAGCGTGCCCGACACGACGCCCGGCATCGACAGCGGGAAGGTCACCTTGCGGAAGGTGGTGGCGGGCGACGCGTACAGGTCCTTCGCAGCCTCGTGCAGGCGGCCGTCGATCCGCTCCAGCGAGGTGTAGAGCGGAAGGATCATGAACGGCAGGAAGTTGTACGTCAGACCGCACACCACCGCCATGGGGGTGGCGAGGACGCGGTCGCCCTGGGTCCAGCCCAGCCAGCCGGTGACATCGAGGACGTGCAGCGCGTCCAGCGCCCCGACGACGGCGCCGCCGTCCGCGAGGATCGTCTTCCAGGCCAGCGTGCGGATGAGGAAGCTGGTGAAGAACGGGGCGATGACGAGGACGAGCAGCAGGTTGCGCCAGCGGCCCGCCTTGAAGGCGATGAGGTACGCGAGCGGGTAGCCGAGCAGCAGGCACAGGACGGTCGCGGTGCCGGCGTACAGCAGGGACCGGACGAACTGGGGCCAGTACTCGGTGAAGGCCTCCCAGTAGGTCGCGAAGTGCCAGGTGACCTCGAAGCCCTTCTCCAGGGAGCCGGTCTGCACGGAGGTCGACGCCTGGTAGACCATCGGCAGCGCGAAGAAGACGAGCAGCCAGAGGATGCCGGGCAGGAGCAGCCAGTACGGGACGAGCCGCTTGCGGGTGGCAGTCTTCCGAACGGCCGGCCGGTCCGGCGCGTGCGGTGCGGGTGGTGCTTCGGTGATCGTCACGCGGCGTCCTCCACCGTTTCCGCGCCCGCGTCGCCCACTGTCCCCGCCAGCATGGACTGAGCCGCGTCCAGGCCGAAGGTGTGGGCCGGGTTCCAGTGGAGGACCACCTCGGCGCCGGGGGCGAGCCGGGAGTCGCGCTCGATGTTCTGCTCGTACACCTGGAGGCCGGTGCCGGCGGGGCTGTCGACGAGGTACTGGGTGGAGACGCCGATGAAGGAGGTGTCGACGATCCGGCCGGTGACCCTGTTGCGCCCGTCGGCGATCGCGCCCGCGTCGTCGGCGTGCGCGAGCGTGATCTTCTCCGGGCGGATGCCGACGAGCAGCTTGCCGCCGCCGCGGGTGTCGGCGGAGCACCGGTCCGCGGGCAGCCGCAGCTTGCCGCCGCCTGCCGTGACGGTGACGTCCGAGCCCGCTTCCACCACTTCGGCCTCGATGAGGTTGGACGTGCCCAGGAAGTTGGCGACGAAGGTGGTGCGGGGGTTCTCGTAGAGGTCGGCCGGCGCACCCAGCTGCTCGACCCGGCCGCCGTTCATCACCGCGACCGTGTCGGCCATGGTCATGGCCTCCTCCTGGTCGTGGGTGACGTGGACGAAGGTGATGCCGACCTCGGTCTGGATGCGCTTGAGCTCCAGCTGCATCTGGCGGCGCAGCTTGAGGTCGAGGGCGCCGAGGGGCTCGTCGAGGAGCAGCACCTGGGGGTGGTTGATGAGCGCCCGGGCGACGGCGACGCGCTGCTGCTGGCCGCCGGAGAGCTGGTGCGGCTTGTGGCCCGCCTTGTCGCCCAGCTGGACGAGGTCGAGCATGTCGCCGACCTGCTTCCTGACCGACTTGATGCCCCGGCGGCGCAGGCCGAACGCGACGTTCTCGTAGATGTTCAGGTGCGGGAAGAGGGCGTACGACTGGAAGACCGTGTTGACGGGCCGCTTGTACGGGGGAAGGTCGGTGACGTCCCGGTCGCCGAGGAAGACCGTGCCGGTGGTGGGCTCCTCCAGGCCGGCGATCATGCGCAGCGTGGTGGTCTTGCCGCAGCCGGAGGCGCCGAGGAGGGCGAAGAAGGAGCCCTGCGGGACGGTCAGGTCGAGGGGGTGGACGGCGGTGAAGGAGCCGTAGGTCTTGCTGATCCCGGAGAGGCGGACGTCGCCACCGGAGTTCGTGCTGTCAGTCATGGGTCGCGATCCCAGGGGGTGTCGGGGGCGGGCGATGGTGGCGGGCTCAGGCACCGATGAGCTTGGCGAACTTCTCCTCGTACGCCGTCTCCTCCGTGCTGCTGAGGGAGCGGAAGGCACGGGACTTCGCGGCCATCGCCTTGTCGGGAAGGATCAGGGTGTTCGCCGCCAGCGCGGGGTCGATCTTCGCGAGTTCGCCGCCCACGCCCTCGACCGGGCAGACGTAGTTGATGTACGCGGCGAGCCGGGCGGCGTTGGGGAGCTCGTAGTAGTAGTCGATGAGCTTCTCGGCGTTGGTCTTGTGCCGGGCGCCGGCGGGGACGAGCAGGTTGTCGCTGGAGGTGATGTAGCCGGCGTTCGGGATCGCGAACGCGATGTCGGGGTTGTCGGCCTGGAGCTGGATGACGTCACCGGCCCAGGCGAGGCAGGCGGCGATGTCTCCCTTGTTGAGGTCGCCGGTGTAGTCGTTGCCGGTGAAGCGGCGGATCTGCTGGGTGTCGACGCCCTTCTGGAGGCGGCCGAGGGCCGCGTCGAAGTCGGCGTCGGTGAACGTGCCCGGGTCCTTGCCCATGTCGATCAGCGTCATGCCGATCGAGTCGCGCATCTCCGAGAGGAACGCGACCCGCCCCTTGAGCCTGGGGTCGTCGAGGAGCTGGGTGACCGAGTCGACCTTCCGGCCGCCGGTGGCCTTCTTGTTGTAGGCGATGACCGTCGAGATGCCGGTCCAGGGGTACGAGTGGGCACGGCCGGGGTCCCAGTCGGGGCGGCGGAACTGGGGGGAGAGGTTCGCGTACGCGTGGGGGAGGTTGGCCGGGTCGAGCTTCTGCGCCCAGCCGAGCCGGATGATGCGGGCGGCGAGCCAGTCGGTGACGCAGATGAGGTCGCGGCCGGTGTCCTGGCCGGCGGCGAGCTGCGGTTTGATCTTGCCGAAGAACTCGACGTTGTCGTTGATGTCCTCGGTGTACTTGACCGCGATGCCGGTGCGCCGGGTGAAGGCCTCCAGCGAGGGCCGGTGCTTCTCGTCGTCGCTGATGTCGATGTACTGCGTCCAGTTGGAGAAGCTGAGCCGCTTTTCCTTCGCCGAGTGGTCGGTGGAGGCGGGACCGTCGCCCTCCCGCTCGGCGGGCGGGATACCGCAGGCGCTCAGGCCGGCGAGACCGCCGAGCGTGAGCGCTCCGGCGCCCGAGGCACGCAGCATGGAACGGCGGGTGAGGGCTCCCCGGCCGTTCGCCATGCTGCGCCGCATCGCGGCGACCTGTGCCGCGGAGAGGCTGTCGGGCTCGTACTGCTCCATGCGCTGTGCCTTTCGGGTGGTGTGGCGGCGGCCGCTGGTCGGGCGGGCCGCGGGCGTGGCTATCGGTCCCCGAAGATCGTCCGGTGCCAGTCCTTCCTGGCGACCGCCGTGTTGTCGTACATCACGTGCTTGACCTGCGTGTACTCCTCGAAGGAGTAGGTTGACATGTCCTTTCCGAAGCCTGATGCCTTGTATCCGCCGTGCGGCATCTCGCTGATGATCGGGATGTGGTCGTTGACCCAGACGCAGCCCGCCTTGATGTCCCGGGTGGCGCGGCCGGCCCGGTAGACGTCACGGGTCCAGGCCGATGCGGCGAGGCCGTACGGGGTGTCGTTGGCCAGCCGGATGCCCTCGTCGTCGGTGTCGAAGGGCAGCACCACGAGGACCGGGCCGAAGATCTCGGCCTGGACGATCTCGCTGTCCTGCGGGGCGCCGGTGATCAGGGTCGGCCGGTAGAAGGCGCCGTCGTCGTGCGGGGCGGCCCCGCCGGTGACGACGGTGGCGTAGGCGCGGGCCCGGTCGACGAAGCCGGCGACGCGGTCGCGCTGGGCGTGGCTGATGAGCGGGCCGAGGTCGGTGTCCTCCTGGAAGGGGTCGCCGAGGCGCACGGAGGCCATCAGGTCGGCGACCTGCTCCACGAAGGCGTCGTACAGCGGGCGCTGGACGTAGGCACGGGTGGCGGCGGTGCAGTCCTGGCCGGTGTTGATCAGCGCGCCGGCGACCGCGCCGTGCGCGGCGGCCTCCGGGTCGGCGTCGTCGAAGACGACGAAGGGGGCCTTGCCCCCCAGTTCGAGGTGGAGGCGCTTGACGGTGGCGGTGGCGATCCCGGCGACGCGCTTGCCGACGGCGGTGGAGCCGGTGAACGACGTCATCGCCACGTCCGGGTGCCCGACGAGGTGCTCCCCCGCCTCCCTGCCGGCCCCGGTGACGATGTTGACGACGCCGTCGGGGATGCCCGCGTCGGTGGCCGCCTGCGCGAACATCAGGGAGGTGAGCGGCGTGAGTTCGGCGGGCTTGAGGACGACGGTGTTGCCGGCGGCGATGGCGGGGAGCACCTTCCAGGCGGCCATCTGCAGCGGGTAGTTCCAGGGCGCGATGGAGCCGACGACACCGATGGGCTCGCGGCGTACGTAGGAGGTGTGGTCCCCGCTGTACTCCCCGGCCGACTGGCCCTGGAGGTGGCGGGCAGCCCCCGCGAAGAACGCGGTGTTGTCCACCGTGCCCGGCACGTCGAACTCGCGCGTGAGCTTGATGGGCTTGCCGCACTGGAGGGACTCGGTCCGCGCGAACTCCTCGGCCCGTTCGGCGAGCCGCCCGGCGAAGCGGTGCATCGCGTCGGACCGCTCGCCCGGTGTCGCGCCGGCCCAGCCGGGCAGCGCGTCGCGGGCCGCCGCGACGGCCGCGTCCACGTCGGCGGTCCCGGCGAGCTCGTAGGTGAGGACGTCCTCGCCGGTGGCGGGGTCCACGACGGTGTGCGTACGGCCCGACGTGCCGGGCCGCGCGCGCCCGCCGATGTACTGCGCGCCCGCGGCGAAGCGGTCGCGCGCGTCCTTCACCTGGAAGCGGTTGCCCATGACGCTCTCCGTTGTCCCGGCTCGAATTGAGTGCCGATCCTGACAGAGGGATGCCTACCCAACAAGGGATTCCGTTGTTGCCTTTTGGTTACGCGACGGAATCGGTCGACCATGTGTCGGGTGCGGGCGGAAAACCCGGTACGGAGTGTCCGTGGCGGCTGCCACACTCGCGTGCATGGAGACGATCGAGGACCTGTTGGAGCAGGTCAACCGGGGCGCGCGCATGAAGTACCTGCACTTCTGGGGCCACCGGCCGAGGCCCGACGGAAGGATCGGCGCGAGCTGCCTGAGCCAGTGGTGGCCGGCGCCGTTCACGGTCGACGGCGTGAGGTACGCGACCGCCGAGCACTGGATGATGGCGTCGAAGGCCCGGCTCTTCGGCGACGCGGACGCCGAGCGGCAGGCCGTCGAGGCGTCGAGCCCGGCCGCCGCGAAGAAGGCGGGGCGGTTGGTGCGCGGCTTCGACGAGGCGATATGGGCGCGGGAGCGGTTCGGCATCGTGGTGGCGGGCAGCGAGCACAAGTTCGGGCAGCACCCGCAGCTGCGGGACTTCCTGCTGTCGACGGGCGGCCGCGTGCTGGTGGAGGCGAGCCCGATGGACCGCGTCTGGGGCATCGGGCTCGCCGCGACCGACCCCCGCGCCGGGAACCCCGCCCAGTGGCGCGGCCTGAACCTCCTGGGCTTCGCCCTGATGACCGCGCGGACCCGGCTGCGCGCGTCCGGAGCCTGAGCCCGGGAGCCCGGGCCCGGGCTCCTATGCCCCGGCCACCCAGGGGGTGGCGTCAGTCCCGGGTGATGACCAGGGACGTCGCGAAGGGGTCGCTGTCGTCCTCGGAGGAGTCGCGGTTGTTCTCGCTCTGCACGATCGCCCAGACGACGAAGGCCAGGAACGCCGCGCTCACGACCGTGCCGATCGCGCCCAGGATGATTCCCGCGGTGGCCATGCCGCCGTTGTTGGCCTCGCCGCGCTGGACGCGCTTGCGGCCGACGATGCCGAAGATCAGGGCGAGGATGCCCAGGATGATGCCGAGCCCGTACATGCAGAAACCGGCGGTGGCGATGATGCCGAGGACCATCGAGGTGATGCCCATGCCGTTGGCGGGCCCGGCCTGCCAGCCGGCGTGGCCGTAGGCGGAGTAGCCGGGATACCCCGGGTACCCGTACCCGTTGGTGGCCGGCGGCGGCGCGGCGGGCACCCCGGGAGCCGGGTAGCCGTACGGGCCCGGCGCCGGCTGGGCGGGCCCTCCGGGGGCTATCGGAGGCGGCGGTACCTCCCCCGCGGCCGGCATGGACGTCACCGTGGGCTGGTCGTGCACCGGCGGCCTGTTCGGTACGGCCGCGTCCTGGGGAGACCTGCTCTCCGGCGGAGCCCAGGGATCGTTCGGCTCGCTGTTGTCTGGCATGGGCCCTCCCCCATCGTGTCCCGTCATGCTAACGGCCGCCCTACGATGATCCCTGACCAGCCCGGCCCTGCCCACAGGAGGCCCCGATGACCGATCTGCACCCCTTCATCGCGGGGCTGCCCAAGGCGGAGCTCCATGTCCACCACGTCGGCTCCGCGTCCCCGCGCATCGTCTCCGAACTGGCTGCCCGCCACCCGGACTCCAAGGTGCCCACCGACCCCGAGGCGCTCGTCGACTACTTCACCTTCACCGACTTCGCGCACTTCATCGAGGTGTACCTGTCGGTGGTGGACCTGATCCGCACCCCGGAGGACGTGCGGCTGCTGACCTACGAGGTCGCCCGCGACATGGCCCGGCAGAACATCCGGTACGCCGAGCTGACCGTCACGCCGTTCAGCTCCACCCGGCGCGGCATCGACGAGAAGGCGTTCATGGCGGCGATAGAGGACGCCCGCCTCGCGGCCGAGACCGAGCTCGGCGTCATCCTGCGCTGGTGCTTCGACATCCCCGGCGAGGCCGGGCTGGAGGCCGCCGAGGAGACCACCCGGCTCGCCGTCGACCTGCGCCCCGAGGGCCTGGTCTCGTTCGGGCTGGGCGGCCCCGAGATCGGCGTGCCGCGCCCGCAGTTCAAGCCGTACTTCGACCGGGCCGTCGCCGCCGGCCTGCACTCGGTGCCGCACGCGGGCGAGACGACCGGGCCCGGGACGATCTGGGACGCCCTCAGGGAGCTGCGCGCCGAGCGCATCGGCCACGGCACCAGCGCGCCGCAGGACCCCGAGCTGCTGGCCCACCTCGCCGAGCACCGCATCGCGCTGGAGGTGTGCCCCACCTCCAACATCGCCACGCGGGCGGTCCTCGACATCGAGGAGCACCCGATCAGGGAGATGGTGCGCGCGGGCGTCCTAGTGACCGTCAACTCCGACGACCCGCCGATGTTCGGCACCGACCTCAACAACGAGTACGGCGTCGCCGCCCGGCTGCTGGACCTGGACGAGCGCGGGATCGCCGAGCTGGCCAAGAACGCCGTGGAGGCGTCCTTCCTGGACCCGGCGGGCAAGGCCCGGATCGCCGCCGAGATCGACAGCTACACCACCGAGTGGCTCACCCGCTGATGCGTCCCGTCACGGTGGTGGCGCACCGGGGCGACCCGTACCGCGTCCGGGAGAACACGCTCGCGTCGGTCCGCTCGGCGCTCGCGCGCGGCGCGGACGCGGTGGAGATCGACGTGCGGCTCACCCGGGACGGCGTCCCGGTCCTCCTCCACGACGACTCGCTGAAGCGGCTGTGGGGCATCGACCGGCCGCTGGCCCGGCTGTCCCTGGCCGAGCTGCGCGGGCTGACCGGCGAGGAGGGTGTGCCGACCCTGGGCGACGCGCTCGGCGCGGCCGGTCCGCACCGGGTGATGATCGACCTGCCGGGCGCCACGGAGGCGTCGGTGCGCGCGGTCGTCGGCACCGTCCACGAGTGCGGCGCGGCCGACCGCGTGTACTACTGCTCCAGCGCGGCCGCGATGCTGCTGGTGCGGGCCTCCGATCCGGCCGCCGAGATCGCGCTGACGTGGACGACGCTCGCCCCGCCCCGGCCCGTCCTGCTCGACGCGGTGGCGCCGCGCTGGCTGAACTACCGCTTCGGGCTGGTCGGCCGGGCGCTGACCGAGCGGGTCCACCGGGACGGGCTGCTGGTCTCGGCGTGGACGGCCGACACGCGCCGGACCATGCGCCGGCTGGTCGCGTGCGGGGTGGACTCGATCACCACCAACCGGGTGGACACCCTCGCCTCGGTGCTCGCGGGCCGCGGATGAGGGGCCTGCGGGGGAAGCCGTGGGCGACCGACATCGGCCTCGCACTGCTGGTGCAGGCCGCGATGACCATGCCGTTCGTCGTGCCGCGCGCTCCGGACCTGCCGCCGGCGACCTGGACGGCGTACGGGCTGACGACGCTGACGGTGGTGCCGCTCGTGTGGCGCCGCCGGGCGCCGATCGCCGTGCTGGTGGCGGTCCTGGCGACCAGCGCCCTGTACGAGCTGGCGGTCGACGGACCGGGCCAGCCGCTGCCGTACACCGGGCTGGTCCTCGTCCACACGATCGCGTCCCTGTCGCCGCGCCGCACCCGGCTGGCCGTGCTGGCGTTGCTGCCGGCGCTGATCACCGTGTCGGTGTGGCTCAACACCCGCTCGGCACGGGAGCTGTCGTTCTCGCTGTTCGTGTTCGGCGCGGCGTACGCGCTGGGGCGGCTGTCGGACACGCGGCAGCGGTACGTCGCGGAGATGGCCGCCGCCCGCGAACGGGCCCGGATCGCACGGGAGATGCACGACATCCTGTCGCACGCGGTGAGTCTGATGGTGGTGCAGGCGGAGGCGGGCCCGGTCGCGGTGCGTGCGGCTCCCGAGCGGGCGGAGGCCGCGTTCGAGGCGATCTCCGGGACCGGCCGGGAGGCGATGGTCCAGCTGCGGCGCATGCTCGGGGTGCTGCGCGAGGAGGACGACGCCCCGCGGGTGCCGCAGCCGGGCCCGGCGGACGTCCCGGCGCTGCTGGAGCGTGTCAGCCGCAGCGGCCTCGACGTCTCGTACGACGTGACCGGCACCGCCCGCGCGCTGCCGCCGGACCTCGGGACGACGGTGTACCGCGTGGTGCAGGAGGCGCTGACGAACACGGTCAGGCACGCGCGGGCGGGTTCCGCGGCGGTGCGTCTGGCGTACGGGGAGGGCGAGGTGGAGATCACGGTGACGGACGACGGGCGCGGACCGGCCGGCGGGAGGACCCGCGAACCGGCCGGCGGCCACGGGCTGGCGGGGATACGGGAACGGGCGGCCGCGCACGGCGGGACGGCCGCGCACGGCCCGGGCCCCGGGGGCCGTGGGTTCCAGGTCGCGGTGACGCTGCCGCTGGCCCGGGAGGTGACGGTGTGATCCGCGTGGTGGTGGCGGACGACCAGGAGCTGGTGCGCAGCGGATTCGCCATGATCCTGGACGCCCAGCCGGACATCGAGGTGGTCGCCGAGGCGGTCGACGGTGCGCGGGCCGTCGACGCGGTCCGGCTGCACGCGCCCGACGTGGCGCTGCTGGACGTCCGGATGCCGGTGATGGACGGCATCGAGGCGTGCCGCGCGATCACCGCCGCGGACGGCGGCTGCCGCGCGGTGATGCTGACGACGTTCGACTCCGACGAGTACGTGTACGAGGCGCTGCACGCGGGCGCGAGCGGTTTCCTGCTGAAGGACGTGCGCCGCGACGACCTGGTGCACGCGGTGCGGGTGGTCGCGCGGGGCGACGCGCTCCTGGCCCCGTCGGTGGCGCGCCGCCTGATCGAGGAGTACACCTCCCGCGGGGTGCGGCGCGCCGACGGCGGCCGGCTGGAGGTGCTGACCGCCCGGGAGCGGGAGACGCTGCTCCTGCTCGGGCGGGGGCTGTCGAACGCGGAGATCGCCGCCGAGCTGGTGGTCAGCGAGCACACCGTGAAGACGCACGTCGGGAACGTGCTGGCCAAGCTGGGCCTGCGCGACCGGATCCAGGCGGTCATCTGCGCGTACGAGACGGGCCTGATCGCCGCCGGGGATCCCCCGCGCGAGGGAGGCGGGGCCGCGCGATACCGCTCGCTCCGGCGATCCGCGCGGCGGCCCGCCTGACCAGGATGGGAGGCGCCGACAAGGGCTCGATCACCTGGAGTTGAACCATGCACGCACGTACGCGCGCGCTCGTCGCGGCCGCTCTCGTCCTCGGTGTGACCGCGGGGCCGCTCGCCGTTCCCGCGGGCGCCACGCCGCCCGTCGTCCGCACCCAGGACGGCCCGGACGCCGGTGCGCTGGGCGCCGCCCTCGCCGGGCTGCCCGACGCCGGTACGACGGCCGCGCTCGTCCGGGTCGGCGGCACCGGCGGCACCTGGCGCGGCAGCGCGGGCGTCCACGACCTGGCGACCGGCCGGCCCGCCGACCCGGACGCGCGCTTCCGCGCCGGTTCGGTGACGAAGGTGTTCACCGCGGCGGTGGTCCTGCAGCTGGCGGGCGAGGGCAGGCTGGGCCTGGACGACCGGGTCCGCGACCACCTGCCGGAGCTGATCCCGGCGGCGTACGGCGGGGTCACCGTGCGCCAGTTGCTGAACCACACGCACGGCCTGCCGGACGGCGACTTCCCGGGGAAGAACCTGGAGGAGTGGTACGCCCACCGCTTCGACGTGCACGACCCGAGGGCGATCGTGGCCTCCGCCACCGCCAAGGAGCGCGTGGCCCCGCCCGGGGAGGTGCAGCGCTACAGCAACATCGGCTACACCGTGGCGGGCCTGCTCGTCGAGCGGGTCACCGGTGACGCGTACGCGGACCAGGTCACCCGCCGCATCCTGCGCCCGCTCGGACTGCACGGCACGTACTTCCCGGGTGCCTCGCCGGTGATCCGCGGTCCGCACAACCACGGCTACCAGGTCTTCCCCCTGCCCGGCGGGTCCACCGAGCTGCGGGACGTGACCGAGTGGGGCGTCACGGACGGCTGGGCTGCGGGCGACCTGGTCTCCACCACCGCCGACCTGGAGCGTTTCCTGGTGGCGCTGTTCCGGGGCCGGGTGGTGCGCGGACCGCTGCTGCGGGAGATGTTCACCGTCCCGGCCGGCGTGCCCGGTGCGACGATGAGCGCGGGGCTCCAGCGGTACCGGGCGGACGACGGCCGGGTGCTGTGGCTGAAGACGGGCGGCCGCTGGGGCTACAACACGGTGATCGCGGCGACCGGGGACCTCTCCCGCACCCTGGTGTACTCGGTCAACTCGACCGACGCGAAGGGCGAGGGGATGAACCCGGTGGCCGAGCGGATCATGCGGGCAGCATTCGGACGGCGCTGACGGGCTCGGTCAGGGCCGCCAGGCGCTTGATCATGCGGTGGACGATCAGCAGCGGGATCACTCCGAAGACCCCGAAGGACATGTCGATCACCGTCCACCAGAAGGGGATGCCCCGCAGGGGACCGCAGATCAGCGCGAGCGGGATGATCCCGGCGCACGCGATCATGCCGAACTCGACGACCCAGATGTTGCGGACCGGGTCGCGGTAGGGGCCGTAGAAGGCCACCGCGATGACCAGGTGCGCGAAGGCGAGCCAGTCGGTCCCGTAGAGGACGAACGGGTGGTCGCGGTCGGCGGTGTCGAGTCCGGTGCGTACGCGCCCGATCCACTCGTGGAGGCCGGGGAGGGCATCGGCGACGGGCGATGCCCAGCCGTTCAGCGCGCCGTCGGCGAGGCGCAGTTCGGTGACGAGCGGAAAGGCCGTCAGGCCGCTCAGCACCAGACAGACGATGAAAACCGCCAACCACACTCGGATGCGCCGCAGAAGGGCGCGGGTCTCGCTCATGTCGGCAGCGTACGCCGGGGTTTACGCGCCTTTTACCGGGGTCCCGGTAATACGCCCGCGGCCCTCCGCGCCGGTGCGCACCGGCCGTTGTGCGAAGATCCGACGGTGGAACCGATCAGCGCCGAAGACCCCGCCTGGATAGGTCCGTACCGCCTCCTCGGCCTGCTGGGCGAAGGAGGCATGGGCCGTGTCTACCTCGCACGCAGCGAGGGCGGCCGGACCGTCGCCGTGAAGTTGATCCTCCGTCAGCTGGCGCTGGACGGCGAGTTCCGGCAGCGGTTCGCGCAGGAGGTGTCGGCGGCGCGGCGGGTCGGCGGCCGGTGGACGGCGCCGGTGCTGGACGCGGACACCGGGGCGGCGGTGCCGTGGGTGGCGACCGGTTACATCCCGGGGCCTTCGCTGGCGGAGGTCGTCGGCGACCACGGGCCGCTGCCCGGGACCTCGGTACGCGCCCTGGCGAGCGGGCTGTCCCAGGCGCTGGAGGCGATCCATTCCACGGGGCTGGTGCACCGCGACCTGAAGCCGTCCAACATCCTGGTCACGGTGGACGGTCCACGGGTGATCGACTTCGGTATCGCCCGGGCGCTGGACGCGCAGAGCGCCGCCGGTGACGTCAGGACCCGTACCGGCGCGGTCGTCGGCTCGCCCGGGTTCATGTCGCCGGAGCAGGTGCTCGGCCGGAGCGTCACCCCCGCGTCGGACGTGTTCTGCCTGGGTGCGGTCCTCGCGTACGCGGC
Organism: Streptomyces sp. NRRL S-118; assembly: GCF_000716335.1. Classification (GTDB taxonomy): domain Bacteria; phylum Actinomycetota; class Actinomycetes; order Streptomycetales; family Streptomycetaceae; genus Streptomyces. The sequence continues at coordinate 90,209 of NZ_KL591009.1, read as the reverse complement.
GACGGGGCGGACGCCGTTCGGCGGCGCCGAGAGCGGTGTCCACAGCCTGCTGTACCGGATCGTGCAGGAGGACCCGGACCTGGAGGGGGTGCCGCCGAAGCTGGCCGGCCTCGTCCGGGCGTGCCTGATCAAGGAGCCGTCGGGCCGGCCCTCGGTGGCGGAGCTGATCGAGGCGACACGCGACGCCGAGCCCGCCGGGGCGTGGCTGCCGGGCGCGCTGCTCGCGGACCTCGGTCAGCGGGCGGCGCGGCTGCTGGACGCGGAGTTGCCCGCCCCGGCCCACGGCGCGGTGCCGCACCGGCCGCAGGCGCAGCCCGTCGGGCTGCCGTACGGGCCGACGGCGTTCCAGACTCCGCCGCCGGTGCCCTCGCCCCAGCACCCTTACGGGTACGCGCCGCCGGTGCACCCGACCGGCCCGTTCCCCCCGGCCCCGGCACCCCCGGCCAACCGGTCCGGAAGCGGTGGGCGGACCGCGGCGATCGTGCTGAGCATCGTGGTGGGGCTGCCCGTGATGCTGATCGTGCTGCTCATGCTGATCGGCTGGCTCGCGGGGGACGACAAGAAGACGCCCGAGGTCAGGGAGATCGAGGGCGCGGTGCCGGACGCCTACCTGGGGGCGTGGGAGGGCACGGTCAAGGCAGGACCGGACGGCGAGTTCCAGGGGCGATTCGACATCGTCCAGGGCGAGAAGCAGGAGATGGTCGCCACCGTCACCTACACCCTGCCGTACGCGGTCTGCCGTAACCGCGCCCCGCTGGTCTCCGCCGACGACGAGAAGGTCGTCCTGGGCACGGGCAGCAGGACGAGCAGCGTGCCGGCCGACGCGGCGGGCTGTGCCAAGCCGTCACCGGAGCAGACGTTCACGGCCCAGCCGGACGGCACGCTCCTGTGGGAGTCGAGAGGGGTGTCGACGACGCTGAGGCCCGCCGAGACGAGCAGGGCGCCCGTGCACCCGAAGTTCCTCGGCACCTGGAGCCTGCCCACGGAGCCCGCGGCCAACAGCCTGCGGCTGACGATCAACCAGAACGGCATCGGCGACGACGTCGTCACCGCGACCGGCGCGGGCCCGTTCAAGGAGTGCCGGTGGAAGGGCGTCCTCGCGGGCGCGCACACCGACCGGCTCGTCCTGGGGCCGCTCGTCCCGGCGAAGACCGGCTGCCCGGTGCGCAGTTCGATGGTGCTCACCCCGGCGGGCGAGGGACGGCTGTACGTCGACCGGGTGGACCGCCCGCAGGACGTCCACCGGGAGGAGCTGAACCGCGTCACCCCCTGACACTCGCCGGGGAGGGCGCGGCGACGCATCCGGCCGGTGCGGGGCCGGCTTTCCGGGCGCCGCGGACAGGTGCCCCGCTCCCGTGCGGGGCGCCCGTGCGCGGCGCGGCCGTGTGCGCCGGGGAGTGGTGCGTCACCGACCGTGTGCGTCGTCCTCGTCGGCCTGTACCCCCTTGAGCGGTTCGCCGCCTTCGGTGCCTTCTCCGGGGCGGTAGCCCTCCGCGGCGCTCGCCGTGCCGGGGACGGTACGGCGGCCGGCCTGGCGCTCGGCGCCCGAGTGCGCTCCGGGCTCTTCCTCGGCGCGTTCGCGGGCGCGTTCCTGTGGTGTCTTGTCGTTCATGGCGCCCGGGTACCCGGGGCGGCGGGCGCGATGCGTCCGGAACGCGGCGGGCGGGCCGGGGGAGGAACCCCCGGCCCGCCCGTGCGGTGCTGCGGAAACGGTCAGCCGAGCGAGGTCATCACGTGCTTGATGCGCGTGTAGTCCTCGAAGCCGTACGCCGACAGGTCCTTGCCGTAGCCGGACTTCTTGAAGCCGCCGTGCGGCATCTCCGCGACCAGCGGGATGTGCGTGTTGATCCAGACGCAGCCGAAGTCCAGCGCCTTGGACATGCGCATGGCGCGGGCGTGGTCCTTGGTCCAGACGGAGGAGGCGAGGGCGTACTCGACGCCGTTCGCGTAGGCGACGGCCTGCTCCTCGTCGGTGAAGGACTGGACGGTGATGACGGGGCCGAAGACCTCGTTCTGGACGATCTCGTCGTCCTGCTTGAGGCCGGAGACGACGGTCGGGGCGTAGAAGTAGCCCTTGTCGCCGACCCGGTGGCCGCCCGCCTCGACCTTGGCGTGGGCGGGCAGGCGGTCGATGAAGCCGCTGACCTGCTTGAGCTGGTTGGCGTTGTTGAGCGGGCCGTACAGCACGTCCTCGTCGTCCGGCTGGCCCGTCTTCGTCTCGGCGGCGGCCTTGGCGAGCGCGGCGACGAACTCGTCGTGGATGGACTCGTGGACGAGCACACGGGTGGCGGCCGTACAGTCCTGGCCGGCGTTGAAGAAGCCCGCGACCGAGATGTCCTCGACGGCCTTGGCGATGTCGGTGTCCTCGAAGACGACGACGGGGGCCTTGCCGCCCAGCTCCAGGTGGACGCGCTTGACGTCCTTGGCGGCGGACTCGGCGACCTGCATGCCGGCGCGCACGGAGCCGGTGATGGAGGCCATGGCGGGGACCGGGTGCTCGACCATGGCACGGCCGGTCTCACGGTCGCCGCAGATGACGTTGAAGACGCCCTTGGGGACGATCGAGCCGATGATCTCGGCGATCAGCACGGTGGACGCGGGGGTCGTGTCCGACGGCTTGAGGACCACGGTGTTGCCCGCGGCGAGCGCCGGGGCGAACTTCCACACCGCCATCATCATCGGGTAGTTCCAGGGCGCGACCTGGGCGCAGACGCCGACCGGCTCGCGCCGGATGATCGAGGTCATGCCCTCCATGTACTCGCCCGCCGACCTGCCCTCCAGCAGCCGGGCCGCGCCCGCGAAGAAGCGGATCTGGTCCACCATCGGCGGTACCTCCTCGCTCCGGGTGAGCGCGAGGGGCTTGCCGGTGTTCTCCGACTCGGCGGCGATCAGGTCCTCGGCGCGCTCCTCGAAGGCGTCCGCGATCTTGAGCAGGACCTTCTGGCGCTCGGCCGGCGTGGTGTCCCTCCAGGCGGGGAAGGCGGCGGCGGCCGCCTCCATGGCGGCGTCGACGTCGGCCTGCCCGGAGAGCGGAGAAGTGGCGTACACCTCGCCGGTGGCCGGGTTGACCACGTCGATGGTCCGTCCGTCGGCGGCGTCCCGGAACTCCCCGTTGATGTAGTTGCGCAGACGACGCAGCTCGGTGGTCACTTGCCACCCCTCCTGTCGGTCTCGTGGTGCTCGGTGACTCAGGTGTCCACGTGGTGGACAGGGCCCACCCTAATCGGTGGGGCGACGATTCCGACAGGGCCGACGCTCGCCAACTTCGGATTCAGTGGTTCTGAAACACCAGAACAACGGATTTCCTCGATCTGGGCTTGCGCGACTGACGAGACTCGGTGCAGAGTGAAGACGTGGCCAGTCGAAGCGCAGAGTCCAGGACCGGAAACGGATCGTCCCCCGCGATCGATGCCGTGTCCCTGGCGATCATCGAACAGCTCCAGGAGGACGGACGCCGTCCGTACGCCGCCATCGGCAAGGCCGTCGGCCTGTCGGAAGCGGCCGTGCGCCAGCGCGTCCAGAAACTCCTCGATCAGGGCGTGATGCAGATCGTCGCCGTCACCGACCCGCTCACCGTCGGGTTCCGGCGGCAGGCGATGGTCGGCATCAACGTCGAGGGCGACGTGGAGCAGGTGGCGGACGCCGTGACGGCCATGGCCGAGTGCGAGTACGTCGTGATGACCGCGGGCTCCTTCGACCTGATGGTGGAGATCGTCTGCGAGGACGACGACCACCTGCTGGATGTGATCAACAAGCGCATCCGCACCCTCCCCGGCGTGCGCTCCACCGAGAGCTTCGTCTACCTCAAGCTCAAGAAGCAGACCTATATGTGGGGAACCCGATAGCCGTGAGCAAGGACCTCTCCAAGACCGCCTACGACCACCTGTGGATGCACTTCACCCGCATGTCGTCGTACGAGAACAGCCCCGTGCCGACCATCGTCCGCGGTGAGGGCACGTACATCTACGACGACAAGGGCAAGCGCTACCTCGACGGCCTCGCCGGCCTGTTCGTGGTCCAGGCGGGGCACGGCCGGACCGAACTCGCCGAGACGGCTTACAAGCAGGCCCAGGAGCTCGCCTTCTTCCCGGTGTGGTCCTACGCCCACCCGAAGGCCGTCGAGCTGGCCGAGCGCCTCGCGCACCACGCCCCCGGCGACCTGAACAAGGTCTTCTTCACCACCGGCGGCGGCGAGGCGGTCGAGACCGCCTGGAAGCTGGCGAAGCAGTACTTCAAGCTGGTGGGCAAGCCGACCAAGCACAAGGTCATCTCCCGCGCGGTCGCGTACCACGGCACGCCGCAGGGCGCCCTGTCCATCACCGGCCTGCCCGGCCTGAAGGCCCCCTTCGAGCCGCTGGTCCCCGGCGCGCACAAGGTGCCGAACACCAACATCTACCGCGCCCCGATCTTCGGCGACGACCCCGAGGCCTTCGGCCGCTGGGCCGCCGACCAGATCGAGCAGCAGATCCTCTTCGAGGGCCCGGACACCGTCGCCGCGGTCTTCCTGGAGCCGGTGCAGAACGCCGGCGGCTGCTTCCCCCCGCCGCCCGGGTACTTCCGGCGCGTGCGCGAGATCTGCGACCAGTACGACGTGCTGCTCGTCTCCGACGAGGTCATCTGCGCCTTCGGCCGCCTCGGCACGATGTTCGCGTGCGACAAGTTCGACTACGTGCCGGACATGATCACCTGCGCCAAGGGCATGACCTCGGGCTACTCCCCGATCGGCGCCTGCATCATCTCCGACCGCCTGGCGGAGCCGTTCTACAAGGGCGACAACACCTTCCTGCACGGCTACACCTTCGGCGGCCACCCGGTCTCCGCGGCCGTGGGCCTCGCCAACCTCGACATCTTCGAGCGCGAGAACCTCAACCAGCACGTCCTCGACAACGAGGGTGCCTTCCGGTCCACCCTGGAGAAGCTGCACGACCTGCCGATCGTCGGCGACGTCCGCGGCAACGGGTACTTCTACGGCATCGAGCTCGTCAAGGACAAGGTCACCAAGGAGTCGTTCAACGACGACGAGACCGAGCGCGTCCTGTACGGCTTCCTCTCCAAGGCGCTCTTCGACAACGGCCTCTACTGCCGTGCCGACGACCGCGGCGACCCGGTCGTCCAGCTGGCGCCGCCGCTGGTTTCCGACCAGTCCACGTTCGACGAGATCGAGCAGATCCTCCGGGCCACCCTCACCGAGGCCTGGACGAAGCTCTGATCGAGGAAACGTTCCGGGACCGCCCTCACGGTCCTTGATCGTCCGATCGTAGGCTGAACGCGGCCCGGGTCATGCCCCATCCGAGTGATGTGGGCGACCCGGGCCGCGTGCTATGAGTACACCCGGTCATGTATCCCTACGGTGCGCAGTGACCGATCGGCCTGACCTTCGTTCCCCCGTACGGGGGACCCCGATACCGAGCTGAGACCGAGGTGTACCCCATGGTGGCCCCGCCGGACAACGACGTGCTCTGGGCGCGTTCCCTCCACCACGCCCACAACGGCTCCCCCGCCCTCAACGGTGTCTCCCTCGGCGTGCGCGAGGGCGAGATCCTGGCCGTGTGCGGCCCGCGCGGAAGCGGTAAAACGACTCTGCTGCACTGTTTGTCCGGTCAGCTCGTCCCCAAGGACGGCGAGGTCTGGTTCAACAGCGCCCCCGTCCACACGCTGAACGCCGTCCAGCGCGAGCGGCTGCGACGCGACCGGTTCGGCTGGGTCGGCCCCGAGCCCTGCCTGGTTCCCGAGCTCAGCGCCTGGGAGAACGCCGCGCTGCCCCTGCTCCTGCGCGGCTCCTCGCGCCGCGCCGCCAAGGCCGCAGCCATGGAGTGGCTGGAGCGCCTCGACATCGGCGACTGCGCCCGCCGGCGCCCCTCCGCCCTGCTCCAGGCCCAGCGCCAGCGCGTCGCGGTCGCCCGCGCCCTGGCGCCCATGCCGCTCGTGCTCTTCGCCGACGAGCCGACCGCCCCGCTGCACCGCGTCGACCGGGCGCACGTCCTGCGAACGCTGACCGCCGCCGCCCGCTCGCACCGCATCACCGTCGTCCTCGCCACGCACGACCCCGACGTCGCCGCCGTGGCCGACCGCACGATCCACCTGCTCGACGGGCGGCGGGTCAACTCCGTACAGCAGCACGAAGCGGAGGGGCGCGACGCGTGCTCGCTCTCCGTCTGACCCTGGGCACCCACCCGCTGGTCCTGCTGCGCCGGCTGGGGGTCGCGGCCGCCTCGGCCGGGGCCGGCTTCCTGCTGCTGTGCGCGCTGGGGTACGCAGTGGGCCACCCCGGCGAGTCGCAGGCGGCGCTGCGGCGGCTGCTGTGGTGCGTGCTGCCGCTGGCGGCGACCGTGCACTTCGCGGTCGCCGTCGCCCGCACTGACCCGAGCACGCGCCCGCGGACCGGGCTGTCCGCGCTGGGGCTCGGCCCGGCGCGGCTGGCCGCGCTCGCCGCCGCGTCCACCGCCGTGTCCTGCACGCTCGGCTCCGCCGTCGCGCTGCTGGTCTTCCTGCACCTGCGGGGCGACCTCACGGGCCTGCCGTTCGACGGGGCGGCCGCCGAGCTGCTGGCGTCCGGGCAGCCCCTGCCGCCCGCCGCCACGGTGACCCTGCTCGCGGTCGTCCCGTTCGCGGCGTCCGTCGCCGCCGGGCTGACCCTGCGCCCGCGGCGCAAGCCGCTCCCGGAGAAGGGGGCTGCCCCGGCCGTCGAGGACCGGGCCGCCCCGCCACGCCGTACGCCCGCCGCGCCGGGCGGCCTGCCGTGGGGCGTGGCCCTGATCGCGGTGGGCCTGGCCATCGAGACGTACGCCGCCAAGGGCACCTCCGGCGCGGCGGTGACGCTGCCCCGCGAGGTCCTGGCGGGATGGGTTCTGGCCTCCCTCGGCCTCGCCCTCGCCGGCCCCGGCATCACCCACCTGTGCGGGCGGCTGCTGCAGGCGCTGCGCCCGGGAGCGACCCGGCTGCTGGCCGGCCGCGCCCTGATGGAGGAGGCATCGCGCATCGGGCGGCCCCTCGGCGTGGCCAGCGCGGTGGCGGCCGCGACCCTCACCGCCACCACGCTGTACGCGGACGGGGGCGAGAGGCCCTACGGACCGCTGACCGGGCTCGGTGCGGGGCTGGTCCTCGGGTGCACCGCGGCGACGCTGCTCATGGCGGCGCTGGAGTCCCGCCAGACCCGGGCCGACACCAAGGAGGCCCTGCTGCGGCTGGGCGCCTCCCGTGCGCTCCTGCGGACGGCCGCGGGCGTGCGGGCGCTGGCGCTGCTGGTGGTCTTCGCCCCCCTGACGTGGGCGGTCGCGGCACTGGCGGTGCTTCCCCTGCGCGGCTGAGGCGCCCGCCTCGCCGTCGGGCGTCTCGCCGTCGCGGGTGGCCGCCGCCTGGTTGTTGCCGGGCCGCCGCCACGCCCTCGCGGGAGGGGCGCCGCCTGACCCTTGCCGGGAGGGGCGCCGCCTGACCCTTGCCGGGAGGGGCGCCGCCTGGTGTTGCTGGGCCGCGGCCTCGCCGTCCCAGGGGACCAGCCCCGCCCTTGCGGGAGGGTCGCCACCTCGCCGTCGCGGGGTGCCGCCCGGTCCAGGCCGGCACCCCGGTCGGAGGGCGCCGTCGGTCCGCAGGCGGATCCCCGGGGCGCCGGTCCGTCCCGGGGCGGACCGAGGACCGACCTGGCAGCGGACGTGTCCGGGGGCCCGGCTCCCTAGCCTCTTGGGCATGCATCGACTGACCCGCGGCGCCGCCGCCGCACTGATCGGACTGTCCCTCGCCGTCACCGGATCCGGCGCGGCCCAGGCGTTACCCGCGCCGGCCGCCGCGTCCGCCACCGCCGGGAACGGCGACCACGTGCGCCTCGCCCTGCCGCGCCCCACCGGTCCCATGGCAGTGGGCCGCGACACCCTGCACCTGGTCGACACCGGCCGTCCCGACCCGTGGGTCCCGGAGGCCGGGGCGCGGGAACTGATGGTGTCGCTGTACTACCCCGCCCGCAGCGCGCGCGGCCGGACCGCCCCGTACATGACCACCGAGGAGGCCCGCGCCTTCCTGGAGGACCGCGACCTGGCCGGCACGGTGCCCGCCGCCACGCTCAGCGGTACCCGCACCCACGCCCGCCCCGGCGCGGCCCCGGCCCGCGGCACCTACCCGCTGGCGGTGCTCTCGCCCGGGTTCACCGTCAACCGGGCGACGCTCACCCTGCTCGCCGAGGACCTCGCCAGCCGGGGGTACGTCGTCGCCGCCGTCGACCACGCCTACGAGTCGGTGGGCACCGCCTTCCCGGGCGGCCGTCTGCTCACGTGCGCGGCCTGCGACCCGGCGAGGGAGCGCGGGTACGCGACGGTGGCCCGCGGCCGCGCCCAGGACGTCTCCTTCCTGCTCGACCGCCTGACCGCCCGGCACCCGGCCTGGCGGCACGCCCGCATGATCGACCGTACGAGGATCGGCATGGCGGGCCACTCCATCGGCGGCGCCTCCGCCGCCACCACCATGGCGGCCGACGAGCGGGTGCGTGCCGGGGCCGATCTCGACGGCTCGTTCGCGGAGCCCGTGCCCGCCGGCGGCCTCGGCGGCCGCCCCTTCCTGATGATGGGCACCGAGGAGCCGCAGAACTCCTGGGTGCGGGACTGGCCCCTCCTCGACGGCTGGAAGCGCTGGCTGACGGTGACCGGCTCGGGCCACTTCACCTTCACCGACGTACCCGTCCTCGCCGACCAACTGGGCCTGCTGCCCCCGGAGGAGCCCCTGTCGGGAGAGGTGTCCCAGCGGATCACGCGGCGCTACACGGCGGCCTTCTTCGACCTCCACCTCAAGGGCATCGCCCAGCCCCTGCTGGACGGTCCGTCGGCGGAGCACCCCGAGGTCGTCTTCCAGCGGTCCGGCTGAGCCGGGTCGCGGGGGGCCGTGCCGGGCCGTCGTCGGGGCGGCTTATCGTGGCGGCATGGCGCACACCCCTCGGCACGGCCACGACCGCGAGATCGAGACGCTCCAGGAGTTCGACGAGGTCGTCGCGCGCGGCAGCCTCGTCGGACACCGGGTGCAGTCCGTCGACCTGACGGACCGTACGTTCGCGCTGCTCGGCGTGGAGACGACCGGTGCGATATTCCTGGGATGCCCGATGGAACCCGACGCCGCCGCGAAGGTGCGCGCGGACGGCGCACTGGTCTTCCCGCCCGTACCGGACCTGCCGTTCGACCCGTACCGGGGGCGCCTGTACTCCCCCGACGAGCTGTACGCGGGCCTCGGGGAGAACAGCTCCGGATACGCGGGGACGCCCGACGCCCGCGCGTACGCGTGGTTCCAGCGGACCAAGGCGGACGGTGACGTCTTCGCGTCGATGCTGCGCGCCGTGCACGACGACGCCGTCTCCGACGCGCTCGACGAACATCTGCGCGGGGCGCGGGTGGTGGGCGTGATGGGCGGTCACGCCATGCACCGGGGCACGGACGCGTACGCCGGCGCCGCCCGCCTCGGCCGCAGTCTCACCCGCGCCGGGCTGACCGTCGCGACCGGTGGCGGGCCGGGCGCCATGGAGGCGGCCAACCTGGGCGCGTACGCCGCGCCGCACGACGACGCGATGCTGGACGAGGCCCTGCTGCTGCTCGGCAAGGAGCCGTCGTACGGCGCGTCGGTGGGCGACTGGGCGCGGGCCGCGTTCGAGGTGCGGTCGCGCTGGCCGGGGGGCGGCGACTCGGTCGGCATCCCGACCTGGTTCTACGGGCACGAACCGCCGAACGCGTTCGCCGCGCACATCGCCAAGTACTTCTCCAACGCCACCCGTGAGGACGGGCTGCTGGCCCGCTGCACCGCGGGCGTCGTCTTCCTGCCGGGCGCGGCGGGGACGGTCCAGGAGGTCTTCGACAACACCACGCCCAACTACTACGGGTCGCGCGGCGAGCCGACCCCGATGGTCCTGGTGAACCGCACCCACTGGACGGAGCACCTCCCCGCCTGGCCGCTGCTGCGGGCCCTGGCCGCGGGGCGCTCGATGGAGGCCCGGATCGCGCTCGTCGACACCGTGGAGGAGGCGCCGGAGGCGCTGCTGCGGCTCGCGGCCGAGTAGCGCCTCCGGGCTTCCGCCCGCCGCAGACGGGTCAGTTGGCGTCGACCAGGTCGTGCGGGGGCACGGTCACGGTCCGGGCGCCGGGCTTGCCGCCCAGCACGATCTTGCGGAGCGCGCTGTTGTTGTTCAGGTTGGTCTCCTTCAGGCGCTTCTCCGGGTTCGCCAGCACCTGGATGTAGTAGGTGCCGTTCGGCACGCCGGTGATGTCGAAGGACTGGCCGGGCAGGTCCTGCGTGTACGTGTCACCGGAGCCGACGTCGAGAACCTCGCGGACGGAGATGGAGTTCTCCACACCGCACGCGGTGGACAGGTCGGTGTTGTACGGGTGCCAGTTGGCGTTCTTCACCGTGTAGTCGACGGCGTCGGTGTTGGCCAGGCAGAAGGCTTCCTTGCCGCTGCGCACGGCCTCCTTCTTGTCGGCCTTCAGCAGCCGGTAGCTGGCGAAGTCGGTGAAGTGCCAGTGCTCGTGGCCCGGCCGCGGGTCCCACTCCATGGTGCCGGTCGGCGTGTAGCCGACCTGCTTGCCCTTGGCGTCGTAGAAGTACTGGTAGGCGTCCATCAGCTCCTTGCCGGGCGAGCGGAAGCCGTCGACCACGAGCTGGGCGGGCCCGGCGTTCCACACGTTGGCGCTGAACGCCAGGTAGTCCTTGCCCGCGACCTCGTCGGGTCCGTCGCTGATGGTGATGCCGTAGGCGGGCAGGGACCGCAGGTCGGGCTTGGGCACGTCCGGCACGGCCGGCTTGCCCGTCGGGCGCTTCGGTGCGGCCTTGAGCGCGGGCGCCTTGCGGGAGCCGTCGGTCCGGCCGGCGCCGTCACCGGCGGCCTGCGCGGCCTTCATCTGCGCCCTCTTCAGCGCCCAGGGCAGCGCGGGCGGCGCGGGCGGGTAGGGGCCGTGGCCCACGTTGTACGAGGGGCCCGCGCCGCTCGTCGGGGCGGCCAGGTCGGCCGCGGGGGCGCGCTTGGCGGCGTGACCCGCGTGACCCGACGGCCCGGCGTGGGCACCGGGTGCGGCGTGCCCGGCGTGGGCACCCGCCTTCGGGGCCTGCTTGGAGGCGGCCACGCCCCGGCCTTCCTCGGTGCTGACCTCCTTGACGGTCACCTTGACCGCCCGGGGCTTGTCCTCGATGCCGAACACGTCGCGGTAGCGCTTGTCGACGGACACCTTGGCGGTGTAGGTGCCGGGCTTCAGCACCACCGGCTCGGAGTCGTAACCGGAGAAGGTGTTGGACGCCCAGCCCTTCTCGACTCCCCACACGGAGCCGAGCGTGAACGGGTTGACCGGGCAGCTCTCGGGATACTTGGAGGTGGCGGGAGCGTCCGGGCGGACCCGGCCCGAGGCGTTGTTGGGGCAGAAGTCCTCGGTCCTGGTCAGCACGGTCTTGCCGGTCGCGTCGGTGACGGTGATCCGGGTGAAGCCCGGCAGGCCCTTGAAGTCCTTCACCAGGCCCTTGGGGAGGGCCTTGGTCCGGGTCGTCTTCCCGTCGCGGACGATCTGCTGGGTGACGACCTGCTCCTTGTAGGAGGCGCGCTTCACCTGGAGCTCGAAGGCGGCCTTCTCGGCCGTCAGGTACGTACCCAGGTCCAGGTAGACACCGGGCTGCTCCTTCGAGGAGTAGAGGGTCACCGACGCGGACGCGGCGATCAGGCTGAGCTTGGGAGAGAGTGGTGCCTTCGGTGCTTCGGGCGCGGCGGCCACCACTCCGGCGATCACGGCGGTCGCCGCGGCGACGGCGATCCCCGAGCGCCAGAGGGTGCCCCGGTGAAGTCTGGTCATCATTCCTCGTCTTCCACGTTCCTGGTGGGCCGGGAACGCACGGCCGGCGCGGGGGAATCCGGTCGGCGGCTGAGGCGCGACGGGCTCACGGGCACCGGAGTGCTTCCCTGTCCGTGGAGAGCGACCGGCGGGAGCGCGGGTTGTCCGCACCGTGCCGGGCCGTGGATGTTTGGCCGAAACCACACCATTGAGCAGGGATCAGGTCGTTGTACGGGCGTTCCGCCGTCCCCGCGGCGTCGGTTGTGGTAGCGCCCGCTTCCGCGCACCTTGCCCCGCATCGGCCGCAGGGCGCCCGGCAGCCGCCCCGGAGGCGCCTCGTACACTCCCGGCAGGGAGATGAGACATGGGGCTACGGCTCAAGATAGGTGCCACGATCACCGCCACCGCCGCGCTGGCCGCCCTCGTGACGGGCGTGCAGGTGCCGCGGCTGATGGAGGACCGGGGCCGGGACCAGGCCATGGAACGGCTCCTGGTCGCCGAGCGCATGTACGAGCAGTTCGGCCGGCCCCGCTTCGGGCTCAGGATCGACCCGCCGAACATCCCCGACGAGTTGCGCCGCGAGGCCCTCGCCGGGCGCCGCGCCACCTATGTGCAGGTCGACGGGGACAGCCGGCAGATCTGGGCCGCCACCTCGGTGGACGGTCACGTCCTGGCGCTCAAGCAGCACGAGGACCCGCTGTCCGGTGAGCTCCAGACCGGAATGTTCATGGCCGGGCTCATCGGTACGGCGGTGGCCACGCTCATCGGGCTGCTGCTGGCGACCCGTCTGGGCCGGCGGCTGCGGCTCTCCGCGCGGCGCGCCGCGCAGATCACCGGCGGCGACCTCGACGCCCGGCTCCCGGACTCGGGCCGGGACGAGATCGCCACCCTCACCCGGGCGGTGAACACCATGGCGCAGGCGCTGGGCGACCGGCTGCGTGCGGAGCGCGAGGTGACGGCGAACATCGCGCACGAGCTGCGCACCCCGGTCGCGGGGCTGGTCGCCGCCGCCGGGCTGCTGCCGGACGGCCGGGCCGAGTCGATGGTCAAGGAGCGGGTCGCGCGGATGCGGGACCTGATGGAGGACGTCCTGGAGGTCGCCCGGCTGGACAACGGCGGCGAGCGGGCCGACCTGCGGACGGCCGAGCTCGGCACGCTGGCCCGCCGGGCGGTGCGGGCCGTGGAACCGTCGGCCGGGGTACGGCTCGACATCGTTGCCGACGCGTTCGTGGAGACCGACGGGCGGCGCGTGGAGCGCGTCCTGACCAACCTGGTCAGCAACGCCCTGCGGCACGGCAGGACACCGGTGGTGGTCGAGGTCGAGCACGGGGTGGTGCGCGTGCGGGACCGGGGCGACGGTTTTCCCCCGCACCTCCTGGCGCACGGGCCGCGGCGCTTCCACACCAGCGCGGTGGGCAAGGGACTGGGCCTCGGCCTGACGATCGCCGACGGCCAGGCACGGGTGCTCGGCGCCGGGCTGTCCTTCACCAACCCGGACGACGGCGGCGCCTGCGCCGTACTGGACCTGACGGCATCCGTGCGCGACGACGTACGCGACGACATGCGCGACGGGGTGACGCAGGACGCGCCGGGAGACGGGCGCGCGGCGGACCAGCAGGCGGAGAAGGGGCACGCGGCGGACCGGCCGGCGCAGGCGCGTGACGGGGGCGTGCCCGGCGGCGGGACGCACGACGGACCGGCCGCGGGCTGACGGCCGGCGTCAGGGCCGCGCCCCCACGGGCGCACCCGGTACGGACACGGCAGCCGCGCGGCCGGTGCCGAGCCGGCCTCAGTCCAGGACGACGACCTCGTCGGCGGCGAAGGTCACCCCGACCACCGCGCCCTCCACCGGCGCGTCACGCAGGGGGCACTCCGCCTCCAGCGGCGGTGCCGCGCCGGCCGCGGTCGCCTCCGGGGCGAGGCGGAGCGCGACGTGGTGGCCGCGGAAGGTGCGGGCTTCGACGGTGCAGCGCAGCCCCTCGGCCGCGTCGCCGAGACGGACGCCGACGGGCCGCACCAGCAGGTGCGCGGGCCCCCGGGGCGTGCCGGCGGGCACCGGGATCCTGCCCCAGGGGGTCTCGGCGGTCCCGCCGCCGACCGTGGCGGCGACCACGTTGTCGAAACCCAGGAAGCGGGCGACGAAGGCGGAGGCCGGGCGCTGCCAGACCTCCAGGGGCGTACCGCTCTGCTCGATGCGCCCGTCCCGCATGACGACGACCCGGTCGGCCAGCGCGAACGCCTCGCCCTGGTCGTGGGTGACGGCGAGCACCGTCGTCCCGAGCCGCCCGAACAGGTGCCGCAGCTCCACCACGAGCCGCTCGCGCAGCCCCCGGTCGAGCTGGCCCAGCGGCTCGTCCAGCATCAGCAGCCGGGGGCTCGGGGCCAGCGCCCTGGCCAGCGCGACGCGCTGCTGCTCACCGCCGGACAGCGCGGCGACAGCCCGCCGGCCGGCGCCGGGGAGCCCGACGAGCTCCAGCAACTCCCGCACCCTCTCGGCCTGTTCGCGCTTCGAGGCGCCCCGCATGCGCAGACCGAAGGCGACGTTCCCGGCGACGTCCCGCTGCGGGAACAGCTGGTGGTCCTGGAACATCAGGCCCACGCCGCGCCGGTGCACGGGCACCCCGGTCTGGTCGGCGCCGTCCAGCAGGACGCGGCCCTCGTCCGGGGCCAGGAGGCCGGCGACGACCCGCAGCAGGGTCGACTTGCCGCTGCCGCTGGGGCCGAGCACACAGACGATCTCGTGGTCGGCGACCGCGAGGTCCACCGCGTCGAGGGCGGCGCGGGCCCCGAAGCGTACGGTCACGCCGTCAAGTCGCAGCATGGTCAGAACTCTCCGGAGCGTTCGGTGATGCGGATCCGTTCGAGCAGCAGCAGCGCCACCGCGCACACCGCCATCAGGATGGTGGACAGGGCCATGGCCTGGCCGTAGTTGAGCTCCCCGGGCCGCCCGAGGAGCCGCGCCACGGCCACCGGCAGCGTCGGGTTGTCGGGCCGGGCGATGAACACGGTGGCGCCGAACTCGCCCAGCGACACGGCGAACGCGAACCCCGCCGCCACCAGCAGCGCGCGCCGCACCAGCGGCAGGTCGACCTCGCGCCACGCCCGCAGCGGCGACGCCCCGAGCACGGCCGCGGCCTCCCGCAGCCGCTCGTCCACGGCGCGCAGCACCGGCAGCATGGTCCGTACGACGAAGGGCACACCGACCAGGGCCTGGGCGAGCGGCACCAGGATCCACGACGAGCGCAGATCGAGCGGCGGCTCGTCGAGGGTGATGAGGAAGCCGAAGCCGACGGTGACGGCGGACACGCCGAGCGGCAGCATGAGCAGCGCGTCGAAGCCGCGGACCAGCCGCCCGGCCCGCCGGGTGAGCGCCGCGGCGGCGAGCCCGCCGACCACCAGCGCGACGGCGGTGGCGGCGAGCGCGTACTGCAGCGAGTTGCCGATCGCCTCGACGGGCGGCACGAGGAAGGTCCCGCCGCCCGCGTCGGCGTCCTGGAGGGCCCGGTAGTAGCCGAGGCCGCCGGACCCGCCGCCGAACGAACGCTGGACGAGGACCCCGAGCGGCAGCAGGAGCAGCAGCACCACGGTGAGGAGCACACCGCCGAGCAGCGCCCACTGTCCGGCCCCGCGCGGCAGCCGCGCGGTCTGCGCCGGGTCGACCAGTCGCAGCGCCGTCTCCCGCCGGCGGACCGTCCAGGCGTGCACGGCGAGGATCGCGCCCACGGCCGCGAACTGCAGCAGCGTGAGCACGGCCGCCGTCGGCAGGTCCAGCAGCTGCGCCGTCTGCCGGTAGATCTCCGCCTCCAGCGTCCGGTACGCGGGCCCGCCGAGGATCTGGACGATGCCGAAGGAGGTGTACGTGAAGAGGAAGACCATCAGCGCGGCGGCGGCCACGGCGGGCGCGAGCGCCGGCAGCGTCACGCGTCGCCAGGCACCGAACCGGGAGGCGCCCAGGACCCGCGCGGCCTCCTCCTGGCGCGGGTCGAGCTGCGCCCACAGTCCGCCCACCGTGCGGACGACGACGGCGTAGTTGAAGAAGACGTGGGCGAGGAGGATCGCCCACACCGTGGTGTCCAGCCGTACGCCCCACAGCTCGTCGAGGAGTCCGCCCCGACCGACGAGCGCGAGAAACGCGGTCCCCACGACGACGGTCGGCAGCACGAACGGCACGGTCACCACGGCCCGCAGGACCTGCTTGCCGGGGAAGTCCAGCCGGGCGAAGACGTACGCCGCGGGCAGCCCGATCAGCAGGGTGAGCGCGGTGGAGGCGAGCGCCTGCCAGGTGGTGAACCACAGCACGTCGGCGATGTCCGGCCGGCCGAGCACCTCGCCGAGCCGCCCGAGCTGCCAGCCGCCGTCGTCCGCCCGCAGCCCGCGGCCGACGATCGCGGCGACGGGGTAGGCGAAGAAGACGGCGAAGAACGCCACGGGCAGGACCATGAGTCCCGCCCGCAGCGCGCTGCGCCGGAGAGAGGTCACTTCAGGACGAGCGAGGCCCACGACCGGATCCACTGGTCGCGCTTCTCGGCGATCTTCGCGGGTGCCACGGTGTGCGGCTTGTCGATGGTCGCGCCGTGCGCGGTGAACAGCTCCGGCAGCTCGGCGTCCTTGATCACCGGATTCACGAACATCTGGAGCGGCATGTCCTCCTGGAACTTCTTGCCGATCATGAAGTCGATGAGGGCCTTGCCGCCGTCGGGGTTCTTCGCGCCGGTCAGCAGGCCGGCGAACTCGATCTGGCGGAAGCAGGTGCCGGTGGAGACCCCGGTGGGCGCCTCGGCCGGCTTCGGCTCGGCGTAGAGCACCTCGACGGGCGGGCTGGAGGCGTACGAGACGACGAGCGGCCGGTCCGCCTTGGCCTCCTTGCCGCCGGCGGAGCCGGAGAACTCCTGGTTGTAGGCCAGCTCCCAGCTGTCGACCACCTTGACGCCGTTGGCCTTGAGCTTCTTCCAGTAGTCCTGCCACCCCTCGTCGCCGTAGCGGGCGGCCGTGCCCAGCAGGAAGCCGAGGCCCGGGGACGACCGCTCGGGGTTCTCGACGACGAGGAGGTCCTTGTACTGCGGCTTGGCGAGGTCGTCGAAGGTCTGCGGCGGCGCGAGCTTCTTGTCGGCGAAGTACTTCTTGTCGTAGTTGACGCAGATGTCGCCGCTGTCGACGGGCGTGACCCGGTGTTTGTCCCCGTCGAGCCGAAGGGCGCCCGGGACCTGGTCCAGGCCCTTGGCCTCGTACGGCTCGAAGAGCCCGTTGTCGAGGGCGCGGGAGAGCAGGGTGTTGTCGACGCCGAAGAAGACGTCGCCCTGGGGGGCGCCCTTGGTGAGGATGGCCTTGTTGACGGCCTCGCCGGCGTCGCCGCTCTTGAGGACCTTCACCGTGTAGCCGGTCCGCCGGGTGAACTCCTTCAGGACGGCCGGGGAGGCGTTGAAGGAGTCGTGGCTGACGAGCGTCACGGTCTTCGACGCCGTACCGCCGCCCTCGGACTTCTTGTCCGCGTCGCCGCCGCAGGCGGTGAGCGTCGTGACGCCCAGCGCGGCGGCGAGGGCGCCGGCCGCGATCTTCGTGGTGGTGCTCACTGAGATTCCTCCTGGGTGTGACCAGGAAGAGACGCGGCCCTGCCCACCGGAACCGTCCGGCGGGCAGGGCGCAACAGCTCGAGTAACGACCGAACTTCCTACCCAGAATGACCTGGGCGAGGTTCAGAGGGTCTGCGGCCCGGTGACCGCACTCTCAGCGCTGTGGCGCTCCCCTGTCGGAATGTGCAGGTGTGTTCGAGCTCAGACTACAAGGTCAGCGTTCTGCCGCCGCCAGCTGTCCACAGGCGCCGTCGATCTCCTGGCCGCGGGTGTCCCGCACGGTGACGGGGACGCCGTGTGCGGCGATCGCCTCGACGAACGCCTTCTCGTCCTCGGGGCGGGAGGCGGTCCACTTCGACCCGGGCGTCGGGTTGAGCGGGATCAGGTTGACGTGGACCCTCTTGCCCTTGAGCAGCCGGCCCAGCAGATCGCCGCGCCACGCCTGGTCGTTGATGTCGCGGATGAGCGCGTACTCGATGGAGACGCGGCGGCCGGACTTCTCGGCGTACTCCCAGGCGGCGTCCAGCACCTCCCGGACCTTCCAGCGCGTGTTGACGGGGACGAGGGTGTCGCGCAGCTCGTCGTCGGGGGCGTGCAGCGAGACGGCGAGGCGGCACTTGAAGCCCTCGTCGGCGAAGCGCAGCATGGCGGGCACCAGGCCCACGGTGGAGACGGTGATGCCGCGCTGCGACAGGCCGAGGCCGTCGGGCTCGGGGTCGGTGAGGCGGCGGATGGCGCCGACGACCCGGTTGTAGTTGGCGAGCGGCTCGCCCATGCCCATGAAGACGATGTTGGACAGGCGGGCCGGGCCGCCGGGGACCTCGCCGTCGCGCAGGGCGCGCATGCCGTCGACGATCTGGTGCACGATCTCGGCCGTCGACAGGTTCCGGTCGAGGCCGGCCTGGCCGGTGGCGCAGAACGGGCAGTTCATGCCGCAGCCCGCCTGCGACGAGATGCACATGGTCACGCGGTCCGGGTAGCGCATGAGGACCGACTCGACGAGGGTGCCGTCGTGGAGCCGCCACAGGGTCTTGCGGGTGGTGTCGTCGTCGCACGAGATGTGGCGGACGACCGACATCAGGTCCGGCAGCAGCTCCGCGGCGAGCTTCTCCCGGGACGCGGCGGGGATGTCCGTCCACTCGGCCGGGTCGTGCGCGTACCGCGCGAAGTAGTGCTGCGAGAGCTGCCTGGCGCGGAACGGCTTCTCGCCGATCGCGGCGACGGCTTCCTTGCGCTCGGCGGGCGAGAGGTCGGCGAGGTGCCGCGGCGGCTTCTTCGCGCCGCGGGGCGCGACGAAGGTGAGTTCTCCCGGGGCGGGGCGTGCCATGACCTGGTACTCCTCAGTAGGACGAGGCCGCGGTACGTGAGCCGGGTGACCTCACCGGATGATCCCCGCGGTGCGCGGGGCCGAAAGGGCCCGCCGCGTCGACGCGACGAGCCCTTCCAGGGTAACCGGATGCCGCTGCGGCCTGTTCCCGGCGGCGCACCGGCGCCACCGGGCGGCCACCGGGGACCGTCAGCCCGCCCCGACGAAGATCACCAGCAGCAGCCACACCACCGGCGCCGTCGGCAGCAGCGAGTCCAGGCGGTCCATGATGCCGCCGTGCCCGGGGAGCAGCGTGCCCATGTCCTTGATGCCCAGGTCCCGCTTGATCATCGACTCGCCCAGGTCGCCGAGCGTGGCGCTCACCGCGACCGCGAGGCCCAGCAGCAGGCCCTGCCACCACGTACCGCCGTCGATGGCGAACTCCATGCACAGCGCGCCCGCCGCCATCGCGAACGCCACCGCTCCGGCGAGTCCCTCGCGGGTCTTGCCGGGGCTGATGCGCGGCGCGAGCTTGTGGGTGCCGAAGCGCCAGCCGACCGCGTACGCGCCGGTGTCGCTGACCACGGTCAGCAGCAGGAAGGTGAACACCCGCAGGGGGCCGTCGTCCGCGGTGAGCATCATCGCCACGAACGTCGCGAGGAACGGAACGTAGAAGGCGGCGAACAGACCAGCCGTGACGTCCTTGAGGTAGCCCTCGGGGGGGTCGGTCATCCGCCACACGAGGACCGCGAGCGCGGTGAGCGCCATCGCCACCCAGGCGCCTTCGGCTCCGCGTGCGTAACCGGCCACGACCATCGCCACGCCGCCGACCGCGAGCGGCACGAGCGGGGCCTTGATGGCCTTGCGCTCCTGGAGGCGCGAGGTCAGCTCCCACAGCCCGACCACGACGGCGACCGCGACGACACCGACGAAGACGGCCTTGACGATGAAGAGCGAGGCGATGATCACCGAGCCGAGGCCGACCCCGACTCCTATCGCGGCCCGCAGGTCCCGGCCGGCCCGCTTCTTCTGGTTCTGGGGCGGCCCCGGCTGCTCCGGCTGTCCCGGGGGCTGCGGCGCTCCCGACGGCGGGGTCATGGGCTCCTGCGGCATCTCGTCACGGAACAGGGGACCGCTCGGCCGAGCGGTCCCCCGGTCACGGGTGTCGTCCTGGTGTCCGCTTCCGTATCCCGAGGGGGGAACGTCGGCGGGTACGAGGGGCATGGGCCGCGTCTGCTGCGCGTCCTGCCCATCGTATGCGGGACCCGCCGGGGCTGCCGGGGCGTGGCCCGCGGCGAGCCCCTGGTCGGGCGGACCCCAGTAGCCGCCATTCGGCGGGGCCCCCCAGGAAGAGTCGTTCATCAGACCTCGAGCAGCTCGGCTTCCTTGTGCTTGAGCAGCTCGTCCACCTGCGCGACGTACTTCGCGGTGGTGTCGTCGAGCTCCTTCTCGGCGCGGCGGCCCTCGTCCTCGCCGACCTCGCCGTCCTTGACGAACTTGTCGATGGTCTCCTTGGCCTTGCGGCGGACGGAGCGGATCGAGATCTTGGCGTCCTCGGCCTTGCCCTTGGCCACCTTGATGTAGTCGCGGCGGCGCTCCTCGGTGAGCTCGGGGAACACCACACGGATGATGTTGCCGTCGTTGCTCGGGTTGACGCCGAGGTCCGAGTCGCGGATGGCCTGCTCGATGTTGCGCAGCGCGCTCTTGTCGAACGGGGTCACCACGGCCATGCGCGGCTCCGGCACGGAGAACGACGCCAGCTGGTTGATCGGCGTCAGGGCGCCGTAGTAGTCGGCGACGATCTTGTTGAACATCGCCGGGTGCGCGCGGCCGGTGCGGATCGCGGCGAAGTCCTCCTTGGCGACCACGACGGCCTTCTCCATCTTCTCCTCGGCCTCGAGGAGGGTCTCTTCGATCACCACTTGCTCCTGCGTGTCTTGAGTAGGCGCGTCTTTACGCTCCTGCACGGTGTCCGACCGGCAGGGCTTTGTCCATCCCCGGATCAGGGCACATCGGGGGTGGGACGGGTCGGTTCGGGACGGACCCGGTCGGGCCCGTCAGTTCCTGGTGCCCTGGTCGCTCACGAGCGTCCCGATCTTCTCACCCTTCACCGCGCGGGCGATATTGCCCGCCGCGAGCAGTTCGAAGACGAGGATCGGCAGGTTGTTGTCGCGGCAGAGGGTGATGGCGGTGGCGTCGGCGACCTTGAGGTCCCGGCCGAGCACCTCGCCGTACTCCAGCGCGTCGAACCTCACCGCGTCGGGGTTGACCTTCGGGTCGGAGTCGTAGACGCCGTCCACGCCGTTCTTGCCCATGAGGAGCGCCTCGGCGTCGATCTCCAGGGCGCGCTGAGCGGCGGTGGTGTCGGTGGAGAAGTAGGGCATGCCCATACCGGCGCCGAAGATGACGACGCGGCCCTTCTCCAGGTGGCGCACGGCGCGCAGCGGGATGTAGGGCTCGGCGACCTGGCCCATGGTGATGGCGGTCTGGACCCGGGAGTCGATGCCTTCCTTCTCCAGGAAGTCCTGGAGGGCGAGGCAGTTCATGACGGTGCCGAGCATGCCCATGTAGTCGGAGCGCGCCCGGTCCATGCCGCGCTGCTGCAGCTCTGCGCCGCGGAAGAAGTTGCCACCACCGATCACTACGGCGATCTCCGCGCCGTCGCGTACGACCGCGGCGATCTCGCGTGCGATGGCGTGTACGACGTCGGGGTCGACGCCGAGGCCGCCGCCGCCGGCGAACGCCTCACCGGACAGCTTCAGCATGAAGCGGCCGGACTTTTTGCCGTGGTTGTCGTCGCCCTGTGCGGCGCCCTGATTCATGGGGATCTCCTCGTGCACATACGAAGAAGGCCACTGCCGGGGGTACTGGTGATCCCTAGCGGCAATGGCCTCCTCGTCAGATCTGCGGACGTCCGGTCGCTCACGCGCCGATGTCCACGTGGGAAACCCTAGCGGGCTGCCCGGTCGATCGCGTACCGGCTCAGATGCCGACCTTGATGCGGCTGAAGCGCTTCAGGGTGACACCGGCCTCGTCCAGGATCTGCTGGACGGACTTCTTGTTGTCCAGCGCGTACGGCTGGCCCAGGAGGGTCGCGTCCTTGAAGAAGCCGTTGAGGCGGCCCTCGACGATCTTCGGGAGCGCGGCCTCGGGCTTGCCCTCGGCGCGGGTGGTCTCCTCGGCGACGCGGCGCTCGGCCTCGACGACCTCGGCCGGGACGTCCTCGCGGGAGAGGTACTTCGGCGCGAAGGCGGCGATGTGCTGCGCGACACCCTTGGCGATCTCGGCGTTCTCCTTGTCGAGCTCGACGAGAACACCGATCTGCGGGGGCAGGTCGGGCATGGTGCGGTGCATGTAAGCGGTGACGTAGCCGCCGGAGAACTGCGCGAAGCGGTCCAGGACGATCTTCTCGCCCAGGTTGGCGTTGGCCTCGTCGACGTACGCCTGGACGGTCTTGCCGGGCTCGATCTCGGACGCGAGCAGCGCCTCGATGTCGGCCGGGGAGGTCTTGGCGACGTGCTCGGCCAGGGCCGTGGCGACGCTCTGGAACTTCTCGCCCTTGGCGACGAAGTCCGTCTCGCACTTCAGCTCGACGAGCACACCGGAGGTGTTGTCATCGGCGATGAGGGAGACGACGGCGCCGTTCTCGGCGGAACGGCCCTCGCGCTTGGCGACGCCCTTCTGGCCCTTGATGCGCAGGGCCTCGACGGCCTTGTCGACGTTGCCGTCGGACTCGTCCAGCGCCTTCTTGCAGTCCATCATGCCGGCGCCGGTGAGCTCGCGGAGCTTCTTGACGTCAGCGGCGGTGTAGTTCGCCATGATCTGTGAATCTCTCTCGAAGTCTGGAAGATCTACGAAGATCTAGGGGTGAACGGCGGGGGCTTCGTGGGCCCCCGCCGTCTCCTGCCGAACCTGAAAGGGTCAGGCCTGCTCGGCGTCCGCGGCCGGAGCCTCGGCGGCCGGGGCCTCGGCCGGGGCCTCCGCAGCGGCCTCGGCCGGCTTCTCGGCGGCCTCGTCGGACTCCGCCTTCTTCTCGCCCTCGAGCAGGTCGCGCTCCCACTCGGCCAGCGGCTCGCCGGCGGCCTTGTCGCCCGGCTTCTGGTCGCCGGTGGCGGCGCCGGAGCGGGCGATGAGGCCCTCGGCGACGGCGTCGGCGATCACGCGGGTGAGCAGGGTGACGGAGCGGATCGCGTCGTCGTTGCCCGGGATCTTGTAGTCGACCTCGTCGGGGTCGCAGTTCGTGTCGAGGATCGCGACGACCGGGATGTGGAGCTTGCGCGCCTCACCGACGGCGATGTGCTCCTTCTTGGTGTCGACGATCCAGACGGCGCTGGGCACCTTCTGCATCTCGCGGATACCACCGAGGGTCTTCTCCAGCTTGGCCTTCTCGCGCGAGAGGACCAGGAGCTCCTTCTTGGTGAGACCCGAGGCCGCGACGTCCTCGAAGTCGATCGCCTCGAGCTCCTTCAGACGCTGCAGGCGCTTGTAGACCGTGGAGAAGTTGGTGAGCATGCCGCCCAGCCAGCGCTGGTTGACGTAGGGCATGCCGACGCGGGTCGCCTGCTCGGCGATCGCCTCCTGCGCCTGCTTCTTGGTGCCGACGAACATGATGGAGCCGCCGTGCGCGACGGTCTCCTTGACGAACTCGTAGGCGCGGTCGATGTACGACAGCGACTGGAGCAGGTCGATGATGTAGATGCCGTTGCGCTCGGTGAAGATGAAGCGCTTCATCTTCGGGTTCCAGCGACGGGTCTGGTGACCGAAGTGGACGCCGCTCTCCAGCAGCTCCCGCATCGTGACGACGGCCATGGCCGTATCTCCTTGAATTCTCGGTTGTGTCCTGACGCCCCGACGCGCTGCTGCCACGAAGGACCGAAGAGCGCTGCCACGGCTTGTGAGGGCTGTGGCGGGGCGTGCGAAGTCGACCCGGTGACCCGGGTCGCCAGAAGAAGTGTACGGGACCTCGGCAGCAGCGGGTGACGGCGCTGTCCACAACGCACCGCCCGTCCACAGCCCGCGGCGCCCGCCCGGCGCCCTGCGCCACAGTCGTCCCATGCGCCTGATCACCCTGCTGCTCGCCCTGGCCACCGCGCTCCCCGCCTCCTGGGCGGCGGACCCTGCGGGCCCTGCGGCACCCTCGCGACCCGGCCCCGCCGGGGAAGCCGCCGCCCGGCCCTCGGGCACCGGTACCGGCCCCGCGGCGGAGGACGGGGACGGGAGCGCCGCCGGGGGCGCCGTCGGCCCCGCGAGCGGTACGTGGCCGGTGGGGCCGCCGCGGCCCGTGGTCGTACGGGGCTGGGAGCCGCCCGCGTCGCCGTACGGGCCGGGCCACCGCGGG
The DNA here is from genome assembly GCF_000716335.1 of Streptomyces sp. NRRL S-118. Classification (GTDB taxonomy): domain Bacteria; phylum Actinomycetota; class Actinomycetes; order Streptomycetales; family Streptomycetaceae; genus Streptomyces. Next base: position 66,218 of record NZ_KL591009.1, on the reverse strand, counting down.
GTGGACCTCGCCGCCCGGGCCGGTACGCCGGTGCGTGCCGCGGCCGCGGGGCGGGTGTCGTTCGCCGGCCCGGTGGCGGGGCGCGGCGTCGTGACGGTCACCCACCCGGGCCCGGGGCCCGGGCTGCGCACCTCGTACGAGCCGCTCCGGCCTGTGGTGACCGTGGGCACGGAGGTGGCGGCGGGACAGGTGGTGGGCCATCTGACGGCCGAGCTCCCGCACTGTCCCCCGACGTGCCTGCACTGGAGCCTGCGCCGCGGCACCGTCTATCTGAACCCCTTGTCGCTGCTGCCTCCGCACCTGCTGGGGCGCCGCCCGTCACGGCTGCTGCCCGTGTGGGGCGTGGACGGCGCGGGGGCGCTTCCCCGGGGGCCCGCCGCAGGGAGCCGGCGGCGGGGAGGTCAGGTGCCGTGGACGCCGTGAAGGGCCATCGCGACCGCGGCGCCCGCGATGGACTCCGGGTGCTCCGCCGCGCCGAGCTCGATGCGCCGGACCGCCGCGTCGACCATGCCCTGGAGCAGCATCGCCGTCAGCCGGGGCTCCGCCTGGCCGAGCTCCGCGAGCGCCTCGACGATCATCGCGATGAGCCCCCCGTGGGCGGCGCGGATCTTCTCGCGGGCGCGGTCGTCCAGCTCGCCCGCCGAGATCGCGACGACCGCCCGGTGGCGCCGGTCCCCGACCAGTTCCAGCTGCTTGCGGACGTACGCCTCGACCTTGCCCTCGGGCGTGTCCGCCCGTTCCATCGCCGCCTCGACCTCGGCCGCCCACACGGGGAAGTCCACCGCGCAGAGCTCCTCGACCACCGCGGCGCGGGAGCGGAAGTACTCGTACACGGAGGACCTGGCGAGGCCGGTGCGCTCGGCGAGTGCGGGGAAGGTCAGCGCCTCCGTCCCGCCCTCGGACAGCAGGGAACGCGCGGCGTCCAGCAGGGCGCCGCGCTGCATGGTCCGGTGCTCGGCCACGGAGGCCGCTCGAATCCTGGGCACGGCTCCACTTTACGGTTCACGTTCGTCCGTTCGACCTCATCGGCCGACATCGGCCAGCTTCGCCCGCAGCTGCAGCACCGACTTCGTGTGGATCTGACTGACCCGGCTCTCGGTCACACCGAGCACGTTGCCGATCTCGGCCAGGGTGAGGCCCTCGTAGTAGTAGAGGGTCACGACGGTCTTCTCCCGCTCGGGCAGCGTGTTGATCGCCCGGGCGAGCAGCCGTCGCAGCTCGCGGTCCTCGGCGACCTCGACCGGGTCGTCCGCCGCGGTGTCCTCCAGCGTGTCCATCAGGCTGAGCCGGTCGCCGCCCTCGCCGCCGACGTGCAGCAGCTCCTCCAGCGCGACGACGTTCGCCAGTGACAACTGGCTGAAAACCGCGTGCAATTCCTCCAGGGCGATGCCCATCTCCGCGGCGACCTCGCTCTCCGAGGGCGTGCGCCGCAGCTGCGCCTCCAGGGTGGCGTAGGCGCGCTCCACCGCCCGCGCCTTCTGCCGCACCGACCGGGGGATCCAGTCCAGCGCCCGCAGTTCGTCGATCATCGCGCCCCGGATCCGGGTGATCGCGTACGTCTCGAACTTGATCGAGCGCCCGATGTCGAACTTCTCGATCGCGTCGATCAGTCCGAACACCCCGGAGGAGACGAAGTCGGCCTGCTCCACATTGGACGGCAGGCCGACGCTCACCCGGCCGGCCACGTACTTCACCAGCGGCGAGTAGTGCAGGATCAGCTGTTCCCGCAGCCGCTCGTCGCCCGTGTCCTTGTACGACCGCCACAACTCCTCGAGCGACGAGGGTGCGGGCGGCCGTACGGTGCCCCGCGCGGCGGGGGGCACCGCCGCGCGGTCGGACCCGGAGGTGTGCTGGGGCATGCGTCGCCTTGAGCCGTTCTGGGGTGAGCTGATGGTGAGCCGGTACGGGGAGCGGAAGGATTAATTCTGGTGAGCGTAGCGTGACTGGACGGTCGCAGTGCGCTAAGGAGGCCGCATCATGCCTCCCCGGGGGCGTGCCGTCGGCCGCATCTTCGAATGGGACCGGCGGGACCGAGCGGCCGCGCGTCGGCCCCCCGAACGGCACCGGGAGCACTGCGAACGTCATCGGCATCACCTTTTCACCCGAATGCTCCAGGTCAAGCACCGCCTCGCCGTGCGTTCGGGCGGTGTGTCGCTCCCGCCGCCAACACCCAGCCGCCGCCGTGGCGTTCGACGAATCCGAGCGAGTGGAGTTCGTACAGCCTGCCGAGCGCCTCGTCAACACCGGTGCCGGCGCCACGCGCCACCTCCCGCCCGGTCGCGGCCCTGCCGCGTGGCGGTATCGCTTCGAGAACCCGCGCGCTGACCGGGTCGAGCAGGTCGCGCGGCAGCACGGGCCCCCGCCGGACGGGGGCGAGGTCGCCGATGTCCCCGACCAGTTCGGCCACTTCGGCCGCGTCGGTGACCAGGACGGCCTCGCCGCGCAGCAGTTCGTGCACCCCCGCGGAGAGCGCGCTGGTGGCCGGCCCGGGCACGCCCATGGTGTACCGGCCGAGCCGCTGCGCGCTGCGCGCAGTGACGAGGGAGCCGCTGCGGTACTCCGCCTCGACGACCACCGTCCCGCGGGTCAACGCGGCGATGACGCGGTTGCGGAGGACGAACCTGCTCGGCGTCGGGTGGGAGCCCGGTGGCAACTCGCTCACGAGCAGGCCCTGTTCCGCGATGCGACCGATCAGTCCGGCGTGGCCGCGCGGGTAGGCCGCGTCGACCCCGCAGGCGAGCACGGCGACGGTGGCCCCCTCCACGGCCAGCGCCCCGCGGTGCGCGGCCCCGTCGACCCCGAAGGCCGCGCCGGAGACGACGACCCAGCCTCGCTCGGCGAGCCCCGAGGCGAGGTCCGCCGCCATGTGCGCCCCGTACGGCGTGCACGCCCGCGCCCCGACCACCGCGACCGAGCGCAGTGCCCACCGGCGCAGATCCGGCCGCCCGCGCACCCAGAGCCCCACGGGGCGGGCGTCCCCGAGGTCGTCGAGCTGACGGGGCCACTCGGCGTCGCCCGGGACGACGAACCGCCCGCCCACGGCGTCCACCGCGTCCAGGTCCCGTTCCGGCTCGGCGCTCGCGGCCCGCAGCCGCATGCCCTCCGTCCGCCGCTCGCTCGCCCCGGCCAGAGCGCCCGGCGCGTACGGCTGCGCGGCCAGCCGCCCGAGCAGTTCCGCGGCTCCGAGCTCCCGCACCCAGCGCCCGCCCCGTTCGTCCCCCGGCTCGATGATCCGCGTCAGCGCGGCCCGCGCCCGCCGCTCCTCCTCGCTCGCGCCCGTCCCCCGGGTCACCGTGCCGCCCCCGTCTCCAGGGGCACCCCGCGGGCGATCCCGGTGCGCAGCTCCAGCGCCAGGGAGACGTCCCCGGGCTCCGGGTGGTCACGGCCCGCGAGGTCGGCGAGGGTCCAGGCCACCCGGAGCACCCGGTCCAGGCCCCGCGCGGTGAGCAGGCCGCGCTCGATGTCCCGCTCGGCAGCGTCGAGGGCGCCGGGGGCGACGCGCCAGCGGGTGCGCAGCTCATGGCCGGGCACCTCGGAGTTGACGGTCCACGGGGTGCCGTGGAGGCGCGCGGCGGCACGCGCCCGGGCTTCGAGGACCCGCGCGGCAACGGCCGCTGTCGTCTCTCCCCGTCCGCCGCACCCCAGCAGGTCGGCCCGGCGGACCGGCTCCACGTGCACCCGCAGGTCGACCCGGTCGAGCAGCGGCCCGGACAGCCGCGCCTGGTAGCGGCGGATCACCGAGGCCGGGCATTCGCACCCGCCGCCGGCGCCGTGCACGGTGTGCCGGCCGCACGGACAGGGGTTGGCCGCCAGCACCATCAGGAACCGCGCGGGCAGGCGCACCACGCCGGCGCTGCGGGCGACGACCACGTGCCCCGACTCCAGCGGCTGGCGCAGCGCGTCCAGCGCCTTGCCGGAGAATTCCGGGGCCTCGTCCAGGAAGAGCACGCCCCGGTGCGCCAGGGAGACGGCGCCGGGCCTCGGCAGTCCGTTGCCGCCGCCCACGAGCGACTGCATCGTCGCGGAGTGGTGGGGCGCGCAGTACGGCGGCCGGTGCACCAGCGGTTCGCCCGGCGGCAGGATGCCGGCCACCGAGTGGACGGCGGTGACCTCCAGGGACTCCTGCCGTGTCAGCGGGGGCAGCACGCTCGGCAGCCGCTCGGCCAGCATGGTCTTGCCCGCGCCGGGCGGGCCGGAGAGCAGCAGGTGGTGGCCGCCGGACGCCGCCACCTCCAGGGCGACGCGCGCCGCGCGCTGCCCGGCTACGTCCGCGAGGTCGGGTCCGTCGGCCGGGTCGGCGGCGAGCCCGGTGCCCGCGCCGGCGCCGGGCACCATCAGGCCGGACAGCATGGCGTCCGGGCGACCCTGCTCGTCGGGTTCCTCGTCGGGCACGGGCTCGTCGGACAGGACGGCGATGAGCTGGCGCAGGGTGCGCACGCCGAGCACGGAGACGCCCGGCACGAGCGCGGCCTCACCCGCCGTCCGCTCGGGTACGACGACCTGCCGGTAGCCCGCCTCGGCGGCCGCGAGCACGGCGGGCAGGACACCCCGCACGGGCCTGACCCGGCCGTCCAGGCCCAGCTCCCCGATGAGCACGAGGTCGGCGATGGTCCTCGGGTCGATGCGCCCGGCGGCGCCCAGGACGGCGCTCGCGACGGCGAGGTCGAACCCCGAGCCGCCCTTCGGCACGGAGGCCGGGCTGAGCCCGACCGTGAGCTTCTTCTGCGGCCACCCCTCGCCCGAGTTGACGACCGCGGCCCGGACCCTGTCCCGGCTCTCGGAGAGGCTCTTGTCGGGCAGGCCGACCAGGGCGAACGCCGCCACCCCGGGCTCCAGACCGGCCTGGACCTCGACGACCACGCCCTCGACGCCTACCAGGGCCACCGAACACGTCCGTGCGAACCCCATCAGGCCACCCCCCGCGCGTGCTCGACCACGGGTGCGCCTCGCCGCGGCAGCAGCACCCCGATGAGGTCGATCCGCAGCCCGCCCGGCGGCGGTCCGCCGTGCCGCTCGAGCCAGCACGCGGCGAGCCGTCTGAGCCGGTCGGCCTTGGCGGGCGTGACCGCCGCCATGGGGTGCTGGAAGCCACCGCCCCTGCGGGTCTTGACCTCGCAGACGACCACCGTGTCGCCGTCCCGGGCGACGATGTCGATCTCCCCGGTCCGCCCGCAGCGCCAGTTCCGTGCCAGCACGGTCATGCCGCACTCGCCCAGCCGGCGTACCGCCAGCTTCTCGCCGTACGTGCCCAGTGCCCCCGTCGCGTTCATCTCGGCACCACCTCCGTCACTCACTGTGACGTAACCGCACCACGCCGGTGGATCATGGTGGACAACCCGATGACTGTGGACAACCCCGTCACCCCGGTGGGTGAAGGCGGGGCCATAAGACAGCCGGAGGCGACGACGCGTGCGCTGCCGCGTCCGCCGGTGACCGCCCGTACGAGCGCCGAGAGGCCTTAGCTCCCGGGGAGCTCCAGGTCGCTCTTGTTGAGCTCCTCGATGTTGACGTCCTTGAAGGTGAGCACCCGCACCTGCTTGACGAACCGCGCCGGCCGGTACATGTCCCAGACCCAGGCGTCCGCCATCGACACTTCGAAGAAGACCTCGCCCTGCACCGAGTGCACTTGCATCTCGTAGTCGTTGGTGAGGTAGAAGCGGCGCTCGGTCTCGATCACGTATTTGAAAAGACCGACGACATCGCGGTACTCCCGGTAGAGCTTCAGCTCCATCTCGGTCTCGTACTTCTCGAGGTCCTCGGCGCTCATGGCATGTTCCCCTTCAGCCGTGCGTCCCCCCATTGTGCGCCGGAGTCCCGCACCCCTGGACGATCTCGGGGGCCAGGACCACCGGCGATTCCGGGGGCCCCTCGTCGAGCAGCGTGCGCAGCAGCCCGGCGAGTCGTGTCGGGTACACCGTCTCACGCGCCGCCGACAGTTCGGCGGAGGTCCACCACCTCAGCCCCGTGACACTGCGCGCCTCCAGCTCCGTCGGGTCGGCCAGGGCCACCGCGGCGGCCGGCCGGCGCGTACGGGCGAGGTAGTACCACTCGTCCTGGTCCCAGCGGCGTCCGGCGAACGGGAAGGAGCAGTAGCGCCGCCACACCACCGGTCCCAGCTCCACGTCCGTGAGGCCGGTCTCCTCGGCCACCTCGCGCAGCGCGGCCTGCGGGCGGGTCTCGTCGCCCTCCACGCCGCCGCCCGGCGTGAACCACCAGGTCCGTTCCGGGTCGTCCGGTTCGTACCCGTGCAGGAGCAGGATCCGGTCGTCGGGGTCGAGCAGCACCACCCGCGCGACCTTCCGCGGCTCCGCCGCCCCCGAGCACCCCGGCCGCTCCTCAGCCACGTGCGCCCGCCTCCGTACGGGACCGGGCGGGCCGCGACAGCCGCCGGGCGATCGGTCCGTACGCCGCTCCGCAGAGGATCAGCGCCGCGCCGGCGACCACGGAGCCCACCACGAGCCTGACCGGCCCGGGCTGCGACACGCCCCCGGGCAGCGCGGCGAAGCCCCCGGGGCGCTCCACCACTCCGCCGACCGGCCACGCCACGGCGTCGACCCGGGCCGTGACGGCGCTGCGCGGCACCGAGCCGTTCGCGGCGTCCTCCAGGTGCACCCGGGAGTCCTGCGAGCTCATGCGTTCATCGCCCAGGAGGAAGATCCGCCCCTCCGGGACGGTCACCGAGAACGGCGTCGAGGCGGGGCCCTGCGACCGCAGATACGGTTCCGCGATCGGTGTGCCGTTCACCGCGAGCCGGCCGTCGGTGCCGCAGCAGGCCACCTTGTCGCCGCCGACGCCGACCACCCGCTTGATCATAGGCAGGTCGCCCCAGCTCGCGTCCTTGAAGATCACGACGTCGCCGCGGCGCACCTCGGCGTCATCGATCCGCTGGGCCAGCACCCGGTCCCCGGACACCACGGTCGGGGACATCGAATTCGTCGGCACGGTGTAGGGCTGGTACTGGACGGCTCCCCAGACGAACCCGCCCAGGAACAGCACACAGCCGACGGCCACGGCCAGCCCCGACAGCGCGCTGCCGAGACGGCCGCGGCCGTCGTCCGTTCGTTGTGTTCCGCTCATCCCAGCGCTCCCCATCCCGCCGGGCCGGCCTTCCGGCCGGCCCTCGGAGAATCGACGATGTGGGACGGAACCCTACCCGCCGCGCCCTACTCGGCGGTACGCCTCTTCCTGCGCCACAGCACGACCGGCAGTGCGCCCGCCAGGCCCAGCGCCCCCGGCGCCACCGCCGCGGCGGTGGCGGCGTTCAGCCCGGGCTGGTCGAAGACCGACGGCACCGGGAGCGTGGACCAGCGGCCCAGCGGCCAGGCCACCACGACCGCCCGCCCGACGACTCGTTCGTTGGCGACCGTGCCGTTGCCCGGCAGTTCCTGGTGGTAGCGGGAGTCGAGCGAGTTCTGGCGGTTGTCGCCCATCACCCAGATGCGGTCCTCGGGCACCTTGATCGGCCCGAACGGCTCGTCGTCGCAGGGCGTGGAGCCGGGGGCGATGTACGACGTCTCGTCGAGCGGCTTGCCGTTCAGGACGACCTTGCCGCCCTTCTTGCACTCCACGGTGTCGCCGCCGACCGCGATGACCCGCTTGATGAGGTCCTTCTCCTCGGAGGACGGCATCAGCCCGATGAAGCTGAGGAACTCCTGGAGGAAGTTGGGGTCGGGGGTGGGCTCGCCCTCCAGCCAGCCGCCCGGGTCGTGGAAGACGACGACCTCTCCGCGCTCCGGCTCCGAGCCGAACCACGGGGTGAGCTTGTCGACCAGGACCCGGTCGCCGCGCTGCAGCGTGTTCATCATCGAGTCGGACGGGATCGAGAACGCCTGCACCAGGAACGTCTTGATCAGCAACGCCAGCAGCAGCGCGATGCCGATCAACAGGGGCAGTTCCTTCCAGAAGGACCGGGGCTTCTTCGGCCCGCCGTCGCCCGTCCCGCCGTTGTCCGTTCCGCCGTCCGCGTCCGCCGCCGGCCCCTCAGTGTGACCGGTTCCGGGGGAGGGCTCCCCGGCCGACCCGGGGGAACCGGCGGAAGAAGGCCCGGAGAACCGCTCCGGCCTGTCCTCCGGTTCGCCGTGCCCGGATCGTGCGCCGACCGCCAAATCCCCCACATCCACTCCTCACTCCGTGCAACCGCCCGCCCCACAACAGGGGTGGGCCCACCACTCCCATAACGAGCGGGAGTTCCGCAGGGCTCGGGAGCCGGACCATTCCGTTCAGAATCCGAGAGGACACACTATGCGAAGCATCCAGCGGCGGCGCAGTTCCACCCCGCGAGTCAGGGACGGAGGCGAACGTCTCCGGCTCCTCCAGTCTGCGCCAGTGGTCGAAGGGCCAGGCGATCACGACCGCCTTGCCGACCACCTCCTCCTCGGAGACGGTCCCCTGGTACGCCTCGTCCAGGTGGAACCGCGAGTCCGCGGAGTCGGACCGGTGGTCCCCCAGCACGAACAGCCGCCCGGCCGGGACCTTCACCTCGAACGTGATGGTGGAGGGAACGTTTCCGGGATGCAGGTACGGCTCGTTCAGCGGTACGCCGTTGACGGTGACCCGTCCGTCCTTGTCGCAGCACTTGACGGTGTCCCCGCCCACCGCGACGACCCGTTTGATCAGGTCCTGCTCGTCGTCGGAGGGCAGCAGTCCGATGAAGGTGAGGGCCTGCTTGACCTGCTTGACGACGACCGGGTCGTCCTCCTTGGGGGTGTTCTCCTCCTGGAGCCAGCCGCCGGGGTCCCTGAAGACCACGACGTCTCCGCGCTCCGGCCTCGACCCGAACCAGGGGGTGAGCTTGTCCACCAGGACACGGTCGTCGATCTGGATCGTCTGCTCCATCGACCCCGACGGGATGACGAAGGCCTGGACGAGGAAGGTCTTCAGAACGAGGGCGATGAGCAGTGCCACCGTGATCAGGAGAGGGATCTCCTTCACGGCCGACCTCTGCCGGCGCCGTTTGACACGGCGGGCGAGCTTGCGCCGCTCCGCACGCCCGGGCAGCGCGCGGCCGCCGTCCGTGGGCCGTGAGCCGGTGGGCAGCCGCGTATCGGCCCGGTGACCGCCGCGCCTGCCCCGGTTACCCATGGCCCCCGCCCGTCGTGCGGGCTTCCGGCACCCCGCTCAGGGCCGGGGCGGGCTCCACCGCGGACCAGCGGTCCACCGGCCAGCCGATCCAGTCGGCCCGGCCGATCACCTTGTCCACCGGGACCACGCCGCCCCCCGGTTCGCCCAGGTGGTCCCGGGAGTCGCGGGACTGGCTGCGGTGGTCGCCCATGACCCACAGGGTGTCCCGCGGCACGACGATGTCGAAGGGCACCTGCGAGGGTGTGTCGCCGGGGTGCAGATACCCCTCGTTCACCGGTACGCCGTTCACCTTGACCCTTCCCCCCTTGTCGCAGCACGTCACACGGTCTCCCCCGACGCCCACCACGCGCTTCACGAAGTCGGTGTCGGCGGGCTCGACCAAGCCGAGTGCCGCGCCCGCCCCGTGCAGCAGCCCGGTGAACGGGTCCTGCTCCGGTGCCTCGCGCACGAAGGACCCGGTGCCGTCGAAGACGACCACGTCCCCGCGCCGGGGCTCGGAACCGAAACGGTACGCCAACTTGTTGACCAGCACCCGGTCCCCGACCTGGAGCGTGGGCTCCATGGAGCTGCTCGGGATCTGGAAGGGCTGCACCACGAAGTGGCTGAACAGCAGCAGGAGTACGGCGCAGAGGAGGCCGATCAGCCCGGGCCCGCGCCATGGGCGCCCGGCGGGTCCGCCGGAGAACCGTTCGCGGACGCGGCCGGTGAGCCGGCCGGAACGCACGGAGCGCGACTCCTCCTCCGATCCGGAGGAGGAGTCGCGCTCGGTGTGCTGTGCTTCGGTGTCCATCGGGGCCAGATGCTATCCGGCCGTCCTGTGGACGCCCGCAGGGCGGAGGTGAGCCGGGGCTCAGTTCTCGCGCTTCTCCTTGATCTTCGCGGCCTTGCCGCGCAGCTCGCGCAGGTAGTACAGCTTCGCGCGACGGACGTCACCGCGGGTGACGAGCTCGATCTTCTCGAAGATCGGGCTGTGCACCGGGAAGGTGCGCTCGACGCCGACGGAGAAGGAAACCTTGCGGACCGTGAAGGTCTCGGAGACGCCCGAGCCCTGGCGGCGGATGACGACACCCTTGAACTGCTGGATACGGGAGCGGTTGCCCTCGATGACGCGAACGTGGACGTTCACGGTGTCACCGGGACGGAACGCCGGGATGTCGGTCCGCAGGGACGCGGAGTTGACGGCGTCGAGAACGTGAGACATGTTCGTCTGCTTCCTCACTGATGCCACAGGTCATCAGCGGCAACTAGAGATGGGGTTTCAGGGCCGTGCCGTCGGGGTCGGCGTCGTGTCCCCCTGTGGCAGGGGCGCCGGCCGGACGTACGACAGCGGTCTATTCTTCCACGGCTCCCGGCCTGCGCCAAAATCGGCCACCCGGTTCAGGGGCCCAGCCCAGGATGGAGAGCGTTTCCCGGTCCTTCTTGTCGAAGGCGGCGGGGTCGGTCCGCTCGATCAGGTCGGGCCGGTTCGCGGCGGTGCGCCGCAGCGCCTCGTCGCGCCGCCAGCGGGCGATCCTGCCGTGGTGCCCGCTGAGCAGGACGTCGGGGATGCCGCGGCCGCGCCACTCGGGCGGCTTGGTGTAGACCGGGCCTTCGAGCAGGTTGGCCATCGCGCCGGGGGCGAAGGAGTCGTCCCGGTGGGACTCGGCGTTGCCCAGGACGCCGGGCAGCAGCCGGGCGACTGCCTCGGTGATGACCAGGACGGCGGCCTCGCCGCCGGCCAGCACGTAATCACCGATGGAGACCTCGTAGACAGGTATCCGGGTGGCGTACTCGTCGATGACCCGACGGTCGATGCCCTCGTACCGGGCGGGGGTGAAGATCAGCCAGGGCCGCTCGGACAGCTCGACGGCGAGCTCCTGGGTGAAGGGGCGCCCGCTGGGCGTCGGCACCACGAGGGCGGGGCCGTGGGCGCCCGCCTCGTACCCGTCGGCCAGGGTGTCGTCGAGCGCCTCGCCCCACGGGCCGGTCATCATGACCATGCCGGGTCCGCCGCCGTACGGGGTGTCGTCGACCGTGTTGTGGCGGTCGTGGGTCCACTCGCGCAGGTCGTGCACGTGGACGTCGAGCCGGCCGCGCGCACGCGCCTTGCCGACGAGCGAGACGTTCAGCGGTTCCAGGTACTCGGGGAAGATCGTGACGACGTCGAGCCGCATCAGGCTCCGTCCTCCTCACGGGAGGACACGATCTCGGCGCGGTCGTCGATGAGACCGGGCGGCGGGACGACGACCGCCTTCTGCTCGGCAAGGTCGACGTCGGTGACGATCTCCTCGACGAACGGGATCATGACTTCGCCGCCGTCGGGGCGCTCCACCACGAGCAGGTCCTGGAAGGGCAGGTGGGAGACCTCGGTGATCCGGCCGATCACCGTGCCGTCGGCCAGCACCACGTCCAGGTCGATGAGCTGGTGGTCGTAGAACTCGTCGGGCTCCTCCGGCCGCTCGTCGGGGTCGACGTCGGCGATCAGCAGCGTGTTGCGCAGCGCCTCGGCGGCGTTGCGGTCGCGCACGCCCTCGAAGCGCAGCAGCAGCCGGCCGCTGTGGACCCGGCCGGTCTCGATGGTCAGCGGACCCGCGGAGGCGGGGTCCGTGGCCAGTACGGCGCCGGGTGCGAGCCGCAGCTCCGGCTCGTCCGTCCGCACCTCGACGGTGACCTCGCCCTTGATGCCGTGGGCGCGGCCGATCCGTGCGACTACCAGCTGCACTTCTCAACTCTCCTGTCGGACGACTACGGGCCGGGGCGGGCCGTAGCCCTCCCCGGCCCGTGCCGGCGTTCAACTTCGATCAGCGGACCTGATCCACGTCGACGAGGTCGACCCGGATGCCGCGGCCGCCGATGGCGCCCACGACGGTCCGCAGAGCACGCGCGGTGCGGCCGTTGCGGCCGATCACCTTGCCGAGGTCGTCGGGGTGGACCCGGACCTCCAGCACGCGCCCGCGACGCAGGGTGCGCGAGGCCACCTGCACGTCGTCGGGATTGTCCACGATGCCCTTCACGAGGTGCTCGAGAGCCTCCTCGAGCATGCTCAGGCCTCGGTCGACTCGGTGGACGCGGCCTCGGCCTCGTCCGCCTTCTTGTCGGCCTTCTTGGCCTTCGGGGTGATGGCCTCACCCTTCGCCTCGTCACCCTCGAGCGCCTTGGCGAAGGCGTCGAAGGAGGCGCGCTTGTCTTCCTTGGTCGCCGGGGCCAGCAGCGGCTTCTCGGGGGCCGGGAGGCCCTTCACCTTCTGCCAGTCACCGGTGAGCTTGAGGATCGCGAGGACCGGCTCGGTCGGCTGGGCGCCGACGGACAGCCAGTACTGCGCACGCTCCGAGTCGACCTCGATGCGCGACGGGTTCTGCACCGGGTGGTACAGGCCGATCTCCTCGATGGCCCGGCCGTCACGGCGGGTACGGGAGTCGGCGACGACGATGCGGTAGTGAGGCGAACGGATCTTGCCCAGACGCTTCAGCTTGATCTTGACTGCCACGGGTGTGGTGTCTCCTGGTCTTGACGTGGTTGGGCACGACGAAATGCCACGTGGGGTTGCGGTACCCGAGTGCCCGATGGACGCGTCAGCCGGAGGAGAGAGGGGTCCTGTTCGACTGTCGAGTACAGCTAGCCATTGTGCCACACCACGTGGGGTCAGCTCGCCGCGCCCACCGCTTCCGGAATGCGGAACGGTTTCCCGCACCCGCCGCACACGATCGGCGCCTGGGCGAGGACCGAGGGGACGACGCGTACGTTGCGACCGCAGTCGCATACCGCTTTGACCCGCACGCCGCCGCCCGAGGAGCCGTGCCGGGCGGCCGGACCGCGGAAGGAGCGCTTGGTGTCGGCGGCGGTGGCGGCCGTGTGCGCCTTCAGGGCGCGCTGGAGCCGCTCGATGGTCGGCCGGTACCGGCGCTTCGCCTCGGGATTGAGCGTGACCAGGGAGAAGCCGCTGCTGGGGTGCGGCTCCTCGGGGTGGTCGAGACCCATCTCCTCGGCGATCGCCAGAAATCTGCGGTTGTGGTAGCGGCCGGCGCGGGAGGTGTCGCGGACGCCTCGCGCGGCGGCGATGCCGTGGACTGCCTCGTGGAGCAGTCGTTCGAACGAGAGCTCGGCGCCACAGGCGGACGACGACTCTCCGATCAGGGATTCGGGCGCGGCAAGATCGGGCAGCTCGGGGTGGTGCCGCTGAATGTCGGCCCACGCCTGTGCCAGCTCTGCGGCGAGAACAGGTGGTGTCGTGCTCACGTCGTGACAACGAGCCGGAGCGGTGCTGGGTTCCATTCCAGGGCATCCCAAATAATTTGCACGTACCCGTCAGTTGCCGTTGATGCGGTCGGGACGAGGGCCAGTGCGCTGATCTGCGGATAAGGCGCACAGCTCGCACCAAGGTGTTACGTAGCGCCGCTCACGCCCCCGCGCCCGCGCTCCGGCGCGGGGGCCGAGGACGAGGCGCCCGCGGTGTGACAGTACTCCCGCGCGCGGGGGCGCACGGCACCCGGGCCGTTGGCATGGCGGGATTCGCTCGCCGACCCCACTATGGGAGAAGTTCGTGCCGACTCGGGGGCGCACGCCCGGGGCACGCAAGCATTGCGACCCAACCCCTGGACTTGGGGGCGGATGCGGAGTTCCCTGGGCGTCGGGGAGTGCGCGCGCACGTACACGGGGGCCTGTCAATCAGGGCACAGACGCACAGATGGACCTCTCGGCGGATTGGGGCGCTTTCGATGACACCTATGCTCGTCCAGCACCACCCCCACCCGGCCTCGGCTCCTCCGGCGACGGATGCGCCCGGCCGTGCCCGCGACTGGGCGGAGATCCAGGAGCGGATGCTGGTCCCGCTCTACGAAGCGGTGTACGAGCACCTGGAGGTAGGCACCGGGACGCGGCTGCTGGGTCTCGGTTGCGGCTCCGGACTCGCGCTGCTGATGGCGGCCGCACGCGGCGCGCAGGTCACGGGCGTCGACACGGACCACGCACGCGTGGACCTCGCCAGGGAACGCCTGCTCCCCGGCTCCGGGGCGCACGACGGCGTGCGCTGCGGCGAGACGCGGCTGCTGTACGGAGGGCCCGCCGAGGCGGCGGACCCCACCCGTCCGGCGTACAACCTCGTCACCGCGTTCCAGCCGATCGGCTGCACCGCCGGGGACTCCGAGGGCCTGGTGCCCGCCCTGGCGAGCGGCGTGCGGCTGGCGGAGCGGGGCAGTGCCGTGGTCCTGGCGGGCTGGGGCCCGCCGGAGCGGTGCGCGACCTCGACCGTGCTGCGGGTCGCGGGCCGGCTCACCGAGCGGCTGCGGACGCGCTCGGGCTGGCGCCCGGCGACGCGGGACGACCTGGAGGACGTCGCCGCGCGGGCCGGGCTCAAGCCGGACGGGTCCGGACGGGTGGCATGCCCCTTCGGGTACGCGGATGTCGAGAGCGCCGTGCGCGGCCTGTTCTCGACGGGCCTGTTCGACGCGGCGGTGGAGGCGTCGGACCAGGCGACCGTCGAGAAGGAGGTCACGGAGGCCCTCCACCCGTACCTGCGTCCCGACGGGACGGTCTGGATGCCCAACGTCTTCCGCTACCTGGTCGCCCGGACGCCCTGATCCCCCGGGCCTCCGGGCGGCCCGGCGGACCCGGATCCCACCGAGGGCGCCCGGAGAACCGGGCGCCCTGTCGCATGGCGGACGCGCGGACTTTGCCCGCGCGCCTCACTCCTCGTGGTTCTTGGTGACGCGCGTGATGCCGGCCGCCCGGTACGCCTCGCTCTCCTCCAGCGTCTCCTTCTCCAGGAGCGCCTCGGCCAGGGAGTCCAGCTTGGCCCGGTGCTCCTGGAGCAGGGCGCACGCCTTGTCGTAGCACTCGTCGACGACGCGGCGCATCTCGTCCGCCACCGCGTCCAGCGTCGCGGGCGCGGCGGACAGCCCGTACGCCTGCTGGGCATCCCCCGGGATGGCGCTGAGGCGCCCGACGCGCTCGCTCATGCCCCAGCGGCCGGCCATGCCCCGGGCGATGTTGGTGACCTGCTCCAGATCGCTCTCCGAGCCGGTGGTGATGACGCCGAAGACGACGTGTTCGGCGGCCATGCCGCCGAGTGCGCCGATGATGCGGCCGCGCAGGTACTGCTCGGTGTAGGCGTACTTGTCGGAGTCGGGTGTGGAGAGGGTCACGCCCAGCGCACGGCCGCGCGGCACGATGGTGACCTTGCGGACCGGGTCGGCGCCGGGCTGGAGCATGCCCAGCAGGGCGTGGCCGCTCTCGTGGTACGCGGTGCGGCGGCGCTCCTCCAGGGGCATGACCAGCGCGCGTTCGGCGCCGAGCTGGACCTTCTCCAGGGCTTCGGAGAGGTCCGAACGGGTGACCTGGTCGCGGCGGCGCTTGACGGCGAGGAGGGCGGCCTCGTTGGCGAGGTTGGCCAGTTCCGCGCCGGTCATGCCCGGTGTCGTACGGGCCACCTGGGCCAGGTCGACGTCGCCGGCGAGCGGGATGTCGCGGGTGTGGATCCGCAGGATGGCCTCGCGGCCGCCGCGGTCGGGCGGGCTGACGTGGACGATCCGGTCGAAGCGGCCGGGGCGGGTCAGGGCGGGGTCCAGGACGTCCGCGCGGTTGGTGGCGGCGATGACGATGACTCCCTCCGAGCCGGAGAAACCGTCCATCTCGGTGAGGATCTGGTTGAGGGTCTGCTCGCGCTCGTCGTGTCCGCCGACGGCGGCGCCGCCGCCCCGTGCGCGCCCGATGGTGTCGATCTCGTCGATGAAGATGATCGCGGGGGCGACCTTGCGGGCCTCGTTGAACAGCTCCCGTACGCGTGAGGCGCCGACGCCGACGATCATCTCGATGAACTCGGAGGCCGAGGCGGAGAAGAACGGCACGTCGGCCTCCCCGGCGACGGCCCTGGCCAGCAGCGTCTTGCCGGTGCCGGGCGGCCCGGCGAGCAGGACGCCGCGCGGCATCTTGGCACCCATGCGCCAATAGGCGTCGGGATTCTTGAGGAAGTCGACGACGTCGTTGAGTTCGCCCTCGACCTCGTCGATGCCGGCGACGTCCGCGAACGTCGTGCGGTGCTCGGCGGCCACCTCGACCGGTTTCGGCGGGGTCTTGCGGCCGAGCATCCCGCCGGCGCCGCCGAGCCCGGCGCTCATCCGCCGGGAGATAAAGACCCACAGGACGACCAACAGGGCGATCGGCGCGAGGGAGAACAGCAGGTTGGCGAGGAAACTGGGCCGTTCGACGACCGGCTCGGCCGTCACGGTGACCTTCTGCCGGGTCAGCTGGGCCCACAGGTCGTCGTCGGCGAAGGCCGGGCGCTGCGTGGTGAAGCGCTCCTTGTTCTTCAGCTCGCCCTCGATGGCGTCACCCTGGGAGTAGATCTTGGCGACATCGCCGTCGGTGACCCGCTCGCTGAACTCGGTGTAGGAGAGGGACCGCTCGTCGCCGTTGCCGAGGAACGTCAGCCCCAGATAGGTCAGGGCGAAGACGGCCAGGGCGGCGATGACCAGCCCGGTCCAGCCGCCGGGCGGCTTGCGGCGGGGTGGGGCCGGTTTCGGTGCGCCCTCGGAGCGCCAGGGCTGGTCGGTGCGGTCGCGCGGGGGTACGGAATTGGCCACGCTGCCATCATGCGAGAAGCCCGCGAAACAGGCATTCCGGACACGGGCTCCCGGGGAGTGTGCGCAAGGCGGCGCCGTCCGCCCCGCGGGGCGGAGGTGACGTTCACGGACAGCACTGCGGGAGCGCGGCATACGTAAGGGGCGCCCACCCCAAGGTGGACGCCCCTTACCGGTCGATGGCTCAGCCCATGAACTTCTTGAACTCGTCCGGGAGCTCGAAGTCCTGGCCGGGCTGCCCGGCGGGGAGGCCGAACGCGCCACCCTGCGCCGCCGCCTGTTCGCGGCGCGCGGCCGCGGCCTGCTCCTCGGCCTTCCGCTTCATCGGGTTGCCGCTCTTGCGCTTGCCCTTGGCCTGCTTCTGCTGCTTCTTCTGACGCCCCGGGCCGCCGCCCATGCCCGGGATCCCCGGCATGCCCGGCAGCCCGCCGCCCTGCGCCATGCGGGACATCATCTTGCGTGCCTCGAAGAACCGCTCGACGAGGTTCTTGACGGCGCTGACGTCGACGCCCGAACCACGGGCGATGCGCGCCCGGCGCGAGCCGTTGATGATCGTCGGGTCCTGGCGCTCGCCCGGGGTCATCGACTTGATGATCGCGGCCGTGCGGTCCACGTCCCGCTCGTCGATGCTGTTGATCTGCTCCTTCATCTGGGCCATGCCCGGCAGCATGCCGAGCAGCTTCGAGATGGAGCCCATCTTGCGGACCTGCTCCATCTGGGCCAGGAAGTCGTCGAGCGTGAAGTCCTTGCCCTTGCTGCTCGCCAGCTTGGAGGCCATCTTGGCGGCCTCTTCCTGGCTGAAGGTCTGCTCGGCCTTCTCGATCAGGGAGAGCACGTCGCCCATGCCGAGGATGCGGGACGCCATGCGGTCCGGGTGGAACGCGTCGAACTCGTCCAGCTTCTCGCCGTTGGAGGCGAACATGATCTGGCGGCCGGTGACGTGCGCGATCGACAGGGCGGCACCACCGCGGGCGTCGCCGTCGAGCTTGGAGAGCACGACGCCGTCGAAGCCGACGCCGTCACGGAAGGCCTCGGCGGTGTTGACCGCGTCCTGGCCGATCATGGCGTCGACGACGAAGAGGACCTCGTCGGGGCTGACGGCGTCGCGGATGTCCGCGGCCTGCTGCATCAGCTCCTGGTCGATGCCGAGACGGCCCGCGGTGTCGACGATGACCACGTCGTACTGCTTGGTCCTGGCGTGCTCGATCGAGTCCTTGGCGACCTGCACCGGGTCGCCGACGCCGTTGCCGGGCTCCGGCGCGTACACGCCGACGCCGGCGCGCTCGGCGACGACCGCGAGCTGGTTGACGGCGTTGGGGCGCTGGAGGTCGCAGGCGACCAGCAGCGGCGCGTGGCCCTGGCCCTTGAGCCAGAGGCCCAGCTTTCCGGCGAGGGTCGTCTTACCGGCGCCCTGGAGGCCCGCCAGCATGATCACGGTGGGCGGGTTCTTGGCGAACCGCAGGCGGCGGGTCTCGCCGCCGAGGATGCCGACGAGCTCCTCGTTGACGATCTTGATGACCTGCTGCGCCGGGTTCAGCGCCTGCGAGACCTCCGCGCCGAGGGCCCGCTCCTTGACCTGCTTGATGAAGGCACGGACGACGGGCAGCGCCACGTCCGCTTCGAGCAGGGCGATGCGGATCTCGCGGGCGGTGGCGTCGATGTCCGCCTCGGACAGGCGGCCCTTGCCCCGGAGGTTCTTGAATGTCGCGGCAAGGCGGTCGGAGAGGGTATCGAACACGGTGGTCGCGGATCCTCGGGTCTCGGGGTCGGGCGGACGGTCGCCCCCCAGGGTATCCGGCCCGGGGCCATCCGCATCAGCCCCGGCCGGAAGCCGCCCCGGAAGCGCCCCCGCGCGGGCCGGGGCGCGCCTCTCGGGTGAGGCGCGCCCGGCGCCCCGCGCCCGTCGGGGCCCGTCAGGTGCGCAGATCGGTTTCCAGGGCCCGGGCCACCTCCGCGGCGTCCTCCGGCGCCAGCGGAGCGCCCGCCGCGTCGGTGACGTAGAAGGCGTCGACCGCGTTGGCGCCCAGCGTCGAGACGTGGGCGCTGCGCACGCGCACCGCGGCCGCCTCCAGGGCGCGGCCGATGCGGTGGAGGAGGCCCGGTGCGTCGTGGGCGCGGACCTCGATGACGGTTGCCAGCGTCGAGCCGGCGGCCGCGACGGTGACGCGGGGCGGCGGGGCCTTGACGCCGCGCCGCCGCGGGTAGGCGGCCTCCCGTTCGGCGAGCCGCGCCCGCAGGTCCAGGGAGCCGTCCAGGACGCGGACGAGGTCGGCGCGCAGCCGGGCGGCCTGCGGCAGGGAGCCGTACTCGGCGGCGACGCGCCAGTTCAGTACGAGGACGGTGCCGGGGCCGAGCTCGGTGGGCAGTTCGATGGCGCGCAGGTCGGCCGAGCGGACGGTGAGGCGGTGCAGGGCGAGCACGCCGGCGACGGCGGGCAGGACGCCCGGCTGGTCGGGCAGGGCGATGAGCAGTTCCACACCGACGGGTTCCGGCGCGTCGTCGGCCTGCGGCGCGTTCTCGGCGTGCAGGGCGAGGACGGGACCCCGGGTGCGCAGCGCCTCCACGGCGAGCCGTTCCTCCTCAGCGCCCGGGGCGGTGGGCACGGGGGCCGCCGGGGCCTCGCCGACGAGGGCGCCGGCGACCCGTTTGACCAGGTCCGCGACGAGGGAGCCGCGCCAGGACGACCAGGCGGCGGGCCCGGTGGCGAGCGCGTCGGCCTCGGTGAGGGCGTGCAGCAGCTCCAGGGTGGACGGCGAGCCCACGGCGGCGGCGACGGACTCGACGGTCGCCGGGTCGTCCAGGTCGCGGCGGGTCGCGGTCTCCACGAGGAGCAGGTGGTGGCGTACCAGGGTGGCCAGGACGGCCGCGTCGGCGCGGTCGAAGCCGATCCGCACCGCCACGTCCCGCGCGATGGTCTCGCCGGCGACGGAGTGGTCGCCGGGCCAGCCCTTGCCGATGTCGTGCAGGAGCGCGGCGACGAGGAGCAGGTCGGGACGGCCCACCCGGCGGGTCAGGGCGGAGGCGCGCACCGCCGTCTCGACCAGGTGCCGGTCGACGGTCCAGGTGTGCACGGGGTTGCGCTGCGGACGGCAGCGCACGCGCTCCCAGTCGGGCAGCAGCCGGGTGACGATTCCCTCGGCCTCCAGTGCCTCCCAGACCGGGACCGTGGACTCCCCCGCGCCGAGGAGGGTGACGAGCGCCTCGCGCGCCTCCGCGGGCCACGGCACCGGCAGCGGTCCGGCGGTGGCGGCGAGGCGGCGGACGGCGTGCAGGGAGAGGGGCAGGCCGTTCTCGGCGGCCGCGGCGGCGGCGCGCAGCGGGAGGACCGGGTCGCGTTCGGGGCGGGCGGTGCGGGCGAGGACGGCCTCGCCGTCCATCTCGACGACGCCTTCGGCCAGCGGGGTGCGCTCGGGCTGCGGTTTGCCGCCGCCGAGCAGGGCGCGCAGCCGGGGGCGTACGGAGCGGGCCCGCAGGACCCGGTTGACCTCGCGCCAGGTGACGTCGCCGGCGTACGAGATGGTCCGGGCGGCCTCGTAGACCTGGCGGAGCAGGGCGTCGGGGTCGAGCAGCCCGAGGGCGCCGGCGACCTGGGCCTGCTCCTGGAGGGCGAGCCGGTCGGTGGCGCGTCCGGTGACGAGGTGCAGCGCGTCACGGGTGTCGAGGAGGGTGCGGCGGGCTTCGGCGAGTCCTTCGCGAGGCGCGTCGGCGAGCCAGGAGGCGGCGACGGCGCGCAGGGCGGTGGCGTCGCGCAGGCCGCCGCGGGCCTCCTTGAGGTCGGGTTCGAGGAGGTACTGGAGTTCGCCCTGGCGTTCGGCGCGTTCGCGGCACAGGGCGTCGAGCTCGGGGAGGCGCCCGGGAGCCTGGTTGCGCCAGTCGGCGAGGACCGCGGTGCGCAGCGCGGTGACCATGCCGAGGTCGCCGGCGATGTGGCGGGCGTCGAGGAGGCCGAGCTGGACCTTCAGGTCCTCGCCGGCGGTCCTGCGGGCCTCGGCGGGGGTGCGGACGGAGTGGTCGAGGGCGAGGCCCAGGTCCCACACCGGGTACCAGACGCGGTCCGCGAGGGCGGCGACGGTGCCGGCGTCGGCGCTGCCGTCGTGGAGGAGGAGCAGGTCGAGGTCGCTGCGGGGGGAGAGCTCCCCGCGCCCGTAGCCCCCGACGGCGACCAGCGCCGCGCCGCGCGCGGGGGCCGCCGCGGTGAACAGTGCCGCGAGCCAGTCGTCGGTGAGCCGGGACAGGGCCGCACGGCGCGGCGGCCCGGACTGCGCCTCCTGTGTCAGGAGGCGCAGCCGGGCCGCCGCGTAGCCGCTGGGTCCCGAGTCGTCCGCCCGTGTGTTCTCCATGCTCGACACCCAGCTGCTCCTTACAGTGCGTCGGGTCCGCGCTCGCCGGTGCGGACGCGGACGGCCGTGTCGACCGGGACGCTCCACACCTTGCCGTCACCGATCTTGCCGGTGCGGGCGGCCTTGACGATGACGTTGACGAGCTCCTCGGCGTCGCCGTCCTCGACCAGTACCTCGATGCGGATCTTGGGGACGAGGTCGACGGTGTACTCGGCACCCCGGTAGACCTCGGTGTGGCCGCGCTGCCGCCCGTACCCGCTGGCCTCGGTGACCGTCAGTCCCTGGACTCCGAAGGCCTGGAGCGCCTCCTTGATCTCGTCCAGTCGGTGCGGCTTGACGACTGCGGTGATGAGCTTCATGCGTCCACCTTCTTGTTCTCCACCACGGGCAGGGCGTCGGTCGGGGTCCTTCGCGAACCGGCGCCGCCGCCGGCTCCGCTGAAGTCGTACGCCGTCTCGGCGTGCTCGGCCTGGTCGATGCCGGCGACCTCCACATCCTCGCTGACCCGCATGCCCATCGTCTTGTCGATGACGAAGGCGAGCAGGGCGGAGACGACCAGGGAGTAGGCGAGGACCGCGAAGACACCGATCGCCTGCTTGCCGAGCTGCTCCAGGCCACCGCCGTAGAAGAGGCCCTTGGCCGTGGACTGGACTCCGCCGGTGGCGAAGAAGCCGACCAGCAGGGAGCCGACCACACCGCCGACGAGGTGGACGCCGATGACGTCGAGGGAGTCGTCGTAGCCGAACTTGTACTTCAGGCCCACGGCCATGGCGCACAGCAGACCGGCGATGGCGCCGATGGCGATCGCGCCGAGCGGCGAGCAGGAGCCGCCGGCCGGGGTGATGGCCACGAGGCCCGCGACGGCGCCGGAGGCGGCACCGAGGGTGGTGAAGGCGCCGTGGCGGATCTTCTCGTACGCGAGCCAGGCGAGCATGGCGGCGGCGGTGGCGACCTGGGTGTTGACGAACATCACCGCGCCGACGCCGTCGTCGTTGCCGAGCCAGGAGCCGGCGTTGAAGCCGAACCAGCCGAACCAGAGCAGACCGGCGCCGAGCATGACCAGCGGGAGGCTGTGCGGGCGCATCGGGTCCTTCTTGAAGCCGATGCGCTTGCCGATGACCAGGATGACGCCGAGGGCGGCGGCGCCGGCGTTGATGTGGACCGCGGTGCCGCCCGCGAAGTCGATGACACCCATCTCGAAGAGCCAGCCGCCGGTGCCCCAGACCCAGTGGGCGACGGGGAAGTAGACGACGGTGGCCCACAGGGCGATGAACAGGGCCCAGGCGGTGAACTTCACGCGGTCGGCGAGGGCGCCGCTGATCAGGGCGGGTGTGATGATCGCGAACATCAGCTGGAAGACGGCGAAGACGTACACCGGGATGGTGTAGCCGGGCCACAGTTCGGTGATCCCGATGCCGCTGAGGCCCACGAAGTCGGACGACCACCCGATGAGGGAGCCCGAGTCGGTGCCGAAGGCGAGGCTGAAGCCGTAGAGCACCCACAGGATCGTCACGATCCCGAGACTGATGAAGCTCATCATCAGCATGTTGAGGGTGGACTTGACGCGGACCATGCCTCCGTAGAAGAAGGCGAGGGCCGGCGTCATGAGCATCACCAGGGCGGAACAGATGAGCATGAACCCGGTGTTCGCGGCAGACAGCGTGGGTGCGTCTGCGGCAAGGGTCGTGATGCCTGGGGGCATCGGCGTCTCCTCGTCGTCGGTCGGCCTGTGCGGGGCGGAGCCGGTGCTGCGCCGGCTATGAGGGGGTGGCCGGTTATGGGCCCGAGATTCGCGCAGCGCGGTTTCGGTCGATGCCGCACCATGTTTCGCGGCAGTGACGAAGAGGGCGGGTGTGTTACGCCGACATGAACCACAGGGTCACGGGCGTGTAACGGGGGTACGCTCTGCGGGCGGCATGGGACCGGCCGCGACGTCACCCTGTTGACCTGGCGTGAGGGAGCCGAGTCGGGCTGTACAGGGGTGACGGCCGCGGCCGGGGTCGGGGGGCCGCCCTTTTCAGACCGCTTCGGCGGTCTCGGGCAGCTGGGCGGTGAGGATGTCCGTGAGCCGGGCGACTTCCGGTACGTCGCCGAAGTCGCGGGCCGCCGTGTCGACGGTCTTGCGCAGCCGGGTGTTGACCCGCTCGGAGCGCACCCGCTTGGCGACGTGCAGGGCCTGTTCGGCGAGGGCGGTGGACTGCTCGGGCTCGCGCTTGAGCAGGTGCACGGTGGCCATGCCGATGAGGTTCAGCGCGTACGAGCGCTGGTGCTCCGCGTCGTCGCGGAACAGCTCGACGGCGCGCCGCATCACCGGCTCGGCGAGCGAGGCGTACGTGGGGCTGCGGCCCGCCACGTAGGCGAGGTCGCGGTAGGAGTGGGCGTTCTCGCCGTTGAGCTCGGCCTCGGAGAAGAAGCGGATCCAGTCGGGCTCGGGCTCGCCGTCCAGACCGGCGTCGGCGAAGGTGTCCTCGGCCATCCGCACGGCGCGCTTGCACTTGCCGGGCTGCCCCATGTTGGCGTAGGCGCGGGCCTCCATCGCATACAGCATCGCCTGGGTACGCGCGGTGGCGCAGTCGCGGCTGCCGTACTGGGCGAGGTGGATGAGCTCCAGGGCGTCGTCGGGCCGCCCGAGGTGGATCATCTGGCGGCTCATGGAGGAGAGGATGTACGAGCCCAGGGGCTTGTCGCCGGCCTCCTTGGCGGCGTGCAGGGCGAGGACGAAGTACTTCTGGGCGGTGGGCTGGAGACCGACGTCGTAGCTCATCCAGCCGGCCAGTTCGGCCAGTTCGGCGGCGCAGGTGAAGAGCCGGCGGGCGGTGGCGGGCGGCTGCGGCTCCTGCAGCAGGTCGGTGACCTCGTGGAGCTGGCCGACGACCGCCTTGCGGCGCAGCCCGCCGCCGCACTGGGCGTCCCATTGGCGGAACATCGCGGTGGTGGACTCCAGCAGGTCCAGCTCCGGCTTGGACAGCCGGGTGGGGCGGCGCAGGGCGGTCGGCTGCTCCGGCCGTCCGGTGTCGGCTGCCGGTGTCGGCACGAGCCAGCGCTGCATGGGCTCGATGAGCGCGGGGCCGGCGGCCAGGGCCAGGGAAGTGCCGAGGAAGCCGCGGCGGGCGAGCATGAGGTCGCTGCGGGAGAACTCGCTGAGCAGGGCGACGGTCTGGGGGCCGGCCCAGGGCAGGTCGACGCCGGACACCGAGGGTGACTGGTGCGCGGTGCGCAGGCCGAGGTCCTCGATGGCGACGACCGTGCCGAAGCGTTCGGAGAAGAGCTCGGAGAGGATGCGCGGGATCGGCTCGCGTGGCTGCTCGCCGTCGAGCCACCGCCGTACGCGGGAGGTGTCGGTGCTGATGTGGTGTGCGCCCATCTGGCGCGCCCGGCGGTTCACCTGACGTGCGAGCTCGCCCTTGGACCAGCCGCTGCGCACGAACCACGAGCTCAGTTGCTCGTTCGGGCGCTTGCCGGCATTCGTACCGTCTGCGCCGCTGCCGCCCACGGGAACGCCCCCATCCGCTGTCATCGCTTTTTCGCGAACCTTTACCAGAGTGTCGTCGGTCGTGGCCGTCCGTCCGGAGGTTCAACGTTTCGAACACGGACCCGGCTTGCCTCCGGCATACCCGCGAGAACGGCCGCCACCCCAGGGGCTCGTGCACCGAAAGTAATCCTACGATCACCCGTCAGGCGAGGGCGTTTCCATAAACGCCACCATTCGCCACCCCTTCGAATGAACTCGGCCGCGCCCAGGCGCGATTCACTTGACAGACGACCGATCAGGGGCGGGCGGATCGTTGCACACGGCGGCGTGCGCGACGACCCGCGCCACCCTGAACGCCTCCGCACGCCGCCCGTCAGGGCATGGTGGCGACGGAGGGTCACGACAAGACTCCAGGTCGTAACCACCGGCGAGCTCCACCCGTTGGAGGGGGCATGGGCTTCACGATCGGCTCCACCCGCACCCGCACCCGTATCCGTGACATCCGGCGGCGCGGCACCCGCACCGCCGAGTGCACCGTGGTGGCCGAGTACACCGGCCTGTGGGGCTGGGACGTGGTCCCGGGCGCGCGTGCCGCCTCCGGCCGCTGCTCCTGCGGCGACTCCGCCTGCCCGGCCCCCGGGGCGCACCCGCTGGACTTCGCGCCCGAGGTGCCGGCGGGCGCGACGCTCGACACGGTCACCGAGGCGTGGTCCCGGTTCCCGGGTGCCGCGCTGATGCTGCCGGTCGGGCGGAGCTTCGACGTCCTGGAGGTCGCCGAGCCGGCGGGCCGCCGCGCGCTGGTCCGGCTGGAGCGGATGGGGCTGCCGCTCGGCCCGGTGTGCGTCACCCCGACGGGCCGCGCGCAGTTCTTCGTGGCGCCCGGCGCGGCGGCCGAGCTGCCGCAGCTGCTGTACCGGATGGGCTGGGACGACGCGGACCTCGACCTGCAGTGCCTGGGCCCCGGCCACTGCATCACCGCCCCGCCCTCCGACCGTGCGGGGCTGGGTCCGGCGCGGTGGCTGCGCCCGCCGTCGCTCGACGCGGGGACGCCACCGCAGGCCCGCCTGCTGCTGGGCACGCTGGCGTACATCTGCCACCGCTCGGTGGCGTGATCCCGCGTTCCGCCGGTGCGGAACACGGACCGGACGGAACAGGGCCCGCCCCGATGGGGCGGGCCCTGTCGCCGGGCGGAAGGGATCAGTCGCCGGGCGGAAGGGGTCAGTCGCCGATCAGGGCGTCGACGAAGGCCTCCGGCTCGAACGGGGCCAGGTCGTCCGGCCCCTCGCCGAGGCCGATCAGCTTCACCGGGACGCCCAGCTCGCGCTGGACCGCGATCACGATGCCACCCTTGGCCGTGCCGTCGAGCTTGGTCAGGACGATGCCGGTGATGTCGACGACCTCCGCGAAGACGCGGGCCTGGACCAGACCGTTCTGGCCGGTGGTGGCGTCGAGGACCAGCAGGACCTCGTCGAGCGGGCCGTGCTTCTCCACGACGCGCTTGACCTTGCCGAGCTCGTCCATGAGGCCCGTCTTGGTGTGCAGACGGCCGGCCGTGTCGATGAGGACGACGTCCGCGCCCTCCGCGATGCCCTCCTTGACCGCGTCGTACGCGACCGACGCCGGGTCGCCGTTCTCAGGGCCGCGGATCGTGCGGGCGCCCACGCGGTCGCCCCAGGTCTGCAGCTGGTCGGTGGCGGCAGCGCGGAAGGTGTCCGCCGCGCCGAGGACGACCGACTTGCCGTCGGCGACCAGCACGCGGGCGAGCTTGCCGGTCGTCGTGGTCTTGCCCGTGCCGTTGACGCCGACGACCATCACGATCCCCGGGGTGTCCAGGGCGCTCTCCGTGTGCACGGTGCGGTCGAGGTCGGTGCCGACGAGGGTGAGCAGTTCCTCGCGGAGCAGCGCCCGCAGCTCCTCGGGCGTCCGCGTGCCGAGGACCTTCACGCGCTCACGCAGCCGCTCCACCAGCTCCTGGGTCGGCGTCACGCCGACGTCCGCGGTGAGCAGGGTGTCCTCGATCTCCTCCCAGGTGTCCTCGTCGAGGTGCTCCCGGGACAGGAGGTTGAGCAGGCCCTTGCCCAGGGTGTTCTGCGAGCGGGCGAGCCGGGCGCGCAGCCGGACCAGGCGGCCGGCGGTCGGCTCGGGGATCTCGATCTCGGGCGCGGGCGGCGCCGCGACGAGCGGGTCCTCGACGGCGGCGGGCGCTTCGAGCGCCTCCTCGGCCGTCGGGAGGTCCACCTCCTCGATGGTGCGGCGCGGTTCCTCCCGCGGTGTCTCCGCCTCCTCGCCGACGTGCGGCTCGGCGGGCGGAGCGGTGATGGTCGGCGTGCTCGACGGCGCCTGCGGCGGCGGCAGCTGCTTCTTGGTGCGGCTGCTCACCACCAGGCCGCTGATCGCGCCGATCGCGACCAGAGCGATGACTACAGCAAGGATGAGGATGTCCATAACCCGTCCAGTATCCCCCAGGGGTGTAGGCCCCTATCTGAGCCTTTCGGGGGGAATGTGCGAAGTCGTGGATCCCCCGTCTCCCGCCCGGAGCCGGTCCACGGCCCACGCCTCCGGCACCGAAGGCGCGAGCCCGTCGACGGGGCCGGCGCGCGCCGGTACCTGCCGGGTGAACACGTACTGCCCCGGTTCGAGGCCGTCGGGGCCTGAACCGGGGCAGTCTCGTGCTCGAGGAGAGGGGCAGCGGGGTTTTAGCCCATCTCCTCCAACGCCTTGCCCTTGGTCTCCTTCACGAACCGCAGTACGAAGGGGATGGAGAGCACGGCGAAGACCGTGTAGATGATGTAGGTGCCGGACAGGTTCCAGTCCGCCAGGGACGGGAAGCTCGCGGTGATGGCCCAGTTGGCGATCCACTGCGCGGAGGCTGCGACGCCCAGGGCGGCGGCGCGGATCCGGTTGGGGAACATCTCGCCGAGGAAGACCCAGACCACCACGCCCCAGGAGAGGGCGAAGAACAGCACGAACACATGGGCGGCGATCAGGGCGACGACGCCCTGGGTCTCCGGCAGCTTGTCGTTGACCAGGTCGGCGGAGAAGGCCCATGCCTCTACGGCGAGGGCGAGCGCCATACCGGCGGAGCCGATCAGGGCGAGCGGCCGGCGGCCGATGCGGTCGACCAGGACCATCGCGATCACGGTACCGACGATATTGATGATCGACGTGGTGAACGAGTAGAGGAACGAGCTCGCGGGGTCGATGCCCACGGACTGCCACAGCGTCGCGGAGTAGTAGAAGGCGACGTTGATGCCGACGAGCTGCTGGAAAACGGACAGGCCGATACCGATCCAGACGATGGGCAGGAAGCCGAAGCGCGAGCCGAGCAGGTCCTTGAAGGTGGACTTGTGCTCACGGTGCATGGCCGTCTCGATCTCGGCGATGCGGGCGTCCAGGTCGACGTTCTTGCCCTCGACCTCGGAGAGGACCTGCCGGGCCCGGTCCTTGCGGCCGACGGAGATCAGGAAGCGCGGGGACTCGGGGATGGCGAAGGAGAGCAGTCCGTACAGCACGGCCGGGACGACCATGACGCCGAGCATCCACTGCCAGGCCTCGAGGCCGCCGATCTCGCCGCGCTGCTGGCCGTCGGCGAGCTGGAGGATGCCGTAGTTGACCAGCTGCGAGACGGCGATGCCGATGACGATGGCCGCCTGCTGGAAGGAGGCGAGCCGGCCGCGGTACGCGGGCGGCGAGACCTCGGCGATGTAGGCGGGGCCGATCACGGAGGCCATGCCGATGGCGAAGCCGCCGACGATGCGCCAGAAGGCGAGGTCCCATAGCGCGAACGGGAGCGCGGAGCCCACGGCGCTGACCGTGAAGAGCACCGCGGCGATCTGCATGCAGCGGATGCGGCCGATGCGGTCGGCGATGCGGCCCGCGGTGGCGGCGCCGATGGCGCAGCCGATGAGCGCGATCGCGATGACCTGGGCCAGGGTCCCGGACCCGATGTCGTACCGGTCCCGGATGGCCTCGACGGCGCCGTTGATGACGGAGCTGTCGTAGCCGAAGAGGAAGCCGCCCATCGCGGCTGCGGCCGTGATGAAGATGACATGGCCGAGGTGGTCGGGATGGGCCTCGCGGGCTCCCGACGCAGGGGGCTGCGCGGTGCTGGTCACGTGAACTCCTGGGCCCGGCAGCGTCGCCGAGCATGGGGGGCGAGCCCTTCCAGTGGCGCACAACTTCATGCCGCCCACCACTTGAAGGTAAAAGCAACGTTGCAGAGACTATGCCTTCAAGTTTCGAAGTCAAGACTTTGTCTGCTGCGAGTTTCGACAGTCGGCGTGTCGGCTTGCGTTCACAACTTGAAGACGACGTGAACGACCCGCGGCCCGGGGTCAGCGCAGGCGCTGGCTGATGACCTTGGACACCCCGTCACCTTGCATGGATACGCCGTAGAGGGCGTCGGCGACCTCCATGGTCCGCTTCTGGTGGGTGATCACGATCAGCTGGGAGCTCTCCTGGAGCTCCTGCATGATCCGGATCAGCCGCTGGAGGTTGGTGTCGTCCAGGGCCGCCTCGACCTCGTCCATCACGTAGAACGGGCTCGGGCGGGCCTTGAAGATCGACACCAGCAGCGCCACGGCCGTCAGGGACCGCTCCCCGCCGGACAGCAGCGACAGCCGCTTGACCTTCTTGCCGGGCGGGCGGGCCTCGACGTCCACGCCCGTGGCGAGCATGTTGCCGGGGTCGGTCAGGACCAGGCGCCCCTCGCCGCCGGGGAAGAGGCGGGGGAAGACTCCCTCGAACTCGCGGGCCGTGTCGCGGTACGCCTCCGTGAAGACCTGCTCGACGCGTTCGTCCACCTCCTTCACCACCTGAAGAAGGTCGGCACGCGTCTTCTTCAGATCCTCCAGTTGCTCGGACAGGAACTGGTGTCGCTCCTCCAGCGCCGCGAACTCCTCCAGCGCCAGCGGGTTCACCTTCCCGAGCTGCTGGTACGCCCGTTCGGCCGTCCTCAGCCGCTTTTCCTGTTCCGCGCGGACGAAACGCCGCGGCTGGTTGCGGGGGTGGCCGGGGTCCTCCGGGAGGTCCTCCCCCTCGGCGGGCGGGGACGGCGGGACCGGCTGGCCGGGCCCGTACTCGGCGACGAGGACGGCCGGCTCGACGCCCAGCTCCTCCAGTGCCCTGGTCTCCAGCTGCTCGATCCGCAGCCGCTTCTCGGCCCCGAGGACCTCACCCCGGTGGACGGAATCCGTGAGCTTGTCCAGCTCACCCTTCAACTCCCGGCCACGGGCGCGGGCCGCCACCAGTTCCTGCTCCCGCACCGCCTTCGCGGCCTCGGCGGCGGCACGTTCCTGCTCGGCCCGCACGAGGGAGACCTCGACGTGCGCGAGGAGCTGGCGCGCGCCGGAGGCGACGGCCGCCGCGACCCCGGCCTCGTGGCGCAACCGCGCGCGGCGCTGTTCCGCCCGCGCGCGGGCCTCGCGTTCGGCGCGCGCGGCCTGGTCGAGCCCGTCGGCGCGGCCGGCCAGGCCCTTGACCCGCTCCTCGTGGGTACGGACCTGGAGCCGGGCCTCCATCTCCGTCTGGCGGGCGTTGGCGCCGTCGGCGGCGAGCCGGTCGCGCACGGAGGTGTCGGGCTCCTCCTCGGCCGGCGCCTCCTCGGCCACCAGCAGCCGCTCGGCCAGCTCCTCGGCCTCCTCGGTGGCCCGCTCCAGGGCCTCCTGCGCACGGGCGGCGGCCGCGGCGGTGCGCTCGGCCTCGCCGGTGGCGCCCCTCGCCTGCCCGGCGAGGCGCCCGAGCGCCTGCGCGACCTGGGACTTCTCGCGTTCGGCGGCGCGGCGCCGCTCGCCCAGCTCCTCCACGCGCGCCGCCAGGAGGCGGCGCCGCTCGGTCGCCTCGTGCTGCGCGGCGGCCAGCTCGTCGCAGCGTACGGCCAGTTCGGCGAGCTCGGCGGCGGCCTCGTCCACGGAGGCCTGGACCTCCAGCAGGCTCGGCGCCCCGGCGGACCCGCCCTGTGCGAAGTGCGCTCCCAGGACGTCGCCCTCGGCGGTGACGGCCACGGCGTCGGGGCGGGCGGCCACCAGGTCCTCGGCGTCCTCCAGGGTGCCGACGACGACCATGTCCCCGACGAGCCTGCGTACGGCGGAGACCAGCGCCCCGGGACCCCGCACGAGATCGGCGACGGCGGGCGGCTCACTCGCGGCGCCGTCCGGCGGCGCGAGCGCGGACGGCTCGCGCCCGGCGTCACCCGGCAGCGTGCCGGGGCCGGACCGCTCCCCCATGGCCCCCGGGGCGCCGGCCTCGACGCTCCCGGCGCCGCCGACCAGCAGCGCCGCGCGCCCCGCGTCCTGTTTGCGCAGGAGGCGGATCGCGTCGGCGGCGGTCGCGGGGTCGCGGACCGCGAGCGCATCGGCCGCGGCGCCCAGGGCGGCGGCGACCGGAACCTCGTACCCGGGCGTCACGGTGAGGAGCTCGGCGGCCGGGCCGAGGAGCCCCGCCAGGCGGTCGGCCGCGCCGAGCAGCGCGCCCGAGCCGTCCTTGCGGCGCAGGCCGAGCGCGAGGGCATCGTGGCGGGCCTGGGTGGCCGCGCGCTTGCGCTCCGCCGCGGTGACGGCCTCCCGCGCGGCGGTCAGCGCGGCCTCCGCGTCGGCGAGCTCCGCCCGCGCGGCCTCGTGCTGCCCGGCGAGCTCGGTGTCGTCCGCCTCCAGCCCGTCGACCTCGGCCTTGAGCGTCTCGTACTCCTGCTGCGCGGCGGCCGCCCGCTCGCGCGCCTCGTCGCGGGCGGCGGCCAGCCGGCCGATCTCCGCCTGCGCGGCGGCGGCGCGCGACCGGGCGGCGCCCACCTGCCCGGACAGCCGGGCCAGCCCCTCTCGGCGGTCGGCGATCGCCCGTGCCGCGTCCTTCAGCCGCCGCTCCTCCGCCACCAGCCGGCGTTCCAGCTCGGCGCGGTGCGCGACGGTGTCCTCCAGGGCCCGCTCGGCTGCCTCCAGCGCGGCCTCCAGCTCCGCCTCCTGCTCACGGATCCGGGCCGCCTCGCGCTCCATGTCCTCGGGGTCGCGGCCCCGGCGCTCCTCCACCGGCGGCGCGGTGGCGCTCTTCACGCGCGCGTCGGCCAGCGAGATCGTGCCGCGCACCCGCTCGGCCAGCTGCGACAGCTCGTACCAGGTCTGCTGGGCGCGCTGGAGCCGCGGCGCGAGCCGCCGCACCTCGTCCTCGAGCTCCGCCTCGCGGGCGAGCGCCGCCTTCAGCTCCGCCTCGGCGTGCTCCTTGCGCTGCTTCAGGGCCGCCTCGTCCGCGAGCTCCGCCCGCAGCGCCTCCCGGAGGCGTACGAGGTCGTCGGCGAGCAGCCGCAGGCGTGCGTCGCGCAGGTCGGCCTGGATGACGGCGGCGCGGCGGGCCACCGCGGCCTGCCGCCCGAGCGGCTTGAGCTGCCGCCGCAGCTCGTCGGTGAGGTCCTGGACGCGCGCGAGGTTGGCCTGCATGGCGTCGAGCTTCCGCAGCGCCTTCTCCTTGCGCTTGCGGTGCTTGAGGACGCCCGCGGCCTCCTCGATGAAGGCCCTGCGCCCCATGGGGTCGGCGTGCAGGACGGAGTCGAGCTGCCCCTGCCCGACGATGACGTGCATCTCCCGGCCGATACCGGAGTCGCTGAGCAGGTCCTGGATGTCCAGCAGGCGGCAGGTGTCGCCGTTGATCTGGTATTCGCTGCTGCCGCCGCGGAACATGATCCGCGTAATGGTGACTTCGGCGTAGTCGATGGGCAGGGCACCATCGGAATTGTCGATCGTGAGGGAGACCTCGGCGCGGCCGAGCGGAGGTCGTCCGGTCGTCCCGGCGAAGATGACGTCCTCCATCTTGCCGCCGCGCAGGGATTTGGCTCCCTGTTCCCCCATGACCCAGGAAAGGGCGTCCACCACATTGGACTTGCCCGAGCCGTTCGGTCCCACGACACACGTGATCCCCGGCTCGAACCGCAGGGTGGTGGCGGAGGCGAACGACTTGAAACCGCGGAGGGTCAGGGCCTTGAGGTGCACGCCCCCGGACTCTACCGGGCGCCTCTCGTTTGACCCATGACCATGAAGGGCAGATCAGACGTGAGGAGAGGGGATACGGCAGGTGAACGTGGGGGAGAAAAGAAAGAAGGGACGCCGTAGCGTCCCTTGCATATCTCGCGAGAGTGTTTCTCACCTGCCCGATGGGGGCTGAGGTCAGGTGAGCGCAGGCTCCGCCTTGGATACGTCGATGTCGATGCCGTCGAGCAGCGACTCGCCGTGTGCGGCAGCTGCGTTCAGCGCGTCGTTCTCGGACTGGATCCGTACGAGCTCGGATTCCAGGTCCTGTACGCGCTGCTGAAGCCGCCGCATCTCGGCGAGAAGTCGCGGGTCGGTACCGCCGACATAACCGAGAAGCGCCTTTGCCATGACTGATGGTCCTCCACACTGAGTGACCGACCGAAGCGGTGTGGGTCGTGAGGGTTCGCACCCGCGGTGCTCGGCAGCATTGCTTGGTGCCGCTGCGGTTCCTACTGCCAAACAGCTAAGGTGCGCGGGGCTTCCAGAGTCTCACCAAAAAGTTTGACGGTCAACACGATCACGCCCGTCATCGTGGGGCATCCGGGGGGTCTGCGGCCGCGGATGGTGCGGCGGCGCCTCGCGCGCGGTGTCCACAGGGGCGTGTCGATCAATTACCGCGCAGCCTGGCACGAGACCTCCGCTCTTGGCAACCACCCGTCCGTTTTCGCCGTACGCAGCGACGATTGCCGGACCGGACGTCCGGCCGCCTGCCCTCAAGCCCGCTCGGCGCGGAGAATCGATCACGTTCGTCAGCGGACTTCGAAGCCGTCGTAACCGCCGCGGGGCGTGTCCCAGATCTCAGTGACTCCGTCGACACGACCGGGTGTGTCGCCGGAGCGCAGCCATTCCAGAAGACGGTGGCAATTGTCACTCGGCCCCTCGGCCACCACCTGCACCCGGCCGTCCTCCAGATTGAGGGCAAAACCGGTGAGGCCGCCGATCTCCAGAGCATTCGCCCTGGTGAACCAGCGGAAGCCCACTCCCTGTACTCGGCCGCGTACCCAGGCGGTGAGCCGTGCGTGATCGTTCATGGCTGCACGCTAACCGGCGAATTGCTCTTCCGGCACTTCTTCCCCACCCGTCATGGCGTACAGTCCCGACGCAATGAGCCTCACTCATTCGGGTGAGTCGCACCGAGTCGGCAGGAAAGGGGCGGAGCAGATGGGACGCCACCGGAAGAAGCGGGCCGTGGTCCCGGTACGCACCGGTCTGCTCGGCGCCTCCGCGGCGATGGCGGTGGGCGCCGTCGCCGTCGCCTCCGGCCTGCTGCCCGGCGGCGACACCTACAAGGTGGGCGGCGGCCCCTCCGGCGAGCAGATACGCACCGGGGTGCCCGAGCTGCAGACCCAGGGCGAGGCGAGTGCCACGCCGACCGGGCGCGCCTCGGTCTCCCCGAGCCGGAGCGCCGAGCGGACGCAGGCGCCGTCGAGGACGCCCTCCGCGAAGCCCTCGCCGACGGCCGCGAAGCCCTCGCCGACGGCCACGAAGCCGTCCTCCACGCCGACGAAGGCGAAGACGAAGGCACCGGAGCCGGAGCCGGCGAAGACGCAGGCCCGGCCCAGCAGCGCCGCCCCCTCCCGTACGGCGGCGGCGCCCACGCCCCGGCGGACGGTCGAGCAGCAGCCTTCCGCGTCCCGGCTCGCCGGCAAGGAGGCGACCGCCGAGGCCGCCGTGCTCAGCCTGGTGAACACGGAGCGCGCCAAGGTGGGCTGCAGCCCGGTCCGCCCCGACGCCGGCCTGGCGTCACTGGCCGGGGCGTTCAGCGCGGACATGGCCGCGCGGAACTTCTTCGCGCACACCGACCCCGACGGGGACTCCCCCTGGGACCGTGCCGCGCAGGCGGGCGTGCCGGGTCTGGCCGCCGAGAACATAGCCCGCGGGCAGACCGACGCCCAGGCGGTGATGGACTCCTGGATGAACAGCGACGGCCACCGTGCGAACATCCTCAACTGCGACTACACCAAGCTCGGCGTCGGCGTGCACTTCGCCGACGGCGGCCCCTGGTGGACGCAGGACTTCGGCTTCTGAGCGGCCTCCGGGCCCGGCCCGGGACGGCAGTACGCTGGCGGTCATGGACGACGACCGCGCGGGCGACGACCGGCCGGCCCCCGGGGACGACCGCCCGGCGTTCGACGTGTTCTCCCGGCTGTGCCCCTCGCGCGGCACCCTGGAGCACGTCACGGGCCGCTGGGGTGGTCTCACCCTCGGCGCGCTGTCCGGTGGCCGCCTGCGCTTCAGCGAGCTGCGGCGCAGGGTGGACGGGGTGAGCGAGAAGATGCTCTCGCAGACCCTGCACGCGCTGGAGCGCGACGGACTGGTGCGTCGCGAGGCCCGGCCGGTCACTCCCCCGCACGTGGACTACGAGCTGACGCCGCTCGGGCGGGCCGTGGCCGAGCGGCTCCTCGGCCTGATCGAACTGGTCGAGGGCCGGATGCCGGAGGTCGTGGCGGCCCGCGCGCGTTACGACGCGGAGCGCTCCGACCCGGCGCGCGGCGGACGCTGACAGCGCGGGCAGAAGTAGCTGGAGCGGTTCATCCAGGGGCGGCGGCGCATGGGCGTGCCGCAGCGCCGGCAGGGCTCGCCCTCGCGGCCGTACGCGTCCAGGGAGCGGTCGAAGTAGCCGGACTCGCCGTTGACGTTGACGTACAGGCTGTCGAAGCTGGTGCCGCCGACGGCGAGCGCGGCCGTCATCACGTCCCGTACGTGGCCGAGGAGCTCGGCCGAGCGGGGGCGGGTGAGGGTGGCGGTGGGGCGGTCGTAGTGGAGCCGGGAGCGCCACAGCGCCTCGTCCGCGTAGATGTTGCCGACGCCGCTGATGAGCGACTGGTCGAGCAGCGCCCGCTTGACGGTGGTGCGGCGCAGGCGCAGCGCGGTGTGGAAGGCCGCGTCGTCGAAGGCGGGGTCGAGCGGGTCGCGGGCGATGTGCGCGATGGCCAGGGGCAGTCCGTCGGGGGTGTTCTCGTGGAGGGAGAGCCCGCCGAAGGTGCGCTGGTCGACGAAGCGCAGCTCGGTGCCCAGGTCGTCGGCGAAGCGGACACGGATCCGCAGGTGCTTCTCGTCCGGGGCGTCCTCGGGCTGGACCAGCAGCTGCCCGCTCATGCCGAGGTGCCCGAGCACGGACGTCCCGGAGTCCTCCAGCGGCAGCCACAGGTACTTGCCGCGCCGCTGCGCGATCCCGAGGCGCTGCCCCCGCAGGCGCGCCGCGAAGTCCTCTCCGCCCGCCAGGTGCCGCCGTACCGCGCGGGGGTGCAGCACCGTCACGTCCCGGACGGTCCGGCCGCCGACCCAGCGCTCCAGGCCGCGCCGTACGACTTCGACCTCGGGCAGCTCGGGCACCGGGACTCCTCGGGACAAGGGGCGGGACGGGGAAAACCCCGCCGCACCGGCCCGGCGCCCGGAGGCGCGGGAGGAGCGACGGGGTGGAAGCGTCAGCAGCTCAGGCCGTGGCGGAATCCGCCGCGGTCCGGGGAACGTCGGAGACCGAAGAGGTGTCGGCGGCCTCTTCGGAGCCGGGGTCCGAGCCCGCGCCCGGTCCCGCGTCGGCGGGCGCGCCGGATTCGGCCGCGGCCTTCGCCGCCGCCTCCCGCTCGTCCGCGGCGGCCCGGATGGCCCGCCAGGCGGACTCCGCCGCCTGCTGTTCCGCTTCCTTCTTGCTGCGGCCGGTGCCGGTGCCGTACGAGACACCACCGACGCGGGCGGCAGCAGTGAAGGTCTTCTCGTGGTCCGGTCCCGTCTCGGTGACCAGGTACTCCGGAACGCCGAGGCCTTCGGCGGCGGTGAGTTCCTGGAGGCTGGTCTTCCAGTCCAGGCCGGCGCCGAGGTTCGAGGACTTCTCGATCAGCGGGTCGAAGAGCCGGTGCACCAGCTCGGACGCCGCTTCGAGGCCCTGGTCGAGATAGACCGCGCCGATCACCGCTTCCAGGGTGTCGGCGAGGATGGACGCCTTGTCCCGGCCACCGGTGCCCTCTTCGCCCCGGCCGAGCCGGATGAAGGAGCCCAGGTCGAGGCCGCGGCCGACCTCCGCCAGCGCACGCGAGTTGACCACCGCGGCCCGCAGCTTGGCCAGCTGGCCCTCGGGCAGGTCGGGGTGGGTGCGGTACAGCGTGTCCGTGACCACCAGGCCGAGCACGGAGTCCCCGAGGAACTCCAGGCGCTCGTTGGTGGGCAGGCCGCCGTTCTCGTACGCGTACGAACGGTGGGTCAGCGCACGCACCAGAAGGGCGGACTCGAGCTTGTACCCGAGCCGCCCTTCCAGAAGCGTGTGGGACGAGGCCGTGTTCTCCGCCTGCTTCTTGGCGTCATCCGCCGTTTTGGAGCTAGACACGGTGCCTCTCACCAGCCCGCTCAGACCGAGAGGACCTGGCGCTTGTTGTACGTGCCGCAGCTCGGGCACGCGATGTGCTGCTGCTTCGGCTCCTGGCAACGCTCACACGAAACCAGGGTGGGGACCGCAGCCTTCCACTGCGACCGGCGGTGGCGCGTGTTGCTGCGCGACATCTTCCGCTTCGGAACAGCCACGGCTACTTCTCCTGCTTCTCGTCGACGCCCGCTTCGGCGCCGCTCATGTTGTCCTTCTCCCCGGTCCCGAGTGAACCGGCGAGTCCCTGCAGTGCCGCCCAACGGATGTCGACGGCGTCATGGTGGTGGTCCGGGTCGTCGTTCAGGTTGGCCCCGCAATCGGCGCACAACCCGGCACAGTCCTCCCGGCACACCGGCTGCATCGGCAGTGCGAGCACCACCGCATCACGCAGCACGGGCTCGAGGTCGAACATGCCGTCCTCGAGGGGGGTCATGTCCTCGTCGTCCTCGGCATCGTCGTCCGCGGCCGCCTTGCGGTGGCCCCGGTCGTCGGTGTCGGGGTACGAGAACATCTCCTGGAAGTCCGCCGCGACATCCTGGCGCAGCGGCTCCAGACACCTTACGCACTCCCCCTCGGCCGACGCACGGGCGGTGCCCGTGACGAGCACCCCTTCCATGACCGACTCGAGGCGGAGCTCCAGCTCGACGGGCGAGCCCTGCGGTACGCCGATGACTCCGTCGATGCCGAGGTCCGCGGGGGCCTCGACCGTGCGGGAGAGCCGCTGGAGGGCACCGGGACGCCGGCCCAGCTCGTGCGTGTCGAACACGAGGGGGTTGCGGTGGTCGAGGCGCGTACTCAGGGCTCTTCCTGCTTTCGAAAATCGTCTGGAGGGCGGCCCGGCACCGGAACGGATGCCGATGCGGGCACGCGGGATCGCGGACGTACTCGCGACCGAAGAGCCAGGATACTGGACGCTTCGCTCACAGCCCAATCCGGGTCGGCCGGGGCCGGCGGAGAGGTGTGCGGTCCGGCCTGCTCAGCGGCCCTGCTCGTACCGGCGCAGCTGCTCCATGTCGATCATGCTGGTGTCGAAGAAGCTCGTCTCGTCGAGGGCGGCGGGCTGCTGCCCGTGCGGGTCCTGCGGCGGGACCGGCGGCGGGGGCGGCAGCTGCTGCTGTCCGTACCCGTACGGATCGGCGTAGCCGCCCTGGTCGTAGCCCTGGGGCGGGTAGGCGGCGTAGGGGTCCTGCCCCCCGTAGCCCCCGGCATGGGCGGTACCGCCCGTGTACGCGTCCTGGGGCACGCCCTGGGGCTGGTACGCGTACGGGTCGGACTGCTGGGCCGGGACGGGCGGTACGGGCGTCCCGGGGGCCGCCACGGGCTGCTGCGCGGGCCCGGGGTCGGCCAGTTCGGCGAGGCCGGCCAGGTAGTCCGCGTCGCTGGTGTGGCGCTGCTGCGGGAGGCCGGCCGCGTCCTGGGCGGCCATGTGGGCGCCCAGCTCGTCGGTGGCGATCCGGCCGTGGAGCTTCTGCCGGCCGCGTCCGACCGCCTCCAGGGTCTTGGAGAGGACCGCCTCGAAGGCGCTGATCTTGGCGTCGACGTACTCGTCGGCGCGCCGGATCAGGGTCTGGGGGTCGGAGCTGTACTCGGGGGCGTCCTCCTCGGCGTAGCCCTGCTCGTCGAGGCCGGGCCCCCGCCCGAGGAGCTTCTCGCGGCCCCGGTCGACGGAGCCGATGGTCTTGGTGAGGACGACCTCGAAGTTGGCGAGCTTGGAGTCGACGTAGTCGTCGGCCTCGGCACGGATCTCCTCGGCGTCCCGGCGGGCCTCCGCGAGGATGCGGTCGGCCTCCTCCTGGGACCGGCGGGCGATCTCGGTGTCGGAGATCAGTGCGCCGCGCTCGGAGTGGGCGGACTCGATGATCCGCTCCGCCTCGGCGCGGGCCTGCTCGACGAGCTGCTCGCGGCCGCCGATGAGCTCCTGGGCCTGGGCCAGGGAGCCGGGCAGGGCCTGGCGCACCTCTTCGAGCATCGCGAGCAGCTCGGCGCGGTTGACCACGCAGGAGGCCGACATGGGCATGGAACGGGCGTTCCTGACCGCCTCGACGATGTCGTCGAGCTTCTTCTGCACGTCCACCGTGTGCTCGCCACTCTCTACAGCCGGGTTGGAGACGGACGGGTCGACTGTACGGCCAGTCGGCGCGGTCCCGACAGCGGGTGACGGTCCGTCAGCCGGTCACTGTTCGCGCAGGCGCTGCACGAGGGCCTCGTGGACCACCGGCGGCAGGAGGTGCGAGACGTCACCGCCCCAGGCGGCGACCTCCTTCACCAGGGAGGAGGAGAGGAAGCTGTAGGTGGGGTTGGTCGGGACGAAGAGGGTCTCGACACCCGACAGGCCGTTGTTCATCTGCGCCATCTGCAGCTCGTAGTCGAAGTCGCTGACCGCGCGCAGCCCCTTGACGATGGCGGGGATGTCGCGTTCCTTGCAGAAGTCGACGAGCAGGCCG
The DNA here is from genome assembly GCF_000716335.1 of Streptomyces sp. NRRL S-118. Classification (GTDB taxonomy): domain Bacteria; phylum Actinomycetota; class Actinomycetes; order Streptomycetales; family Streptomycetaceae; genus Streptomyces. The sequence continues at coordinate 26,956 of NZ_KL591009.1, read as the reverse complement.
TGGTGGGACTCCACCAGGACGTTCCCGTAGTCGCCCGTCACCTGGCGGATGAGGTCCATCCGCTCCTCCACGGTGAACAGCCCCTTCTTGGACTGGTTGATCATCACCGCGACGTGCACGACGTCGTACAGCTTGGAGGCGCGGGCGATGATGTCGAGGTGTCCGTTGGTGATGGGGTCGAACGACCCCGGACAGACTGCGCGGCGCAACTGAAGTCCCTCGCTCTCCGAACCGGTCATCGTGCGTCTTCGCACGTAGAGGCGGCGCGACCGTACCAAAACGTTCCCTCGCCGTAGCGACGGGATCTCAGCGGCTCGAACCCGTCCGGCCAGGCGAACCGCCCGCCTCTGGTGCTGCGCTCCACGGTGACGAGCGCATCGGCCGCGAGCCACCCCTTGGCGCGGAGTGTGAGGAGTATCTCGCCAAGATCGTCGTCGGTGACGGCGTACGGCGGGTCGAGGAAGACCACGTCGTACGGCTGCTCCGGCGCCGGTCCTGTCACGATTTGCTCCGCTTTGGCGGTACGGATCTCGGCCCCGGGCAGGCCGAGCCCGCGGACGTTCTCCCGGACCGTGCGGGCGGCCCGGCCGTCGGCCTCGACGAGCAGGGCGTGGGCGGCACCCCGCGAGAGGGCCTCCAGACCGACGGCGCCGGAGCCGGCGTACAGGTCGGCGATCCGGATGCCGTCGAGCGTTCCGAGGAGCGCTTCCCAGGTGGAGAAGAGGCCCTCGCGCGCCCGGTCGGAGGTGGGACGGGTGCCGTTGCCCGGCGGCACCGCCAGACGGCGTCCGCCGGCCACGCCGGCGATCACGCGGGTCATCTCAGTCCTTGCCGTTCCCTCGGGTACTGGTGAGTCCACGATATGGGCTGGCGCCGCGCGGGGGGCGGTCAGCCCTTCTCCAGGTACTCCTCCCGCTCCTCGTCGAGCAGGGCGTCGAGGGCCGTGCGCAGCGCGGGCAGGTGCTCCAGGTCCGGGTCCGCGCCGACGACGGCGACCGCCTCCTCGCGGGCGGCGGCGATGATCTCCTCGTCCTCGATGACGGCGAGCATGCGCAGGCTGGAGCGCACACCGGACTGGGCCTGGCCGAGCACATCGCCCTCCCGGCGCTGTTCGAGGTCGATCCGGGAGAGCTCGAAGCCGTCCAGAGTGGCGGCGACGGCGGCGAGCCGCTGCCGCGCGGGGCTCGCCTCCGGCATCTCGGTGACGAGGAGGCACAGGCCGGGGGCGGAGCCCCGGCCCACGCGGCCGCGCAGCTGGTGGAGCTGGGAGACGCCGAACCGGTCGGCGTCCATGATCACCATGGCGGTGGCGTTGGGGACGTTGACGCCGACCTCGATGACCGTCGTCGCCACGAGGACGTCCACGGCGCCGGCGGCGAAGCGGCGCATCACGTCGTCCTTGTCGTCCGGGGCCATCCTGCCGTGGAGCACCTCGACGCGCAGACCCGCCAGCGGGCCCTTGGCGAGCTGGTCGGCGACCTCCAGGACGGCGAGCGGGGGCCGCTTGTCGGCGTCGTCCTCCCGCTGCTTCTTCCGGGGCTCGTCCTCCTCGTCACCGATGCGGGGGCAGACCACGTACGCCTGGTGGCCGTTCTCCACCTCCTCGCGGACCCGCTCCCAGGCGCGGGCGAGGAAGTGCGGCTTGTCGGCGGCGGGGACGACGTGGCTGGCGATCGGCGAGCGGCCGGCCGGGAGCTGGTCCAGGACGGAGGTCTCCAGGTCGCCGAAGACCGTCATCGCGACCGTACGGGGAATGGGCGTGGCGGTCATGACCAGCAGGTGCGGAGGCTGCTTGCCCTTCCCGCGCAGGGCGTCGCGCTGCTCGACACCGAAGCGGTGCTGTTCGTCCACCACGACCAGGCCCAGGTCGTGGAACTGCACCTTGTCCTCGATCAGGGCGTGGGTGCCGATGACGATGCCGGCGTCCCCGGTGACCAGGTCGAGCAGGGCCTGGCGGCGGGCGGCGGCGCCCATGGAGCCGGTGAGCAGGACCACCTTGGTGGCGTGCTCGGCGCCGCCGAGCATCCCCCCTTCGGCGAGGTCGCCCATCATCTCGGTGATGGAGCGGTGGTGCTGCTGGGCGAGGACCTCGGTGGGGGCGAGCATCGCGGCCTGGCCGCCCGCGTCGACCACGGCGAGCATGGCGCGCAGCGCGACCATCGTCTTGCCGCTGCCCACCTCGCCCTGGAGGAGGCGGTGCATGGGGTGGTCGGTGGCCAGGTCGTCGAAGATCTCCCGGGAGACCTGCCGCTGGCCCTCGGTGAGGGTGAACGGCAGCCGGGAGTCGAAGGTGTCGAGCAGCCCGCCGGCGGCGGGTTTGCGGGGCACGGCGGGCAGTTGGGTGTCGGCGTACCGGCGGCGGGCGAGGGCGACCTGGAGGACGAACGCCTCGTCCCACTTGAGCCGGTCGCGGGCCTGCGCGATGTCCGCCTTGGTGCGCGGCCGGTGGATCTTGCGCAGGGCGTCCGGCAGGTCGGTGAGCCCCCGGCCCTCGCGCAGCGCGGGCGGCAGCGGGTCGGCGGCGTCCTGGGCGCTGGGCAGCACCGCGTCGACCGCCTTCGCGATCTTCCAGGACTCCAGCTTGGTGGTGGCCGGGTAGAGGGGGATGAGCGCCCCGGCCCAGGAGTCCACGGCCGTCTCGCCGTCCTCGCCGCGCAGCAGCTCGTACGCGGGGTGGGCGAGCTGCATCCTGCGGTTGAAGACGGAGACCTTGCCCGCGAACATCGCGCGTGTCCCCGGCAGGAGCTCCTTGTGCGGCTTGTGCACGCCCTTGCCGAAGAAGACCAGTTGCAGTCGTCCGCTGCCGTCGGTGATGGTCACTTCGAGCCGCTGGCCGCGGCCCTTGGCGCTGTTGAACGTCATCACGCGCGCGTCCGCCACGCGGGCCACCACCGTGACGTGCTCGTCCAGCGGCAGGTCGCCGAGCGAGGTGAGCTCGCCGCGCTCGGCGTACCGCCGCGGGTAGTGGTGCAGCAGGTCGCCGACGGTGTGCAGGTCGAGGTGCTCGGCCATCACCTTGGCGGTCGCGGCGCCGAGCTGCTTCTTCAGTGGTTCGTCGAGGGCTGACACGCGTTCCATTGCACACCACGGCACTGACATGCGCCGCCACCTGTGGACGACCGGGGCGCCGCGCCACCGGACGGGCCCGGCGCGGTGGCTATTCGACGCCGATGAGCAGCAGCGGGGCCTGGGGCCCGCCCGAGTAGACGAGGGTGTCGACCGCGAGGTGGGTCTCGCGCACATGGGTCTCCAGGCGGCCGGCGAGGGCGGCCGGGGCGTCGCCGGCGACGACCAGGGTGACCAGTTCGCCGCCCGCCGAGAGCATGCGGTCCAGCACGGTCTCCGCGACGGCCGCGACGTCCTGGCCGATCACGGCGACGTCGCCGTCGATGAGGCCCAGCACGTCGCCGGCCTGGCAGACGCCGGCCGACGTGAAGGACTGGCGTTCGGCGAGGGCCAGTTCGCCGTAGCGGGTGGCGCCGGCCGCCGCGGTCATCGCGACCACGTCCTCGTCGAAGCGGCGGTCCGGTTCGTGGACGGCGAGGGCGGCGATGCCCTGGACGGCGGCGCGGGTCGGGACGAGCGCGACCCGGATGCCCTCCGCGCGGGCCTGTTCCGCGGCGGCCGCGGCGGTGTGCCGGAGCTCCGCGTCGTTGGGCAGGAGCACCACCTCGCGCGCGTGGGCCCGCCGGAGGGCGTCGAGGAGCTCCCCGCTGGCGGGCGGCTCGCCGGGGCGGGCGAGGACGGTCGTGGCGCCGGCCTCGGCGCACAGCGCCGCGAGGCCCTCCCCCGGCAGGACGGCGACGACCGCCCGGCCGGCGCGCTCCTGCGGCGGCGCCGTCTGGGTGCCGAAGTGAGTGATCCGGATGCGGTACGGGCGTCCCGCCTCGACGCCCGCCTCCACCGCCGCCCCCGCGTCGTCCACGTGGACGTGGACGTTCCACAGTCCGTCGCCGCCCACCACGACGAGGGAGTCGCCGAGCTTGTCCAGCCGGTCGCGCAGCCGCGCGACGGCCGTGTCGTCCGCCTCCAGGAGGTAGACGACCTCGAAGGCGGGACCGCCGGGCGAGCACTCCTCCGCCGCGGTGACCACCGCCCGGTGCGCGCGGGCGGGCCGCGCGGGGGCCTCCCCCGACACCGCCTGGACCAGCGCGCCCAGCACCGTGACCAGCCCCCGCCCGCCCGCGTCCACCACACCGGCCCGCTCCAGGACGGCGAGCTGCCCGGGCGTCCGCTCCAGCGCCGCGCGCGCCCCTTCGTACGCCGCGCGCGCCACCGAGACCACGTCCGCGCCGTCCGCGGCGGAGGCCGCCGCCGCGGCGGCCACGCTGAGGATGGTGCCCTCGACGGGGTGGGCGACGGCCCGGCGTGCGGACGCCGACGCGCGGCCCAGCGCCCGGGCCAGGTGATCGCCGTCACGGCCCTCGGCCAGGACCTCGCTCATCCCGCGCAGCAGCTGCGCCAGGATCGTGCCGGAGTTGCCCCGCGCGCCGATCAGCGCCCCGTGCGCCATGGCCCGTACGACGTCGCCGTCCTCTGGTGCCGTGAGGGCGCTGAAGACGGCCTCCACCGCCTGGGAGGCGGACTCCACGGTCAGGTACAGATTGGTGCCGGTGTCCCCGTCCGCGACCGGATAGACGTTGATCGCGTCGATCTCCTCGCGCTCCCGCCCCAGTGCCTCCAGCGCCAGTGAGCACCAGGTACGGACCACGGCGGAGTCGATCTGCGGCACCTGGGGATCCTCCTTCAAGGGGTCCCCCCGCGCCCCCCGGGCGTAGGGGGAGGGCTGCACCGCAGGGTAGACCCCGCCCGGCGCCGAGGCCCCACGCGGGGGCCGGGCCGGTCATGGTAGTTTCGTTGTACCGAAGCAGGCGTTGTATGCTGCTCCGGTTGCCCGATGAAAGTCGGGCCATTCCCCCGGCAACGCCACTTCAGTCACCAGATCTGATTCCGGCTCGCCGGATTTCTCTGTAAGTGCACCTGAAGTCTTTGGAGTGACCCGTGGCTGCCAACTGCGACGTCTGCGGCAAGGGGCCGGGCTTCGGCAACAACATCTCGCACTCGCACCGCCGTACGTCCCGTCGCTGGAACCCGAACATCCAGCGCGTGCGTGCCGTGGTCGGTGGGACGCCGAAGCGGCTCAACGCTTGCACCTCGTGCATCAAGGCCGGCAAGGTCTCGCGCTAAGAGATGCTCCCCGCATGTGCGGGGATGATCCCGCCGACGACGATTCGTCGTAGCGCAGCCTCTGCGGTTGCCTTGAAAGCCGGTCCACCTCGGTGGGCCGGCTTTTTGCCGTGCCGGGGCACGCGCCTGCGCCCGTACCCCCGTGCGCGGCGCCGCACGGAGGTACGCCCGGTCCCGCCGCCGCGGCCTCAGGGCCCGGACGGGCGGAACCGCCAGCCGTGATCCACCGGGCCGATGCCGCCGCCCAGGGCGAACCCGGCGGCGATCGCCCCGGTCACGTACTCCTTGGCGGCCCGCACGGCCTCCGGCACCGCCAGGCTCTTGCCGAGGCCCGCCGCCACCGCGGAGGCGAGCGTGCAGCCCGTCCCGTGCGTGTGACGGTTGTCGTGCCGGGGAGCGCGCAGCCAGTGCTCCTCGGTGCCGTCCGTCAGCAGGTCCACGGCGTCACCGGCGAGGTGCCCGCCCTTGATCAGCGCCCAGCGGGGTCCGTGGGCGAGGATCGCGTCGGCGGCCCGCCGCAGTCCTTCCTCGTCCTCCACCGTCACGCCGGTGAGCTGGGCGACCTCGTCCAGGTTCGGCGTCGCCACGGTGGCGGCCGGCAGCAGCCGGGTGCGCACGGAGTCGAGGGCGGAGGCGGCCAGCAGCGGGTCCCCGTGCTTGGACACCCCGACCGGGTCGACCACCACCGGCGCGTCCGTCCCGGCCAGCAGCTCCGCCACCGCCTCCACGAGCGGCGCGGACGCCAGCATGCCCGTCTTGACGGCCTGGACGCCGATGTCGTCGACGACGCTGCGGTACTGGGCGCGGACCGCCTCCACGGGCAGCTCCCAGGCACCTTGCACGCCCAGGGAGTTCTGCGCGGTGACCGCGGTGATCACGCTCATGCCGTGCACGCCGAGCGCCAGCATGGTCTTCAGGTCGGCCTGGATGCCCGCACCGCCGCCGGAGTCGGAACCGGCGACCGTCAGGACCCGCGGGAGGCGGCCGGTCACGCGTCCTCCTCGTAGCCGCCGAAGTGGTCCCAGCCGCCCTTCGCGTGCCAGGGGGCGCCGTCGACGGTGACCTGGGGCAGCGCCGAGGGATTGAGGACCTCGCCGATCACCTTCCAGCGGGCGGGGAGCTTCACGTCCGGCGGGAACGTGGCGACGATCGCGTGGTCCTCGCCTCCGGTGAGGACCCACTGCATCGGGTCGACGCCGACGGCCTGCCCGATGTCGTTCATCTGCGTCGGGATGTCGATGAGCCCGGACCGCAGGTCGATGCGCACCTTGCTGGCCTCGGCGATGTGCCCGAGGTCGGCGATCAGGCCGTCGCTCACGTCGCACATGGCGGTCGCGCCGAGTCCGGCCGCCGCGGGGCCCGCGTGGTACGGCGGTTCCGGCCGGCGGTGGGCCTCGACGAAGGCGCGCGGCGAGCGGAAGCCGCGGGAGAGGACCGCGTACCCGGCGGCGGACCAGCCGAGCCAGCCGGTGTACGCGACGACGTCGCCGGGCTGCGCGCCGGCCCGGGTGACCGGTTCGTGGTTGCGCAGGTCGCCGAGGGCGGTGATGGCGACGGTGATGGTGTCGCCGCGCACGACGTCACCACCGACCACGGCGGCGCCCGCGACCTGGCACTCGTCGCGCAGGCCGTCCATCAGCTCGGTGGGCCAGGTCACCGGGAGTTCGGCGGGCACGACCAGGCCGAGCAGCAGCGCGGTCGGCACGGCACCCATGGCGGCGATGTCCGCCAGGTTCTGCGCGGCGGCCTTGCGGCCGACGTCGTACGCGGTGGACCAGTCGCGGCGGAAGTGCCGCCCCTCCAGCAGGATGTCCGTGCTGGCCACCACGCGCCGGTCGGGGGCGGCGACCACCGCGGCGTCGTCGCCCGGCCCGACCCGTACCGCCGGGGTGGAGGTGAGCCGCGAAGTGAGCTCCCTGATGAGCCCGAACTCGCCGAGCTCTCCGACAGTGCCCTTCACCGAGGTTCACCTCTCCATGTCGTCGTGGACGCACCGTGCGACCGGTCGCGACCCGTCACTGCTCTCGGTACCGTCACGTGGAACGTCAACTCTTCCGTGCCTGTACGCCGACCGCGCGCGCCACCGGCGGCGCAGGTCTCCCCGCGGCCCGCGGCGACGCGGTACCGTGGCGTCCCTTTCTCTTTCCACAAGATCCTCGTGGCCGCCCTGGAGGTTCCGTGGTTCAGGCGTACATCCTTATTCAGACCGAGGTGGGCAAGGCGTCGACCGTCGCCGAGACCATCTCCAAGATCCCGGGGGTGATCCAGGCCGAGGACGTCACGGGTCCGTACGACGTGATCGTGCGGGCCCAGGCCGACACGGTCGACGAGCTCGGTCGCATGGTGGTCGCGAAGGTCCAGCAAGTGGACGGCATCACCCGCACCCTGACCTGTCCGGTCGTCCACCTCTAGCCCCCGTTTACGCTTGGCCGGTGACGTCTTCCCACCGGCTCGTGTGTGCCTCCGCCGCCGCTGCCGCCGCCGTCCTGCTGGCGGCCGCGGGCTGTTCCCCCACGGACGCCCGGACGTCGGTCGCGGTTCCCAGCCCGTCGGCGAAGGAGACCGCCTTCTGCCGCGCGCTGGACGGGGAACTGCCCAAGACCGTCGCCGGACTCGGCCGGAGCGATCCCGAACCCGGATCCGAGCTGACCGCCGGATGGGGGGACGGGGCGATCGTACTGCGCTGCGGCGTCCCGCGGCCCGCCAGGATGAGCGATCCCGACGCGCTGGGGGCCCAGGTGAACGGCGTCGGCTGGCTGGTGGAGCCGCGGGAGGGCGACGGGCCCCGGCTCACCTCCGCGTCCCGCAAGGCCTATGTGGAGGTGCTGCTGGACGAGCGGTACGCCCACGACGCCAGCGGCCCGCTCCTCGACCTCGCCGGCGCGGTGAAGAAAGCCGTGCCGCCGAAGCTGTAGCACCGCGTGCCGCAGGGGCCGTTGCCCCGGGGAGAGCCGGCGCACCGGGCCGTGCCCGGCCGGGTGCGCAAGGAGCGGACGCGGCGGGGAGGGCGGCCTCGCGCAGGACGCGGCCCGGGCCGCCCGGCGGATGAGCCGGGCCGCCCGGGCCGCGGTGCGTCAGCGCAGGCCGGTCGAGCGGCGCAGGGCCGCCTGGATGAGCCGGTCGATCAGCTCGGGGTAGCTGACGCCGGTCTCCTGCCACATGCGCGGGTACATGGAGATCGGCGTGAATCCGGGCATGGTGTTGATCTCGTTGATGACGAACTCGCCGTCATCGGTGAGGAAGAAGTCCGCGCGGACCAGTCCCTCGCACGAGACCGCCTCGAACGCGGCGATCGCGAGCCGCTGCACCTCGGCGGTCTGCTCCGGGGTGATCGGGGCGGGCACCACACCCGACGCGGAGTCGATGTACTTGGCCTCGAAGTCGTAGAACTCGTGGTCGGTGACGGGCGGGATCCACGCCGGCACGCTCGCCCGCGGGCCGTCCTCGAACTCCAGCACGCCGCACTCGATCTCGCGGCCGCTGAGCAGCGCCTCCACGATGATCTTCGGGTCGTGGCGGCGGGCCTCCTCGATGGCCTCGTCCAGCCGCGCCGGGTCGTCGACCTTGGTGATGCCGAAGGACGAGCCGGCCCGGGCGGGCTTCACGAAGAGCGGCCAGCCGTGCTCGCCGGCGAAGTCCATGATCCTCCGGCGGGCGGAGGAAGGATACTGCTCCCACTCGCGGGGGCGGATCACCTCGAACGGGCCGACGGGCAGCCCGTACGACTGGAAGACCCGCTTCATGTACTCCTTGTCCTGGCCGACGGCCGAGGCGAGCACGCCGGCCCCGACGTACGGCACTCCGGAGAGCTCCAGCATGCCCTGGAGCGTGCCGTCCTCGCCGTACGGGCCGTGGAGCACCGGGAAGACCACGTCGACGTCGCCCAGGGCCTTGGGCACGGCACCCGGCTCGCTGTAGACGACTTCGCGGTTGCCGGGGTCGACCGGGAGCACGACGGTGCCCTCGTCGGACTCGGTGAGGTCGGCGACGCTCGGCAGCGCGCGGTCGGCGATGGCCATCCGCTCCGGCTCGTCGGCGGTCAGCGCCCAGCGGCCGTCCGTGGTGATGCCGATGGGCAGCACGTCGTACTTGTCCCGGTCGATGGCGCGCAGGATGGCACCGGCCGTGACGACCGAGATGGCGTGCTCGGAGCTGCGGCCGCCGAAGACGACGGCCACGCGCGGCTTGCGCCCAGGGCTGGTGGGGAGGTTTTCGCTGCTCATATCGCGATGAGCGTACCCGCTCGTTCCGGTTGCGTCAGCGACCGGCCACCGGCCGACCGGGTCACCTGCGCTCGGGCTTGGCGGCCCGCGACATCAGCTCCTTGAGCGCCACCACCGGGGGCTTGCCCTCGTGGACGATTCCGACGACGGTCTCGGTGATGGGCATGTCGACGCCGTGCCTGCGGGCCAGATCCAGCACGGATTCGCAGGACTTGACGCCCTCGGCGGTCTGCTTCGTGACCGCGATGGTCTCCTCCAGGGTCATGCCCTTGCCGAGGTTGAAGCCGAAGGTGTGGTTGCGGGAGAGCGGCGAGGAGCAGGTGGCGACGAGGTCGCCGAGGCCCGCGAGCCCGGAGAAGGTCAGCGGGTCGGCGCCCATGGCCAGGCCGAGGCGGGTGGTCTCGGCGAGACCGCGGGTGATGAGGGAGCCCTTGGCGTTGTCCCCCAGGCCCATGCCGTCCGCGATGCCGACGGCGAGGCCGATCACGTTCTTCACGGCGCCGCCCAGCTCGCAGCCGACGACGTCGGTATTGGTGTACGGGCGGAAGTACGGGGTGTGGCAGGCCGCCTGGAGCCGCTGCGCGACCGCTTCGTCGCGGCAGGCGACGACGGCGGCGGCGGGCATGCGGGCGACGATCTCCTTGGCCAGGTTGGGGCCGGTGACCACGGCGATCCGGTCCTGCGGGACGCCGGTGACCTCCCCGATGACCTCGCTCATCCGCTTGGCCGTGCCCAGTTCGATGCCCTTCATCAAGGAGACGAGGACGGTGCCGGGTGCCATCTCCGGTTTCCAGGCGGCCAGGTTGCCGCGGAGCGTCTGGGAGGGGATGGCGAGCACGGTGAAATCGGCGTCGTGCGCGGCTTCGGCGGGATCGGTGGTGGCGCGCAGGGAGGCGGGGAGCTCGGTGCCCGGGAAGTAGTCCGGGTTGGTGCGGGTGGTGTTGATGGCGTGGGCGATCTCCCGGCGGCGGCCCCAGAGGGTGACCTGGCAGCCGGCGTCGGCGAGCACCATGCCGAAGGCCGTGCCCCAGGACCCGGTGCCGAAGACGGCGGCCCGGACCGGGCCCCTACGGGGTTCCCCGCCGGATGCCGCGGCCGGTCCGGAAGCGGGCGCCGGGTGCGGGCGGTCGGCCTGGCCGGCCCTGTCGGGGTGTGTCACTTCGCTTCCTCCCCTGCGGCCCTGCGCCGCTGTTCCAGGCGGGCCTTGCGGTGGTCGTACGGCTGGGCGGGGGCCTTCTCCCCGCGCACCTCCTCCAGGAGGGCGGTGATCGCGGCCATGATGGCCTCGGTCGCCTCGCGCAGCACCTCGGGGCTGGGTTCCCTGTCGTAGAACCGGCTGAGGTCGACGGGCGGTCCGGCTTGCACGATCAGCGTCTTGCGCGGGAACAGCCGGACCTTGTTCTCCTTGGCGTACGGCGGCATCGCCAAGTTGGCGCCCCACTGGGCGACCGGGATGACGGGCACCTTGGTGAGCAGCGCGACGCGGGCGGCGCCGGTCTTGCCCGCCATCGGCCACATGTCGGGGTCCCGGGTGAGGGTGCCCTCGGGGTAGAAGGCGACGCACTCGCCGCGCTCGATGGCGGCAACTGCGGCACGGAAGGCGTCCAGGGCGTTGGTGGTCTCGCGGTACACGGGGATCTGGCCGGTGCCGCGGAGCATCATGCCGACGAACGAGCCCTTGAACAGGCCGGCCTTGGCGAGGAAACGCGGGACACGTCCGGTGTTGTACTGGAAATGCGCGTACGACAGCGGGTCCAGATAGGAGTTGTGGTTGACCGCGGTGATGAATCCGCCCTCGGCCGGAATGTGCTCCATTCCCCGCCAGTCCCGCTTGAACAGAACCACCAGCGGCGGTTTTGCGATGACCGCCGCCAGGCGGTACCAGAAGCCGATTCTGCGGCGGGACACTCGGACACCTTCCTCTGGGCTGCTTTGCCGGGGGTCAAGTGTCGCCCCAGGCCCCTGGTCTGTCGAGAACACCGTACGCCCCGCCTCGGACGGAGTCCGTCCGGGCTGTGGACAATAAGCCCGATGCGCAAGGACGGAGAGCTCGCCGCGGACCCCGGCCCGACCGGCCCCTGGTCCCTGATCGTGCCGCTCAAGCCCCTCCCGCTGGCCAAGAGCAGACTCGCAGAGGCCGTGGGACCGCTGGTCCGGCCCCGGCTCGCGCTGGCGTTCGCGCAGGACACCGTGGCGGCGGCGCTGTGCTGCCCGGCGGTGCGGGATGTGGTGGTCGTCACGGACGATCCGCTGGCCGCGGCCGCGCTGGGCGCCCTCGGAGCGCGTGTGGTGCCGGACGCACCGGCGGCCGGACTCAACGCCGCGCTCGCCCACGGCGCGGAAGCGGTCCGCGCCCGGCGCCCCGCGGCGCCGGTGGCGGCGCTCAGCGCCGACCTGCCCGCGCTGCGCCCGGAGGAGCTGCACCGGGTGCTCGTGAGAGCGGGACAATTTCACCGGGCTTTTCTGGCGGATGCCGCCGAAATCGGTACGACATTGCTGTCGGCCGCGCCCGGAGTGGAATTGCGCCCGGCATTCGGCGGTGCGTCGCGGCGCCGCCATTTGTCGTCGGGCGCGGAGGAAATTCTGCTGACCGGCGTCGATTCCGTGCGCCGGGACGTGGACACCGGGGAGGATCTGCGGGCCGCCCGGGAGCTGGGTGTGGGGCCCCGCACGGCAGAGCGGTGGCCCGTGGACGCGCCGGAGCCGGCGTAGCGCGGGTGCGGAGGCGGGAGCGGGCGGCCCGTGCGGCGGCGGACGCCCACGGGCGGTGGCGGGGCGGGCGGGCAGCGGCCGCGGGGGCGGCGCGGGCGCCCTCCGGATAGGCTGCGATCCATGCAGGCCACCGCGTACACGTACGATCCCGAATCCCGCAGCGGCAGCGTCCTCCTCGACGACGGCACCCCGGTGCCCTTCTCGGCCCCGGCCTTCGACGCCGGCGGCCTGCGCCTGCTGCGGCCGGGCCAGCGCGTGCGCATCGAGACCGAGGGCGAGGGCGAGTCCCGCCGCATCACGCTGATCACGCTGCAGACCTTCTGAGCGCCCCTCTCCCCCGCCCCGGACGCACCGCGGGCCGGGCTCCCTTTCGAGGAGTCCGGCCCGGCGTGTGAGGGGCCTGAAGGGCCTTCGCCGCTTACTTGTTGCGCGCGGTGGTGGTCTTCTTGGCGGTGGTCTTGCGGGCGGTGGTCTTCTTGGCCGGGGCCTTCTTCGCCGTGGCCTTCTTCGCCGGCGCGGTCTTCTTGGCGGTGGTCTTCTTCGCGGCGGCCGTGGTCTTCGCCGGGGTCGCCTTCTTGGCCGCCGCCGTCGTGGTCTTCTTGGCGGGGGTGGCCTTCTTGGCGGTCGTCTTCTTCGCGGCGGCGGGGGTGGTCTTCTTGGCCGGGGTGGCCTTCTTGGCCGCCGTCTTCTTCGCCGCGGCGGTGGTCTTCTTGGCGGCGGCCTTCTTGCCGACGGACTTGGCGATGGTGGGCGGGGCGCCCGAAAGGCTGCCCTTGGGCGCCTTCTTGACCGCGACCTCGCCACCCTTGGGCAGCTTCTTGGAGCCGCTCACCAGGTCCTTGAAGCCCTGACCTGCACGGAAGCGCGGAACCGAGGTCTTCTTGACCCGGACGCGCTCACCGGTCTGCGGGTTGCGGGCGTAGCGGGCCGGGCGGTCGACCTTCTCGAACGAACCGAAGCCGGTGACCGAAACCCGGTCACCGGCGACCACGGCACGCACGATCGCGTCCAGCACCGCGTCGACAGCATCGGCGGCCTGCTGGCGGCCACCCATCTTGTCGGCAATCGCTTCTACGAGCTGCGCCTTGTTCACGTCTTCCCCTTCGGAGACATTGCCGGAACGAAAGTGTTCAAGCGTTTTCGCACGTTAGGCAGATATATACCGCAAATCAAACACGAAACGGGCTAATCACCCTAGTGCCGCAACGAAGTAGGCGGCGCGGAGTTCGGAGTGTCAGTCCCCTTCGGGGAATCGGCCCTCGTCGAGGTCCTTCATCAACCGGTCCAGACGCTGAGCCGCGCCTGCGAGATCGTGCTTCGCCGAGGCCGTGATGACCAACAGCTTCCGGGACAGCGCCATCCTTACGCCCTCCGGGACTTGCAGTGCGCGCACTCGGGTGTGCGCTTCTTTCAGTCGGGCTGCGACCGCCTCGTAGAGCTGGAGTTGGCTGTCGCGTTCCATGCACCGATTGTGCCATCTGGGGCGAGTTGTCGCCTCCGTAGGGGGTAACTGGCCTGTCCCCAGGGCCATTCGGGGACCCCCGGGGGACCACCCACGGACACCCGGTCCCAGCTGCGATTTCCTTGTGGAGAAAGGAAGTTGGTGACCGCATTCAGGCTCCCGGAGAGAGTTCGCCGGCCTGCCGCGACACACGGGCGAGCCGTCAGCCGGATGGCCCCCCGGCACGTCATCATGCTGCCCCGCAAGGTCACTTTCACGCCATCCTGCTGCACCCGATGATTTCGCCCGCAGCCGTGCGCGCCGGGGGCCCGGCCCTTCGCCGCGCGTTCCGGCGCGGCGGCAACAACCCTGCTCCCGTGGGTGGGATCGGCAGCCGCGGAGTGCCGCCGTGCGCGCGATCGCCGTCGCACCGGGCGGGAGTGCCTCACCGGTCGGGCGCGGGAGCGGACGCGTGCCGGGAAACCGGGAGGCCGGGAAACCGGGAAGGGCGAAAGGAGCGCTGAACTGCGGAGATACGCCGGGCAGCCGGCCTCGCCGCCGCGACCCCGGGACGGCGCAGGGGGGTGGCCGGCCCGCACTCGGCGGCCACCGACGCAGGACGCCCGGCCGGGAAACCCGGCCGGGCGTCGGTTCACACTGCTCGCACCCGCTGGAGACTGCCGTGCCCCGTCCGCCCGCTCACGTCCGGGCGGTCGGCCGGGCACCGGAAGGGTGCGGGGAGGGTCAGACCGGAAGGGTCCGCGGCTTGTACGACGGGCGCTTCGCCTCGTACGCGGCGATGTCGGGCTCGTTCCGCAGCGTGATGCTGATGTCGTCCAGGCCGTTCAGCAGCCGCCAGCGGGCGTTCTCGTCCAGCTCGAAGTCCGCGGTGATCCCCGGGGCTCGCACCTGGCGGTCCTGGAGGTCGACGGTGATCTCCGCCTGCGGGTCGGCCTCGGTCAGCTCCCACAGCGCGTCCACGGTCTTCTGGTCGAGGACCACCGTGAGCAGGCCGTTCTTCAGCGAGTTGCCGCGGAAGATGTCGGCGAAGCGGGAGGAGATGACGGTCTTGAAACCGTAGTTCTGCAGCGCCCAGACGGCGTGCTCGCGGGAGGAGCCGGTGCCGAAGTCGGGGCCGGCCACCAGGACCGTGGCGCCCTGCCGCTCGGGGCGGTTGAGGACGAACTCGGGGTCCTTGCGCCAGGCCTCGAACAGGCCGTCCTCGAAGCCGTCGCGGGTGACCTTCTTCAGCCAGTGCGCCGGGATGATCTGGTCGGTGTCGACGTTGCTGCGGCGCAGCGGGACGGCCCGGCCGGTGTGGGTGGTGAAAGCTTCCATGGTTGCTCAGACTCCGGCGGTCGCGGGGGCTTCGGACAGGTCGGCGGGCGAGGCCAGATGGCCCAGCACCGCGGTGGCGGCGGCGACCTGGGGGGAGACCAGGTGGGTGCGGCCGCCCTTGCCCTGCCTGCCCTCGAAGTTGCGGTTGGAGGTGGAGGCGGAACGCTCGCCGGGCGCGAGCTGGTCGGGGTTCATGCCCAGGCACATCGAGCAGCCGGCGTGCCGCCATTCGGCCCCGGCCTCCTTGAAGACCGTGTCCAGGCCTTCCTCGACCGCCTGCAGGGCGACCCGGACCGAGCCGGGCACGACCAGCATCCGTACGCCGTCGGCGACTTTGCGGCCGTCCAGCACGGCGGCGGCGGAGCGCAGGTCCTCGATGCGGCCGTTGGTGCAGGAGCCTACGAAGACGGTGTCGACCTTGATGTCGCGCAGCGGCTGCCCGGCGGTCAACCCCATGTACTCCAGGGCCTTTTCGGCGGCCAGGCGCTCCGAAGCGTCTTCGTACGAAGCCGGGTCGGGGACGGAGGCCGAAAGCGGCGCTCCCTGGCCGGGATTGGTGCCCCAGGTGACGAAGGGGGCCAGCTCGGTGGCGTCGATGACGACCTCGGCGTCGAAGACGGCGTCGTCGTCGGTCCTCAGGGTCTTCCAGTAGGCGACGGCCGCGTCCCAGTCCTCGCCCTCGGGCGCGTGGGCACGGCCCTTGAGGTACGCGAAGGTGGTCTCGTCCGGGGCGATCATGCCCGCGCGGGCGCCGGCCTCGATCGACATGTTGCAGATGGTCATCCGGGCTTCCATCGAGAGCTTCTCGATGGCGGAGCCGCGGTACTCCAGCACGTACCCCTGGCCGCCGCCGGTGCCGATCCTGGCGATGATCGCCAGGATCAGGTCCTTGGCGGTGACACCCTCCGGCAGCTCGCCCTCGACCGTGATCGCCATGGTCTTCGGCCGCGCCATCGGCAGCGTCTGCGTGGCCAGGACGTGCTCGACCTGCGAGGTGCCGATACCGAAGGCCAGCGCGCCGAAGGCGCCGTGCGTGGAGGTGTGGGAGTCGCCGCAGACCACGGTGGTGCCCGGCTGGGTCAGTCCCAGCTGCGGCCCCACGACGTGGACGACGCCCTGCTCGACGTCGCCCAGCGGGTGCAGGCGGACACCGAACTCGGCGCAGTTCTTGCGCAGCGTCTCCAGCTGGGCCCGGGAGACCGGGTCGGCGATGGGCTTGTCGATGTCGAGGGTGGGGGTGTTGTGGTCCTCGGTCGCGATGGTGAGGTCGAGGCGCCGCACCTGCCGGCCGTTCTGGCGGAGGCCGTCGAAGGCCTGCGGGCTGGTCACCTCGTGCAGCAGGTGCAGATCGATGAAGAGGAGGTCGGGCTCGCCCTCGGCGCGCCGGACGACATGGTCGTCCCAGACCTTCTCCGCGAGTGTCCTACCCATCGCTTTCCCTCCGGCCGGCGGGTGTGCCGGCGCCTCTAGAGATCAGTGGCCCCACGTCCGGGCCCCACGTGTCCCACGTGCCGGACGGGCATCGGACCCGTTGGTCCGCGGGCCGTACGTACAGGGTGGCAAGTTCCCGGGAAAATTGAACTTGCGTTTCACAGAGTGAGACGTGAATATCGTTGCATGGACAACTCTAGCGGCGTCGGCGTTCTCGACAAGGCAGCTCTGGTTCTGAGCGCCCTGGAGT
The DNA here is from genome assembly GCF_000716335.1 of Streptomyces sp. NRRL S-118. Classification (GTDB taxonomy): domain Bacteria; phylum Actinomycetota; class Actinomycetes; order Streptomycetales; family Streptomycetaceae; genus Streptomyces. The sequence goes on along the minus strand of NZ_KL591009.1, from coordinate 10,374 downwards.
CCGGTCCGGCCACCCTCGCCGGGCTGGTCGCGGCGACCGGGCTCGCACGACCCACGGCACATCGCCTTGCCGTGGCACTGGAACATCACCGGATGGTGGCGAGGGACATGCAGGGCCGGTTCATCCTCGGACCGCGGCTGGCGGAGCTCGCCGCCGCGGCCGGCGAGGACCGCCTGCTGGCCACCGCCGGACCCGTACTGACCCATCTGCGGGACGTGACCGGGGAGAGCGCGCAGCTCTACCGGCGCCAGGGCGACATGCGCATCTGCGTCGCCGCGGCGGAGCGGCTGTCCGGATTGCGGGACACCGTGCCGGTCGGCTCCACGCTCACCATGAAGGCCGGATCCTCGGCGCAGATCCTCATGGCCTGGGAGGAGCCGGAGCGGCTGCACCGGGGCCTCCAGGGGGCACGCTTCACGGCGACGGCCCTGTCGGGCGTACGGCGCCGCGGCTGGGCCCAGTCGATCGGCGAGCGCGAGCCGGGCGTGGCGTCCGTCTCCGCGCCCGTACGGGGCCCCTCGAACCGCGTGGTGGCCGCCGTGTCGGTCTCGGGCCCCATCGAGCGCCTGACGCGCCACCCGGGCCGTATGCACGCCCAGGCCGTCATCGACGCGGCCGGCCGGCTGACCGAGGCGCTGCGCCGCTCGGGCTGAGCCCGGCCGCTTGTCCATCACCTTCTGCCAGCTCCCGGTCCACCGCTTCAACGCCGCAGCGGTGGGCCGGAGTTGTTGTCGGAGCCGTTCCTGACCGCGCTGTTCACGACGGCGCCACCCCGGACCGCAACGACACCGGAACGCAACGACACCGGAACGCAACGACACCGGAACGCGAGGAAGCCCTCCCCAGCAGGGGAGGGCTTCCTCGGTGCGTACCCCCGACCGGATTCGAACCGG
>NZ_KL591009.1:9138-9268 GCF_000716335.1 Streptomyces sp. NRRL S-118 | reverse complement strand
CAAGATCAGTGATGATCCGCTGGCCTACCTGGACTCGAACCAAGACTAACTGAACCAGAATCAGTCGTGCTGCCAATTACACCATAGGCCACTGGTGGTTTAGACCAGTTGGTACCCCCGACCGGATTCG
>NZ_KL591009.1:7002-9021 GCF_000716335.1 Streptomyces sp. NRRL S-118 | reverse complement strand
ACTGAACCAGAATCAGTCGTGCTGCCAATTACACCATAGGCCACCAAAACTCAACCCCTTGAGAGGGTTTTGTTCGGGTTACGCTTCGGAGTTTCGGGCTTTCGGCCCGCTCCCCTCGGCGCAGGAAGAACATTACCTGAAGGTGTCCGGGGCTCCAAAACGGGTTTGGTCGCGCAGCAGGCCGGGGAGCTGATCGAGGCTGGTGATCCGGGTGAGCTCGGGGCGTCCGCCGATGCCGGTGCGATCCAGCCAGATGCCCGTCAGGCCCGCCTCGACGGCCCCGCGGGCGTCGATGTCCGGCTGGTCGCCGACGTACGCGACCTCCTCCGGCGGCAGGTCGATGAGGGTGCAGGCGGCGTGGAAGGCCCCGGGGGCGGGCTTGGAGACACCCAGCTCGGCCGCGCAGACCAGGGCCTCGAAGCGGTCGTACACGCCCAGTGCGCGCAGCTTGCGCTCCTGGTTGCGGATCGTGGAGTTCGACAGGACGGCGTGCCGGTAGTCGGCCGCCAGGACGTCGAGCACGGGCAGGGTGTCCGGGAAGAGCGCCCAGGCGGCCTCGTAGTGCGCCAGGTACCGCTCGAACCAGGCGTCGGCCTCCTGATCGGTCAGCGGGCGGTCCAGGAAGTCGCGGACCCGGTCGCGGCGCTGGTCCTCGAAGGCGACCCCGCCGGCCTCGAAGCGGCGCCAGTGGTGGGTGGTGAGCTCCTTCCAACGCCGGAGGGCCTGGTCGACGGAGGTTTCTCCGTCGACCAGGCCCTCGGCCGTCAGGTGGTGCAGCATCCCGGCGCGGTCGGCGCTCGCGTAGTCGAAGATCGTGTCGTCGATGTCCCAGAGGACCGCACGGATCGGCATACCCCCGACCGTACCGCCGGGGCGGGGGTCAGGACCCCAGCTTCGCCAGGGCGGCGTCGATGCGGGCGAGCGTCCTGTCCTTGCCCAGGACCTCCAGGGACTCGAAGAGCGGCAGCCCGACCGTGCGGCCGGTGACCGCGACGCGGACCGGGGCCTGGGCCTTGCCCAGCTTCAGGCCGTGCTCCTCGCCGGCCGCGAGGACGGCCTCCTTGAGGGACTCCGGGCTGCTCCAGTCCGCGGCCTCCAGCTTGGCGCGGGCGGTGCGCAGCAGGGCGTCGGAGCCCTCCTTCATGGCCTTCTGCCAGGAGGCCTCGTCCTCGACGGGCTCCGGGAGGAAGAGGAAGTCGACGTTCTGGGTGATCTCCGAGAGGACGGTCAGGCGGGTCTGGGCGTGCGGCGCGATGGCCTCCCAGGCCGCGCGGTCGAAGTCCTCCGGCGCCCAGGGGGCGTGCGGGGCGCGCAGCCAGGGCTCGCACGCCTCGGCGAACGCCTTCACGTCGAGCCGGCGGATGTGGTCGGCGTTGATCGCCTCCGCCTTCTTGAGGTCGAAGCGCGCCGGGTTGGCGTTGACGTCCGCGATGTCGAAGCGCTCGACCATCTCGGGAATGGTGAAGACGTCCTGGTCGGCGGAGAAGGACCAGCCGAGCAGCGAGAGGTAGTTGAGCAGGCCCTCGGGGAGGAAGCCGCGCTCCCGGTAGAGGTTCAGGGAGGACTGCGGGTCACGCTTGGAGAGCTTCTTGTTGCCCTCGCCCATGACGTACGGCAGGTGCCCGAAGGCGGGGATGTCCTTGGCGACGCCGAGCTCGATGAGCGCCTTGTAGAGCGCGATCTGGCGCGGGGTGGAGGACAGCAGGTCCTCGCCGCGCAGCACGTGGGTGATCTCCATCAGCGCGTCGTCGACGGGGTTGACGAGCGTGTAGAGGGGGGCGCCGTTGGCGCGGACGATGCCGTAGTCCGGGACGTTGTCCGGGGTGAAGGTGAGCTCGCCGCGCACCAGGTCGGTGAAGGTGATGGGCTCGTCGGGCATCCGGAAGCGGACGATCGACTCGCGGCCCTCGGCCTCGTACGCCGATTTCCGCTCGGCGGTCAGGTCGCGGCACTTCCCGTCGTACCCGGACGGCTTGCCGGCGGCGCGGGCGGCCTCGCGGCGCTCGTCGAGTTCGGTGG
>NZ_KL591009.1:595-6934 GCF_000716335.1 Streptomyces sp. NRRL S-118 | reverse complement strand
GACGGCTTGCCGGCGGCGCGGGCGGCCTCGCGGCGCTCGTCGAGTTCGGTGGCCGTGCAGTAGCAGCGGTACGCGTAGCCGCCCTCGAGCAGCTTGCCGGCGACGTCCCGGTAGATGTCCATGCGCTGCGACTGGCGGTACGGCGCGTGGGGGCCGCCGATCTCCGGGCCCTCGTCCCAGTCCAGGCCGAGCCAGCGCAGGGAGTCCAGGAGCTGCTGGTACGACTCCTCGGAGTCGCGCGCCGCGTCCGTGTCCTCGATGCGGAAGACCATGGTGCCCTGGTGGTGCCGGGCGAAGGCCCAGTTGAACAGGGCGGTGCGGACCAGCCCCACGTGGGGGTTGCCGGTCGGGGAGGGACAGAAACGGACGCGGATCGCGTTAGCCACGCTTGATCACCTTGTTGGTGAGAGTGCCGATGCCTTCGATGGTGACGGCGACCTCGTCGCCGACGTTGAGCGGTCCGACTCCGGCCGGGGTGCCGGTGAGGATGACGTCGCCCGGGAGCAGCGTCATGGCCTCCGTGATGTGGACGACGAGGTCCTCGACGGAGCGGACCATGTCGCTCGTACGACCCAGCTGGCGCTGTTCGCCGTTGACCGTGCACTGGACGGCGAGGCCCTCGGCGACGGCGGCCGGGTCGATGCCGGTCTCCACCCAGGGGCCGAGCGGGCAGGAGGTGTCGAATCCCTTGGCCCTGGCCCACTGCTTCTCGCGCTGCTGGACGTCGCGGGCCGTGACGTCGTTGGCGCAGGTGAAGCCGAAGACGACGTCCTTGACGCGCTCGCGCGGGACCTCGCGGCACATGCGGCCGATCACGACGGCCAGCTCGGCCTCGTGGTGCAGTTCCTGCGAGAAGGAGGGGTACTCGATCGCGTCGCCGGAGCCGATCACCGAGGTGGTGGGCTTGAAGAAGGCGACGGGGACCTCGGGGACCTCGTTGCCGAGCTCCGCGGCGTGCTCCGCGTAGTTGCGGCCGATGGCCACGACCTTGTTGGGCAGGACGGGCGGCAGGAGGCGGACCTTGCTCAGCGGGACCTTGGTGCCGCTGAGTTCGAAGTCGGCGTACGGAATACCCTTGATGATGTCGAGGACGAGGTCGCCCTCTTCGCCGGGGGCGCTGCCGCCCTCGACCGCGCCGAAGGCGACATTGCCGTCGATGGAGAATCTGGCGATGCGCACGGGATGCCGTGCCCCTTACTTCCGCTGGTGACTGGAGTCTGACGCTCCAGGCTAACGCGGAAGGGGCGGGCGTCCCGCCGACATCACTGCGCCGGGGTCAGCGGGGCTTCCATGAGGGTGGTGCGGCGCGGGTTGGCCGTGCTGGCGGGGAGGTCTGCCGAGTGCTCCGGCCGGACGCCCTGCTGCAGTTCACCGGCGTCGGTGAGGGTGGCCAGGGTGGTGCGGCGCGGGTTGGCGATGCTGCGGAACGTCATCGTCGTCTTCATCGGTGGCTTCAGACCTCGGTGTAGGGGTTGACAGGGCACTCGCTTTGTAAAGCGTCAGGCTAAACATTCGATTCCCTGCACATAGCGGTAGGAGACGGCGATCTATATGTGAGTTTGCTCACGACCAGGGGGACATTCCGGTCATCTCAGGCCGCCAGCGGGGCCACTGGAAACGGACATTGCGTACCTGAATGCTTCATTCCGCTCCTGATCATGGCGACTGGGACACCCCCCACCCCTACACGACTCGTCCACCGATGTCCGCTTCCTCCCCGATCCGTATCCACGGCAGGTGATGAGCCCCTCACGGATCGTGAACCGGCGGGAGGTGGCCGCCACCGCCCTTGTTGGAGATCCGGCACTGTGCTGGAATTCCACGCACCGCCGCGGGAAGTCAGACCGGCGCGCAGCGGCGCAACGCAGCGCCCAAGCGGCGGCGGGAGGGGGGATCCAAGCCGGTCACTCACGACCACCATGGAGCGCGTTCGCGCTCCACGACGCCGACACCGTCCCGTCCGTTCGCGCGGAGGGACGCCTGGTCCAGAGGTTGCGACGCTAGTGCAGGGACGTTTCAAGAGGGATGGCATGGGGTCTCCCCCGACCCGCCAGGGCCGAGGGGAAGCTGCGGCGGGCGAGGAGCCGCGCGGCGGGACCGACCGCGGCTCCTCGGCCCAGCACACCCAGAACCCGGGTCAGACGGCCGCCTCCGACGGCACCGACCGCGCGGGGCGCGGCAGTGCCGCACCGGGCGGCGCCGAGCCTCCGGCCGCACCCAAGGCGAAGGCCAAGGGGAAGGGCAAGGAGAAGAGCCCGACCGACACCGGGCCCCGAATAGCCCTGCGCAACTGGCGCATCAGCACCCGCCTCGTCTCCCTGCTCGCCCTGCCCGTGGTCGCCGCGACCACGCTGGGTGGACTCCGTATCAACGAGTCCATGAACGACATGGAGCAGCTGGACCACATGCAGCTGCTCACCAAGCTCACCGAAGAGGCGACCGACCTCGCCCAGGCGCTCCAGGAGGAGCGCGACCAGACCGCCGGGCCGCTGGCCAACCGGACGGCCGAGGACGGTCCGATCTCGTCCGACTACAAGGTCTCCCAGCACTACCAGTCGACCGACCGCGCGCAGAAGGCGTTCCTGAAGGCCACCGAGGAGATCGGTGACACCCAGAACGACGAGGCGCTGCAGTCGATCCGCGCCAACGTGACGCAGATCGCCAACCAGGTCATCTCGCTCAAGAGCATCCGCGAGAACGCCTACGACGACGACGTGCTGCACTCGCAGACCGTCGAGCGCTACAGCCGGCTGATCGAGTCGCTGCTCAGCCTGTCGCAGGACATGGCGCAGGCCACCAGCAACCCCGACATGATCAAGCGCACGCGTGCGCTGGCGGCGTTCTCGTCTGCCAAGGAGTACGCGTCGATCCAGCGCGCGATCATCGCCGCGGCCCTGCCGAAGAACGACCGCGTGAAGGGCAAGCTCAACCCGAACGACCGGCTGTACGCCGAGGCGGCCCGCAAGAACGAGAACGACGCCCTCAAGTCGTTCCAGGCGATCTACTCCTCCGCCGGCGGTGACGCCACCGAACTGCTGGCCCCGCTGACCAGCGGCAACCCCAACATCATCGAGGCCGACAAGTACGCGGACCGGGTGCTGAGCTCCCCGGACGGCATGGAGAAGCAGCCGGCGCGAAGCTACCTCGACTGGGCGGACGAGGACAGCACCAAGATCCAGGCCATGAAGACCATCGAGGCCGACCTGCTCGGCCAGATGGAGGGCAAAGCCCGTGAGCTGCACCAGGAGTCGCAGCGCGACGCGATCATCAACGGTGCGCTGATCCTGCTCGTCCTCGGCGTCTCGCTGATCGGCGCCTTCGTCGTGGCCCGGTCCATGATCCGGTCGCTGCGGCGGCTCCAGGACACCGCGACCAAGGTCGCCCAGGAGCGTCTGCCCGAGCTCGTCAAGCAGCTGTCCGAGTCCGACCCCCAGGACGTGGACACCTCGGTGGAGTCCGTCGGTGTGCACTCCCGGGACGAGATCGGCCAGGTGGCCGCGGCCTTCGACGACGTGCACCGCGAGGCGGTCCGCCTCGCCGCCGAGCAGGCCCTGCTGCGGGGCAACGTCAACGCGATGTTCACCAACCTCTCGCGCCGCTCCCAGGGTCTGATCCAGCGCCAGCTGTCGCTGATCTCCGAGCTGGAGTCCCGCGAGGCCGACCCGGACCAGCTCTCCTCGCTGTTCAAGCTCGACCACCTCGCCACGCGCATGCGCCGTAACGGTGAGAACCTCCTCGTCCTCGCCGGTGAGGAGCCGGGCCGCCGGTGGACCCGGCCGGTCCCGCTCGTCGACGTGCTCCGCGCCGCCGCGTCCGAGGTGGAGCAGTACGAGCGCATCGAGCTCGCCGCCGTCCCGGCGACCGAGGTCGCCGGCCGCGTCGTCAACGACCTCGTGCACCTGCTCGCCGAGCTGCTGGAGAACGCCACGTCGTTCTCCTCGCCGCAGACCAAGGTGCGCGTGACCGGTCACGCGCTGCCCGACGGGCGTGTGCTCGTCGAGATCCACGACACCGGCATCGGCCTCTCCCCCGAGGACCTCGCCGCGATCAACGAGCGGCTGGCGTCGCCGCCCACCGTGGACGTGTCGGTCTCCCGCCGCATGGGTCTGTTCGTGGTCGGCCGTCTGTCCCTGCGCCACGGCATCCGCATCCAGCTGCGGCCGTCCGACTCGGGCGGTACGACCGCACTGGTCATGCTCCCCGTGGACGTCGCCCAGGGCGGCAAGAAGCTTCCCGGCAAGCCCGGTCAGGGCGGTCCGGCGGGCCAGGCCGGTATGCCGCAGGCCCCGGCGGGCCCCGGCGGCCGGCTGGCCGGCGGTCCCGGTGGCGGCCGGCCGGGTCTTCCCGGCGGCGCGGGCGCGGGGCGCTCCGGCGCGGCCGCGGGTCTCGCCGGCGCCGCCGCTGCGCGCGGTCAGGTCGGCGCGGGTGCCGGACCGCGGGCAGCGCTGCCCGGCCGGGACGGGGCACCGGGCGGACAGCCCGGTGGTCAGCCGGGCGGACAGGCCGGGCAGTCCGGTGGGCAGCAGCAGCCGCGGCAGGGCAAGCACGGCCGGCCGGGCCAGCCCCCGCAGCAGCCCCAGCAGCCCCAGGATCCGTTCAGCGGCACCGCCGGTGCGGCGCCCGGCGGCATCCCGACGCGTTCGGACGTCTGGCAGAACAACAGCCAGGCGCCGCAGGCCGAGGCCCAGCAGCCCGCCAGGCAGCAAGGCCCCGGACAGCAGCAGGGTCACGGGCAGCAGCAGGCCCCCGGCTCCCCGCGCCGCCAGCCCGGCGCCGGCCCGCGCGCCGAGCTGCCCGGTGGTCCCCAGCAGCCGCAGCGCCCCCAGCGCCCGCAGGCCGCCAGCTGGGGCAACGACCAGGCCGCCCCCGTGCCCCCGCAGCAGCGCACCACTCCGCTGGACGCGCCGCGTGGCCACGAGGAACCGGACACCACCGGCCAGTACGCGCGCCCCGACCAGCTGAACGGGCACCGTCCGCAGGACCCCGCGTCCACGGCGCAGTTCCCGCGGCCGGACTACACGAGCCCGCGCCCGCCGGCCGGCAGCCTGCCGTCGCAGCCGCGGCCCGAGGCCCTGCCGCCCGCTCCGGACGCCGGGGACGGTCGCACGCCGCTGTACGACACGCTGGAGACCAACTGGTTCCGCGGGCAGGAGGGCCACCAGGCCCAGCAGCCCCCGGCCCAGCAGTCCCAGCAGCCCCCGGCCCAGCAGTCCCAGGGCCGCCGGCCGGAGGCCCCGCGGGCCCAGCAGCCGCAGCAGCCGCAGGCCCGTCAGGACCGGTTCGCCGGGAGCGACCAGACGATGCCCGTCCCGGTCGTACCGCAGCAGCCGGCCCAGCAGCGCCCCGCCCGCGACGACGCCGCGTCCACCACGGGCGCCTGGCGTACGTCGCCCAACGATGAGCTGGTGCGCCAGGCCGAGCGGGTCCGCAAGCCCGCGGCCGGCGGCGTCACGACGTCGGGCCTGCCCCGGCGGGTCCCGCGTGCCAACCTGGTGCCCGGTACCGCGCAGGAGCAGCAGCACCAGTCCGGGCCGCAGGTGTCGCGCGCGCCCGACGACGTGCGCGGCCGACTGACCAACCTCCGCCGGGGCATCCAGCAGGGGCGTCAGGCGGGCGGCTCGACCACGGGCAGCTTCAATATCGGCCCCACTCACCCGCAGGAGCGCTAGTTGAGACCGATGAGCCAGGCGGCGCAGAACCTGAACTGGTTGATCACCAACTTCGTGGACAACACCCCCGGGGTGTCGCACACGGTGGTGGTCTCGGCCGACGGCCTCCTGCTGGCCATGTCCGAGGGGTTTCCGCGTGACCGCGCCGACCAGCTCGCGGCCGTGGCGTCCGGACTCACCTCGCTGACCGCGGGGGCGTCCCGGATCTTCGAAGGCGGCCAGGTCGCCCAGACCGTGGTGGAGATGGAGCGCGGCTTCCTCTTCATCATGTCCGTCTCGGACGGCTCCTCCCTCGCTGTGCTCGCCCACCCTGACTGTGACATCGGCCTCGTCGGCTACGAGATGACGCTGTTGGTGGACCGTGCCGGCACCGTGCTGACCCCGGACCTGAGAGCCGAGCTCCAGGGCAGCCTGCTCCGCTGATCCGCCGGGGCGGTACGTGTTCCCTCCCCCCTCGTGTACGTACCGCCTCACGTTCTTGTTCATTTGTCGGCCGCCCCATCCGGCCCCCCACCGGCCCCGTCACGACGGCACGCAGACCACCTGCTGTCACGACCCGGAGGATCCATGACCCCGCCCACCGCCTCTCACGATCCGTACGGCGCGTCCCTGGACGACCCGTACGGTCACGAAGGCGACCAGCCGCTGGTCCGTCCGTACGCCATGACCG
>NZ_KL591009.1:0-506 GCF_000716335.1 Streptomyces sp. NRRL S-118 | reverse complement strand
ACCGGCGGACGGACGCGGCCGCGCTACCAGCTCGCCATCGAGGCGCTGGTCAGCACGACGGCCGACCCGGCCCACCTGGGAACACTGCTGCCCGAACACCAGCGGATCTGCCACCTGTGCCGCGAGGTGAAGTCGGTGGCGGAGGTGTCGGCGCTGCTGTCGATGCCGCTCGGGGTGGCCCGGATCCTCGTCGCCGACCTGGCGGAGGCGGGCATGGTGGCGATCCACCAGCCGGGCAATGGAGAGGCCGGCGGTACGCCGGATGTGACGCTGCTGGAAAGGGTGCTCAGTGGACTTCGCAAGCTCTAGCGGCGGATCGGGCGCCGGCCGTTCCACCACCAGTGCGAAGATCGTGGTGGCGGGCGGCTTCGGCGTGGGCAAGACCACGTTCGTCGGTGCCGTCTCGGAGATCAACCCGCTGCGTACCGAGGCCGTCATGACGTCCGCGTCCGCGGGCATCGACGACCTCACCCACACCGGGGGCAAGACCACCACCACGGTGGCCA
>NZ_KL591008.1:430381-430545 GCF_000716335.1 Streptomyces sp. NRRL S-118 | reverse complement strand
GCCGAAACACCCGACACGACAACCGGAACAGGAACCGGCACCGGCACCGGCTCAGCCACCGGCTCCGGCTCCGCCTCCAGTGAGGGAGCCTGCTCCAGTACTACATGGGCGTTCGTCCCGCTCACCCCGAACGCCGACACCGCGGCCCTGCGCGCACGCTCCAC
>NZ_KL591008.1:429827-430306 GCF_000716335.1 Streptomyces sp. NRRL S-118 | reverse complement strand
CTCCAGGGCCTTCACCGAAGCAGCCGACACGACAACCGGAACAGGAACGGGGGCTGTGACCGGCTCGGGTGCAGTGTCGGGCTCGTCCGGGGCCTGCTCCAGTACTACATGCGCGTTCGTCCCGCTCACCCCGAACGCCGACACCGCGGCCCTGCGCGCACGCTCCACCACCGGCCACGCCCGCGCCCGCGTCAACACCTCCACCGCACCCGCGGACCAGTCCACATGCGACGACGGCACATCCACATGCAACGTCCTCGGCAGCACACCATGCCGCAACGCCATCACCATCTTGATCACACCCGCGACACCAGCAGCCGCCTGCGTATGACCGATGTTCGACTTCAACGACCCCAACCACAAAGGCCGGTCAACGGGCCGCCCGCGACCATACGTCGCCAGCAACGCCTGCGCCTCGATCGGATCACCCAACCGGGTCCCCGTCCCATGCGCCTCCACCACATCCACATCCGCCGGCC
>NZ_KL591008.1:429454-429662 GCF_000716335.1 Streptomyces sp. NRRL S-118 | reverse complement strand
GCCAGCATGCCCACGCCTTCCGCGGGCCCGAAGCCGTCGGCCGCGTCGGAGAACGCTTTGCACCGACCGTCCGGAGCGACGCCGCGCTGGCGCGAGAACTGCACGAACACCGTGGGCGTCGCCATCACGGTGACGCCACCGGCGAGGGCCAGGTCGCATTCGCCCCGGCGCAGCGCCTGCACCGCCAGATGCAACGCCACCAACGACG
>NZ_KL591008.1:429015-429221 GCF_000716335.1 Streptomyces sp. NRRL S-118 | reverse complement strand
CGCCTGCACCGCCAGATGCAACGCCACCAACGACGACGAACACGCCGTATCCACCGACACCGCAGGACCCTCGAGCCCCAGCACGTACGAGATGCGGCCGGAGCTGAAGCTCACCACCCCGCCGGTGAGCAGATCTCCTTCCAGCTCGGCGGAGGAGACATCGACGTCGCGCGTGTAGCCGCCGTCCCAAGCCCCGACGTACACGC
>NZ_KL591008.1:419448-428782 GCF_000716335.1 Streptomyces sp. NRRL S-118 | reverse complement strand
CGCCTCACGCGGCGAAATCCCGAAGAACCCCGCATCGAACTCACCCGCCCCATGCAGGAAACCACCCTCACGGCAGTACGTCCGTCCCACGGCGCCGGGGTCGGGGTCGTACAACCCCGCGACGTCCCAGCCGCGGTCGGACGGGAACGGGGAGACCGCGTCCGTCCCGGTGGCCACCAGGTCCCACAGGTCCTCGGCAGAGCCCACCCCGCCCGGGAAGCGGCACGCCATGCCGACGATCGCGATCGGCTCGTGCGCCTGCTCCTCCGCCTTCTTCAGCCGTGTGGTGGCGCGGTGGAGTTCGATGGTGGTCCGCTTCAGGTAGGCGCGGAGCTCCTGCTCGTCAGCCATGCTTTCGTCACCCCGTGGTGTTTCGGTCGGTCGGTGCGGGTGGTGGGGGCGGATCAGAACCGCTCGTCGATGAAGGCGAAGAGCTCTTCGTCGTCGGCGGCGTCGAGAGTTCCGGTCACCTCGTCGTCGGCCTCCGGTCCGGCGGGGTCGCCGCTCGCGCCGTTGAGCCGGTCCCACAGACCGGTCAGGGCGGCGAGCCGGTTCGTGATCTCGTGCCGTGCCGTGCCGTCGGGCAGAGCGGAGTCCAGTCCGTTCTGTTCGGTGAGACGGATGAACAGCTTCTCCAGACGGTCCAGTTCGGTGGCGAGGGACACATCGCCGCTCTCCGCCGGAGTGTCCGGAGCGAGTCGGTCGTGGAGGTGCCGGGAGAGTGCTTCGGGGGTGGGGTGGTCGAACACCAGGGTGGCGGTGAGCCGGAGCCCCGTGGCGGCCGTAAGGCGGTTGCGCAGTTCCACCGCCGTGAGCGAGTCGAAGCCCAGCTCGCGGAAGTTCCGGTCGGCGGAGAGCTCACCGTCCTCCTCGTAACCGAGCACGGCTGCCGCATGGGTGCGTACGGCTTCCAGCACCGCTTCCATCCGCTCGGCGGGCGGGAGTTGGGCGATCCGTTCCCCGAGGGAGGTGCTCGTGCCCGCCGCTGCCGGGTCGGGCTGGGCCGCAGCGGTGGCCGCGGGAGAACTGCGCCGGTTCCGTACGAGACCGCTCAGGAAGGGCGGAACCGCGCCCTGTGCCCGCAGCACGGCCTGATTGAGGCGGATGGGGACCTGCAGGGCCTCGTCCCAGCGCTGGGCCTCGTCGAAGAGGGCCACACCCTCGGCGTCGGTCAGGGGCAGGATGCCGCCCCGGGCGAGCCGGCGGTGCATGTCGCCCTGGTCGAGGTGGTCCGCCATCCTGCTGTTGCGCGCCCACAGGCCCCAGGCGAGGGAGAGGGCGGGCAGCCCCACCCCGCGCCGGTACTGGGCGAAGGCGTCCACGAAGGCGTTGGCCGCCGCGTAACTGCCCTGTCCGGGGCTGCCGAACAGCGCGGAGGAGGACGAGTAGAGGACGAAGGCGGACAGGTCGAGATCCTTGGTCAGCTCGTGGAGGTTGAGGACCGCGTCGACCTTGGGCCGCAACACGGCATCCATCCGCTCCGGGGTGAGCGACGGCAGGGTGCCGTCGTCCAGGACGCCGGCGGTGTGCACGACCGCGCGCAGCGGGTGTGCCGCCGGGATGGCGCCGATCAGGGCCGCGAGCTGGTCGCGGTCGGCCGCGTCGCAGGCCCGTACGGTCACGTCGGCGCCGAGTCCGGCCAGCTCCCTCACGAGGTCCGTTGCCCCCTCGGCCTCCGCGCCCTGGCGTCCGGCGACGAGGAGGTGGCGTACGCCGTGCTCGCCGACCAGATGACGGGCGACCGCGCTGCCCAGGGTTCCGGTGCCGCCGGTGATGAGCACGGTGCCGTGGGGGTCGAAGACGGGCGGCATGGTGAGCACGAGCTTGCCGGTGTGCTTTCCCTGGCTGAGCGTGCGGAAGGCACGGCGGGCGTGGCGTACGTCGTGGACGGCCAGCGGCAGCGGGTGGAGCACTCCGGCCTCGAAGAGCTCCAGCAGCTCCGTCAGCATGGTGCCGACGGTCTCCGGGCCCGCCTCGACGAGGTCGAACGGCCGGTAGGTGGTGCCGGGGTGGTGGTCGGCGATGGTGCCGGGGTCTCGTACGTCGGCCTTGCCCAGTTCCAGGAAGTGGCCGCCTCGGGGCAGCAGGCGCAGTGAGGCGTCGACGAAGTCGCCGGCGAGGGAGTTGAGGACGATGTCCACTCCCCGGCCGCCGGTCTCCTCCAGGAAGCGGTCGGCGAAGTCCAGGGTGCGGGAGTTCGCGATGTGCCGGTCGGGCACGCCCAGCCCGCGCAGCGTGTCCCACTTGGGGGTGCTGGCGGTCGCGTACACCGTCAGGCCGAGGTGCCGGGCGAGCTGGAGTGCCGCCATGCCGACGCCGCCCGTCGCCGCGTGGATCAGCAGCGTCTGGCCGGGACGGGCCTGGGCGAGCCGGTCGAGGGCGTAGTGGGCGGTGAGGAACACGGCCGGGACGGAGGCGGCCTGCGCGTATGACCAGCCGTCCGGGATACGGGCCACCATGCGGTGGTCGGCGACGGCGTACGGGCCGAAACCACCGGTCCACATCCCCAGCACCCGGTCGCCCGGGGCGAAGCCGGTGACGCCGGGGCCGGTCTCGGTCACCACTCCGGCGCCCTCGGCGCCCATGACGCCGCGGCCCGGGTACATGCCGAGCGCGATGAGCGTGTCGCGGAAGTTCAGCCCGGCGGCCCGTACGGAGACGCGTATCTGGCCGGGCTGCAGCGGGGCCAGGGTGTCCGGCGCCGGTTCGAGGCGCAGCCCCTCAAGGGTGCCGTCGCCGCGGGTGCCGAGCCGCCAAGCGGCGGAGCCAGCCGCTCCGGTTATTCCCGTTACTCCGGCTGCTCCGGCTGGGGCGGTCGTTCCCGCCGGGACGGTCCTTCCCGCTGCCGTGGTTGTTCCCGCTGCGGTGATTGTTCCGGTGTCGGCGTCGGCGTCCGTGTCGGCGTGGGGCAGTTGCAGCAGGTCGGGGGTCGCCGGGCCCATGGGGGTCAGACGGGGTGTGTGCACGTGCTCGCCACGGACCGCGAGCTGCGGCTCACCGCAGGTGAGTGCGGCCGCCAGCGCGCCGCCGCTGACGGTGCCGTCGTCGGGGCCGAGGTCGAGGAGCACCATGCGGTCGGGCTCCTCGGACTGGGCGGAACGCACCAGCCCCCAGGCGGAGGCGGCCGCCGTGTCCCGTACGGTCTCGCCCGGGCCGACGGCGACGGCGCCGCGGGTGACGAAGACCAGCTTGGAGGGCGACTGGTCGGCGGCCTTCAGCCAGTGCTGTGCCGCATCAAGGGCCTTGTCCAGGACGGCGCGCACCGTGCCCGGGTCCGGGGCGCCGGGGAGGTGCGGCAGCTGGACGGCGACACCGTCGGGTACGGCACCGCCGGCGGAGCAGGCGTCGAGCAGCGATCCCAGGTCGGGGTAGGTCGCGCAGCCGACGCCCGCGCCGGTGAGCGCGGTGGCCAGCCCGCTGTGGTCGTCCCCGATGACGGCCCAGCGCTGGGCGGGCACGGATCCGGGCGCGGGCTTCCGCTCCCACAGGACCCGGTACAGCGAGCCGCTGCCCGTGCCGGGGGGCCTGCCGGTGCCACCGGCGCCGGACCGCTCGGCGAGCTGTTCGGCGGGGACCGGGCGGACGACGAGTTCGTCGATCGCCAATACGGGCCTGCCCTCCCCGTCGGTGCAGAGCAGGCGCACGGCTTCCGCGCCGGCGGGCGAGACGGTGACGCGCAGGCGGTCGGCGCCGGTGGCGTACAGGCGTACCCCGCGCAGAGCGAACGGCATGCGGGCCTGGCCGTCCGCGGGGAAGAACTCGCCCAGACTCATGGCCTGAAGGGCCGCGTCCAAGAGGGCCGGGTGGATGTCGTGGTCACGTGCCTCGCCTGCCGCCGGTCCGGGCAGGGCGACTTCCGCGTACACGGTGTCGCCGTCGCGCCAGCCGGTACGGAACCCCTGGAAGGTGACGCCGTAGTCGTAGCCGCGCTCCGCGAAGGCTGCGTAGAAGGCGGCGGGGTCCGGGATGCCGGACGCCCGCGCCCCGGCCGGTGGCCACGCGGCGCCGGGTGCCGGCCACGCGTCCGGCCCGCCGCTCGCCGGCCCTCCGCTCGCCGGCGCGTCGGCCGTCGGTACGGCCGCAGCCGAACTGCCGTTGAAGGTACCGGGCGTGTCAGGGCTTTCGGGGCCGTCGGAGGAGGCGGGGGTGACGGTGGCCTGTGCGTGCAGGGTCCAGGGCGACCGCGGCGGGGCGCCCGCTTCCCGGGAGTGCACGGTGACCGTGCGGTGGCCTTCCTCGTCCGCGGGGCCGACCTGTACGCGCAGTTCCACGGTGTCCGTACCGGTGGTGCCGGCGGGGGTGTCGCCGGGGAGGACGAGAGGTGTGCGCAGGGCGAGTTCGTCGATCTGTCCGCAGCCGGACTGGGCGCCGGCCCACAGCACCAGGTCGACGAAGCCGGTGGCGGGCAGCAGGACCGTGCCGAGCAGGGCGTGCTCGGCGAGCCAGGGCCGGGTGTCCGCGCCGAGCCTCGCGGTGTAGACGTGGCCCGCCGAGTCCGGGAGTTCGACGCCCGCGCCGAGCAGCGCGTGGCCCGCGTCCGCCAGACCGACGGACGCCGTGTCACCGCGCCGGGCAGGCGCGTGGTACCAGTAGCGCTGCCGCTGGAAGGGGTAGGTGGGCAGGTCGGCCCGCCGCGCCTCCGGGCCGTACAGCGCCTCGGCGTCGATGTCGACACCCTGGGCGCAGGCGGAGGCGAGCGCGAGGGCGAAGCCCTTCGTACCACCTTTCTCCCGGCGCAGGGTGTGCAGGACCACGGCGGGCGCGTCGGCGTCGGCGATGGTCTGCTCCAGCGATACGGCCAGCATGGGGTGCGGACTGCTCTCCAGGAACGCGTGGTGGCCATCGGCGAGCAGCGCACGAGTGGCCTGCTCGAACTCGACCGGTTCGCGCATGTTGCGGTACCAGTAGGCGGCGTCCAGCTCGGCGGTGTCGAGCAGCCCGCCGGTGACGGTGGAGTAGAACGGGACGTCACCGGAGCGGGGGGCGACCGGGGCCAGCTCCCGCATGAGCCGCTCCCGCAGTGCGTCCACCTGTGCCGAGTGTCCGGCCGTGTCCACCCCGGGGATCGCGCGCGCGTGGACACCGTCCGCTTCCAGCTCGGCCAGGAGCTCGCGCAGCGACTCGGGGTCGCCCGCCACCGCGGCCGTCCCCGGGCTGTTGACGGCCGCGACCGACAAGCGGTCGCCGAAGCGCTCCACCCGGACGCGTACCTGCTCGGCCGGCAGGGACACGGCGACCATGCCGCCCTTGCCCGCGAGGGTCAGCCACGCCTGGCTGCGCAGGGCCACGATCCGTGCGGCGTCCTCCAGGGAGAGGCCGCCGGCGACGCACGCGGCGGCGATCTCGCCCTGGGAGTGACCGATGACGGCCGACGGCCGCACTCCCGCGGCGCGCCAGCAGGCGGCCAGCGACACCATCATGGTGAAGAGCACGGGCTGCACGACGTCCACCCTGCTGAGCGACGGCGCACCCGGCACCTGCCGGAGCACGTCCAGGACCGACCAGTCGAGGAACGGGCGCAGTGCGGCGTCGCACGCCTCGACGGATTCACGGAAGGCCGCCGAGCGGTCGAGCAGCCCTTCGGCCATGGCCGGCCACTGGGAGCCCTGGCCGGGGAAGACGAACACCGTGCCGTCCGCCGGGCCGGCCTGGTGGCGGGCCACGGACGGATGCTCCCGGCCCTCGGCGAGGGCGTGCAGGGCGTGCAGCAGTTCCTCGCGGTCCTCGCCGCCGACCACGGCTCGGTGCGCGAACCGGGCGCGGGCGGTGAGCAGAGTGAGTCCGGCGTCCGCAGGCCGTATGCCGGGGTCGTCGAGCAGCGCGCCGCGCAGGCGGTCCGCGTACGCCTGGAGCGCCGCTTCCGTGCGGGCGGAGAGCACGAGCGGAGCGATGCCGTCGGGACCGGTGGCGTCGGGACCGGTGCTGTCCAGGTCGGTGCTGTCCAGCTCGAATCCGTCCGATGCGGGGCGGTCCGATGGGGGGCTGTCCTGCGGGGTGTCTGAGCGGTGCTGCCGGGTGCCGGGGACGTCGGCCGGGCGCGGGGCCTCCTCGATGAGGACGTGCGCATTGGTGCCGCTGATGCCGAAGGCCGACACCCCGGCCCGGCGCGGTGTCTCGCCCTCGGGCCACGCCACCGGCTCGGTGAGGAGCGCGACCGTACCGGACGACCAGTCCACGCGCGGGCTCGGCTCGTCGACGTGCAGGGTCCGCGGCAGGATGCCGTTGCGCAGGGCGAGAACGGTCTTCATCACCCCGGCGACGCCGGCCGCGGCCTGCGCGTGGCCGATGTTGGACTTCACCGAGCCGAGCCGGAGCGGCTCGCCGGGCTTACGGGACGCGCCGTACGTCGCTTGCAGGGCCTGGGCCTCGATGGGATCGCCGAGCGGGGTGCCGGTGCCGTGCGCCTCCACGGCGTCGACGTCCTCGGCACGCAGCCCGGCATCCGCGAGCGCTTCGCGGATGACCCGCTGCTGGGAGGGCCCGTTGGGCGCGGTCAGGCCGTTGCTGGCGCCGTCCTGGTTGACGGCGGAGCCCCGGACGACGGCCAGTACGGGGTGCCCGAGCCGCTCGGCGTCGGACAGGCGCTCCAGGAGGAGTACGCCGGCGCCCTCGCCGAGCACCACGCCGTCGGCCGCGCCGGCGAAGGCCCGCGACCGGCAGCCGGGCGACAGCACCCGCTGCCGCGAGAACTCCACCAGCATCTCGGGCGTGGACATGACCGTCGCACCGCCCGCCAGCGCCATCGAGCACTCGTCGCGGCGCAGCGCCTGCACGGCCAGGTGCAGCGCCACCAGGGAGGCCGAGCACGCCGTGTCGACGGTCAGGGCCGGACCTTCGAGGCCGAAGACGTACGAGAGCCGGCCGGACATCACGCTCGCCGAATTACCGGTGCCGAGGTAGCCGTCGAAGCTCTCCTCACCGTTCTGGAGCAGGCCCAGGTAGTGCTGGCCGTTGGTGCCGACGAACACGCCCGTGCGGCTGCCGCGCAGCTCGGACGGGTCGATGCCGGCCCGTTCGAACGCCTCCCACGAGGTTTCCAGCATCAGCCGCTGCTGCGGATCCATGGCCACCGCCTCACGCGGCGAAATGCCGAAGAAGGCGGGATCGAAGTCCGGCGCCTCGTGCAGGAACCCTCCTTCCCGGACGTACGTACGGCCACCCGCGTCCGGGTCGGCGTCGTACAGCTCCTCCAGGTTCCAGCCCCGGTCGTCCGGGAAGGCGCTGATCGCGTCACCCCCGTCCCTCAGCAGCCGCCACAGCTCCTCGGGCGTGGACACGCCACCGGGGAAGCGGCACGCCATCGCCACGATGGCGATGGGCTCGGAGTCGCGGTCACCGGCCGGCTCGGTGGGCGCGGTGGACCGCACCAGGGCGTCGCCGGTACGGGCCTCGCTCGCCGCTCCGTGCTCCAGGGCCTGGTCCCGCAAGTGGCGTGCGAGAGCGGCCGGATCCGGATGGTCGAAGACGAGGGAGGCCGAGAGCGTGAGACCGGTGGCGGACCTCAGCCGGTTGCGCAGTTCGACGGCGGTCACGGAGTTGAAGCCCAGGGCCTTGAACGGCTGCCTGGCGTCGACCGCGTCGAGCGAGGACTGGCCCAGTACCGTCGCCGCATGGCTGCGCACCATCCGCAGCAGGAGCCGCAGTTGCTCCTCGTCGGACTTGTCCGCCAGCAGGCGGACCACCTCGGGAGCTTCTCTGCGGTCGTCGGAGCCGGCACCGGTCGCCGGGGAGGCGTCCGCCCCCGCCACCGCGCCCGCCCCCGCGTGGGCGCCGCTGCCCGCGGCGACGACCCGGGATCGGCGCGTGGCGGGCAGCCCGTCGAAGAGCGCCGACGGTCGTACGGCTTCGCGAGCGGCCACGAACCGCTCCCAGTCCGCTTCGGCGACGGTCACGGTGCCGACGCCCCGGCCCACGGCCCGGAAGAGCGCGTCGACCGCGCGCCGCGGGTCGAGCGGGGTGAGGCCGGCGCGGCTCATCCCGGCGATGATCGTCTCCCGGGCGGCCGCCGACTCGCCGTCCTCGGACGCGGCTGCCTCGTGCCCGCGCCACGGTGTCCAGGCGACCGAGGTGAACGGCAGGCCTCGCGCGCGCCGCCGCTCGGCGAAGGCGTCCAGGTGCGCCGCACCTGCCGCGTAGCCGCCCTGTCCCGTCCCGCCCCAGACACCGGCGACGGACGAGAGGACGACGAACGCGTCGAGCTCCGTGTCCTCCAGGACGGCTTCCAGGCGGGTCACCAGGTCCGTCTTGGTGTGCACCGCGTGGGCGAGCGCCGCCGGCGTGGTGTCGGACAGGGCACTCAGCGGAACGGCGGCCGGGGCTGCCAGCACCGCGGTCGGTGCGTGCTCGGCGAGCAGCGACCGCAGGGCGGCGTCGTCCTCCATCGCGCAGGGCACCACGCTGACGCGTCCGTCGGCGAGGGACCCATCGGTGCGGGGCCCGTCGTCGAGGGCCGCGGGGAGGGAGGCCCCGGGACCGGCGAGGACGACCTGTTCGGCACCGTCGGCGAGGAGGCGTCGGACGAGCGGCTCCGCCACCGCCGCGACCTCCCCGACCACCAGGACCGTGCCACGGGGCCGCCAGCCGGGTCCGGTGCCGGCAGCCGCGGACCGGACGAGCCTGCGGCCGTACACCCCCGAGCCGCGGATCGCCATCTGGTCCTCGCCGTCGGGAGAGGCCGCGAGGACGGCGGCCGCCCGGCGGAAGGAACCCGGATGCTCGATGTCAGTGCCGGTGTGGGTTCCGGTGTCGGCGCTGGTTTCGGCGTCGGCGGCGGCGGTGCGGAAGTCGAGCAACCCACCCCACAGGTGCGGGAGTTCCAGCGACGCCACGCGGCCGAGGCCCCACACCTGCGCCTGCTCGGCGGACGGTTCCTCCCTCGGCAGAGCGCTCACGGCGTTGCGCGTGACCGCCCAGAGCCGGGCCCCCACATCCGCGTCGCCTGCCGCCTGGATCAGCGTGAACGACGCGGCGACACCGAGGGGAAGGCCGGGGTGGTCCGGGTGCGTGCCCTCGGCCAGCGCGAGGAGGGACACGATCCCCTGGAGCGGAACGCTGTTCGGCGCCTCCGCCGCCTCGGCGAGCAGCGCGCTCATGTGGGAGCGGTCGCCGGCGGGATCGATGCCGAGCGTCACGACCTCGGCGCCTCGGTCGGCCATGGCACGGGCCATGCCCTCCGCGACCCGTGTCGCGAACGCCGGGTTCTGCGGCGTCTCAGGCAGGAGCAGCAGCCAGCGCCCGTCAAGCCGCGCCCCCGTCTCGTCCTCGCTCAGCCCCTTCCACGCCACGTGGTAGGCGATGTCATCGGCGTTGCCGCGGTCGGTGGCGTCGAGCCAGT
>NZ_KL591008.1:418092-419283 GCF_000716335.1 Streptomyces sp. NRRL S-118 | reverse complement strand
CGGCGTTGGAAGGGGTAGGTGGGCAGGTCGATCCGGCGGGCGGTGAGACCGTGCGCGGTGTAGGCGGCCTTCCAGTCGACCGCCACGCCCTGGACGAATGCCTCCGCCATGGAGGTCCACAACCGGTGCAGACCTCCCTCCCCCTTACGGAGGGTCCCGACGATGACGGTGTCGGCGCTACTGGGCGTGTCTGCGGTCGTCTGGTCGGCGAGCTCCTGGATACCCATGGTCAGCACCGGATGCGCACTGGCCTCGATGAACGTCCCGAACCCGTCCGCGAGGAGGGTGGTGATGGTGTCGGCGAAACGGACCTGGCGGCGCAGGTTGCGATACCAGTACCCCCCATCCGTGCGCACCTGCTTGCCCGGCTCGACGGTGGAGTAGAACGGGACCTTCGGCTCCCGCGCCCGCACCGGACCCAGCAGCCCTGCCAGCTCGGTTTCGATCGCCTCGACCTGAGAGGAGTGGGAGGCGTAATCGACCGCGATACGCCGCGCCCGCACACCATCGCGCTCGCAGGCCGCGACGAACTCGCCCACCGCCCCGGCCTCACCCGACACCACCGTGATCGCAGGCCCGTTCACCGCAGCCACACCCAAACGCCCCGCCCAGCCGGTCAGGCGTTCCTCGACCGCACCGGCCGGCAACGCCACCGACGCCATCCCACCCGCACCGGCCAACACCCTCCCGATCACCTGCGAACGCAACGCCACCACCCGCGCCCCGTCCTCAAGCGACAAAGCACCCGAGACGACGGCTGCGGCGATCTCACCCTGCGAGTGCCCCACCACCGCATCCGGCTTCACACCCGCGCTGGCCCAGACTTCGGCCAGGGACACCATCACCGCCCACGTCACCGGCTGCACCACATCCACCCGCTCAAGACCAGCACCCGAGCGGACCACCTCCATCACATCCCAGTCCACGAACGGACCGAGTGCGGCAGCACACTCACCCATACGAGCCGCGAACACCGGCGACGAGTCCAGCAGTTCGGCACCCATACCGGCCCACTGCGTGCCCTGACCCGGGAACACCAGCACCGACCGCCCCACCGAACCAGCCGCCGCCCCGGTGACGACCGGCGCCCGCAAACCCTCCAGCAACTCCTCACGCCCCGACGCCACCACCACCGCACGATGCTCGAACACCGACCGGTGCGCAGCCGACCACCCCACCTCCCCCACACCC
>NZ_KL591008.1:360314-417989 GCF_000716335.1 Streptomyces sp. NRRL S-118 | reverse complement strand
CCCGGCCCGTCATCGGACCCGACCAACGCGGAAAGACGCCCCAGCCCCGCCTCCAGGGCCTTCACCGAAGCACCCGACACCACCACGGGCACGGTGCCGCCAGGCTGTTTCGGCTCCGGCTCCGCCTCCAGTGAGGGAGCCTGCTCCAGCACCACATGCGCGTTCGTCCCGCCCATGCCGAAGGACGACACACCGGCGACGCGGCGCCTGCCGGGTTCCTCGGTCCATGGCTCCAGGGCCGTCTGCACGTCCAGGTGCAACTGCCCCAGGGGGATGTCCGGGTGGGGCGTGCGGTAGTTGAGGCTGGGCGGCAGCATTCCCTCCCGTACGCACAGCGCGGCCTTGAGCAGACCGACGATGCCGGCAGCGCCCTCCAGGTGTCCGACGTTCGTCTTGACCGATCCCACCGCGAGCGGGGCGACCCCGGCCTCCGCGCGGGCCGTGCCCAGGACGGCGCCCAGCGCGGCTGCCTCCACCGGGTCGCCCGCCCGGGTGCCGGTCCCGTGCAGCTCGACGTACCGGACGTCCTCCGGGCGTGTCCCGGTGCGGGTGTACGCCGCGCGGAGCAGCTCTTCCTGGGCCCGGCGGTGCGGTGTGGTCAGGCTGTCGCCGCCGCCGTCGTTGTTCACCGCGCCGCCCCTTATGACGCAGTGGACGCGGTCGCCGTCCTCGATGGCCCTGCTCAGCGGCTTGAGGACGAGCGCGGCACCGCCTTCGCCCCTGACGTAACCGTTGGCCCGGGCGTCGAAAGTGTGGCACTGCCCGTCCGGCGAGAGGGCGCCGATCCTCTCCATGGCGGTGGTGCTCTCGTCCGCCATGACCAGGTGCACACCCCCGACGACGGCGAGTGTGCTCTCCCCGCGGCGCAGGCTCTCGCAGGCGAGGTGCACGGCCACGAGCGACGACGACTGGGCCGTGTCGACCGCGATGCTGGGGCCGCGCAGGCCAAGGAAATAGGACAGACGGTTGGGTGCGAGGGCGCGGTGCAGGCCGGTGGCGGTGTGCACGCCGGATTCCGAGCCGGCACGGTGCACGAGAGTCGCGTAGTCGTCGGACGCGATGCCGACGAAGACACCGGTGGCGCTGCCGGCGAGCCGGCGGGGGGCGATGCCGGCGCTCTCCAGCGCCTCCCAGCCGAGTTCGAGGACGAGGCGGTGCTGAGGGTCGGTGGCGGCGGCCTGATGGGGCGACATGTCGAAGAAGTCGGCGTCGAATCCGGCGTGGTCCGCCAGGGCGGCCCGCCATGTGCCGTCCGGGAGCCGGGTGACCTCGTTGCGGCCGGCGCGGAGCAGTTCCCAGAACTCGTCCACCGTGCCGGCGCCGGGCAGACGGCACGACATGCCGACGACGGCGATGGCGGCGGTGTCACCGTCGGACGGGTGGACCGGGCCCGGCTCGGAGCCGGAGCCCGCGCCGCCGCCCGCGCCCGCTTCGCCGCCGTTGTCGTCGCCGTTGCGCTTCACACCGAATTCCGCGTTCATCAAGTCTCCGTAGCCAAAGCCATAGCGAGTGCCGCGATGTGCCGGTGTCCGCTCGAAGGAGGGGCGGGAGGTAAGGAGCGGGAGAGTGAGGAGTGCGGGGCACCGAGCTGACCGTCAACTCCGCCAGCCAACCTCCGGTTGTGACGGCTGCTCGATATCTTTCGGGCAACTGTGTCAGGTCGCCCGTGACGCCGGAACGTCGCCATCTCTCCTGGTGGAAAGCCCCCCGGGCACTATGTCAGGTCCCGCCTTGCGGACGCTGAAGGCCGCCGTCTAGCTTTCTCGGCATTGCATGGCATTACACGGCAATGACCGCATGACCGCATGACCTATCGACATGGCAAATGGCGTGACGTTGCTTTTGCTTTGCTTTGCCGGATGGCACAGGACAGCGCGGGGCAGGCTCCGACACCACGGGACAAGCATCGGCGACACGTGCCGGACACATGCCCAAACGTGTGCCGGACGAGTATCGGCCACGTGACGGGTCCCCTGCCGGAGAGGCACTGCAATGGACACGGCCAGACCGCTCTCCCGCATTCCGAACGTCGACCGCTGGGTCGCCCCCACCCTTCAGCTCCGCGCGTGTCCCGGGTTGCCACCGGTCACCGTGCGGCCTCCGGCCCGGCAGGGAGATCCAGCCCCCACGAGAGAGTCGAGATGACGACGCAGACCAGGGACACCACAGCCACTACGGCTCCGGAGCCGTCCGTCCATCCGCTCGCCCAGCCGACGGACGCCGATGCGCGGGAGCTGCTGGCGTGGTTCGCCCGGTGCCGGGCGGAGGCACCGGTGTTCTGGGACGAGTCCCGTCAGGCGTGGCAGGTCTTCGGCTACGAGGACTACCTCACCGTCTCCACCAACCCCCAGCTGTTCTCGTCGGACTTCTCGCCGGTGTTCCCCGTGCCCGAGGAGCTGGCCCTCCTCATGGGCCCGGGCACCTTCGGTGGCATCGACCCGCCCCGGCACGGGCCGCTGCGCAAACTGGTCTCGCAGGCGTTCACGCCGCGGCGCATCGCCCGGCTGGAGTCGCGGATCTCGGTCATCAGCCACGGGCTGCTGGCGGACCTGCGGGACAGGGACCGGCTGGACGTGGTGGCCGACCTCGCGTACCCGCTGCCGGTGATCGTCATCGCGGAGCTGCTGGGCATTCCCGCCGAGGACCGCGACCTGTTCCGTGAGTGGGTGGACGTCATCCTCAACAACGAGGGACTGCAGTACCCCCACCTGCCGGACGATTTCGCGGAAACCATGGGTCCTGCCATCAAGGAGTGGTCGGACTACCTGTACGCGCAGATCGCGAAGAAGCGCGCCGAACCGGCCGACGACCTGATGAGCGGGCTCGTCGAGGCGGAGGCCGACGGGCAACGGCTGACCGACGAGCAGATCGTCAACATCGTGGCGCTCCTGCTCACCGCCGGCCACATCTCGAGCGCCACTCTCCTCGGGAATCTGTTCCTGGTCCTGGACGAGCATCCCGAAGCCCTGGCCGAATTGCGGGCCGACCGTTCGCTCATTCCCGGGGCGATCGAGGAGACCCTGCGCTACCGCAGCCCCTTCAACAACATTTTCCGGTTGCTGACGGCGGACACGGACATCCTCGGGCACCCGATGAAGGCCCATCAGATGGTGATCGCCTGGAGTGCCTCGGCCAATCGGGACGCCGGCCATTTCCCGGACCCCGACCGGTTCGACATCCACCGGAGCGCAAATAAGCACATGGCGTTCGGGCACGGTATCCACCACTGCCTGGGGGCTTTCCTCGCCCGGCAGGAGGCCAAGGTGTTCCTGGACCTCGTCCTGGACGAATTCACCGACTACCGCATCGACCACGACCGGGTGGAGTTCTACGACGCGGATCAGCTCACCGCGCGTCACCTTCCCGTTCAGGTGACGCGCTCCTGACCCGGGCGGCCATTCCATGACGAAGACTCTTGCGGACCGGCGGCCCATGAAGGGCATCATCCTGGCAGGCGGCAGCGGCACGCGCCTGCGCCCCCTGACCGGGGCGCTGTCCAAGCAGCTGCTGCCGGTCTACGACAAGCCCATGATCTACTATCCGCTCTCCGTGCTCATGCTGGCGGGGATCCGGGACGTCCAGATCATCACCTCGAAGACGCACCTGGAGATGTTCCGCTCGCTGCTCGGCGACGGCAGCCGCATCGGGATCAGTGTCGACTACGCCGAGCAGGAGGAGCCCCGGGGCATCGCGGAGGCCTTCCTCATCGGGGAGGAGCACATCGGTGACGACCCGGTGGCGCTCATCCTGGGTGACAACGTCTTCCACGGGCCCGGGTTCTCCTCCGTGCTCGCCACCACCGCGGCACGGCTGGACGGCTGCGAGCTGTTCGGTTACCCGGTGAAGGACCCCCGGCGCTACGGCGTCGGCGAGGTCGACGCGGAGGGCCGGCTGGTGTCCCTGGAGGAGAAGCCTGAGAAGCCCCGTTCGCATCTGGCGGTGACAGGCTTGTACTTCTACGACAACGGCGTGGTGGACATCGCCCGGCGGCTGACGCCGTCCGCGCGGGGTGAGCTGGAGATCACCGACGTCAACAAGGTGTACCTGGAGCAGGGCCGCGCCCGCATGACGGAACTGGGGCGCGGCTTCGCGTGGCTGGACATGGGCACGCACGGTTCGCTGCTCCAGGCGGGTCAGTACGTCCAGCTCCTGGAGCAGCGGCAGGGCGTGCGGATCTCGTGCATCGAGGAGATCGCGCTGCGGATGGGTTACATCAGTCCGCAGCAGTGTCATGAGCTCGGCCGGGAACTGGAGAGCTCCAGTTACGGCCGGTACTTGATGGACGTGGCGGAGACGCTCATGCCCGGGCCGGCCGCATGACCGCCCACCCGCACGCCGCCGATCCGCGCACCAATCGCACGCCCCACCCGTACGCCGGCAGCCCGGGCGCCCACCCCTCCGTACGCCGGCAGCCCGCCCCTCGGCAACCCGATCGCCGGCACCGTCCACCCTCCCCCTCCTCGCAGCCTCCGCCCGTGGAAGAAAGGTCTGTGCTCCCATGCGCCTGCTGGTCACCGGAGGTGCGGGCTTCATCGGCTCGCACTTCGTCAGACAACTGCTGACCGGGGCGTATCCCGACCTGGCCGGGGCGCGGACGGTGGTGGTCGACAAGCTGACCTACGCCGGCAACCTCGCCAACCTGGACCCGGTCGCGGATCATCCGTCGCTGGAGTTCGTGCACGCCGACATCCGGGACGCCGAGGTGATGAGCCGGGTCATGCGGGGGACGGACGTCGTCGTCCACTTCGCGGCGGAGTCGCACGTGGACCGCTCCATCGCCGACGCGTCGGCGTTCGTCGAGACGAACGTACGCGGGACGCAGACCCTTCTGCAGGCGGCGGTGGAGGCGCGGGCCGGCCGGTTCGTCCACGTCTCCACGGACGAGGTGTACGGCTCGATCGCCGCGGGATCGTGGCGCGAGGACCAGCCGCTGGCGCCGAACTCCCCCTACGCCGCATCGAAGGCGGCGTCGGACCTCCTGGCACTGGCCTACCACCGGACGTACGGACTGCCGGTCGTCGTCACCCGGTGCTCCAACAATTACGGCCCGTACCAGCACCCCGAGAAGGTCATCCCGCTCTTCGCCACCAACCTGATGGACGGCCTGACGGTGCCGCTGTACAGCGACGGCGGCAACAGCCGGGACTGGCTGCACGTGGACGACCACTGCCACGGGATCAGCCTGGTGGCGACCCGCGGCCGCCCGGGCGAGGTCTACCACATCGGCGGCGGTACGGAGCTGACCAACCGGGAGCTGACGCGGCGACTGCTCGGGTTGTGCGGCGCCGACGCCTCGTCCGTGCGTCATGTCGCCGACCGGCCGGGACACGACCTGCGGTACGCGCTGGACACCGGCAAGATCACGGACGAGCTGGGCTACACCCCGCGTACGGACTTCGGGACGGGTCTGGCGGACACGGTGCGCTGGTACGCGGAGAACCGCTCGTGGTGGGAACCGCTGAAGAAGGTCGCGCAGGAGGCCCGGCGCCCGGACTGACCACCCCCGGGGGCCGGGCTCCCCTGGCCCATGCCCGCTGCCCGGCACCCAGGTACGTGGACAAGCCCCTCAGGCCCCGGCTCCAGGTCGCGGCCCCCGGGCCACCTCCCGCCCCTTCCCGTCCCGCCTCTCCCCGCCCTGCCCCGCCTCCGACGCCCGCACCCGACGCGCCGTCCCTGACAGCGGTCCACCGACCGCGAGGAGCTGCATCCGCCGTGAGTACCCGTTCCACACCACCCGTTCCCGGAGCTCCGTCGCCGGCCGGACACCCGGACGAGGGCCTGTGGATCCGCCGTTACCGCCCGGTGCGGGATCCGGAACTGCGTCTGGTGTGCTTCCCGCACGCCGGCGGGGCCGCGACCTCCTTCGTCTCCCTGGCCCGCGGACTGGACGGGACGGTGGAGGCGCTGGCGGTGCAGTACCCGGGGCGCCAGGACCGCCGCCACGAGCCCTTCATCCCCTCCATATCGGGCCTGGTGGACCAGGTGGTGCCGGAGATCCTGCGCTGGGCCGACCGTCCGCTCGCGCTGTTCGGGCACAGCATGGGTGCCACGGTGGCGTACGAGGTCGCACGCAGGCTGCACGGTACCGGCCGGGTCTCCCCGGTCCACCTGCTGGTGTCGGGCCGCCGTGCGCCCACGGTGCGGCGGCGGGACGTCGCCCACCTCCTCGACGACGACGCGCTGATCGCGGAGATCGCCAAGCTTCAGGGCACCGACGACGCAGTCCTCCAGGACGAGGAACTGCTGCGGCTGGCTCTCCCGGCGATCCGCAACGACTACCGCGCAGCGGGCACGTACCAGTACGTTCCCGGCCGTGCGCTGGAGTGTCCCGTCACGGTGCTCACCGGTGACCGGGACCCCAACGTCCCGCTGGAGGAGGCGAAGGCCTGGCGGGAACTGACCACGGGCCCCTTCGCGCTGCACGATTTCCCCGGTGGTCACTTCTATCTGAACGACCGGATGGACGACGTGTGCCGGACCATCGGCCGCGCCCTCGCCGGCACGGCCGCTGACCCGGCGTCCGGGCGCACCCCGCCACGTCCCGCCCCGGCCCCTCCTGCCGCCGGGCGCCGTGCGGACGCGGCCCGGCCCGGCGACCCGGTGGACACGGCGCGGCGGGTGCTGTCCTCGGCGCGAACCCCGGACAGCCCGGTCACGCCGTTCGACGACATCGCCGACTGGCTGGCCGAACGCCTGGGGGCGGGAC
The DNA here is from genome assembly GCF_000716335.1 of Streptomyces sp. NRRL S-118. GTDB lineage: Bacteria > Actinomycetota > Actinomycetes > Streptomycetales > Streptomycetaceae > Streptomyces. The sequence continues at coordinate 411,283 of NZ_KL591008.1, read as the reverse complement.
GCTTCGACGTGTCGCGCATCCCGTTCGAGGAGCTGCGCGGCTGGAGTTTCCACCCCGGTACGGGCAATCTGCACCACGCGTCGGGCCGCTTCTTCTCCGTGGAGGGGCTGCATGTCCGTACGGACCGGCTGCCCGAGCGGGGGTGGACGCAGCCGATCATCGTGCAGCCGGAAGTGGGGTTGCTCGGGATCGTGGCGCGGGAGATCGACGGGGTGCTGCACTTCCTGATGCAGGCCAAGATGGAGCCCGGGAACGTCAACGTCCTGCAGGTGTCACCGACCGTGCAGGCCACCCGCAGCAACTTCACCGGGGTGCACCGGGGGCGCGACATCCGGTATCTGGACCTGTTCATGGGGCCGGGACGAGCGCGTGTCCTGGTCGACTCGATCCAGTCGGAACAGGCCGACTGGTTCCTGGCCAAGCGCAACCGCAACATGATCGTCGAGCTGGCGGCGGACGACGACCTCGACATCGGTGAGGACTTCCGCTGGCTGACGCTGGGGCAGATCCGCCGGCTGCTGCTGCTGGACAACGTGGTCAACATGGACGCCCGGTCCATCCTCGCCTGCCTGCCCACCGCGGAGGCCGACACGTCCGCGCCGTCCCCCGTGCTGCGCTCCTTCTTCGGTGCGCCGGGCGAGGCACGGCACGGCACGGCCGAGATCCTGACCTGGTTCACCGGTGTGCGCGCCCTGCGGGAGCTGGTGCAGAACCGGGTGCCGCTCGATGCGGTGGCGGTGGACGGCTGGTACCGCACGCCGTACGAGATCGCCCACGAGAGCGGTCGGCACTTCCGCGTCATGGCCGCCGAGGTCGGTGCGAGCAGCCGGGAGGTCACCTCCTGGACGCAGCCGCTCATCGAGCCGCAGGTGCCGGGGCTGATGGCGCTGCTCGTCAAGCCCGTCGGCGGCGTGCTGCACGCGCTCGTGCAGGCACGGGTGGACGTCGGGCACCTGAACGTCGCCGAGCTGGCCCCCACGGTCCAGTGCCGGCCGGAGGAGCACACCGGACCGGAGGGGCTGCCCCGCCCGCCGTACCTGGAGCAGGTGCTGTCCGCTCCGGCGGAGGACGTCCGCTACGACGCCGTCCAGTCCGAGGAGGGCGGGCGCTTCTTCCACGCACAGAACCGCTACGTGATCGTGGAGGTCCCGCCGGACTTCCCCGAGGACGCACCGGACGACTTCGCCTGGCTGTCGCTCGCTCAGCTGACCGGCCTGCTGGCTCACGGCAATTACCTCAACATCGAGCTGCGCACCCTGGTGGCATGTGCCCACACGCTGTACTGACCCGTCCGCACGCCGCACGGGCCGGGAACGTCGCCCGCGCCGCATTGCGCGGGGGCTCTCCCGCGCAGCTCCGCTTGATCCTCCTCAACCCGCGCCCAGGGCGGCTTGTTTCTCATGGTTGTCTGCCAGGAAGGCGGTGATCCGGCGGTTCGTCTGCGCGGGCAGGGCGGTGGGCATTGCGAAATGGGTGAGCTCGGGGAGGATCTCGATCCGGGCGTCCGGGACGGCCTTACGGGCGCGGACTGCGACTTTCGCGGCATCGTGGGCGTCGCTGCGGCCGGCGAGAAGGACCAGGAGCGGGACACTCAGCGTCGTTGGGTCCGGGCGGCGGCCGACGACCGGTTTCCGGTCTGCGAAGTCCGAGACCGCCAAGGCATAGAGCCGCTTCCAGCCCAGGTCGGTGTCCGTGCCCGCCGTCTCACGGTCCAGATATGCGCGTGCACGGGCTTGCGTGGGACGGAGCAGTATCGGCAGCGAGCGCAGCAGGAAACCCGGGCGGAAGTTGGCGAAGCACTGGGTCGGGTCGAGCAGTACCAGCCGATCGACCCGCCGTGCGGCGTGCAGGGCGTAGGTCAGGGCCATCCAGCCGCCGTAGGAATGACCCAGCAGGTGCGCGCGGGACACGGTGAGGCCGTCGAGCAGCGCGTCCAACCATGCCATCAAGTCGGTGGTTGTGCGCAGCGGGCGCCCGCTGAGGATGCTGTGTCCGGCGTCGCCGAGGATGTCGACGGCCAGCACCCGGTGGTGTGTGCCGAGTGCCGGGGCATTGGCGAACCAGACCGCGCCGGTGGAACCGCCGCCGTGCAGAAGGAGGAGGGGGGTGGCCTCAGCTGGGCCGTAGGCGTGGACGCGGGTGATGCCGTACGGGGTGGGGACGTCGATCTCGGTGGTACCAGTGGGCCAGCGGGCGAGCAGTGCGTCGTAGGCGGCGAAGAACTCGTGGGATGAGGACACTGCGACCCCTCCGGGAATCATCTCGTTGACCAATTCTCTCGCTCAGCGAGATACTAGCCCAGTGAGTGATGACAACAACCCTGCGATGCGGCTGGTCCATCTGCTGCGCGCAGTGACCGTGGAATTCGATCTACGCGGCGCCGAGTTTGCTGCGCGAAACGGCCTGCACCCCACCGATCTGCGGGCCCTCATCCACCTGCTCGACGCCGACCGGGCGGGCACCGGCGTCACGCCGGGACGGCTCGGTGCGGCGCTGCGGCTCAACTCGGCGGGCACCACTGCACTGCTCGACCGGCTGGAGCGCCTGGAGCTCGTCCGCCGCAAGCGCGACAAGGACGACCGGCGGCGCGTCATGCTGGCGGTGGAGCAGAAGGCCGTGGAGCTGGGCTGGTCCTTCTTCGGCCCGCTCATCACCAACCTCGTCGATGCGGCCGAGGACTTCACGCCGAGTGAACTGGACATCGTGCACCGCTACTTGACCGCTGCCCTTCGAGCAGCCGCTCCCGCCCACGACGCTTCGACGCCCGCAGCCACCGCCGGCAAGCCGCCGACACCACAGCCGTTCCCGCAGCGGTTCGGTTCACCGTGATGGCAGCACAGGCAGAGGCAGAGGCACAGGCACAGGCACAGGTGCCGTGATCACAGAAAGTTGCACCTTCCCGATCACGGAACCTGTGCCTGTCCCGTCTGCAAGCGGAGCCCGGCTGCCGCCTTTCTGCGTGACCTCTAAGCTGGGCTCTTGTCACGACCACGGCGGCACCAGGGGACACCATGCGGAAAGAGGCGGTGCGGTACCTTCGTTGTCCTCACTGTTCCGGCACGATGACGATGGACGGCACCACCCTGCGGTGCGGCTCGGGGCACAGCTTCGACGTGGCGAAGCAGGGGTACGTGAACCTGCTGCGCGGGGCGGTCAAGTTCAGCGCGGACACCGCCGGCATGGTCGCGGCGCGCGCGGACTTCCTCGCCGCCGGCCACTACGCGCCGATCGCCGAGTCGCTGGCCGCGCTGGCCCGGGGGACGGCGCCGGCTCCTGTGGACGGGGATCCCGGCTGTGTCGTCGACATCGGCGGCGGCACCGGCTACTACCACGCGCGCGTGGTGTCGGAGTTCGCGGGCCGCGAGGGCATCCTGCTCGACATCTCGAAGTTCGCCGCCCGCCGGGCCGCGCGGGCGCACTCCCGTATCAGTGCCGTCGTGGCCGACGCCTGGGACAGGCTGCCGTTCGGCGACGGGGCCGCGTCGGTGGTCCTCAACGTCTTCGCGCCGCGCAACCCGGCCGAACTGCGGCGGATCCTGCGCCCGGAGGGCGTGCTCCTCGTGGTGACGCCGCAGCCCGGTCATCTGCGCGAGCTGGTGGACTCCCTCGGGCTGCTGCGGGTGGACGAGCAGAAGGACGAGCGCCTGGCGGACCGGTTCGCCGCGCACTTCACGGAGGTCGCCCGGGAGCGGGTGCGGAGCACCATGGCGCTGGACCACAAGGCCCTGCCGCAGCTGGTGGGGATGGGCCCCAATGCCTGGCACCAGGACGGCGACCGGCTGGAGGAGCGGATCGCGCAGCTGCCGGAGCCCTGCGAGGTGACGCTGTCCGTCACGCTGACCGCGTACCGTCCGCTGGCGTGACCCGCCCGCCTGGGTCACGGCCCGCCAGAGCGGCCGGCACAGCCCACACCACTGACATCGCCGACTTCGCCGACCCCGGCGTCACCGGCCCCGGCCCCGGCCCCGGCAGGAGTGGATTCGCCGGGGGCGGGGCGGCGTACCGGGGGCCTCAGACGGTGGCCGTCGCGATCCCCTGGGTGGTCGCCCACTCCTCGATGACGTCGCACGCCGTGTCGACCCCGCGCTCGGCCGCCACGGCGTCCCCGAGCCGCCGCGCCCGTGCGGCCACGGCCGGGTCGGCCGCCGCCTCCCGTACGCTCGCCACGAGCTCCTGACGGTTCATCCGGCGCATGGGTACCGGCGGGCCGGCGAGTCCCGCCCGGTGCAGCCGGGCCGCCCAGAAGGGATGGTCCGCGAACACCGGCACGACGACATGGGGCACTCCGGCGCGCAGCACCTCGGCCGTGGTGCCGAACCCGCCGTGGTGGATCACGGCGGCGGTACGGGGGAACAGCCAGGAGTAGTCCGCGCCGGCGAGCCGGAAGACATCGTCGGGCAGCGCCCCGTCGGGGCCGCCGACCACGACGAGCCGGCGGCGGGCGCCGCGCGCCGCGGCGATCGCGTACTCCAGGGTGGCCTCCTGGCGGTGGACCGGCCAGGTGCTGCCGAGGGTGAGGGCGACCGGTGGCGCACCGTCGGCCAGGAAGTCCTCCAGCCCGGCGGGCGGCTCCCAGCCCGGCTCGTCCCAGAACCAGTAGCCGGTGACGTGGCAGTGCGCGGGCCAGTCGGCGGGCTTCGGCAGGACGCTGGGGCTGAACGGGTACAGGTGGGGCTGGTCCCGGCCGAGACGGCGCAGGGGCGAGTCGGCGCCGAAGGGCGGCAGGCCGCGCCGCGCGCGGTACTCGTCGATCTCGGGGCCGCGCCACCGCCAGTCCTCGGTGGCCGCCCGCACATGGGTGAAGTGGTTGTAGTACGGGGTGAGCGGGCCCATCAGGCGCTGGCCGGACTCGATCGCGGGAAAGGCGGTGGTCTCCGTGTTGGGCCACCAGCAGGCGGAGAGCCACGGCGTCCGGGCGGTGCCGAACGCGGCCGCCACGGTCAGCGGCGAGTGCAGGACGAGGTCCACGCCCTCCGCCGCGGTCTCGATCTCGTCGAGCACCTGCTGGTCGTAGCCCTCGGGCGCCTTGGGGAGTGCCTTGATCAGGTTCCTCATCGACGGTCCGCGGCGCAGTGCTTCCACCACCTCCGGCATCGTGAAGAAGCCGTCCGGGTCGCCGGGGGTGGTGCGGTGCTCCAGGCCCGCCCGGACGACCAGGGGGCGCAGGGCCTCGGGCGCGCCGAGGACGACGTGGTGCCCGCGGTCGCGCAGGCCGCTGCCCAGGGCGACGAAGGGCTGCACGTCGCCGCGCGAGCCCATGGTGAGCAGTGCTATGCGCATGCGGCCCTCCGGGGCGCGGCGCCGGTGCGGCGGTGCCGCTGGTCCGTCGCACGCGGGGTCATGCGGCACCTCCGGAGGAGGCGGCCACCAGGGAGTCGAAGTCGCGGGGGATCCAGGGCGGGATGCCGCCCTCGGCGTTGGTGCCCTTCTCGATGAAGGCGAGGTTGTGGTAGACGTGCAGGCCCGTCACGTGGCGGTCCGCGTAGCCGGCGGTGCGGCCCTGCGCGGGCGGCAGTTCCTCGTGCTGGAGGCTGTCGATGAGGGACTTCAGCAGGCCGAGGCTGGTTGCGCCGCTCTGCTCGGGGTCCTCGTTGCCGCCGAAGCCGGGCCAGTAGGCGGTCCACAGGTCCTCGATGACGTACAGGCCCCCATTGCGCACGTGCGGGAACAGGGCGTGGAACGAGGTGCGGACGTGCTCGTTGATGTGGCTTCCGTCGTCGATGACGATGTCGAAGGGGCCGTACTTCCCGGCGATCTCCGCGAGGCAGTCGGGGTCGTTCTGGTCGCCGATGACGGTGGTGATGCGCTGCTCGTCGGCGTGCGACTTGTCGACGATGTCGAGGCCGTGGATCAGCCCGCGGTGGAAGTAGTGCTTCCACATGCGCAGGGAACCACCGCCCCACTCGGGGTGCTTGTAGCCGCCGATGCCGATCTCCAGGACCCGTACCTCTTCGTTGCGGTAGGGGCGGAAGTGGCGGTCGTAGTGGGGGGTGAACCAGTGCAGCGAACCCCATTTCGGGGTGAGGTAGCGGGAGGTCAGCTCGTTCAGGTCGGGCTTGGCCGAGGTGCAGCCGGCCAGTACGGTGGCGGTCGCCTGCTGGGCGGCCAGGAAGTAGGGGCCGATCTTGTCGGCGGCGTCGGAGCCGGCGTAGGGGAACAGCGTGGTCCCGCGGACGCCGGAGGGGTGCTCGCGGGAGGGGCCGAACAGCTCGCGGACCAGGTCGGCCAGTTCGTACTCGATCCGCATGGCCACGAAGTCCTCGCCGCGGGGGACGGCGCGGACGGGTGCGCCCTCGACGGCGCGGAGCCAGTGGGACAGCGGCTCGCCGGCCGTGCGCACGACGAACTCGACGAGCACCGGTTCCTCGTTGACGGGGGCCGGGCAGCGCGAGCAGATCTCGTCGATGAGCACCCTGGCGATGTCCTCGCCCTTGTGGTGCTCCGTCAGTTCCCGCAGGGAGGCGGCGTGTCCCCCTGCTGCCCGGATGATGTCCTGCACGAGGGAGAGGTCGGTGTTCTCGGCCACGGAGAGCCTTCCAGGTCGTGGTTCGGTGAGGGGAATCGGTGGCGGAATCGGCGGTCTACTGCTGTGGGCGTGCGTGCTCGCGGTACCAGCGCACGGTGTCCCGCAGCCCCTCGCGCAGGGAGCGGGGCTCGAAGTCGATCACTTCGCGCATCCGGGTGAGGTCCAGCCCGCGGACCGCAGCGCCCGCGGGTCGTCCGGGGTCGGTCCTCACACGCGGAGGCACGTCCAGGGCCGCGGCCACCAGACGGGCCAGTTCCAGGATCGACACCTCTTCCGCGGAGCCGACGTTCACCACGTCGTACTTTCCGGTCTCGACCACCCGGAGCGCGCAGCGCACCAGGTCCGACACGTGGATGAAGGAGCGGGTCCGGCTGCCGTCGCCCCAGATCTCGATCTCCTCGCCGGACGCGGCGCGGGCGACCATGCTGGGGATGACCCGGTTGTGGGCGCCGGCCGCGCTGTCCCGGGGGCCGTACACGTTGCCCGGCCGGATGCGGAAGACCCGGGTGGCGAACTGCCGCTGGTGGTGGTCGGCGAGGATCTCGCCGAAGATCTTGGACAGTACGTAGCCGTTCTCGGTGTACTGGGGGCTGCGGCGGACGTCCTCGTCCTCGGACGCCGGGGCGGACCGCGGTACGCAGTAGACCTCGGAGGAGCTCAGCAGGAGGACGTCGTCCACCTCGAACTCGCGCGCGCAGTTGAGGAGGTGGGCCGTTGTGCGCACGTTGGCGTCGAGGATCTCGGCCGAGTGCTCCCGTTTGTACTGGGCGTTGCCGTCCAGGGCGGCGCAGTGGAGGACGGCGTCGAAGTGCGGGGCCAGGTAGCGGAAGGCGGCGCGCGTCTCGTGCTCGTCGCCGAGGTCGACGCGGGCGAGGCGGAGCCGGTCGCCGGCCAGGGCGGTGAGTTCCTGCCGGATCAGGGGCCGGTCGGTGCGGTGGAGGCCGATCACGGTGGCGCCCTCGGCGGCGAGCCGCTCGACGAAGTGGGAGCCGATGAACCCCAGCGCGCCGGTGACCATCACGGTCCGGCCGGCCCAGTGGCCGCTCGTCATGGCGTCTCCCTCGGGTCGTCCGGAGCGGCCCGGTCCGCGGCGACCAGGACCGCGCCGACCGGGCAGAGGCCGGCGGCCTCGTGGACGGCGGACCACTGCGCGGTGGGGGGCGCCTGGGTGAGGGCGCGGCTCAGGCCGCTGTCGTCCTGGGCGAAGACCTCCGGGGCGGAGCGTTCGCACTGGCCCGCGCCGACGCACAGGTCCCTGGCGATGCGTACACGCATGTCATGCGTCCTTCGTTCGCTGTGGCTTCCGTGGCTCCGTCACCAGGTGACCGGCAGCTCGTGGAGCCCGAAGATGGCGGAATCCTCCTTGACGCGGAGCGCGTCGACGTCCGTGGCGAGGCGCAGCCCGGGCAGGCGGCGGAGCACCGCGGCGAGGGTGACCTCCAGCTCGAGGCGGGCCAGGTTCTGGCCGAGGCACTGGTGGGGTCCGTATCCGAAGGCGACGTGCTGCCGGGCCGGGCGGTGGATGTCGAAGGCGTCCGGGGAGGGGAAGACGTCCTCGTCGCGGTTGCCGGAGGCCAGGAGGAAGATCAGGCCGTCACCGGCCCGGATGGCGTGGCCGTCGAGCTCGATGTCGGCGGCGGCGGAGCGGCGCAGTCCGTCGGCGACGGTGAGGTAGCGCAGCAGTTCCTCGACGGCGTTGGGCAGCAGAGCGGGGTCCTCGGCGAGTTCCCGCCACGCGTCGGGGTGCTGGAGGAGGGTCAGTACGCTGAGCGCGGTCATCGCGGCGCTCGTCTCGTGTCCGGCGGCGAGCAGCAGCACGGCGTTGTCGAGGACGTCCGCGTGGGTCAGCTCGCCGGTGCGCAGGCCCTGGGCGGCGAGGGTGCCGATGACGCCGCCGTCGGGTGTGGGGGCCTCGGCCTTGGTGGCGATCAGCCGGTCGAGGTAGTCGCGCAGTTCGAGCAGCGCGGTCACCGACTCGTCGTCCCCCATGAGCCTGGTGGCGCGCTCGCTGCGGCTCTGGAAGAAGGCGTGGTCCTCGTAGGGCACTCCGAGGAGCTCGCAGATGACCAGGGTGGACATGGGCAGGGCGAGTTCGGCCACCAGGTCCGCGGGGCGTTCCAGGGTGTCGAAGCGGTCCAGCACCCCGTCCACGATCCGTTCGATGCCGGGCCGCATCGCGCGGACCCGCCGAACGGTGAACTCGGGGATGAACACGCGGCGCAGGGTCCCGTGGTCGGGGGCGTCGAGGGTCAGCAGGGAGCGGGTCGCCTCGGCCTCGCCGTCGGCCGGGGAGAGCCGGGGCAGCCGCGCGGGGTCGATCCGGACCCTGGGATCGGCGAGCAGGGACCGCATGTGCTCCTGCTTGGTGATGAGCCAGGTCCGTGAGCCGTCCCAGACGCGAGCGGGGGCGACGGGGGTGGTGGTGCGCAGCTCGGCGTACCGGCCGGGGGGCTGGAAGGGGCAGGTGCGGGCCATCGGCCAGGAGACCTCCGCTTGCGCCTCGGCGCCGGCGGCACGTGCTGTGGGCAACGGATTCCCCTTACGTCTTCGGCAACCGGTACGGCGCGCACAGCCCGCCGCGTCCCGCTCAACGAAGCACGGTGCCGCGACGACCGGCAAGAACGGTCCATCGATCTTCGTCAGGTCGGCACGGCGCCGGCCCGGGGCCTTAGCCTGGTCAGGGCCGATGGCCGACCTGACATACGGATCCGCGGGTGAGTGGCGTTCCACCGTCCACTGTCCCTAGCGTCGAAGCCCTCATGGGCACCCGTCAGGCACCGGTGCTCCCGCCTCGCTGGAGGATCCCTTTGACAGTCGCCACCGCGGTCGGCCGAGATCTGTACCTCGGTCTGCTGAAGAAGGTCGTCACCAACATGATCTACGAGGACCCGACGCACGCGGCGGGCCTCATCACGGATCCCCGTTTCGACCGGGAGGCCCGCGAGAGCGGTGAGGACTACCCGGTGGTCGCGCACACCATGATCGGCATGAAGCGGCTGGACAACCTGCACCAGTGCATCGAGGACGTGCTGCGGGACGGTGTGCCGGGTGACATCATCGAGACGGGTGTGTGGCGCGGCGGTGCGTGCATCTTCGCGCGCGGGGTGCTGAAGGCCCACGGTGTGACGGACCGTACCGTCTGGGTCGCCGACTCCTTCCAGGGGTTCCCCAAGACGGAGGCCGACGACCACCCCATGGACGTCGAGATGGACCTCCACCAGTACAACGAGGCGGTGAGCCTGCCCACCGGCCTGGAGACGGTGCAGGAGAACTTCGCCCGCTACGGCCTGCTGGACGACCAGGTCAGGTTCCTGCCGGGCTGGTTCAAGGACACCATGCCGGCGGCGCCGGTCGAGCGGCTCGCCGTCATGCGTCTGGACGGCGATTCGTACGGCGCCACCATGGACGTCCTGACCCACCTGTACGGGAAGCTGTCGCCGGGCGGGTACGTCATCGTCGACGACTACTGCATCCCGGCCTGCCGGCAGGCCGTGCACGATTTCCGCGACCGCATGGGCATCGACGACGAGATCCACCAGGTGGACCGGCAGGGTGCCTACTGGCGCAACGGTGGCTGAGGAGAAGGGCGCTTTGCGCCCGCTCGGCATCGAGGGTGCCTGGGTGGTGGAACCCGAGGTGCACCCCGACCGGCGCGGCGAGTTCCACGAGTGGTTCCAGAGCGAGCGGTTCCGGCGTGCCACCGGGTACACGCTGCCGCTGGTGCAGGCGAACGTCGCGGTGAACCGGCGCGGTGCGCTGCGCGGGGTCCACTTCACGCAACTGCCGCCGGGCCAGGCGAAGTACAGCGCGTGCGTCCAGGGCGCGGGGATCGAGGTGGTCGTCGACATCCGGACGGGCTCGCCCACGTTCGGGCAGTGGGAGGCGGTGCCCGTCGACGAGCACAACCGCACCGCCGTGTACGTGGCGGCGGGCCTGGGCAGGGCGTTCTTCGCGCTGACCGACCGCACCACGCTCATCTACCTGTGTTCGAGCGGGTACGCCCCGCAGCTCGACCACGCGATCAGTCCGCTGGACCCCGGCCTGGCGATCGCCTGGCCGGAGGGGATCGAACCGGTGCTCTCCGCGCAGGACGCCGGCGCTCCCACCCTCGCCGAGGCGGAGCGGCTCGGCCTCCTCCCCTCCTACCGCGCCTACCGGGACCACCACGCGCGGCTGTGCGGTGCGGGCGTCGCACCCGGGCCGGGATGAGGGCGGTGCCGGGGCACGCGCGCAGGATCCGTACCGCTGACGGCAGGAAAGGCTCATGACGTCCGACAGTTCCATCTCCGAGGCGGCCCCCGGGGCCGCTGCCCCGGCCGAGGCCGGCGCGGCCGTGCGGCCGTATCCGTTCAGCACCGCCACGGGGCTGGGAATGGACCCCCTGTACGGGTACCTGCGCGAGCGCGAACCGGTGGCGCGGATCCGTATGCCGTACGGCGGCGAGGCGTGGATGGTGACCCGGCACGCCGACGCCAGACTGGTGCTCGGCGACGCGCGGTTCAGCATGGCGGCGGGTGCGGGCAAGGACGTCCCCCGCCCCACCGAGCAGCTGCTGGAGCCGGGCGGGCTGGTCGCGATGGATCCGCCCGAGCACACGCGGTTGCGCCGGCTGGCGGGCGGGGCGTTCACGCACCGCAGGGTGGAGGGGATGCGCCCTTCGGTCACCGCCCTCACGCACCGGCTCGTGGACGGGATGACCGCCGCGGGCCCGTCCGCCGATCTGCTGGAGGCGATCGCGCTGCCGGTGTCGATCGGCGTGATCTGCGAGCTGCTCGGGGTGGACTACGAGGACCGGCACGTCTTCCAGCGGTTCTCCGACGCGCTGCTGTCGACCGCGCTGCCGCCCGAGGAGGTCAGGCGGGCGGGTGAGGAATTCGTCGGCTACCTGGCGCAGTTGGTCGCGGAGCGGCGCGAGTCGCCGACCGACGACCTGCTGGGGGCGATGGTCCAGGCGCGTGACGACGACGACCGCCTGTCCGAGAACGAGCTGTACATGCTGGGCGCCGGGCTGCTGGTCGGCGGGTACGAGACGACGGCGACGCAGATCGGGAACTTCGCCTACCTGCTGCTGCGCGACCGACGGCTGTACGCGTCGCTGGTCGAGGACCCGGGGCTGATCCGCGGGGCGGTGGAGGAGCTGCTCCGCTTCACCCCGCTGACCACGGTGGACGGCTACGCGCGGATCGCGCTGGAGGACGTCATGGTCGGCGGCACGCTGATCCGCGCCGGGGAGGCCGTGTTCACCTCCGTGGCCGCCGCCAATCTGGACCCGGAGGTCTTCCCCGACCCCGAGCGTCTCGATTTCACCCGCGAGCGCAATCCGCACCTGGGCTTCGGCCACGGCATCCACTACTGCATGGGCGCCCCGCTGGCCCGGCTGGAGATCCAGGTGGTGCTGGAGGTCCTCACCCGGCGGCTGCCCGGGCTGCGCCTGGCCGTTCCCGCGGCGGACGTACGGTGGCAGCCGGGACTGCTGCTGCGGGTGCCGGAGCGACTGCCTGTCACATGGTGAACGACCCGAGTCCGAAGCACGGGCCCCGTCCCGGCGCACAGGGGTCCGGCGCGAGGCCGGAGACGTCCCCGCGCGGCAGCGTCCTCGTCCTCGGCGGCGCCGGGTACGTCGGCCGCCATGTGTGCGCGGCGTTCGCCGCGCGGGGCGGTGACGTCGTGGTGGTGGGCCGCCGTCCGCCCGAGGAGCCGATGCCGTACCGCTGCGTCACGCTGGACCTGGCCGGTACGGATCCCGCGGTACTGGCCGCGGCGCTGGACGCGGAGCGGCCGGACACGATCGTCAACTCCGTCGGGAGCATCTGGGGCCGTACCGACGAGCAGATGTGGTCCGCCACCGCGGTGCCCACGCTGCGGCTGCTGGACGCGCTGGCGCTGATGTCCGCGCGGCCGCGGCTGGTGCACCTCGGCTCGGTGCTGGAGTACGGCCCGGTGACGCCCGGCGGTTCGGTGGGCGCCGGCACCGTGCCGCGCCCGGACACGGCGTACGGCAGGAGCAAGCTCGCCGCCAGCGAGGCGGTGCTGCGGGGCACCTCCGGAGGGTGGGTCGACGGCGTGGTGCTGCGGGTGTCCAATGTGTCGGGCCCCGGCACACCGCGGATCAGCCTGCTGGGCCAGGTGGCCGAGCGGCTGGTGGCGGCCGCCGGGACGGGTGCGGAGGCCGTCGTGGAACTGTCCCGGCTGCGGGCGCACCGGGACTACGTCGATGTGCGGGACGTGGCCGACGCCGTCGTGGCCGCCGCCTGCGCCCCGGCCGTCCCGGTCGCCGTCGGCATCGGGCGGGGCGAGGCGGTCGCCGTCCGCGATCTGGTCGACCTGTTCATCGAGGCGAGCGGCATTCCGGCGCGGGTGGTGGAGCGCCCGGCTCCGGGCCGGGCGTCCGGTCAGCGGGAGGACTGGCTGCGGGTCGACACCGGCGCGGCGCGCGCCCTGCTGGGCTGGGAGCCGCGCCGTTCGCTGCAGGAGTCGGTCCGCGACTGCTGGCACGACCTGATCCGCGCGCACCGGTTTCCCACCACCCCATCGAAACACTCTGGAGGTTGAGCTCTCCGTGACTACCTACGTCTGGGACTACCTGGCGGAATACCAGAACGAACGCGCGGACCTCCTCGACGCCGTCGAGACCGTCTTCGCCTCCGGGCAGTTGGTCCTCGGCCCCAGCGTGGACGGGTTCGAGAAGGAGTTCGCGGACTACCACGGCCTGCGCCACTGCGCCGGTGTCGACAACGGCACCAACGCCGTCAAGCTGGGGCTGCAGGCGCTGGGGGTAGGCCCGGGGGACGAGGTCGTCACCGTCTCCAACACGGCCGCGCCGACGGTGGTGGCCATCGACGGCACCGGTGCCACGCCCGTCTTCGTGGACGTCCGCGCCGATGACCACCTCATGGACACCGACCAGGTCGCGGACGCCATCACCCCGCGCACCAAGGCCCTTCTGCCGGTGCACCTGTACGGGCAGTGCGTCGAGATGGCGCCCCTGCGCGCCCTGGCCGAGGAGCACGGCCTGGTGGTGCTGGAGGACTGCGCCCAGGCGCACGGTGCCCGCCACCGCGGCGAGTTGGCCGGCACGCTGGGCGACGCCGCCGCCTTCTCGTTCTACCCCACGAAGGTCCTCGGTGCGTACGGCGACGGCGGGGCCGTCCTGACCGACGACGCGGACGTCGACCGTGCGCTGCGCCGGCTGCGCTACTACGGCATGGAGGACGTGTACTACGTCGTGCGGACACCCGGCCACAACAGCCGGCTGGACGAGGTGCAGGCGGAGATCCTGCGCCGCAAGCTCACCCGCCTCGACCGCTACATCGAGGGCCGGCGTGCGGTCGCCCGGCGTTACGCCGAGGGGCTCGCGGACCTGACGGGGCCCGGCGGGCTGGTGCTGCCCTCCGTCACCGAGGGCAACGAGCACGTGTATTACGTGTACGTCGTCCGCCATCCGCGCCGGGACGACATCATCGAGGCGCTGAAGTCGTACGGGATCTCCCTGAACATCAGTTACCCGTGGCCCGTGCACACCATGACGGGCTTCGCGCACCTGGGGTACGCCAAGGGTTCGCTGCCGGTGACGGAGCGGCTGGCCGACGAGATCTTCTCGCTGCCGATGTACCCGGGGCTCGCACCCGACGTGCAGGACAAGGTGATCGCGGCCCTGCACGAGGTGCTGGCCGCGTTCTGAGGCGACGCCGCGCGCTCCGAAGGCGTTCCGGGGGACGCACCGCGCTCCCCGGACGGCCGGCTTCCGTCCCGGACGCGCCCGCTCCGCGCGGTGCCGGGCTCCGCAGGACCGGACGGCGCCCTGCCGGTGAGGCCCCCGGCGCGGCGCAGCGACGCGCCGCGTCCTTCTCGATCGCCCCTTTTCCCGATGCGCCCTGACGCGCCGCTGCCGCGGCACGCTGCCACCCGGCCCGGAGCCGCCCTCACGCGCCGCTCCCCCAGCCCGGTACCACGCGGCTCGGTACCACGCGGCTCGAACCCGCCCTGAAGCGCCGCTCACCTGCCCCGAAGCCGTCTTCACGCGGCTCCCCCGGCCCGGTACCACCCGGCCCGGAGCCGCCCTCACGCGCCGCTCCCCCAGCACGCTGCCACCCGGCCCGGAACAGCCGACGCGCCGCTGCGCCGAGCCGATCCGCACGGCCGGTCACGCCGGGCCGGCGCCACGTGCACCGCCGCCGCCTCCCGTGCGGCAGGCCCGACTGCTCGCGCCGCGTCTCCCGTCGCGCACCCGCCTGGCCGTCCGGCCTCCGCCGCCGGCGCGTCCGGGCACCGCCCGCGCCCTCGTACGACGCTCCCGCTCGCCCGTCATCGCGCCCTCGTACGGCGCTCCCCCGCCCGCCGCCGCAACCGGCTGCGCGCCGCCGCGGCCCGCCGCGGTACGCGTCCGGCCGACGCGTGCCAGGCGTTGAAAATTCTTGCAGAAGCTCTCTGCAAGTCATTGCGAAGCGTCAGTCATGGTCATTAAAGTCCTTGCCGCTGACCGCAATTGACGGACGTTCGGCAGTTCTGCCGATGGACTCGAGGAGTGTCGTGACGGTGCAAGCAGCCGTTGTCGAGCCCGGGGTGCGATGCGACGACGGCGGCTTCTCGCTGCACGCACCCGAGGGCACGTCGTACCGCGTCGACATCACACGCGGCCTGCTGGACCCGGAGAATCCGCTCCTGGCCGGATACTGCGAGGGACGCCGGGTCGTCGCCTTCCTCGGGCCCTCCGTGGAGCGGCTCTACGGGCAGCGCCTGCGGCAGTACCTCTCCTCGGCGCTCGCGCCCGGCAGTTGGAGCGTCACCGTCCTGCCCGGCGGCGAGCACCACAAGACGATGGCGACCGTCGAGGAGATCTGCGCCCGGGCCAAGCAGGAGGGCCTCGACCGGCGCGGCGTGCTGCTCGCCGTCGGCGGCGGCGTCACCTGCGACCTGGTGGGTTTCGCGGCGGCCATCTACAGCCGCGGCGTGCGCTACATCAAGGTCAACACCACGCTCGTCGGCCAGGTGGACGTCGGCGTCGGCGTCAAGACCGGCGTCAACGCCCTCGGCACCAAGAACATGCTCGGCGCCTACCATCCCGCGCACGCGTCGCTGAACGACCCCGCGTTCCTCCGGACGCTGGCGCCCCGCGACGTGCGCTGCGGCCTGGGCGAGGTGGCCAAGATGGCCGTCATCAAGGATCCGTCGCTCTTCCGCGCCCTGGAGGAGTGCCCCGACGTCTTCCTCACGCCCCGCCCGGTCCCCGCCTGGCTGGCGGACGCCGCCCCCCGGGGCGTGGAGGACTACGTCCTGCGGACCTCGATGCGGCTCATGATGGAGGAGCTCTGCCCCAACCTCCGCGAGCACGACCTCGCCCGGCTCGTCGACTTCGGCCACACCTTCGGACCGGCGATCGAGACGGCCAGCGGCTACCGCGTCGCGCACGGCGAGTCGGTCGCCGTCGACATGGCACTGTCCAGCGAGCTCGCCCGGGTGCTGGGGCTGATCGACGCCGCCGGCTGCGAACGGATCATCCACCTCCTCTCGGCGCTCGGCCTGCCCGTCCACGACCCGCGGACCTGCACCCCGGAACTGATGCACGGCGCCCTGCACGCGGCCTGGGAGCGGCGCGGGCGCCGCCTCCACCTCGTGGTGCCGCGCGGTATCGGCACGGCGTCCTTCCTGGACGACCTGGACGACATCCCGTCGGGCGCGCTCGACGAGGCCCTGCGGGCGCTCGCCCGCCGCGCGGCCAGCCTCCCCGCCCCGTCCGCCACCGCCCGCCGAAGCCCGGGAGCCGCAGCCCTATGAGCACCGCCGAGCCCTCCCGTCCCGCCCTCGCCAACCTCTACGACGGCCTGCTCCAGGAGGTGACGGGCGACCACGGCGGAGAGGGGACGATCCTCGCCCACCGGGTCTACCGGCGCGAGGACGCGCCCGCCGGGATCGCCTTCGTCGACCTGGTCGTACTGCCGCCGCGCACCTCCATCGGCGTGCACCGCCACGCCGACGACCAGGAGACCTACGTCATCCTCTCGGGCCGGGGCCGGATGACGCTGGACGGCGAGGAGTTCACGGTCCGCGCGGGCGACGTCGTCCCCAACCGCCCCCACGGCGCGCACGGCCTCGTCAACGACTCGGACGACGATCTGAAGCTGCTGGTCCTCGAGGTCGGGCCGCTCGGCGGCGAGCGATGACCGGCCCCCTGGAGCGGGAGCGGCTCCCCCGGCAGGAGCGCCCCCTCCAGCGCCGGCTGCTGGAGAGGGAGGCCGCCCGGCTGGCCCCGGGCGCGTCGGAGGAGTCGGCCCTGGGCCGGCGGGTCTTCACCGAGGGCCGCGGCGCCGTCCTCACCGACCTGGACGGCCACCAGTACATCGACCTGGCGGCCGGCACCCTCACCCAGTCGCTCGGCCACTGCCACCCCGAGGTCGTCGCGGCCCTGACCGACCAGGCCGCGCGGCTGTGGAACGTCCACGACTTCGCCACCGCGGACCGCGCGGCCCTGTGCGACCTGCTCGCCGAGCTGCTGCCGGAGCAACTGGACACGTACGCCTTCTTCTCCACCGGCGCCGAGGTCGTGGAGGCCGCGCTGCGGGTGGTCCAGGCGGTCGCCGAGCCGGGGCGCAACCGGACAGGCGCCCTGCGGTACGGCTTCCACGGCAAGACCCAGGGCGCGCGCATGCTGGTCCACTGGGACATCGGGAACCAGGCGCTCGCGGGCAACAGCATCCTCGGCTACTCGCCCTACTGCTACCGCTGCCCCCTCGAACTGTCCTACCCCTCCTGCGGCGTGCGCTGCGCGACCCTGGTGCGACGCCACATCGCGGAGAAGCCCAACGTCTCCGCGCTCGTCTTCGAACCCGTCCTCGGTGCGGCCGGGGTGATCGTTCCGCCGCCGGGTTACTGGGAGCAGATCGCCGACAGCTGCCGGGAGCACGGCGTGCTGCTCGTCGCCGACGAGGTGCTCACCGGCGGCGGGCGCACCGGGGCGTTCCTGGCCTCGGAACGGTTCGGCATCGAGCCCGACCTGGTGGCGCTGTCGAAGGGCATGGCCTCGGGGTTCCCGTTCGCCGTGCTGGCCGGGCGCGCCCCCGTCCTGCGGCACCCCGACGCGGCCCGGGCCGGGTCGACGGCGTCCACGTACGCCGGCAACCCCCTGGGCATCGCCGCCGCCCGCGCCACGCTCGAAGTGGTGCGCCGCGACGCCCTGATCGAGCAGGTGGACGTCCTCGGCGGGGTGCTGGCCGAGGGCCTGGCGGATCTGTACGCCCGGTACGACGTGCTGGGCGAGGTGCGCGGCATCGGCCTGCTGTACGGGCTGGAGTTCGTGCGCGACCGCGCCTCGCGCGAGCCGGCCCCGGACATCGCGCGCGAGGTGTACCGCGCCGCGCTCGACCTGGGTCTGCGGACCGCCCTCGGCGGCAACGTCATCCGGCTCGCGCCGCCGTTCACCATCGGCCGCGCGCTCCTGGAGGAAGGCATCGCCCTGCTGGGGCGGGCCCTGGAGCGCGTCACGGAGGGCGAGCGGTGATCGTCGCGGAGAACCTCGTGAAGGAGTTCCGGGTCCACCGGCCCCGGCCCGGCCTGCTCGGCAGCCTCGGCTCGCTCTTCAGCCGCGAGTACCGGACCGTGCGTGCCGTGTCCGGCGTCTCCTTCGAGATCCCGGCGGGCACCCGGGCCGCCTACATCGGCGCCAACGGAGCCGGCAAGTCCACCACGATCAAGATGCTCACCGGGATCATGCGCCCGACGTCCGGGCGGTGCACGGTGGCCGGTCTGGAGCCGTACGAGCAGCGCCGCCGCAACGCCGCGAACATCGGGGTCGTCTTCGGCCAGCGCAGCCAGCTGTGGTGGGACCTGCCGGTGCTGGACTCCTTCCGCATCCTGCGCCACATCCACGGCATCCCCGCACCCGTCTTCGGGCGGAACATGGAGCTGTTCCGGGAGTTGCTGGACCTGGACGCCCTCGGCAACACCCCCGTACGCCAGTTGAGCCTCGGCCAGCGCATGCGCGCCGAGGTCGCCGCCGCCATCGTGCACGACCCGAAGGTGCTCTTCCTGGACGAGCCGACCGTCGGCCTGGACCTGGTGCTCAAGCAGGCGGTGCGCACGCTCGTCAACCACGTCAGCGCCGAACGCGGCACCACCGTGCTGCTGACCAGCCACGACATGGGTGACATCACCGCCATCTGCGACCAGGTCCTCGTCGTCGACCGCGGCGAGGTGGTCCATCAGAGCACCGTGCACGAGCTGTTGCGCACCGCCGACACCCGTGCCGTCGTCTTCGAGCACCAGGACCGGGAGACCGGGCCGGAGGAGACGAAGAGGCTCATCGAGCGGCATCTGGACGGCGTCACGGCCACACCGGCCGACGGCGGGCGGGTCGTGGTCGAATACCCGGCCGGCCGCTGGTCGGCCCGTCAGGTGATGGGCTTCCTGCTCGACCACTTCGACGTGACCGACTGCGTCGCACCCGAGCCGGACCTGGAGCTGGTGCTGCGCCGGATCTACACCGGGAGCGCCGGGCGGACCGCGCCGCCCGGGCCCACGGTCCCGGCCGGACCGGCCCGACCGGCCGGGGCGTCCGGGGCGTCCGGGCAGCGCGGGGCCGCCGTATGACCGGCCCGGCGCCCCTGGCGTCCCTGCGCCGCTACGCGCCGTTCGGCGTCGCGAGCCTGCAGGGGCTGCTCCAGTACCGCTCGTCGTTCGCCATCAACGCCCTCACCGCGGCGACCGCCGTCGGTGTGCAGGTCTTCCTCTGGCGCGCCGTGTACGAGGGCGGCGACGGCGGCCCGCTCGGCGGTTACACGTCCGCGCAGCTGACGACGTACGTCCTGCTGGCGCAGGTGCTGGGGCTCCTCCACGCCAGCCGTGTGGACGAGGAGGTCGCCGGGGAGGTGCAGCGCGGGGACATCGCCGTGTCGCTGCTGCGCCCGGTGAGCTACCCGCTCGCGCGGTTCGCCGCGGGCCTGCCGGTGTCGCTGTGCAACGCCGTCCTCGTCGCCGTGCCCCTGGTGGTGCTGTACGCGCTGCTGCTGCCGCTCACCGCCCCGACGTGGCCACGGGCGCTGCTGTTCGCGGTGTCCGCCGCGCTCTCGCTCGTCATCGGGTTCGGCATCAACCTGCTCGTGGGGCTCGCGGGGTTCGTCACCACGAACGTGTGGGGCGTGCGGATCGTCAAGGACAGCGTCGTCGCCTTCTTCGCCGGGCAGGTCGTGCCGCTCTCGCTGATGCCCGGGCCGCTGGCCGCCGTCGCCCACGCCCTGCCGTTCCAGGGCATGGTCGACGGGCCGCTGCGCCTGCTGCTCGGCCGGTACGACGGCGTGCCCGGTGCCGCGGGCATCCTCGCGGTCCAGCTCGGCTGGGCGGTGCTCCTCACCGGGCTGTGCGCGCTCGCCTGGCGCCGGGCCGTGCGCCGGCTGGAGGTGCTCGGCGGATGAGCCCCCTCACCACCGCGGCCCGCTACCTGCGCCTCACCTGGCTGCTCAGCGGTGTCAGTCTCCACCGGCTGACCGCGTACCGCATGGACTTCCTCCTCGGGGCGGGCGGGCTGCTGCTGCGGGTCACCTGCCAGGTCGCGGTGATCGGAATGGTGTTCCGGCACGTGCCCGTCATCGCGGGCTGGACCTACCACCAGGTGCTGTTCCTGCTCGGCTTCTCCCTGCTGCCGCGCGGCCTCGACCGGATGTTCACGGACCAGTTGTGGATCCTCGCCCGCAAGCTGGTGCGCAACGGCGAGTTCTACCGCTACCTCATCCGGCCCGTCCACCCCTTGTTCGCGCTGCTCTCGGAACGCTTCCTCTACCCCGACGGGTTCGGGGAGCTGCTCACGGGGCTGGCGCTGGTCTGCTGGGCCGCCGCGCACCTCGACCTCGCCGTGGGGGCCGGGACGCTGCTGCTCGCGCCGGTCCTGGTGCTCTGCGCGACCCTGATCCTCGCCTCGGTCAAGACCCTGTTCGCCGCCCTCGCCTTCTGGCTCACCGACAGCTTTCCCGCGTTGTACGCGAGCCACCAGCTCGGCGAGTTCTCCGGCTACCCGCTGGACCTGTACCACCCCTCGCTGCGGTGGGTCCTGACCTGGGTGCTGCCCTACGCCTTCACCGCCTATGTCCCCGCCGCCTTCCTGCTGTTCGGGCACACCGACCTGCTGCCCTGGCTCTTCGTCGTGGCGGCCTGCCTGGCGGCACTCGCCCTGGTCGTCTGGAACCGGGGCGTGGACCGATACGAGATGACCGGGAGCTGACCCCTTGGACACCCTGCTGCTCGGCGCCCCTCCTCCCGCGGTCGTGGACCTGCTCCGCGAGGCGCCCTGGATGGAGGAGACGCCGCGGCGCACCGGCCGCTTCGAACTCCACGACGCGGCCGTGCTCGGCGACGTGCGGCTACTGATCGTCGCGTCCGTCACCGCGGAGGCCACCACCCGCTGGTTCGTACCCGTCGCCGGTGCCGGACCGGTCCGCAGCGCCACCTGCGACGCCGCGTTCGACCGGCTCGTCGTCGCGGCCCTGCGCGACGGCCTGGACCTGCCCACCGCGCGGGGCAACACCGTCCGGTTCCGCGGCGCGCCGCCCGCGTACCGAGGCCAGGTGCCCTTCGACCCCGGCTGGTGCTCCAACACGCTCTCCCTCCTCGACCTCGGCGGCGGGGCGCACGTCCACAAGACGTACCGCCGCATCGACAGCGGCACCCGTGAACCGGAGCTGCTCCGCCTCATGGCCGCCACCGGCCGTACGCAGCAGCCGGCGGGCGACTACACGTACGTGGACACGGCCACCGGCCGTCGCGAGCCGCTCGGTGTCGTGTACCGCTACGCCGCCGGCGAGGGGCTCAACGTCCCGCTGCGCACCGGCATACGTGCCGTGTGGCCGCTGCTGGTGGCGGGTGGCGGACCCGACGGCGCGGTGGCCGCCTCGCTGCGCGACCTCACCGCGCCCCTGCGGGGGGCGGGGCGGTTCCTCCACGGCTTCCACCGGGACCTGGCCGAGCGGCTCGGCGGACACCCGGAGGGGGACGCCGAGGCGCAGACGGCCGAGGCGGCCCGGCGGCTGGCGGCGCTGCGCCCGCAGATCCTCGACGACACCCGCTACCCGGCCGCGGTGCGGCGGGCCGCCGTCACCGGTCTCGAACGTGCGCTGTCCGCCGTGCGGTCGCTGCCTGCCCGGCCCTGGCCGAGCGGCCCCTGCCACGGCGACCTGCACCTGTCCCACCTGCTGCGGCGGGAACGGGCCGACGGCACCTGGGAGATGTGCGTGATCGACCTGTCCACGCCCAGCCCGGACCCGGGGGACCCGTCGACGGTCTCCTCGCCCTGGCAGGACCTGGCGGCCCTGAGACGCGGTCTGGAGATCTTCGCCGCGGACGAGTTCACCGACCACGCCGCGCAGACGGTCGGCATGGACCCCGAGGACACCTGCCGCACGGCCCTGCTGCAGGCCGCGGGCGTGGCGCCCGACACGCCCGGCTGGACGGCCCGCCGGCTGGCGGAGCTGGACCGGTTGCGCGCGGCCGCCGGGCTGTGGGCGACCCGGGCGGGCGACCTGCTCGCCGACCCCGGTCCCGGCTCCTCGCTCCACCCGGCCTGGCGCCTGATCCGGCTGCGCCGCCTGATCCACGAACTGGAGTACGCGTACGCCCACGACCGCGCCTACCACGCGGCGATCAACCTGCGGCACGCCGTGGAGGCCAGCGGCGTCCCGGCCTCCCGGTGAAGGACGACACCGTGCACATCATCGAGACCTACTTCGAATGCGGAGGCTTCGACCACCGCTTCCTCCAGGGCGGCATCTCCGTCTACCTGTGGAACCTCTCCACGGAGTTCGCCCGCCAGGGCCACCGCGTCTCCGTCGTCACCCCGGCCCACGGCCGCCTCGACGACCTGCGCCGCGACTACGAGGTGGAGACGCTGGACTACCGGGACTCCTACGAGCTGCCCCTCGTCCTCGACCCGGGCACCTGGGGCGAGCGCTTCCCCGCCGAGGTGCGCGTCCCGCTGACCACCACCGCGCACCGGGTGCGCCTCGACGGTGTGGACCTGTACTTCCTCTCCAACGAGCTGCTCGACGAGCTGCCCGACCGGTTCTACCCGCCCTACGACAGCAAGGGCCGGGACCTGGTGTTCTTCAAGCCGCTCGCCTACCAGGTGGACACGATCCGCTTCGTGCGCGACCGGCTGAGCGACGGCAGGGCGCTGCTGCACGCCCACGAGCCGTACTACCACTACCTGATGCCGGCCGCCTTCCGCGACGACCCGGACATGCTCGTCGTGTCGACGGTGCAGAGCAACATGCCGATCACCAAGAAGGTCCACCGGCCCAAGGTCGAGAGACTCCTGGACCTGCTGGGCGCGCCCGTCGCGCTGCCGCCGGAGGACGAGGACCCGGAACGGCCGCCCACCGGGGCCGAGGCCGTCATGAGCGCGTACCAGCAGCGCACCCACCTGCACTACGAGTACGGGCCGGGTCACGTGCGCGTCTACGACCTGGTGGCGGACCACGCCGACCTGATCGACTTCCTGTCCCCCGGGCACCTGGAGTTCTGCACCGGCTTCGCGGACACGCCGTTCGAGCGGCTGTTCGCCGGCCATCCGGTGCGCGACGCGGTGCGCCGCAACGCGCACAAGGCGTTCGTGGGCGGCTGCGCCATAGGGGACCGGTGGACCGGCGGCCGGCCGCCCGCCGCGGACCGGGCCGGTGTGCTCTCGTCCCTGGGCCTCGACCCCGCCCTGCCGACGTTCTTCCACAACGCACGCTACGCCGTGCACCACAAGGGGCAGACCGAGCTGTTCCGTGCCGTCGACCGGGTCCTGAGCGAGGGCCTGGCGGCCAATTTCGTGCTGCGCTGCCTGACCGACGGAGGCATCGACGACCCGTACGTCACCGACGTCGTCACCCGTCACAAGGGCCGCATCCACCTGGAGTGCGAGCGCGTCGAGGAGGAACGGATCGTCGCGTACGCCGCCGCGTCGGACTTCTGCCTCTTCCCGTCGAAGTTCGAGATGGACACCTTCCTGATAGCCCAGGGGGAGGCCATGGCGATGGGTGCGGTGCCGATCGCGACCGCGCAGCTCGGCATGGCCCACTTCGGCCACACCGGCGACCCGCTGGACGGCCCCGGCGCCGCGGCCGCCACGGGCTTCGCCGTGAACCGCTCGTTCGCCGAGGACGACACCCTGCTCGTGGACGCCCTCGCCCGGCGCATCCGTGAAGCGGTGGCCCTGCTCCGCGACCGCCCCGGTGACCACCACCGGCTGCGGTCCAACGCCATCGCCACGGCACGCCGGTTCACCTGGGAGAACGTCGCGCGACAGCACACGGAGGCGTTCACCGCGCTGTGGGAGGGCCAGCGGCCCGCGCCGAGCGTCGAACTGCTGCTGCGGCACGGCTGGTTCGACCTGCTGCCCCCGGAGGCGTACGAGACCCACCGCGACGCCGTCGCCGGGGCCGCCGCCCGCCTGGGCGACCTCGACGCCTACCGGCGCTGCCGCCCCGTCGACGCGGCAGCTGT
This sequence comes from Streptomyces sp. NRRL S-118, assembly GCF_000716335.1. GTDB lineage: Bacteria > Actinomycetota > Actinomycetes > Streptomycetales > Streptomycetaceae > Streptomyces. Next base: position 387,291 of record NZ_KL591008.1, on the reverse strand, counting down.
CCGCGCCCTGTTCGACGCCGCCTGGGAGCGCGCCGACTTCGCCCGGTGCGCCGCGGTCGCCGGCGACGACCGGGAGCTGCGCGACCGGCTGGAGGGGCGGTGCACCGTCGAGGACGGCAGGATCGTGTACCGGCTGCCCCACGCGGAGCGCGTGGAGCTGGTGGAGCTCGCCCCGCCGGGGCGCGGGCGCCGTGGCGTGACCGTCCGCCTCCTGGAGCGCTCCGCGCCCGGCGAGTTCACCGGGCCCCTGCCACTGCCCGGGCGGGACGGGACGCAGGGCGACCCGGAGGTCCACCTGCTGGTGACCCTCGCCTCGGGCCGCTGCGCGTGGGACGGGGTGCGCCATGGCTGAGCCGGTGCGCGCGGCCCTGCTCGCGGGCGGCGAGGGACGCAGGATGGGCCGGCTCGGACAGGGCAGGCTCAAGCCGCTGGTGCCCTTCGGCGGCACCTGCCGGCTGATCGACTTCTCGCTCGCCAACGCCGAGGCGTCCGGGCTGGGCGAGGTGCTGCTGCTGTCCCAGCACGAGGAGCGGCAGCTGATGGACGACCTGTACCGCACCTGGTGGCGGCCCGGCTTCCGGGTGCACTTCGGGCCGTACGACCGGGGGTACCGGGAAGGCACCGGCTACCGTCCGCCGGACGGTCCCGGGCGACCCGAGCGCGGCACGGCCGACGCGCTGATCCGCAAGGCCCCGTACCTGTTCACCCCCGGCACCACGGAGATCCTGCTGCTGCACGCGGATCACGTGTACCGCTTCGACCACCGTCCGCTGATCGAGGCCCACCGCCGCGGCGGCGCGGCACTGACCCTCGCCTACCAGCGCATCGAGCGCCGCTGGGTCCACCTGTTCGGAATGGTGGAGTTCGACGCCGCCGGCCGGCTCACCGCCTTCGTGGAGAAGCCGGCGGAACCGACCAGCGACCTGGTCTTCGCCGCCTTCTGCGTCTTCGACGCGGCCCGGCTCCACCACTACCTGGAGGAGCTCGACGGAACCGGCTGGCAGCACGACATCAGCCGGGACGTCATCCCCGCCATGCTGGCGGGCGGCGAGCGCATCCTCGGGTACGAAGTCGCGGGGCACTGGGAGGACATCGGCACGGTCGACCGCTACCACCGGGCGCACATGGCGCTCCTCGCACCCGGCGCGCCGCTCACGCTCGCGGACCTCCCGCGCACCATCCGCCCGGGCACGGAGCGCCACCTGGTCGACCGCGCCCCGGGCATCGCACGCTCCCTGGTACCGGCCGACCTGGTCAACGGCGGCCTGATCGAGCACACCGTCGCCTTCCCGGGCGTACGCGTGGGGGCCGGGGCGCGGGTACGCCGCAGCGTCCTGCTGCCGGGCGCCGCCGTCCCCGCCGGGGCCGACATCGACGGGGCGATCGTCCTGGAGGACGGGTCCGTGGAGCAGCCTCCCCAGCCGCACGCCACCGCAGGAAGCAGAGGAACCCGTGTCTGAACCAGCCTTCACCGTCGCCGACGTCGGCGGCACCACCCTGCGGACCGGCCGCTACGACGCCGGTGCGGGCACCCTCGCCGATGTGCGCCGCACACCCACGGAGGGCATCGCCCGCCACCCGGGGGCGCCGGTGCCCGTGCTGCAGCGGCAGGTGGCCGACCAGCTCGGCCGGCTCGCCGCGGAGGCCGTCGCGCGCCACGGCAGCCGCGCCCTCGCCGTCGCGTTCGCCGGGCCCGTGACGGCCGACGGGCGGGTCGTCACCGCCCCGACGATCTGGGGCGGCCGCGGCGCGCCCCTGCCGCTGCGCCACCTCCTCGAAGAGCGGCTGAGCGTGCCGGTCGTCGTGGTCAACGACCTCACGGCAGCGGTCTGGCGCCATGTGCAGGGCCCCGACGAGCCGCCCTTCTGCCTGATCACGGTCAGCTCCGGGATCGGCAGCAAGGTGTACCGGGCGGGCGAGGTGCTCCTCGACGCCGAGGGTCACGGGGGCGAGCTGGGCCACTGGAGGTGCGACCCCTCACCGCAGGCGGCGCCGTGCGACTGCGGCGGGCGGGGCCATCTGGGCGGCATCGCCTCGGGCCGGGGTGTCCTGGCCGCCGCGCGCCGCGCCGCCGCCGCGGACCCCGGCGGGTACGCCCGCTCCGCCCTCGCGGACCTCGCCCCCGATCCGGCGCACCTCGACAATCCGGCCCTGGCCGCCGCGATCCGCGCGCACGACCCGTTCGCCACCGCGGTCCTGCGCGGCGGGCTCACCCATCTTGCCTCCGCCGTCACGTCGGTGTTCACCTCGATCGGCGTGCGCCGCTACGTCCTGATGGGCGGGTTCGCCCTCGCGATCGGGCCCCGCTACGCCGAACTCCTCACCGAGGAGCTGCAGCGGCTCGGCTGCTTCGGCCTGACGCCCGACGAGATCCGCCGGATGGTGGTCCTCGGCGCGCCGGACGACGACCACGGGCTGATCGGGGCCGGGCGGCTGCTCGCCGCGCGCGGCGCGGCGCGGCGGGTGGTGACGACCGTATGACGCGCACGCTGATCGTCGGCAGCGGTTTCGTGGGACGCGCCGTCGCCGCCCGGCTCGCCGCCGAGGGGGACCGGCCGGTGCTCGCCTCCCGCCGCCCGCCCGGCGGTGCCCCGGCGTCCTGGGTCCCGCTGGACGCGGCCGACGCCGCCGCCTGCCGGCGGGTCGTGGAGGAGGTCCGCCCCGACCGCCTGGTCCTGGTGCACGGCCCGTCGGACGCGACCTGGTGCGAGGCCCACCCGGACCGGGCCGCGGCGCTGCACACCGCGGCGGCACGGAACCTCACGGCCGCCGCGCCCGGTGTACGCACGGTCCTCGTCTCGACGGACAACGTCTTCCCCGGCCACTCCCCCGTCAACGACGAGTCGGCCCCCACCGCGCCCGCCAACGCCTACGGCCGGGCGAAGCTCGCCGCGGAGGACGTGGTGCGCGGGGCGGCGGACGCCACGGTGCTGCGGGTCAGCCTGGTCTACGGCTGGGAACCGGAGCACGGCGCGAAGTGGCTCAACTTCTTCGCCGCCTGCGCCCACCGGCTGCGCCGCGGTGAGCCCGTGGAAGCCCCCGACGACCAGTGGACGACCCCGGTGCTGGTGACGGACGTCGCCGACGTGACGGCGGCCGTCCTCGCCCCCGCCGCGCCTGCGCTGCTCCATCTCGGTGGGCCCGAGCTGGTGTCGCGGGCCGCGTGGGCCGAGGCCGTGGCCGATGGGCTGGGCGTGCCGCGTTCCCTGGTCGTGCGGGTGCCGAAGGCGCAAGGACGCTATGCGAGCAGGCCCGCGCACAGCTGTCTGACCAGCCGTCTCCTCGACGGCTTCCTCGCCGGGCGCGGCCTGCGGGTGCGGGGCGTCACCGAAGGGGTACGTACCCTGCTCGACCACCCCGGAGGGAGAGCCGCGTGATCCGCACCATCCGCTCCCGCGAGGTCTACCGCAACCCGTGGATGAGCGTCCGCGAGGACGACATCCGCCGCCCCGACGGCAGCCGGGACCGCTACGGCGTCGTGGACAAGCCCGACTTCGCCCTGGTGATCCCCCGTCAGGAGGGGCGCGTGCGCCTGGTGGAGCAGTACCGCTACCCGGTGGGCGGCCGGTACTGGGAGTTCCCGCAGGGCTCGTGGCCCCGGGAGCACCCGGGCGGCGGCACCGCGCTCGAGCTGGCCCGCGCCGAGCTGCGCGAGGAGACCGGTCTGCGGGCCGCCCGCATGACCCTCCTCGGGCGGGTGCACGTCGCCTACGGGTACGCGAGCCAGGGCTGCGACGTCTTCCTCGCCGAGGAGCTCACCGAGGGCGAGCCCGAACCGGAGCCCTCCGAGGCCGACATGCGGCGGCGCTGGGCCGATCCCGGCGAGTGGCGCGAACTGGTGCGCTCGGGCCGCGTCACCGACGCCGCGTCCCTGGCCGCGCACACGCTGCTGCTCCTCCACGACGAGCGGCGGCGGGAGGGCGGCGGATGAGCGCACCGCGCCCGGCACCCGGCCCCGCCCGCGGGCCGTCCTTCTCCGTCGTCGCCACCGACCTCGACGGCACGCTGCTCCGCGGCGACCTCAGCGTCTCCGCCCGGACGCGTGCCGCCCTCGCCCGGGCCACGGCGCTCGGCGCCCGCCACCTGGTGGTCACCGGCCGCCCCGCCGCGGGCTGCCGCAGCCTGCTGGAGCCGCTGGGGTACCGGGGGGTGGCGGTGTGCGGCCAGGGCGCCCAGCTGTACGACGTCGGTGCGGACCGCCTGCTGGCCACGGCGACCCTGGACCGCCCCACCGTCCGCGCCCTGGTGAGCCGCATCGCGGAGGAGGCGGGGCCGCTGGCGCTCGGCGTGGTGACCGCGGGCCTCGCCGGGGAGTTCCTGGTCACCCCCGGGTTCGGTGAGCGCGTACGGCACGGCTGGCGGCTCGTGGACGACCCCGGCGCGCTGTGGGCGCACCCCGTGGAGAAGGTGCTCATCCGCAGCCGACGGCTCGGCGACGACGCCCTGGCGGCGCTGGCGGGCCGCGTCTGCGCGGACCGGATCGCCGTCACGCACTCCGGCGAGGGCATGGTGGAGCTGCTGCCCGCCGGGGTGGACAAGGGCAGCGGACTGGCCGCCGCGGCCCGGCTGCTGGGCTTCACCGCGGCCGACACCATCGCCTTCGGCGACATGCCCAACGACATACCCATGCTGCGGTGGGCCGGCCACGGCGTCGCCATGGGCAACGCCCACCCCCGGCTGCGGCAGCACGCGGACGAGACCGCGCCGGGCAACGACGACGACGGCGTCGCGACCGTCCTCGAACGTCTCTTCCCGCCTCTTCCCGACTCCCCGTCCCGCCCCCCGACCGCCCGCAGCGCGTGACGGTTCGCCGTACCGCACCGGACCGGACCACGCCGGACCTCCCGGCCGACACAGCCAAGGAAGCCCCATGAACACCGACATCGACGTCCTCGTCCTGGGCGGCGCCGGCGTGGACACCGTCGTCCACGTCCCCGAGCTGCCCCTCCCGTTCGCCGACAGCTACATGATCCGTCCCGGGATCGTGACCCGGGCCGGACAGAGCGGTGATTTCGTCGCCCTGGGCACGCACGCCCTGGGTCTGCGCACCCACCACCTCGACATGATCGGCGACGACCCCGAGGGCGACCTCGTGCGCGCCCTGCACCGGGACCGGGGCATCCCGTTCACCGAGGTACGCCAGCCCGGGGGCACCAAGCGTGCGGTGAACCTCGTCGGGCCCGACGGGCGGCGCCTGTCGCTGTACGACGACACCCGGGCGGGCGCCTCCGACCGGCTGCCCGGGGACGTGGTGCGCGACCTGGCCCGCGCGAGCCGGCACGCCCATGTCGTCATCACCCACCCGTGCGCCCACGCGCTCCCCGCGCTGCGGGAAGCCGGTGCGACCATCTCGACGGACCTGCACAACTGGGACGGCGTCAACCCCTACCACGAGCCGTTCGCCCACGAGGCGGACCTCGTCTTCGTGTCCACCACGGCGCTGGCGGACCCGGAGCGGACCATGCGCGCCATCGTCGAGCGCGGCAAGGCCCGTGCCGTGGTGGCCACCGCCGGCAGCGAGGGCGCGTACCTGCTGGCCGACGGCGAGCTGACGCACATCCCGGCGGTCGCCCCGCCGGCACCGGTGGTCGACTCCAACGGAGCCGGTGACGCGTTCGCCGCCGGCTTCCTCTACGGCTGGCTCGGCGGCGAACCGCTGGAGCGCTGCGGCCGGTACGGGGCGGTGGCCGGGGCGCACGCCTGCACCGTCCCGTCCACCCGGACCGACGCGATCGGCCTCGCCGACCTGCTGGACCGGGCCGGCGTGCCGGCGGGAGACGGCGCATGAGCGCCTCCGCCCGCTCCACCGGTCACGACGTCGTCGTCCTCGGCGGCGGAGTGGCCGGGTGCGTACTGGCCGCCCGCCTGAGCGAGGACCCGGGCCGTTCCGTGTGCCTGGTCGAGGCGGGGCCGGACCACGGGCCGCGGTGGCGGGAGTGGCCGCCCACGCTCCTCGACGCCCACGCCCTGCCCCGCGACCACCTGTGGGAGCGCCGTACCGCCGTCCACCGCTTCCGCGCCCGCGTCCTCGGCGGCTCCTCCTGCGTCAACGGCTGCTGGAACACCTGGGGCAGCACGGCCGACCACGACGAGTGGGTCCGCGCGGGCGGGGAGCGCTGGTCCGCCGCGGCGCTGGAGCCGTACCGGCGGCGCGCCGTCGAACAGATGCGGCTGCAGCCCGTCCCGGAGCACGAACTGTCCGCGTGGAGCGGCGCCGCGCTGGAAGCCGCCCGCGAACTGGGCTTCCCCCGGGTGGACATGGGCGCACCCGGCGGCCCCGGGTACGGCACGCCGCTGCTCAACGCCCTGGACGGCACCCGCTGGAACGCCGCCTTCGCCTACCTCGGGGAGGCGCGCTCCCGCCCCAACCTCACCGTCCTCGGCGGCACGGCCGCGGAGCGGCTGATCGTGCGCGGCGGCCGGGTCACCGCCGCCGAGGTCGTCACCGACGGGCGGCGGAACACCCTGACGGCCGGCACCTTCGTCGTGGCCTGCGGCACCTTCGGCTCGGCCGCGCTCCTGCTGCGCAGCGGCCTCGGCCCGGCGGACGAGCTGCGCGCCCTGGGCATCCGTCCGGAGGCCGACCTGCCCGGCGTCGGCGCCAACCTCACCGACCAGCCGGGGCTGTTCGTCCCGCTGGCGCCGACCGATGCGCTGAACCCGGCACTGGCGGCGAAGGAGCGGGAGGGCGACCTGTACGTGAGCCGCATGCTGATCCGGGCGGCGGGTGTGGGGTGCCCCGAGGGGTCGTGGAACCTGCACATCCTGCCGTCCGCGGGGGATCCGCTGTTCGGCTCGCTGCCGCCGGGCACGTACGAGGCGGGCATCTCCGCCTTCCTGATGAAGCCCGTGTCCCGAGGCCGGGTGCGGCTGCGCTCCGCCGATCCGGCCGAGGCCCCGGACATCGACCCGGGGTTCCTCTCCGACCCGGGCGGCCGGGACGCCGCCGCCCTGCGCTCGGGCCTGGAGATCGTGGAACGGCTCGCGGCGGCGGCCCCGCTGCGGCGTCTGGCGGGTCCGGTACCGGGCAGCCCGTCGCGGGAGTCGTCCGACGCGGAGCTGCGGGCCCGGCTCGGCACGTACTGGCACCCCGTCGGCACCTGTGCCATGGGGAGGCCGGAGGACCCGTTCGCCGTGACCGACGGCGAGGGCAGGGTCCGCGGCCTGGCGAACCTGCGTGTCGTGGACGCCTCCCTGCTGCCGACCGTCCCCGCATCGAACACCCAGCTCCCGGTGCTCGCCGCCGCGGAGATGCTCGCCGACGCAGTGAAGGACTGAACCGCATGCACGACACCACACCGGGCGGAGCCCACGGAGCGGAGCGGCCGCCGCACGGCCGGCTGCTGTACGGATGCATGGGCCTGGGGGGCACCTGGGACGACACGCCGTACACCGCCGCCGACATCGACCACGCCCAGGCCGCCGTCGAGGCCGCGCTCGACGCGGGCATCACCGCCTTCGACCACGCGGACATCTACCGGCACGGCAAGTCCGAAGCCGTCTTCGGAGAGGTGCTGTCCCGGGCGCCCGGCCTGCGCGAACGGATCGTTCTCCAGACCAAGTGCGGCATCCGGCTGCCCGCGGGCGGCCGCCCGGGGCTGTACGACCTGCGCGCCGGCAGCATCGTCCGCCGCGTTCAGGAGAGCCTGACCCGGCTGCGCACGGACGTCATCGACACGCTCCTCCTGCACCGCCCCGATCCGCTCGCCCGCCCCGACGAGATCGCCGGGGCGCTCGGTGAGCTCCACTCCCAGGGCCTGGTAAGGCAGTTCGGCGTGTCGAACATGAGCGCCGCGCAGATCGACCGTCTCCAGGCGCACCTCGACGTGCCGCTGGTCGCCAACCAGCTCGAGATGAGCCTGGAGCGGCGCGACTGGGTCGAGGACGGCGTCCTGGTGAACACCGGCGCCGCGGCCGCCAACGGCTTCCCGTCCGGGACGCTGGAGTACTGCACCGCCCACGGCATCGAGCTCCAGGCGTGGGGCGCCCTGGCCCGTGGCCGCTTCACCGGCGCCGAGCCGTCCCCGGCGGCCGACCTGATCGGCGAACTCGCCGCGGCGAAGGGCACGACGCCGGAGACCGTCCTGCTGTGGTGGCTCCAGCGGCACCCGGCCGGCATCCGCCCGGTCGTCGGCACCAGCCGGCCCGAACGCATCCGCGCCTGCCGTGACGCGGCCGCCGGGGAGCCCGGCCTGTCCCACGAGGAGTGGTACGCGCTGTGGATCGCCGCCCGCGGAAAGCCCCTGCCCTGACCCCGCCCCTCACCCACCGCCCGCGCCGGCCCACCCCACGGAGACCACAGTGACACCGCCCACCGACGCAGCCGCACCCGCGGCCGTACCCGCCACTCCCGACACCACCGCCGTGACCACCACGGTGAACACCGCCGCGGACACCGGCCTGCTCCAGGCGGCCCGCTTCTACATCACCTTCCGCTGCAACTCGCTCTGCGGCTACTGCAACGTCTGGCAGGACGACAAGTTCAAGGGCTACGAGGAACTGAGCCTGGAGCGCGGCCGGGAGATCCTGGACGAGCTGCACGCCCTCGGCGTGCGCTACGTCGACTTCACCGGCGGTGAGCCCGTGCTGCACCCGCACATCGACGGCATCGTCCAGCACGCCAAGTCCCTCGGCATGACGGTGGAGATCACCACCAACGGGATCCGCTTCGCCCAGCACATCGAGTCGATCGTGCCGTACGTCGACACCATGAACGTCTCCCTCGACACCCTGCGGCCCGACCGCTACCGGGCCATCCGGGGCGTGCCGACCCTGGACCGGGCGCTCGACGTCATCCGGCGCATCGCCGCCACCGGGTCCGGCAACCTGAAACTCATCTGCGTCGTCACCCGCGAGAACCTGGACGAGCTGCCGGACCTGCTGCGCTTCGCGCACGACAACCGGCTGCCGGTCTACTTCTCCGGCATGTTCGAGTACTTCGACGAGCAGGACACGGTCAGGGACGTCAACCGGACCGCCCGGAAGCTGAAGCTGATCGAGCAGAACGGCAAGCCGCTCGCCGGCGCGGGTCCGCGGCGCACGGAGCGCATGTCCGCCTCCGAGCCCACGGGCGGGCGGATCGCCGACGAGCTGCTGCGCCTGCTGTACCAGCCGTACGCGCTCGTCAACCTGCACTTCCGCAAGTACATGGAGACGCTGGACCCGACCGCGCCCACGGACTGCTTCGCCAACAAGCGCATCCTGACCGTCGGCCCCGACGGCCGCCTGGTCCTGCCGTGCTACCACGCCTTCGACAACTCACTGGAGTGGGACCGTCCGCTGGGCGAGCTGGTCCGGGACGAGGAGTTCCTCCGGGTGCGCGACGAGGAGGTCGGGCACCGTTCGGAGTGCCGGGACTGCACCGTCTTCCCCTACATCGGCCTGTCCTTCAGCTACCGGTTCGACAAGATCTTCCTCTACCAGGCCCTGTCCGAGGAGATCGCCAAGTTCAAGAACCGGTTCGCCAACCCCCTGCACCCCGGGCTCGACCTGCCCCTCGACGCACTCCACCGCCGCTACGCCGAGCTGGAGCGGCTGATCGACGACAAGCTGCCCGTACCCGGACCGCCGCGCGCGGACGAGCACCTGTACCGCTTCGAGGCCGCCCGCTCCGGCGCCACGGCGGAGTCCGGGGCCGGCACGCCCCCCGTCACCGGTTTCGTCACCGACTTCGCCGCCGGGACCATCGCGCCCGCCGAGCTGCTGGCCGACCACGCGCGTGGCGACTGCTGGGGCATCCAGCGCTCCCCCCACACCTGGATACGCCTCGTCTACCGCGACCTCGTCCCCGCCCTCCGGGACCTCGACGAGGAGGGGCTGCTCCCGGCCGGCGCGTACGAGCACACGGTCGCGGAGCTGTACGCCGTCCAGCTGGCGTGGTGGTACGGCTACCTCGCCCGCTGGTTCCGCGGTGCGGAGGGCACCGCCACGGAGGAGGCCGACGCGGTCCTCACCCGGTTCATCGAGCGCACCGCCGCCCTGCTGCCCGGCACCTCCCGGGCGCGGCGCGTCCGGGAGGTCCTGCTGCACGCGGGCTGCGTGGCCGGTCTCGCGCCCGCGGCGCTGTCGGCGCTGGCCGTCCGCACTCCGTTCCCCGAGACCGCGCTGATCGCCAAGCACCTGCTGCTCGCCGCCGACGAAGCCGACCTGCCCGCGTACGCGGACCTGCTCCCCGACGAGGCCGCTGAACCGCTGCGCCGCGCGGGCGGGCCGCGGCCGGACCGTGCCGCAGAGCACGCCCCCCTGGACGCCGGGACGGCGCGCCTCCTGGCGCACGACGGTCCGGTGGACGGGACGGCCACCGCGGAGCGGCTCGTCACCGCCGTCGCCGCGCTCGCTCCCGAGGAGCGCACCGCCCTGGCCGACCGGCTGCTCCTCCATGAGCTGGCGGACCCGTGGACGCTGCGCGAGCGGGGCGCCCCGCTGCGGGCCCGGCGCGGGACGGTGGCCGCGGGCTGACGCGAGGGACCGCGCACGGCGCGCGTGCCGGGCGCGGTCCGAGCGCCGGGCGCGGTCCGAGCGCCGGGCGCGGTGCCCGCGCCCGGCGGCGGCTCACCGTGCGGGCTGGATGAAACGCACCTCCGGGTTCTGCGGCGACGGTCCGTCCAGGAGCGGCTGGGGCCGGTTGCGGAGGTGGAGGTCGAAGAAGGCGGTCGCGTACGCCCGCGTCACATCGACCGACCGCCCGGCGGGCAGCGTCGGCTGGCTGCCGGGGTACGGCATGTTCAGCTGGTCCAGGAGGACGGGTACGTCCGAGAAGCTGAAGTGGTGGGCGCCCGTCACCCCCAGCCAGCGCTTCCAGCCGTCGAGGTTCCGCCACGCCACGTCCCAGGTCGGGTCCCCGCCTCCGGGCTGGTGGACGGGGTCATCGGTGCCGAGCATCATGAACGGCCGCTTGCCGAGACCGCCTTCGGGCACGGGGTCGCCGAACGTGCCGTCCATGTTGATGCCGGCCAGGACGCGGCCGTCCCGGGCCATGGCCGAGGCCGCGGCGGCGCCGCCCAGGGAGTGGCCGGCCGCGCCGATCCTCTTGCGGTCGATGAGCGCTGCGTGCTTCCACGCCGGCCGCGGGCCGGTCAGCCGGTCGATGACGAACGACAGGTCCTGCCCGCGGTTGACGGTGGCCTTGCGCATGTCCTCCAGCGTCTCCGCCTTCTCGCACGCCACACAGGTCAGCAGGCGGCCGCCGGGGAAGACCGTGCCGGAGGACTCGTTGGCGTGGTCGACCAGGGCGACGACGTACCCCCTGCTGGCCAGTTCCTCCGCGAGGGTCGTCAGGGTGAACCGCGGGGCCCCGAAGCCGGGTGACAGCAGGACCAGCGGATGGCGGCCGCGGTCGGGCCGTGCCCCGGCGAAGCCGTGCGTGCGGGTGGCGCCCAGCTTCTCGCCGGCCGCGGCGTCCTGGCCGCCCGCGGCCTCGACCAGCCGCCGCGCCTCGCGCGGGTCGGCGTACGGGGCGGGCGTGCGCCCGGCGTCGCGGGCCGGGTAGTACATGTCGACCATCAGCTCGCGCGGCCGCTCGGGCACCCACAGGTCCTGGCGTGCCCGGTCGACGAGGTGGAGCGTGGACCGGCCGACGGGCGAGGGGCCCCCGGGGCTCGGCAGCACGACGCCGGCGGCGGCCTCCTGGACGGAGGCGACGAGCGGGGCCGCCCGGTCGGCGGTCGACTGGGCGTGCGCGGCCGATACGGGCGCGGCGAGGGCCAGGGCGAGGGCGGCGACGGCCGCCGGACGCAGTGTTCGTAACGTCTTCATGCCTCAGGACGCTAGGCGGCCGCGGGTTCCGTCGGCGTCGGCCCTGGGTCTCGGTCGTCTACGACCAGAGGTCGATCTTCACCGCGCAGCCGGACCCGCAGGAGGTGTACAGCGCACCCTGAGTGACCCTCACCCGGGCGTGGGTCAGGGCCCGTCGGCCGGTGCGCGGCCCGGCACCGGTCGCGGTCGGTGGGTGGGTCCGGCGGAACGGCGGCCGGGGCCGGCGGAACGGCGCTGCTGGAGGAGGCCCCCGTGCTCCGCCTGGCGCTGCGCGAGCACGTCTGCGGCAGCGCCCGCCTTCCGGCGGACCTGGCGCGGCACGTCACCGGTGGGACGGCGCTGCCCGCCCCCGAACAGGTTGCGCCGCGGAGCCCGTGGCCCCAGGGCGGCCGCCGACCCGTGGCGAGCAGGGCGGGCCGTGGCGGAACTCGTTCGGCAGGGCGGGCCGTGGCGGAACTCGTCCCCCGGCAGGACGCGGTCTCCGGCTCCGACGCGCCATCATGGCACCCGCCTGATGCCACTTGGTGCCACATGGCGCCACAATCACTTGCCATGGCGCCATCATGGTGCCACTATGTTCGTATGGACCTGACCCCCTACGTCGATCATCTCCGCCACGAGCTCGCGGTCGCCGCGAGCGCCGGCGGGGACGAGGCGCGCGCCCTCGCCGAGCGGCTCACCGCACCACTGGAGTCCGCAGCCCGGTTGACGCTCCTGAACGCCCTCTCCGCCGCCTCGGACGAGATCACGCGCGAGCTGGCGCCGGGCTCGGTGGACGTCCGTCTGCGGGGCCTCGACCCCGAGTTCGTGGTGACGGCACCACCGGTCGGCGAGGCCCCCACCGAGGAGGCCCCCGCCATGGCGGCACCTGTGGCGCCACCCGTGGCGCCATCCCTGGCGGACAGCGACGAAGGCGGAACGGCCCGGATCAACTTCCGGCTTCCGGCGCCCCTGAAGGCCCGGGTCGAGGAGGCGGCCGCCCGAGAGGGTCTGTCCGTCAACGCCTGGCTCGTCCGGGCCGTGGCCACCGCCCTGGAGCCGGGTGGCGGACCCGCCCGGCCCGCCGCTCGTACCCCGCGCACCGGCCAGGGTTACCAGGGCTGGGTCCGCTAGAGCCTGCGAATCGGTGTCGTCCGCCCGCCGGGCGGACGGACTTCGCGGACCCGACCCGGCCGGAGTCCTTCGCTCCCACGCCCACGCACGACCGCCCCACCTGCGGAAACACCCTTCAGAGTCAAGAGGACGGGACACCCATGCCTTCTTACGAAACCCCCGCACCCATCACCGCGGTCCTCGAGTTCGAGGTCGGCAACGTGCGGCTCAGCGCGAGCAAGCGCCAGGACACCGTCGTGGATGTGCTGCCGAGCAACGCCGCCGACGACGCCGACGTACGGGCCGCACAGCAGACCAAGGTGACGTACGCCAATGGCACCCTCACCCTCAAGGGGCCCAAGAAGCGCGGCCTGTTCGGCAAGCACGGCTCGATCGACGTGACCGTCGATCTCCCCGCCGGATCGCGCGTCCGGGGCAACTCCCCCATGGGCGACTACACCGGCGAGGGGCCGCTCGGCGAGTGCCGCATCAAGACCTCGCTCGGCGACATCCGGCTCGACGAGACCTCCGCGGTGAACCTGCGGACCGGCCACGGCGACATCCGCGTCGACCGGGCCGTGGGCGATGCCGAGATCTACGGGGCGGGCCGGGTCGACCTCGGCGAGATCACGGGAACGGCGACCGTCAAGAACGGGAACGGCGAGACGGCGATCGACGAGATCACCGGTGTCCTGAAGGTCAGCGCCGCCAATGGCCGCATCACGGTCGGTATCGCGCACGCCTCGGTCGAGGCCAAGTCCGCCAACGGCGCGATCACCGTGCAGCAGGTGGCGCGGGGCGTGATCGACCTCCGCACCGCCGTCGGTGACGTGGAGGTCGGCATCCGCGAGTCCACCGCGGCCTGGCTGGACGTCAACTCCAAGTTCGGCACGTTCCGCAACGCGCTCGGCGCCGCCGAAGGGCCCGACGCCTCCGACGAGACCGTCGAGATCCACGCCCGCACGAGTGTCGGCGACATCGTCGTCCGCCGCGCCTGACCTCCCCGGAAGGAAAAGCGGAACCCCATGACCACGACACCCACCGCCGAAGCCCGCGCCACGGCGCCGCCCGCCATCTCCGCGCTCGGCCTGCGCAAGTCGTACGGCGACAAGGTCGTCCTCGACGGCATCGACCTGCACATCCCCGAGGGCACGGTCTTCGCCCTCCTCGGGCCCAACGGCGCCGGCAAGACCGCCACCGTCGAGATCCTGTCGACGCTCATCGCGCCCGACGCCGGACAGGCCCGGGTCGCCGGCCACGACCTCGCCGACCGGCCCGACGGCGTACGCGCCGCGATCGGAGTCACCGGCCAGTTCGCGGCCGTCGACAACCTCCTCACCGCCGAGGAGAACCTGCTCCTCATGGCGGACCTCCAGCACCTGCCACGGCGCGAGGGCCGCCGCCGCGCGGCCGAGCTCCTGCGGCGCTTCGAACTCTCCGAGGCCGCCCGCAAGCCGGTCTCCGCCTTCTCCGGCGGCATGCGCCGCAAGCTCGACCTGGCGATGACCCTGGTCGGCGACCCGAGGATCATCTTCCTCGACGAGCCGACCACCGGCCTCGATCCCCGCAGCCGCCGCACCATGTGGGAGATCATCCGCGGGCTCGTCGCCGGCCACGGCGTCACCATCTTCCTGACCACGCAGTACCTGGAGGAGGCCGACCAGCTCGCCGACCGCATCGCCGTCCTCGACAAGGGCAGGCTGGTCGCCGAGGGAACCGCGGACGAGCTCAAGCGCCTCATCCCCGGCGGCCACATCCGGCTGCGCTTCTCGGAAGCCGCCGACCTCGACACCGCCGCCCGCCACTTCGGCGCTGCCGCACGCGACCCCGAGGAGCTCACGCTCCGCATCCCCAGCGACGGCAGCATCCCGACCCTGCGGGCCGTACTCGACGTCCTGGACGGAGCGGCGGTGCGCGCCGAGTCGCTGACCGTGCACACCCCCGACCTCGACGACGTCTTCCTGACCCTCACCGGTCACGGCACGCCCGGCACCACGACGGAGATGGCCCGATGAGCACCCTCACCTACGCCGTCAGGGACTCCATGACGATGCTGCGGCGCAACCTCAAGCACGCGCTGCGCTATCCCGCGATGACGTTCTCCGTCGTCCTCATGCCGGTGATGTTGCTCCTGCTGTTCAACTACGCCTTCGGGGGCGCACTCGGTGCCGGAATCTCCGGAGCCCCCGCCGGTGGCGGCGAGTACATCGACTACGTCGCGCCCGGCATCATCCTGATGGCCGCGACCTCCGGGGCGGTGGCGACGGCGGTCGGCGTCTGCGTCGACATGACGGAGGGCATCGTCAACCGCTTCCGCACGATGTCCATCTCCCGCGCCGCGTTCCTGACCGGGCACGTCGTCGGCAGCCTGCTGCAGACCCTGGTGGGCGTCGCCCTGGTGATCGGCGTCGCCCTCGCCATCGGCTTCCGCCCCGACGCCTCCCTGGTCGAATGGATCGCCGCGACCGGACTGCTGACCCTGCTCATCCTCGCGCTGACCTGGCTGGCGGCAGGTATGGGCCTGGTGGCCAGGACACCGGAGTCGGCGAGCAACACACCGCTGCCCCTGACCTTCCTGCCTTTCCTCGGCAGCGCCATCGTCCCGACCGACTCCATGCCGACAGGGCTGCGCTGGTTCGCCGAGTACCAGCCCTTCACCCCGGTCATCGAGACCTTGCGCGGCCTGCTCATGGGCACCGGCATCGGCAGCAGCGGATACCTCGCCCTCGCCTGGTGCGCCGGCCTGACCCTCGTCGGCTACCTCTGGGCCCGGTCCGCCTTCGGCCGTACCGCCAAGCGCTGAGCACCGCCCCACCCGGCCACCGCACGTCACCGACCACCGCACATCGCTTCCCACGGAGGACACCATGCAGCACGCACACGGACCGTCGGCCCGGCCCGACGACACCGAGCCCGTCACCATCCCCACGCAGCGCACCGCCGGCTGCCCCTTCGACCCGCCCGCCGGACTCGCGGAGTTGCGCGACAAGGGATCGCTGACCC
Source organism: Streptomyces sp. NRRL S-118 (assembly GCF_000716335.1). Classification (GTDB taxonomy): domain Bacteria; phylum Actinomycetota; class Actinomycetes; order Streptomycetales; family Streptomycetaceae; genus Streptomyces. The sequence continues at coordinate 371,442 of NZ_KL591008.1, read as the reverse complement.
GGATGGCCTACCCCGACGGGCACGTCGGCTGGCTCGCCACCGGATACTCCGCGGTCCGCTCGATCCTGGGCGACTCGCGGTTCAGCTCGCGGTACGAGCTGATGCACTACCCCTTCCCCGGGGGGCCCGAAGGCCCCCTGCCGCCCGCGCCCGTCGGGGACATGACCGGCATGGACGCTCCCGAGCACACCCGCTTCCGGCGGCTCCTGGCCGGCAAATTCACCGTCCGCCGGATGCGCCGGCTCACCGAGCGGTTAGAGGAGATCACGGCCGAGCGCCTGGACGTGATGGAGCGCCGTGGGCCGGGCACCGACCTGGTCGAGGCGTTCGCCCGGCCGATCCCGGCGCTGATGATCTGCGAGCTCCTCGGCGTGCCCTACGCCGACCGGGAACGCTTCCAGCACCACGCCCACACGCTCATGGCCATGGACCCGACACCGGAGGAACGGTACGCCGCGTTCGTCGGCCTCCAGGAGTACATGGCCGAGCTGGTCGCCGCCAAGCGCTCCGCACCCTCCGACGACCTCCTCGGCGACCTGGCTCAGGACTCCGACCTCACCGACGAGGAACTCGTCGGGATCGGCGGCTTCCTGCTCGCCGCCGGGCTCGACACGACCGCCAACATGATCGCCCACGGGACCTTCGCCCTGCTCGGCAACCCGGCCCAGGCCGCGGCCCTGCGCTCGGAGCCCGACCTCGCGCCGCAGGCCGTCGAAGAGCTCCTGCGGTACCTGACGGTCGCCCACACCACCGTGAAGACGGCGCTGGAGGACGTCGAGCTGGACGGCAGGACGATCGCGGCCGGCGAGAGCGTCACCCTCTCGCTCGAGGCCGCCAACCGGGACCCGGAGAGGTTCCCCGACCCCGACGTCCTCGACCTGCGCCGCAAGGCCGCGGGACACCTGGGCTTCGGACACGGCATCCACCAGTGCCTGGGCCAGCAACTGGCCCGCGTGGAGCTCACGGTGGCGCTGCCCGCGCTGCTGAGGCGGTTCCCCACGCTGCGCCTCGACATCCCGGCCGGCGACGTCCCGTTGCGCACCGACATGAACATCTACGGCGTGCACCGGCTGCCGGTCACCTGGGACGAGGTCTGATCCCATGGACATCCGCGTCCACCGCGACCGCTGCCTCGGCGCGGGCATGTGCGCCCTGACCGCTCCCGCGGTCTTCGACCAGGACGAGAGGGAGGGTCTGGTCCTCCTGCTGGACGCCAGTCCGCCGCAGGACCAGCACCCCTCGGTCCGCATGGCCGCCGGCGCGTGCCCCGCCTCGGCCGTCACCGTCACGGAACAGGGCCGGCCGGCCGCCTCGTAGCCACGCCGCCTCGTCGCCACATCAACGCGACGCAGGCGCCGTCCGGCCTCGGACCGCATCCGCGGGGCCCGGTCGCAGGGGACCGCACGCGCCGGGCGCGTCGCCCCGTCGCCGCTCGACTCGGCGCCCGGGACCCCGTTGCCCGGGTCCCCGCCGCCCGCCGGCAGGCCGTCCGGGGGTACCCCCAAGGCGCACTCGGTCACCCGGGCACCTCCCCCGCCGTCGAGCCGCATCCGGGGAGACATCACCTCCCCGCCACCGGGGCGGTAGCCACCCTCGGCGGATGCGGCTCCCCTCGCGGCACCTCCTGCGCACCGCCGCCCTCGCGGCTCCCCCGACGCCGGGTCCGCCCTGCTGCCCCGGCGTTCAGGAGCCCGACGGACACCCCCTCTCAGGACACCCGCACCGGCGGCACCTCCTGCGCGCCGCCGGGACGAGGGCGCTGCCCGCGCACCCCACACCCGACAACGTCCACTCCTACCCGACAGGACTCCACCACTGTGGCAACCTTCCTTTCCGGCCTCGGCCGCTTCGCCTTCCGACGGCGGGGCCTGGTCGTCCTCCTGTGGCTCCTGGCCCTCGTCGGTGCGGGCTTCGCGGCCTCCACGGCCCCGGCCCCTCCCGCCGACACGTTCTCCATGCCGGGTACGGAGTCGCAGAAGGCGTTCGACCTCCTCCAGGAGAAGTTCCCCGACGCCCGCGCGGACGGCGCCACCGCCCGCGTCGTCATCCGCGCCCCCGGCACCGAGCAGATCACCTCCCCCGGCCGCAAGGCGCAGGTCGCGGCGCTCGTCGCCGCCCTGTCCACGGCGCCGCAAGTGGCGGCTGTGGCCGACCCGTTCACGGCGGACACCGTCAGCGGCGACCGTACGACCGCGTACGCCTACGTCACGTACGAGGCGAAGGCCACCGAACTCACCGCGGCGGCGCACGACGGTCTGAACCGGGCCATGGAGCGGGCCCGGGACACGGGTCTCGTCATCGAGGCGGGCGGTGACGCCGTCGCGATCGACCAGGGGATGAACGGTACGGGAGAGAAGCTCGGCATCCTCGTCTCCGCCGTCGTTCTGCTGCTCACCTTCGGCTCGCTGGTCGCCGCCGGCATGTCCCTGCTGACGGCCTTGATCGGCGTCGGCATCGGCATCAGCGCCGTCACCGCACTCGGCAGCACCCTCGGCCTGTCGTCCACGACCTCGACGCTCGCGATGATGATCGGCCTCGCCGTCGGGATCGACTACGCGCTGTTCATCGTCTCCCGCTACCGCTCCGAGATGGCCGAGGGGCGCGAACGCGCGGACGCCGCCGCCCGCGCCGTGGGCACCGCGGGCTCGGCCGTGGTCTTCGCCGGGCTCACCGTGATCATCGCCCTGGCCGGGCTCGCGGTGGTGAACGTCCCGATGCTCACCAAGATGGGCCTCGCCGCCGCCGGCACCGTCGCCGTCGCCGTGCTCGTCGCGATCACCTTCGTGCCCGCGCTGCTGGGCTTCGCCCCCGTGAGGGTCCTCGCCCGCCGGGACCGCAAGCGGTACACCGGCAAGCCGCTGTCGCAGCGTCAGCAGCGCAAGGCCGACGAGCGCGCGGCGCGCGGGAAGCCCGGCCTCGGGGCCCGCTGGGCCGGACTCGTGCTGCGCCGGCCCGTCGCCGTCCTGGTGCTCGGCGTGCTGGGCCTCGGGGCCCTCGCCCTGCCCGCCGCGAGCCTCGAACTGGGCCTGCCCGGCGAGGGGACCATGGCCCCGCACACCACCCAGCGCAAGGCGTACGACATGCTGTCGGACTCCTTCGGTCCCGGCTTCAACGGGCCGCTGACGATCACCGTCGAGGCGAAGGGCGCGCGGACGGCGGCGGAGCAGGTGCGGACGGCTCTGGAACAGGTCCCGGGAGTCGCGGCCGTCTCCCCCGTGACCGCCAACCCGGCCGGTGACACCGCCCTCGTCGGCGTCGTCCCCGACACCGGACCCACCGACAGCAGGACCGAGGACCTGGTGCGCTCGCTGCGCGACCTGGCGGACGGTCTCGAGTCCCGGACGGGTGCCACGGAGATCATGGTCGCCGGCCAGACCGCGATGTTCATCGACTTCTCCCGGACGCTCGACGACGCTCTGCTCCCCTACCTCGGTCTGGTCGTCGGCCTGGCCTTCCTCCTGCTCATGCTGGTCTTCCGGTCGGTGCTCGTCCCCCTCAAGGCCGCCCTGGGCTTCCTCCTTTCGGTGACCGCGGCCCTCGGGGCGGTCGTGGCCGTCTTCCAGTGGGGCTGGCTGGCCGGTCTCCTCGGCGTCGACCATCCCGGCCCGGTCATGAGCACCCTGCCGATCTTCATGATCGGTGTGGTCTTCGGCCTCGCGATGGACTACGAGGTCTTCCTGGTCTCCCGGATGCGAGAGGCGTACGCCCACGGCGCCCGCCCCGGCGAGGCGGTCGTCGCCGGGTTCCGGTACGGCGGCCGGGTCGTCGGCGCCGCCGCGATCATCATGGCCAGCGTCTTCTCCGGCTTCGTCATGGAGGACAACGACTTCGTCAAGATGATCGGCTTCGGCCTCGCCGCCGCCGTCCTCTTCGACGCCTTCATCGTCCGTATGGCCATCGTGCCGGCCCTGTTCGCCCTCCTCGGCAGGTCCGCCTGGTGGCTGCCCGGCTGGCTCGACCGGCTCCTGCCGGCCATCGACGTGGAGGGCGACACCCTTGCGAAGCCTCACGGAACGTCGCCGGGGCTCACGTCACGGGAGAAGCACTTCGTGGGCTGACCTGTTGATGATCAGGGGCCGTTCCGGATCGCTCCGGAACGGCCCCTGTGTCGGAGGATGCTCAGTCGAGACGGAACTCGTTGCCCTCGACGTCCTGCATCGCGATGCAGGACTCGTTCTCGTCGTCGGCGGGCATGAGTCGCACGCGTACCGCGCCGAGCGCGACCGGCCGTGCGCACTCGGCCTCCAGGACGGCCAAGCGCTCCTCACCCACGAGTCCGGTGCCGACCCGCACGTCGAGGTTCAGTGCTCGCAGAGGGAGAACTCCCGCTCATAGAGCTGCTCGTTGTGTTCGTCCACGAAGAACTTGCGTTCCCGCATGAGTTGTTCGCGGTAGTCCTTGGCCTGTTCGAGCGTCATGGTGGAGGTGGCGGACCATGGTTGCTGCGGTGGCACATCGGACGTCGAGACGATCTTCTCCGACGGGTCCACCAGGAAGAAGGCAAGAATCTTGCGGTGTCCCGGGCGGGTGGGGTCCACGAGGCGGAATGAGCCGACCCGGTGCTGCAGGATGTTCGGGAACGCCAGGCAGCGACCCGCCGGCGTCGACGCCGACCCCAGCATCTGGTTCAGTGCGTCTTCGTCCTCCAGGCCGTAGACCTCACGCAGACCGTTGTCGTCGTTCTGTTCGTAGTGCGGGTCGTCGAGCGCCGCCCGGAAGCTCAGCCGGCTCTCGGTGATGTTCTCGCTGTCCCAGTAGTAGATGCCGGTCGAGACGATCCGCTCGTTCAGCATCCCCTCGACATGCCAGGAACCGCCTGGGTACTCGGGCTTGTCCGGGGTCAGGTGAACCGTGGCGAGCTTGACGATGACCTGAAGACGACGGCCGCGCAGGTCCACCCGGGAGGATGCGTCGGGCACCTCGGGCGGGGTGAAGTCCGGGGCGTCCGGGACGACCGGGCGGCGGTTCTCCCACCAGTCGTCCTGGGCCTCCTCCCATGCACGCAGGGCTTCCGCGTAGGCCGCAGCATCACTGTACGAGGACTTGTCCGGAAACTCCGGTTCCGAGTCGTACCACCCGTAGGGATCCGCCTCGATCCGCAGGGGACGCGGATGGCGCAGATCGGTGAGCACGTTCTCCAGCAGCGGGCGCATGCGCGCGAACAAGTCCGGGAGGACGGCGGCCAGTTCGTGATGGGTCTCGGGGTGGACGTTGTTCACGTACGAACGGAAGGCGACATCGCCGTCGTCACTGACGTCGACGTCCGTGGGCAGCCACTGGAACTTCTCCGAGAACTCGTACGTCGAGTAGCGGTCCGTCGGGTTCTGCCAAGCCCGCTCGGGCGCGCCGCTCACGCCTCTCACCAGGCAGAACAGTGAGGGGTGGACCAGGTCCAGTACCTGCCCGCCGGATCCGGGGTGCCAGTCCCGGTCCGCTTCGGGGACCTCTTCCAGAACCCGCACCGCCTCGCGCAGGCGGGATGCGAGCTTGTCGTCGATCAGTGTGTCCGACTGCCACACCCCGTCGACGGCGGACACCTCGATGCCGGTTCGTCCGTCCCGCAGCGCCGCGTAGTGCTCGAGTTCGGCAAGCACGTACCGGACCTGCGCTTCGGTGAGGCCCTGGGCGACCGCTTCCTGCTTCCACCTGGCGACGATGTCCGCATCGTGCATCTTGTCGAACCACCCCGGCTTCGCCCGGATGTGCGCGCTGCACTGCATCATCTGCCGTTCCCGCAGCGTTCGGGGTGTCGCGAACGACAGGGAACGGGAGGCTTGGAAGGGCAGGGGGAAGGCAGACAGGCCGGACAATTCTCGTGGTCCCTACAGTCGGTGTGCGGTGGCGGGAAGGATAGCTCAGCGCACTGACACCGCAGCCGGCCCGCGACTTCCCTCGGCACAGGTGGGGACGAATCTGCCGCACGGGCCGCCGACCGCCCGCCGCAACCGGCGACACGGACCAGCCGTCTCCTGAGTCGCCGGTACATGGACGCGGATCGTGTCCTGGGCGGCGCATCGTCACTCGGCCCTCGCCGGATGCGTGAGGTTCGCTCCGGTCGCCGGGTCGAAAACGTGCGCCTTGGCCATGTCGACCCGCAGCTCCACCGGTTCGCCCTCGCGGGCACGCGTGGCGGCGTCCAGGCGGGCCACGATGTGATGGGTGTCGGCGCCGGTGTCTCGCAGGCCGGAGTCCTTGGCGAGCTCCTCCAGTTCGGTGGTCGTCGCGGGCCCGCCCTCCGCGGTGAAGTAGACATACACATCGGATCCCAGCGACTCCAGTACCTCCACGGTGGCGGTGAAGACCGGGCCCGTCCGGTCCCGGCCGTGCGACAGGGCCACGTCCTCGAATGCCTCCGGTCGCAGCCCGACGATGACCTCGCGGGGAGCGTTCTGCCGTTCCAGCGCCTGCCTCGTACGATCGTCGAGGGGCAGGTCGCCCAGGGACGAGCGCAGGGCACCGCCCGCCGAAGTGGCGTTCAGGAAGTTCATCGCCGGGGAGCCGATGAAGCCCGCGACGAAGATGTTGCGCGGCAGGTCGTACAGCTCGGCAGGTGTGCCGATCTGCTGGACCAGGCCCTGTCTCATGACCACGACCCGGTCGCCGAGCGTCATCGCCTCGGTCTGGTCGTGGGTGACGTACACGGTGGTCGTGCCGAGACGCCGCTGCAGCCGGGAGATCTGAGTGCGCATCTGTACCCGGAGTTTGGCGTCCAGGTTGGACAGCGGCTCGTCCATCAGGAACGCCTTGGGGTCACGGACGATCGCCCGCCCCATGGCCACCCGCTGGCGCTGACCGCCCGAGAGGTTGGCGGGCCTGCGGTCCAGGTGCTCGGTCAGGTCAAGGATCCGGGCGGCTTCCGTCACCTTGGCGTTGATCGTGTCCTTGTCCATCTTGGCCAGGCGCAGCGGGAAGCCCATGTTCTCCCGGACGTTCATGTGCGGGTACAGGGCATAGCTCTGGAACACCATGGCGACGTCGCGTTCCTTGGGAGCCAGGTCATTGACGACTCGCCCTCCGATGCGCAGGGTGCCCTCGGTGATGTCCTCAAGTCCGGCGATCATGTTCAGGGTGGTGGACTTGCCGCATCCCGACGGACCGACCAGGATCACGAACTCGCCGTCGGCGATCTCGAGGTCCACGTCCTTCACGGCGAGGGCCCCGTCGGGAAAGCGCTTGGTGACTCCCTCAAGGATGATCTCGGCCATGGATGGTGCCTCCTTGCCTTCATGCCTTCCGGGTCCGGGTACTGCGGTCGGTGTCTCGGACCGGTGGCCTGTCCGCCGCGGTCGGCCCGTTCACCCCTTGACTGCCCCGGAGGTCAGTCCGGCGACGATCCGCCTCTGGAAGAACAGGACGAACACGATGATCGGGATGGTGATGACCACAGCAGCGGCGGCGATCGACCCTGTGGGCTGCTGGAACTGGGAGCTCCCGGTGAAGAACGCGATCGCGGCGGGCACCGTGCGCGCGGACTCGGTGGAAGTCAGCGAGATCGCGAACAGGAAGTCGTTCCAGCAGAAGATGAACACGAGAATGGCCGTGGTGAACACGCCCGGCGCGGCCAGCGGCACGATGACCATCCGGAAGGCCTGCGCGGGCGTCGCCCCGTCGACCTTGGCTGCCTTCTCCAGATCCCAGGGGATCTCCCGGAAGAACGCCGACAGGGTGTAGATCGCCAGCGGCAGCGAGAAGGTCATGTACGGGATGATCAGCCCGACCCAGGTGTCGAAGATCCCGAGGATCCGCTCGATGTCGAACAGCGGTGACACCAGGGAGATCGGCGGGAACATGGCGATCAACAGCGACATGCCGATCAGCACCCGCTTGCCGGGGAAGCGCAGCCTGGCCACCGCATAGGCGGCCATGGTGCCCAGCGCCACCGCGATCACCGTGGCGATCAGGGCGATACCGATCGAGTTGATCAGCGCACGGGTGAACTCGGCGGTCTCGAAGATGCCCCGGTAGTTCTCCCAGGTCCAGTCCGTGGGGATGTAGTTGCCGTCCGTCAGGGTGGTGGGGTCCTTGAACGACAGCGCGGCGATCCACCACACAGGGAACAGGGCGTACAGCACCACCACGACGTTCATGACACCCCATCGGGCGGCGTGCGTCCTTCCCACCGCGGCCATCAGCGCTTCACCTCCGCGCCGGGTGCGGCGGTGCCGAACAGCTTGACGAAGGTGAAGGCGATGATCCCGACACAGATGAAGATCAGGACCGAGATCGCCGACCCGATGCCCAGGTTCAGCGCGGTGAACAGGTTGTCGTACCCGAGGATCGACAGAGAGCCGGTCCCCTGGGCGCCCGCGGTCAGGACGTAGATGTTGTCGAAGATCCGGAACGCATCCAGTGTGCGGAAGAGCAGCGCCACCAGGATGGCCGGCTTCATCAGCGGAACCATGATCTTGGTGAAGCGCTGCCAGGCGGTGGCACCGTCCACCATGGCCGCCTTCAGGGTCTCCTCGGGGACCAGCGCGAGGCCCGCGAGCAGCAGCAGGGCCATGAACGGCGTCGTCTTCCACACCTCGGCGAGGATGATCAGCCAGAGGGCGGGCCACTGCTCGGTCAGCGGGGCCTCCCCGCTGGGCAACAACTCGGCGAGGTATCCGAGCTCCGGGGTCCAGGCGTACTGCCAGGAGAAGGCGGCGACCACGGTGACGATCCCATACGGAATGAGGACCGACGTGCGGACGACGCCGCGCCAGAAGATCGTGCGGTGCATGACCAGGGCGAGCCCCATTCCGAGGACCAGTTCGATCGTCACGGACACGGCGGTGATGAACAGCGTGACCCAGAAGGCGTCCCACCAGAACGGGGAGGACAGCACCGCCCCGTAGTTGCTCAGGCCCACGAACTCCGCCTGTCCGGGAAAGCGCAGGTCGTACCGCTGGAGGGACAGATAGACGGCGTACCCGATGGGGTAGGCGGTCACGGCGATCATGACGACGACCGCAGGCGCGCAGAGCAGCCAGCCGAGCCGCCGCTCCTGCCTGGCTCCCGCCGAGAGTGCCGCCCGGTCCGGCCCCGTCTGCTCCGTCTCCGCCTCGGGGGGCGGCGGGGTTCCGGCCGGTTGCGCCCGCGTGCTCATCTCGAGCCGTCCGAGGACGAGGCCCGCGCGCTGCGGCGCCGGCTGACGGAGTGGTGCGGGAGGAGGTGGTTCACGGGATCACACCCTCGGATCGCAGGGCATCGTCGATCTGGTCCCTGATGGTGTCGACGGAGCTCTCCGGTTCGATCCCGGACGGCGGAGACAGCGTGTGGGAGACCGCGATCGACACGTTCTGGTAGGCCGGAGTGAGCGGGCGCACGCTCGCCGATTCCAGGGCGGCCAGCACCTCCCCGGAGAAGGGGTACTCCTTCATGAACGCGGGCTCGTCGTACAGGGCGCGCAGGGTGGGCGGCAGACCGCCCTCGAGCGCGGCGATGAGCTGGTTCTCCCGGTTGCGCAGGCACAGCGCCGCCTCGAAGGCCAGGTCGGGGTGGCGCGAGTAGGCGCTCACAGCCAGGTCGATGCCGCCGATGGTGGGCCGTGCGGGGCGGTTCACGTCGACCCGGGGGTACGGCGCCCAGCGGAAGTTCTTGAAAAGCTCGGGGTTGTTCGCCTTCATCGAGGGATAGACGAACGGGTAGTTGAGCTCGAACGCCGCCACCCCCGACTCCATGGCGAGGCGGTTCTGGTCCTCCATCTGGTTGGGCAGGGAGGGGTCCGCAGCCGGGGATTCCGCCAGATCACGCATGATCGCAGCGGCCCGAACAGCGGGAGGCCCGAGGGAAGGCCCGGTCGCGCTCGCGTTGAGGATGGAGCCGCCCGCACTGTTGATCAGCGTGTTGAACCAGACGGTCAGGCCCTCGTACTGGGCACCCTGGATCTCCACGAAGTGCGGTTTGTCCTGACGGGCGAGGGCGCCGGCCATGTCCAGCATCTCGGCCCAGGTCCTGGGTGGGGTGGGCACCAGGTCCTTGCGGTACCACAGGAGCTGGGTGTTGGTGTTGTACGGGACGGCGTACAGCTTGCCTTTCCAGGTCGAGGTCTGCAGCGGTACGCGCAGGGTGCCCTCGACGGCCTGCCGCTTCGCCGCCCCCGTCCATTCCCGGATCCAGCGTGCCTCGGCGAACTCCGCCGCCCAGGTGACGTCCAGGCCCAGGATGTCGAGCGAGTCGTCCTCGGCGGCGAGTCTGCGGACAAGCTGCTGGCGCTGGCCGTCCGCGGCACGCGGGAGCTTGTTGTAGCTGATCCTGTAGCGGCCGCCCGACGCCTGGCTGCACCGGTCGGCCGCCTTCTGGAGCGCACCGGAGTCGTCGGGGAAGTTGTACCAGTTGAGGGTGGGCCTGCCGGAGCCCTCGTCACTGCCACAGGCGGCGAGCACCGACGTCAGCAACAGCAGTACGGCGAACGCCCGCAGCCCTCGCGTCCCTCCGGGACGTCCCTTCCGATCCGAAACCGGCCGGCAGCCGCACCTCGCGTGCACGCGCTCCACACCTCGCTTCCGGACGGTGGCACGGGACTCGGACCTCGCAGCGTTTCCCTCCCGGCAAACACTAAAGACCACATAAAGCAACATCAAGCACATATGACATCGAATCGCCCACCTGCCCGCAGGGACCGACTCGGCGAACCTGCGGGCACGGAAGGGGGACGGATGAATTCGGCTGCTTCCTACTGTTCTGCGGCCGGATGCGCGATCTCTTCGACCCACCCCAGGAGTTGTCGCAAGGCGTCGGCATCGCCTTCAGCGCGACCAGGGTGTTTGCGGCACCCTTCTGGAGGACCCCGTGCGTGCGGTGGTGGGTCGCGGGATGTCGCTCGGGGTGCCCGGCGGCGGCACGGCCCGCGCCGCCGGTGGAACAGATGGAGGAGTCCGCCGACCCCGATCGCCGCAGCCAGTTGTGCGCTGTCGGCCGGGACGCGGTATCAAGGGCATCGTTTGCGCAGGCCGGAACGTTTGACCATCGCCCCGGTAACGCACCTTGCCCGAGTCAAGGTGCGTTACCTGACCGCCCCATGGTGCTCGGTCCCCATCTGGTTCCCCGGAACGACCAAGAGGCCACTTCCGGCCAACCGGAAATGACCTCCGACCTGCTACTCCGCAAGTCGGGACGACAGGATTTGAACCTGCGACCCCTTGAC
>NZ_KL591008.1:324187-360250 GCF_000716335.1 Streptomyces sp. NRRL S-118 | reverse complement strand
CTCCGACCTGCTACTCCGCAAGTCGGGACGACAGGATTTGAACCTGCGACCCCTTGACCCCCAGTCAAGTGCGCTACCAAGCTGCGCCACGTCCCGGTGCGCGGTTCACCCGGCCGGTGGCCGTGGTGCGCGCGCAGGGAGACTTTACCTCACTTCCGGCGCAGGACCGACTCCCGGGCCATCAGTGCGCGGGTCGCCAGCGCGTCCGCGCCGCAGGCGGTGGCCAGGTCGACGGCGTGGGTGAGCTCCGCCGGGGAGCCGAGAGCCAGGCCGTGGTCGTACCGGGCCAGCGCGTGTTCGTACGCGGACGGGGAGGTCTCCAGGTGGTGGACCGCCTGCGCCAGCAGGTGGACGGCCTCCTCCGGGCGGGCGAACAGGGCCGCGCAGCGCAGGGCCTCCCCGACGGCGGTGTCGGTGCCGAAGCGTTCGGCGTGGAGGCGGGCGCGGGTGGCGTGGCGGGCGGCGCGCGAGGGGTCGTCGGCGGCGAGCGCGCGGGCGAGGTCGCAGGCCCAGGGCGCCCAGACGCCGTTGTGCCGGTCCCGGTGCTCCAAGGCGCGGCCCGCCGCCTCGAGTTCGGTGACGGCCTCGTCGGTGCGCCCTTCGGCGAGCAGCAGCCGGCCGTGGACGCACGGAGCGTCGGGCATGACCATCGCGCTGGGCCAGGGCGGCCCGAAGCGGTAGTGGTCCGCCACGCCGCGGGCCTCGGTCACCCGGCCACGGGCCAGCAGCGTGTCGATGAGCAGGCTGACCGCGTCCCATTGGACGGTCAGCCCGGTGCCGAGGCGGTCCGCGAGGCGCAGGGCCTCGCGCAGGAAGCTCTCCGCCTCCACGAGGGCGCCGCGGCGGCGGTGGGCCAGCCCGAGCAGGGTGTGGGCGAAGGCGAGGTGGGCGCCGCTCCAGCCGGAGATCTCGAAGGCGCGCACCGCCTCCTCGAACAGGGTGCGCGCCTGGTCGGGCCGATCGGTGAAGGCGTACGCGATGCCGACCATGGCGGGTGTCTCGAAGCCCCACTCGGTGTCGGTCCAGCCCATGCCGCGCGCCGGGCGGCCGTCGACGAGGGAGCGTGCGCACAGGTCCAGGACGAGGTCGGCGTTCTCGCCGCGCAGCATCGCGTCGAAGGCGCGCAGCGACAGCAGGGCGCGTTCGGCGTTGTCGGCGCCCCGGAGGGGCCCGGCGAGCTCCGCGAGGCGGCGGGAGCGGCCGGCTCCGTCCTCCTCGGCTGCCTGGAACCCCTCGTACATGAAGTGGGCGGCCTGCAGGCGCGTACGGGCCGGGCCGGGCGGGGTGCGGGCGGCCTCCGCCGCGACGGACTGGGCCGCCTCGGGCAACCGGTCGCTGTGGGCCAGAGCCTGGGCCAGGCGGCAGGTGGCGTCGGTGCGCAGTTCCTCGCCGAGGCCGGGCAGGTCGAGGGCGGAGCGCAGGTGCCGCACGGTGGCGGACGGCGAGGTGAGGAGGGCGGCGCAGCCCAGTTCGTACAGCACTTGGGCGTACGTGTGGGGGGACGGCGGTTCCTGCAGGGCGCGTTCCAGGCAGCGGCGGGCGGCGGCAGGGGCGCCGAGGGCCAGGTACTCGTGGGCGGCCTCGCGCAGCTGGGCGACGACTTCCTCGTCGTCGTCGGGGTGGGTTTCGAGCAGGTGGCGGGAGGCGGCCGCCGCGCCCAGCCCGGCGCGGGTGACGGCCCAGGCGGCCCGGCCGTGCATGGCGGTGCGGGTGGCGGGCGGGATGGAGCGGTATATGGCCGAGGCGATGAGCGGGTGGACGAACTCCAGGGGGTCGGAGCCGGTGACGATACGGGCCTCCCGCAGGCGCTGGGTGCAGCCTTCGGCCTCGCCGGGGGTCATTCCGGCGAGGGTGGCCGCCAGGCCCTGCGAGATGTCGGTGCCGAGCACGGCGGCGGCCCAGGCGAAGCGGGTGGGGCCGGTGCCGAGCCGTTCCAGCCGTGCGACGAGTCCTCTTCCACGGGCGGAGGCGGCCAGGTCGCGCAGCCGGTCGGCGGACCCTTCGACGGGCGGCAGCGCGCGGTCCTGGACCTTGGCGAGCAGCTCGACCGTCTCGTAGGGGTTGCCGCCGGTGACGGACCACACCGCGCGGCAGAAGGCGTCGTCCGCGGCGTCGCCGAGGGTGGCCCGGGTCAGGTCGGCGGTGGCGTCCCCGGTGAGGGCGTGCAGGGTGACGCGCAGCCTGGCCGCTTCGCCGAGCCTGCCGAGCAGGGTCGCGGCGGGCTCGGCCCGCACCTCCGGGCGGTGCGCGAGGACGATCAGCAGCGGCAGGGCCGGCAGGCCGACGGCGAAGGAGTCGAGCCAGGCCAGCGATTCGGCGTCCGCCCAGTGCGCGTCGTCGACGAGCAGCACGAGGGGGCGGCCGCGGTGGCGTTCGGCGAGGCGCGCGACCACCCAGTCGAGCCCGTCGCGGACGCCCTGCGGGTCGGTGAGCGGCGCGCGGGGCGGGGCGACGCCGAGGGCCGGGGCGGTGATGTCGTACCGGTCGCCGAACAGCCGCCGGAGGTCGTCGTCACCGTACGCGGCGAGGGCGGGCTGCAGCAGCTGCCGTATGACGTGGAAGGCGACGGACGTGACGGTCTCACCGCCGCGTGCCGACCGGACGGTGCAGCGGTCCGCGGCGAGCCGGCGGACGGCGTCGAGCAGGGACGTCTTGCCGATGCCGGCTTCACCCCGGTAGACCAGCAGCCCGCCGGAGCCGCCGCTCCCGCACAGCGCCGCCACGGCGCGGGCGGCCGCGGCGAGCTCGGGCTCCCGCTCCAACAACGGTACGGCTGGCCGGTGTTCCGGCCGGGACGGCAGCATCGGCTTCCCTCCCCACGAAGTCCGCACGGCGCTCCTCGACCCGAGAGTAGCTCGGTGACCCGGGTGGCGGACACGGTTGGGAGCGACCCCGCCGGAAGGGTGACAATTGAGGCGTGAACAGGACGCGAAGGGACCGCGACACCGAGGGGCGCGCACGCAACGCGCGCCCCCGTGACGGGCTGGGACGGCCGCTGCCGTACGGGGCGGCGGGGGTCGATCGGCAGCCGGAGGGGGTGGAGCGTACGCCGGAGGAGACCCTGCGGGAGGCGCAGCGGCTGCTGGACGCGGGGCTTCCGTTCCATGCGCACGAGGTCTTCGAGGACGCGTGGAAGTCGTGCGGCGAGGAGGGCGAGCGCGAGCTGTGGCGGGGGCTGGCCCAGCTGGCGGTGGGGCTGACGCACGCGGCGCGCGGCAACGCGGAGGGCGGGGCGCGGCTGCTGCGGCGCGGCGCGGACCGGATCCGCGCCTTCTCGCCCCGTCACGGGATCGATGTGGGCGGGCTGGTGTCGTGGGCGGGTGAGCTGGCGGACCGGCTGGAGGGCGGCGGGGCGGCCGGTCCGGCGGCGGGTGTCGTCCCCGGCACGGGCGCCTCGGGCGTGGATCCGGTGGCGGTGGCGCCGCGGCTACGCCTCCCAGACGAGGTGGAGGGCCTCGGGTGAGCGGTGGATCAGCGTGGGCCGCATCGTCACGGCGTGGCCGGGGTCGAGGCGCAGCGCCGGCAGGCGCCGGGTGAACAGCTCCAGGGTGAGCCGGAGTTGGATGCGGGCGAGATGGGAGCCGGGGCAACCGTGGGCTCCGTGACCGAAGGCGACGTGGCGGCCGGCGGGCCGGGTGATGTCGAAGGTGTCGGCGCGCGCGTGGCGCGCCTTGTCGCGGTTGGCGGAGCCGTAGGCCACGAAGACGGTGGCGTGGGCGGGCAGTCGGGTGCCGGCGAGGGTGACGGGGCGGGTGGTGGTGCGGCGGAAGCCCTGCACGGCGCTGTCGTAGCGGGCGGCCTCCTCGACGGCCGCGGGGATCAGGGCGGGCTCGGCGCGGAGCCGCTCCCACTGGTCCCGGTGGCGCAGGAGGTGCAGCAGGGTGGTGCCGATGAGCGCGGTGGTGGTCAGGTGCCCGGCGATGAGGAAGTTCTGGAGGCTGGAGACCAGCTCGTTGCGCTGGTCGGGGGTGAGCTCGCCGGTCCCGGGGGCGAGCGCGGCGACGAGGGTGGAGCACAGGTCGGCGCGGGGCTCGGCGCGCCGGGCGCGTACGCAGCGGTCGAGGAGGTGCTGGAGGGCGACGACGTCCTCGGCCGCGGCGACCTGTTCCGCCTCGGGCATGAGCCGGAAGAGGAGCTGTTCGGCGCGGTGGCTGCCGTGCACGGCAGCGGGTACGTCGGCGGGGTCGAGTCCGATGAGGCGGCCGATCACGGCGCCGGGCAGCTTGCGGGCGTACGCGGTCATCAGCTCGGTGCGGCCGTCACCCGCGAAGCCGTCGACGAGCGCGGCGGCCTGCTCGGCCATGTACGGGCGGAGGGCGGCGGTCCTGGCGGCGGACAGGCCGCTGTTGAGCGGCGCGCGCAGGCGCCGGTGGGCGTGGCCGTCGGTGGTGACGACGGTCGGGCGGTTGCCGAGACCCCGGGCGAGGACGGCGAGGGCGGCCGGTCCGGGGGTGACGTCGGGCCGCAGCGCTCCGGCGGACGAGAACGTGTCGGGCTGTAACAGCACTTCCCGTACGTCGGCGTCGCGGGCGACGAGCCAGGCGTCGAGGTCGGGTACGAAGGTGAGGCCGGGGGTGCTCCGGGCCCGCTCGTACAGGGGGTAGGGGTCGCGCTGGATTCCGTCGAGCGAGTCGAAGTCCATGGGGGGGGCACCTCCGTCGGCGGTCGGTGCGGTCATGGTGCCGCAGGGCCTCGGGGCCCGGGAAGTGCGCTCCTGGTCACCGGCGCCCCGACGCGACGGGGCGGGGTCGGCGGTCGGTGGGTCAGCGCGGGGCCAGGCCCAGCGCGGGGAGCAGCACCGCTTCGACGAACGCCGGCAGGGCTTCGTCGTCGGGGAAGCGGTCCTCGAAGAGGCGCTCGATGCGCAGGACGCCGAGGAAGCAGGGGGCGACGAAGGCGACGGCCGGGTTGTCGGCGGCGATCTCGCCGCGCTCGATCCCGCGGCGGAGCATCGCGTCGAGCGCGGCCACCTCCGGGTCGATGACGGTCTCGCGCAGTGCCTGGCGCAGGCCCGCGTGGAGGAGGTAGGCCTGTCCGACGGCCTCCATGAGTTCCGTGTCGCGGCCCCGGCGGTCGGCGGCGGCCGCGGCCGCGGCCCGCAGGTCACCGGCGGCCGAACCGGTGTCGATGTCGGTGAACAGGGCGCGGCGGCTCTTGGCGAGCGCGGCGGTCACGAGCTGCTGCTTGGTCTTCCACTGCCGGTAGAGGGTCGCCTTGCCGCACTTGGTGCGGGCGGCGACGCCCTCCATGGTCACGGCGTCGTAGCCGCCCTCCCGCAGCAGGTCCAGCACCGCCCTGTAGAGCTCCTGCTCGCGCTCCGGGCCGATCTTGCTGCGGCGGGCGGCGGCGGTGGCGGCGCGTGTGGACATCGCTCTCTCCGGCGGGACGGGGGCCTTCGTGCACGTCCGAGAGTAGGCGGCGTACAATCGAGACGCAAACGTATCGAGACGTAAGCGTCTCGATAAGCGGACGAACCAGCAGAGGGGCCGGAGCATGGCCGCCGGAATACCCGTGACACCGCCGGAGACGACCGGGACGACCGCCGCCCCACGGCCGCCGCTGGTCCGCGAGCTGCTGCTGGTGGCAGGACTGTTCCTCGTCTACAAGCTCGGCCGGCTGGTCGCCGCCGGGCACGAGGACCGTGCCTTCGGCAACGCGGACGCCGTCTGGGACGCCGAACGCGCCGTCCACCTGCCGGGTGAGGGCTGGGTGCAGCGCCTGCTCCTGCACGACGGGACCCTCGTCCACCTCGCCAACACCTATTACGCCGTCGTGCACTTCCCGGCCACGGTGGCCTTCCTCGGCTGGCTGTACTGGCGCCGCCCGGCGCACTACCTCTGGTCGCGGCGGGCGCTGGCGCTGCTCACGGCCGCCGCGCTCGTCCTGCACCTGCTGGTGCCGCTCGCGCCGCCGCGGATGCTGGCCGAGACCGGCCTGGTCGACACCGCGCGGACCTACGGTCCGTCGGTGTACGGCGCGTCGCCGGAGACCGACACGCTGGCGAACCAGTTCGCGGCCATGCCGTCGCTGCACGTCGGCTGGGCACTGATGGTCGCGGTCGGCATGATCGCCGCCACGCGCGGCCGGTGGCGCGTGCTGTGGCTCCTCCACCCGTTGCTGACCCTGCTGGTCGTGGTAGGCACCGCCAACCACTACTGGCTGGACGCGCTGGTGGCAGCCGTGCTGCTGGGCGCGACCCTGCTCGTCGTACAGCCGCCCGGGGCCGCCGCGCCGCGCTGGGCGGCCGCTCCCGTACGGGCGGTGCTGCGATGAGGGCGACACTGCTCGCACTGCTGCTGTCGCTCGCCTCGGCCGCCGGGTACGCGCTGGCCGCGGTGGTCCAGGCACGGCTGGCCCAGGCGGGATCCGCGGGGCGCGGGGCGCTGCGGCGGCTGTCGGCCCGGCCGCTGTGGTGGTGGGCCGTCGCGCTGAACGCGGCGGGCGCGCTGCTGCACGTGGCGGCGCTGCACTACGGGCCCCTCACCCTGGTGCAGGCGCTCGGCGCACTGACGCTGGTCGCGGCTCTGCCGGTGGGGGCGTGGTACGCGCGGCGGCGGGTGGCCCGGACGGAGTGGCGTGGCGCGCTGGCGACGGTGGGCGGGCTGGCCGGGCTGGTCGCGGTGGTGGGACCGGCGGCCCCGGGCGACGCGCTGTCGCTGCCGGAGGCCCTGGCGGTCGCCGCGGCGGCGGCGCTGCTGATCGCCGTGCTGGTGCGCCGCTCCCCCGCCCCGGACGGTTGCGGCCCGGGGTCCGGGCCCCGGGCCGCATCCGGTTCCGTGCTCGGTCTCGCCACCGCGGCGGGGGTCGCCTCCGCCGTCGCGTCCGCGCTGACGCAGACGGTCACCGCGTCGTCGGCACGCCGGCTGCCGGGCGGCCCGGTGACGGTGTGGCAGGCGGTGCTCCTGACCGTCCTGGTGGCCGTCTTCGCCCTGGGCGGGCTGCTGCTGTCGCAGGCGGCCTACCGGGGCGGGCTCGCCGCGCCGCTCGCGGTGGTGAACCTGTCGAATCCCGCGGTGGCGGCCGTCATCGGCGTCGCGCTGCTCGGCGAGACCTTCCGCGCGGGCGCGGTGGGCTGGCTGGTCGCGGCGGTTTCGGCGGGGCTCGCGGCCCGCGGCGTGATCCTGCTGACGGCTGGTCAGCCGCGGCCCGCACCGGACGCGGAGCAGGGGCCGGGGGCCGGGCGGGAGCAGCCGGAGGCCGAGCCGGACCCCGGACCGGTCATCGCGTGAGCAGCTCCACGAGCACCGCCGCATGGCTGCGGCCCGGCTCCTTGGAGGCGGTGAGCAGCGTGACGGGCCCCTTCCGGAGGAGTGCGCGCAGCCCGTCGAGGGCCTCGGCGGCGTCCGGCGTGGCGAGCTCGGCCTCGTAGCGCTCCCGGAACTCCTCGTACGTGCCCTCCCCGGCGTGGTACCAGCGTCGCAGCTCGGTCGACGGAGTGAGGGCCTTGGGCCACTCGTCGACGCGGGCGTCCGCCTTGGACAGGCCCCGGGGCCAGAGCCGGTCGACGAGGACCCGTGTCCCCTCGCCGTCCTGGGCCGGGTCGTGGATGCGGCGGACCGTGGGGCGGTGGGCGGCGCGCGTCATGGTCCCAGATTAGGCGGTGGGAGCCGGCCCGGCTCCTCGGGGAGCCCGCGCCGGGCACGACTCAGGGGGAAGCTCGTGGGTAGCATGACGTTGCTCAGGGCGCACGTGGAAGCGCTCCGCGCAACGCGATCGGTCGGGACGCACGCGGCGTCGGGGGCTTTCCGGGCATGCGGCGCGAAGGGGCCGCAGGGTGGTGGGAGTTGAGCGATGACCCGTGACCAGCCGGACGGCCAGCTCCCGGAGGAGACCAGGGAGGAGCCCAGGGAGTCCGGGGACTTCCGGGGCGCCGGGGAGCGCGGCTCCGGGGGCGCGTCGGGCGCGATCCGCTCGGTGGACCGCGCGGTGAGTGTGCTGGAGATCCTCGCGCGCCACGGCGAGGCCGGTGTCACCGACATCGCCGGCGAGCTGCACGTGCACAAGTCGACGGCGTTCCGGCTGCTCGGCGTGCTGGAGAACCGGGGCCTGGTCGCCCAGGCGCGGGACCGCGGCAAGTACTTCCTGGGGGCGGGCGTGCTGCGCCTGGCGGGGGCGGCGGCGGTCCGGCTGGACATCTCCCGGGAGGGCGGGCCGGTGTGCCGGGAACTCGCCGACGAACTCGGTGAGACGGTCAACATCGCGGTGCTGGACGACGATGCGGCCGTCAGCGTCGTCCAGGCCCGCGGGCCCGCCTCGGTCGCCGCACAGAACTGGCTGGGCCGGCGGACCCCGCTGCACGCCACGTCCACCGGCAAGGTGCTCCTCGCCCACCTGCCGGTGACGCTGCGGGAGGGTCTGCTGGCGCGGACGCTGCCGCGGTACACCGCGCACACGGTGACCAGTGCCGGGATGCTCCGTTCCGCGTTGCGGGCGGTGCGCGAGCAGGGCTTCGCCCTCGCCGTGGAGGAGCTGGAACCGGGGCTGCACGCGGCGGCCGCGCCGGTGCGCGGGCACGACGGGACCGTCATCGGGGCGATCAGCGTGTCGGGGCCGGCGTACCGGCTGGAGCGGGACCGGCTGCCGGAACTCGCCCGGCGCACGGCCGCGGCCGCCGACGAGCTGTCCCGGCGGATGGGGTACGGATTCTGAACCGCCGGGACGGGCGGACAGGGGGGCACGGCGGTTCGCCGACGCGACGAGGTCGTTCCGTACGAACGGGTGGACGGGAAGACCTGGCCCCGCGTCGCCAGTCCCCGCGTCCTCGGGTACCCGTGTCTCCGCATCCCCGCGTCCCCGCGTACCGGGTGGCTGTCCGTCACCGGTTTTCGGTCGCGCGCCCGCCCGGCGTCTGATTCCTCCTCTTGACGGTGGGTTGCCGCCGTTCTCAGTATGTTTCTCACCACGCAACCCATAGCGCATCGCGCAACGCAACAGCACCGCGCAACCAGCACCGCGCCCACCAGAGGAGTGCCGTCGTGTCCCATGAGGTCCGTGCCGTCGTCGCTGTGAAGAAGGGCGCACCCGTCGAGCTGCAGACGATCCTGGTGCCCGACCCCGGGCCGGGCGAGGTCCTCGTCTCCGTCCGGGCGTGCGGTGTGTGCCACACGGATCTGCACTACCGGGAAGGCGCCATCAACGACGAGTTCCCGTTCCTGCTGGGCCACGAAGCCGCGGGGACCGTCGAGTCCGTCGGCGACGGCGTCACCGACCTCGCCCCCGGCGACTACGTCGTCCTCGCGTGGCGCGCCCCCTGCGGCGCGTGCCGGTCGTGCCGCCGCGGCCGGCCCTGGTACTGCTTCGACTCCCGCAACGCCCGGCAGCCCATGACCCTGCTGGACGGCACGCCCCTCTCCCCCGCCCTCGGCATCGGCGCCTTCGCCGAGAAGACCCTCGTCGCGGCCGGCCAGGCGGTGAAGATCGACCCGGCCGCCCGCCCCGAGGCCGCCGGGCTGATCGGCTGCGGCGTGATGGCCGGCTACGGCGCCGCGGTGAACACCGGAAACGTCGGCAGGGGCGACACCGTCGCCGTCATCGGCTGCGGAGGCGTCGGCGACGCCGCGATCGCGGGCGCCTCGCTCGCCGGTGCGCGGCGCGTGATCGCCGTCGACATCGACGCGCGGAAGCTCGCGACGGCGACCCGCTTCGGCGCCACGCACACCGTCGACGCACGGGAGACCGACCCTGTGGAGGCGGTCAGGACCCTCACCGACGGCTTCGGGGTGGACGTCGCCATCGACGCGGTCGGCCGCCCCGAGACGTACGAGCAGGCCTTCTACATGCGCGACCACGCGGGAGTGCTGGTGCAGGTCGGCGTGCCCGACCCGGACATGCGGATCGACCTGCCGCTGATCGACCTGTTCTCGCGCGGCGGCGCCCTGAAGTCGTCGTGGTACGGGGACTGCCTGCCCAGCCGGGACTTCCCGGTCCTCATCGACCAGTACCTCAGCGGCCGGCTGGACCTGGACGCCTTCGTCACCGAGACCATCGGTCTGGACGAGGTGGAGGGTGCCTTCGCGAAGATGCACCGCGGCGAGGTCCTGCGTTCGGTGGTCCTGCTGTGAGCACGGTACGGGCCGAACGGGTCGTCACCTCGGGCACGTTCAGCCTCGACGGCGAGACCTTCGACGTCGACAACAACGTGTGGCTCATCGGCGACGACGACGAGGTGCTGGTCGTGGACGCCGCCCATGACGCCGGGGCCGTCACGGCGGCCGTCGCGGGCCGCCGGGTCACCGCCGTCGTGTGCACGCACGGCCACGACGACCACATCGGCGCGGCGCCCGCCCTCGCGGCCGCCACCGGCGCGCCCGTCCTGCTGCACCCCGCGGACCGTGAGCTGTGGGACGCCGTGCACCCCGGCCGGGCCCCCGACGGCGCCCTGGGCGACGGACAGGAGCTCCTCGTCGCCGGCGTCGGTGTCCGGGTGCTGCACACGCCCGGCCACACGTGGGGCAGTTGCGCGCTCCACGTCCCGTTCCTGGACGCGGTGTTCACCGGCGACACCCTGTTCCACGGTGGTCCGGGGGCCACCGGCCGCTCCTACTCCGACCGGGACACCATCGTGGCGTCGATCCGCCGGCGACTGCTGCCGCTGCCGGGCGCCACCGTCGTGCACACCGGCCACGGCCCCGACACGACGATCGCGGCGGAGCGGCCGAACGTACCGGCCGCCCTCTGACCCCGCGCGGACGTGATCCGGGTGCGACGCCGAGGGGGCCGGGCCCGGGCCGCGACGACCCGGGCCCGTCCGGCGCGGGGCGACGTCAGAGGCGCTGCCAGAGGGCGGGCACGGCCGCGGGGTGCCGGCCGGGCTGGGCCTGATGCGCCTGGATGCAGCGGTAGGCGACCCCGTCGTACGTGACCTGGTGACCGGCCGCGTACACCTTGCCGGTGGCCCAGGCGCCGCCCGCCTTGCCGACCTCGCCCGCTTCGCTCGCGGTGGTCTTCAGCGTCAGCCCGTACGCCTGGAGGATCGGGTTGATGGGCTGGTAGAAGGTGGTGCCGCCGGAGGTGCAGTTGCCGGAGCCGCCGGAGGTGACGCCCTGGGCCTGGCTTCCGGAGACGTACGCGCCGCCCGAGTCGCCCGGTTCGGCGCACACGGTGGTCCGGGTCATGCCGGTGACGGTGCCCTGGGGATAGGTGACGCTGGTGTCGTGCTGCTCGACGGTCCCGCAGTGCCAGCCGGTGGTGGAGCCGGATCGGCAGACGGACGCGCCGACGAGGGCCTCGGTGGAGCCGGTGACCTCGACGTTCCTCTCCCCCTCGCCCCTGACGTACGGCGTGGCGGTCCAGTCGTCGTTGGTGGCGACCCACGCCATGTCCTGGCCGGGGAACTCGGCGGCCTGGAAGGTGCCCTGCGCGACCTTGTTGAAGCCGGCGGTGGCGTCGCCCTCCTTGCCGCAGTGGCCGGCGGTGGCGAAGCCCTGCTGCGTGCCTGCGAGGACGGAGAAGCCGACGGAGCAGCGGCTGGTGGTGATGTAGAAGGCGTCACCGCCGCGGATGTCGTACGCCAGCGGCTGCGGCCGCTCGGCCGTCGTGCGGACGCGGACCAGCGGGCGGTCGAGGCCGGTGGCGGTGAGGAGCGCGTCGGCGGCGGCCTGCTCGGTGGCCTCCAGCATGACGGTGTTCGTCCGGACGTCGACGTACCAGACCGGCGCGTCGACGGTCTTGGTGGTGACGGCGGCCTTGTCCAGCTTCGCCTTGGCGGCTTCGAGTTCGGCGAGCCCGTACCGTACGACCTCGGCCTGCGCGCCGGCCGCCTTGATGGCGGGGACGTCGGCGGCGTAGGTGGTGGCGACGGTGAGCGTGGCGGAGGTGGCGCCGCGCAGCCAGGCGCCGGCGAAGCGGGTGCCGAGCGAGGCGCGCAGGCGGCCGGCGACCGCTCCGGCCTCGGCCTCGTTGATCAGGCGCTGCGCTGCCTGCTCCCGGGTGAGGCCCAGGTCGCGCTGCATCGCCCGCAGCACCTCGGCGGACGGCCGGTCGGCGCCGAGCTCCGCGGCGGCCGACGGTCCGGTGGGCGGCGCGGGCGATGCGGCCGCGGCGGGCAGCCCGGTCAGCACGAGCGCGCCGACGGCGGCCAGGGCGGCGGTGCACGCGGCTGTGGCGTGTCTGTGGAGCATCAGGTGTCACCTCGGTTTCGGTGGGGGGTGGGCAAGGCCCGAACCGTAGGTGTTGCCGAAAGCAATCCGGGGAATGTCGGGTTGTCGTCCTATTAGGCGTTACGGGAGACGCGGGCCCGCCATGCGGCGTAACTGCCGGTCAGCGGCGGCGCCTACGGCGTCCCGTCCGCGCGGGTGAGGGGGGCCGCGGCCCGGGCAGGACCGGTACGGGCTCCGCGGTGCCGCCGGACGGGGCACCCGCGGCGAGCCGGTGCTGCAGTTCGATGTGGCGGAACTGGTGGACCGCCCCCACCTGGCGCAGCACGCCGCGCCGCTCGTGCGCGTCGACGAGGAAGGCCGTCAGGTCGCGCGGCACACGGTGGCGCGGCCGCCCGCGGCGGCAGCGCGCGGGGCAGGTGCCACCACGCCAGGTCGGTCCTGCCCCCCGGAGCCTCGTGGAGCTGACGGGCGAGGAAGCGCAAGGCACGCTCCGCCTGCCGGGGCGACCAGCGGCAGGGGTGGCGGGGGTGCGGACGGTACGCGGCGGGCACGAACGCGTCGAAGAGGTGGCTCTCGAGGGCCGCCCGGTCGGGGAAGCGGACCGGGTCGCACAGCTCGGCCGGGGAGGGCAGCGCGGCGGCGTGCTCGTCGGGGCGGGGGTTGTAGACGGTCCTCGCGAGGAACAGCATCAAGGGCGTACGGAGTGCCCGGGCCACCGGTGCGTCGGTGCCGAGGCGGCGGATCACCGGTTCCCAGCGGTCCGCGGCCGGCGTGCCCCGCCCTCCGGCGTCGCGCCGCAGGTAGGCGGCGATGTCATCGGCGTCCAGCGGCTGGAGTTCGACGGCGGCCGCGCCCGCGAGCCTGACCGGGACGCCGGAGGGCGGGGCGAGCGCGTCGCGGTACTCGGTGACGCGGCTGGACAGGACGAGCGCATGCCCGAGCGGCAGCGCGGCGTTGAGCGCGTCCAGGGCCATGCCCCGGAAGCACTGCGGAATCTCGTCGAAGCCGTCGAGCACGGGCAGGATGAGGCGGTGCTCCAACAGCGTCTGCGCGTGCCCGAGTTGTCCGTCGCCGAGGCCGGTGTAGTCCCGTGCGAGGCGCTCGGCCATCCAGTCGTCCAGCGGCTGGCGGGCGGGGTTCCACGAGGCCAGCGGGAACAGCACCGGAACGGCGCCGCCCGCGGCGCGCCGCTCGATCAGGGCCAGCAGCAGGCGGACGAGGAGCACGGTCTTGCCGGTGCCCGGCTCCCCGAGGACCAGCAGGCGGCGTGTGGGGAGCCGGTCGAGGAACACCTCGGTGATCTCCGCCCCGGCTCCCGCCAGGTCGGCGGGCCCGGCGACCCGTCGGCCGGGGCCGGAGGAGGAGCCGTCCGGGGCGGAGGGAAAGCCGTTCGGGGCAGAGGGAAAGCCGTCCGCCGTCGCGAGGAGCTCCGGCCAGGCTTCGCCGAGGTCCGCGTCGGCGGCCCGCCAGGACACCGCGAGCGGGTACGGATCGTTCATCCGGCGCATGCGGACTTCGGTGTCCCACTGGTTGCGTACCGCCACGGCGAGCTGGTCGGCGATCTCCGCGGGGCCGCGCGGGACGGCCGCGCCGGCCCGTTCCGCGCGGAAGGCGGCCCACGACAGCCACAGCCCGGCCAGTGACGGCAGCAGCGACGCGGCCGTCTCGGCGGGGCGCAGCTCGAACCGGTAGCTGATCCACAGGGCTCCGGCGGTGCCCCCGACCGCCAGCACGAAGAAGACGACCCCGTCCCAGCTCCCCCGCGCACGGCTCCTCATGCGGGGATTGTCCGGGGGGACGGGGCCCGGGCGGAGCGGTGAACCGCCCGGGCCCCTCGTACGAGTGATCAGACCGCTGCTGCGGGGGTCATGGGGTGGTCAGTTCGTAGAACCCCCGGCCGAAGGTGGCGGCCACCAGCCGGTGGTGGTCCGGGTCGTACTCGATGTCGTCGACGGGGACCTGGGGCATGCCACGCCCCAGCCGCAGCCAGTGGCCCCGGCCGGCGGGGCTGGTGAACACCCCCTGGTCGGTGGCAAGGTGGAGCATGCCGCCCCGGGCCACGACCAGGTCGTTGACGGGTGCGGCGGGCAGGTTCCCGGAGATGTTCCGCCAGTGCCTGCCGCCGTCGGAGCTGGCGTACACGTGCGGCAGGGCGGAGCCCGCGCGGTAGCCGGAGTGGGTGGTCCAGACGCGGTCGGGGTCGGCGGGGTCGACGACCACCCGGGTCACCCACGGCCGTCCTTCGGCCAGCTTGGTCCAGGTCGCGCCCAGATCGCGGGTTACCCAGACGCGTCCGTCGTCGGTGCCCGCGTAGACGGTGCGTCCGTCACCGGCCGGGGCGATGGAGGTGATGGTGCCGTAGTTGGGGTAGGCGGGGTCGGCTCCCGGTCCTCCGCTCAGGTCGGGGCTGATGGGCTGCCAGGTCGTGCCGCCGTCCGTGGAGCGGTTGAGCACCTCGGCGCCGTAGTAGAGGATGCGCGGGTCACGGGGGTCGAAGACGACCGGGGTGAACCAGTTGCGCCGCTTGAAGGTGGTCCGGTCGGCGAAGTAGGAGAGTGTGTCGCCGCCGTCGGTGGAACGGAAGCAATTGCCGTACTGGTAGCAGGCGATGACGTTGCCGGCGTCGGCCGGGTCGATGAGGTTCTCCTCGCCGTCGCCGCCGAGGTACTCGTTGAACCCGCCCGGCCCCGCGCCGCCGCCCCAGGAGCGCAGCGAGCCGTTGTCCTGGGCGCCGCCCGAGATCCGGGTGACGTCCTGCGGAGTGATCGCGACGCTGTAGAGCTGGGTGTACGGCTCGTGGCGGGCCTTCACCCAGCCGCCGTCACCGCGGGAGTCGGAGCGGTACACACCGCCGTCGTTGCCCAGATAGACGCGGCCGGGCCGGCGCGGGTCCCACACCATGGCGTGGTGGTCGACGTGGAGGCTGGTGTCGTCCCCCGTCCAGGTGGCGCCGCCGTCCTTCGTCGTCATCAGGGCGACTCCGGCCACGTGGACGTGCCGGACGTCCTGCGGGTCGATCCACACCTTGCCGAACCACCAGCCGAAGCCGGACTGCGATGCGGCGAGCGCCGGGTGGTCCGGCGTACGGGTCCAATGGTCGCCGGCGTCGTCGGAGACGTAGAAGCCCTCGAAGGGGCCGCCGGCCCTGGTGACGATGGCGTAGAGCCGGTCGCCCGCGACGGCGAGCCCGATGCGCCCCACGTCGGGGCCCTCGGCGGGCAGGCCGCCGCCCAGCCGCTGCCAGGTCCGGCCGTCGTCCGTGCTGCGGAAGACGCCCGAGCCGACCCCTCCGTAGGTGCGCAGGTCGGGGCGGCGGCGGTGGTCCCACAGCACGGCGTACAGCCGGTCGCCGTCCACGACGATCTCGGTGGCACCGGTGAAGTCGTTGGCCCCGGCGAGAATGCGCCGCCAGGTCTCCCCGCCGTCGTCCGACCGGTAGACACCCCGGTCGCCGCCGCCGTTGTACAAGGACCCGGCGGCGGCGACGAAGATGCGGCGCGGGTCGGCGGGGTCCACGGTGATGGCGCTGATCGCGCCCGAGTCGCGCAGGCCGATGAACCGCCAGTGCGCCCCGCCGTCGGTGCTGCGGTACAGGCCCGTTCCTTCGTACGTGATGCTGCCGCCACCGGGGTTGGGCTCCCCGGTACCGGCGTACAGCGTGCCGTCGGGGGCGGTGGCGACCGCGCCCATGGACTGCGTCCACCCGTCGGGCCACACCGACCGGAACGTCCGGCCGGCGTCGGTGCTGCGCCACAGCCCGCCGCTCGCCGCCGCCGCGTAGACGGTGTCGGCGCGCACAGGGTCGAGCGCGAGGGAGACGACGCGCCCGCCGATGTTCGTCGGCCCGAGCGGCCTCCAGCGTCCGCCGACCGCCGGGAGCCGGCGTGCCTGCTGGGCGGCGAGGTCGTGGGCGTGGCGCGGAATCGACTGCCCGGGCAGGGTTTTCTGGAGGTAGCGGTACTCCGCGGGCGCGGACGGCCCGCGTACCGGCCGGTACGCGTCCGGCGGCCCGGGCGGCCCGGCGGTGACGGGCGGCGGCCCGGCGGTGACGGGCGGCGGGGCGGCGGTGGCGGGCGCCGCGAGGACCGCGGCACCCGCGGCCGCGGCGAGGACGAGCGACAGCAGGCGTCGGCGCATGAACAGCCTCTCGATAGCCATGTCCACTTCAAGCGGCGACGCTACGAGACGCGGCGGTCGAGCAGAAGGGCGCGAGTCGGCCGTTGTGGCGCTCGGGAGGGGGGTCAGCCCGCGGTGCGGGCGAGGAGGCGGGCGAGCGGTTCGGGGGTCCGTGCCAGGTCCAGGTGGTGCACGAGGAGGTGGGCGTACCGCGACTTGCGACCGCTGTGCGTGCCCATGAACCGGTGCAGTTGCTGCTCGACGGTGCGCTCCTGCTGGGCCGGCTGCTGCCGGAAGGTACGGAACGCGCGCCATTCGTCCTGGGCTGCGATGACGGCTTGGACGGCGTCGGCACCCAGGGCGCGTATCAGCTCGTCCTCCAGATCGGCGACGCAGACGTGGAAACCGAGGCGCTCCAGAACGGCGCGGGACTGGTCCGCGTGGGCGCCGGCGAGCGCGCCGGGGACGGAGGCGGCGGGAGCGGAGGCAGCGGGAGCGGGGGCGGAGGCGGCGGGAGCGGCGGTACGGGGCTCGACGGCCTTGCCGTTGGCCTCTTCCGTGGCGCAGCCGGAGCCCGGGGCGAGCCCGGCCTGCTCCAGCCCGCGCAGGACGTGGTGATGCTCGGCGGCGTCGTAGAGGCCGGCCACGCCGAGGCCCAGCCCCCCGGGTCCGAGGATCCGCAGGTGCCGTCCGACGTTGGTCACGCCGCCCAGCGGCACCACCGGTGAACCCTCCGCGTCGAGGTCCCGCCCGTGCCGCGCGGCCAGGGCTTCGAGCGCGGCCTGATCACTGCGCCCCTCGACCAGCACGACCGTCCGTACGCCGAGCCGCTCGGCGCACTCCCGGCACTCCGCGACGGCCGCGGGGTCCGCCTGCCGCCCCGCCGCTCGCGCGACCGCCGTCCGGAAACGCCCCATGTCCTCCATCCGCCCGAGTCTCCCACCCGGTCCGGGCCCGCGCCGGTGATTTTTCCCGGCGGGGGCGGGCGTCCCCGGCCGGCCCGGCTCTCAGCAGCGCGGCTCCAGCACCGCGGGCGCGGGGCCGTCGGGCCGGACGGTGATGCTGAAGGCGGCCCTTTCGGGGACGGCGAGGAAGCGCGGGGTGTGCACGGGCAGCAGGTGCTCGAGGAGGACGGTCGACTCCCGGAGGGCGAACTGCAGGCCCAGGCAGGCCCGGGGCCCGATGCCGAAGGGGAGGTAGCTCCCCGAGTGGGTGGGGCGCCGACCGGGCGTGGTGAAGCGTCGTGGATCGAACCGTCCCGGGTCCTCCCACAGCGCGGGGTCCCGGTGCGTGAGGTACGGGCAGACCAGCACGTCGGTACCGGCCTCCACCGCGTATCCGGCGAGGACGTCGTCCTGCGCCGCGCAGCGCGGCAGGATCCAGGCGGACGGGTAGAAGCGCAGTGTTTCGTGGACGAGCGCCTGGACGGCCTGCCGTCGCCGGGGGGACCCCTCGGCACCGGCGGACAGGGCCTCCTCCCGCGCCTGCGGGTTCCGGTCCAGGAGGAGGTGGAGCCATGTCAGGGTGGTGGCGGTGGTCTCGTGTCCGGCGACCAGCAGGGTGACCAGCTCGTCACGGATCAGCCGGTCGGTGTATTCGGGGCGGGTTCCGGCCGCCTCGATGAGCACGTGGAGCAGGCCCGGGCCGTGGGGTCCGGCCCCGCCGTCGCGGGCGGCGGCGATCGCGCGGCTCGCCACGGCGTCGATGCGTGCCAGCTCGGCCGCGACGGCCCCCTGGGCGGTGACGCCGTCGGCGGGCAGGCCGGGCAGCGCGGCCACCACGGCGGGCACGGCGGCCAGTTCCCGTTCCGTGCCGGCGTCGAGGGGGTGCCCGGTCAGGGAGCGCCAGATGGTGTCCAGGGCGAAGCGGCGCATCTCCTCGCCGATGTCGAGGACCTGCCCGGTGCGGGCGTACGCGGCCCAGCGCGCCGCGGTGGTCCCGGCGGCCTCGGCGATCCGCTGCTCGTAGCGGCGCATGCCCCGGCCGGTGAACTGCGACTGCAGCAACCGGCGTTGCCGCTGCCACGCCTCGCCCGTCGCGGCCAGCACGCCGTCGCCGATCAGCAGCCGGGCACGGTGCGAGCGCTTCACGTACCGGTCGGGATGGAGCGCCAGCACGTGCTGCACTGCCTCGGGGGCGGTGACCAGGACGGCCGGTCGCGTCCCGAGCCGGAACGCGGCGACGCCGCCGAGCCGTTCGCGCGCCTGGGCGAGGAGGTCGACGAGCTCCCCTCCCCCGGCCCGCCACTGCCCGACGGCTGCGGGATCGAGCTCGGGGACCGGACGTCCTTCGGGGGACGGGCCTGGCAGTGCGGCGGGTCGGGCGGGGATGGCCACGGGTCTGCTCCTGTCCGGCGGCGGTACGTCGTCACGGCCCTCCATCGCGGCCCTCACGCACTGTAAGGGAGGGAGCGCACGGGGCGACAGCCCGCCATGGTCCGGCGACGCCCGAGCCGACGGGGCACCTCTTACGGGGAACCGCCGACCCCGGCACCGGTGCGATCGCACTCGCCGAGCGGCTCGGATTCCGGACCGCAAGCAGGTGCCGTACCGGACTTTCCGGGGCCGCCGGCATCTGGGCACGGGCAGCTCGTACGCTCGCGTACGCGGCGCCGCTGCCCGGCGATCGGGCGCCGGTCGGCGGGAGAGGTCCGGGACGCCGTTCGGCCGCTCGCAACAGCGCGGCGAGCATGAGCCGGCCACCGGCCCGCGCCCCTGGTCCGGCGACCGGTCGCCGGGCACGGATCACCGAGCAGGGAGCCCGGGGCGCGGGCGGGCGGTCGCTCCGGATGTCCGCCGAGCCGGATGCCGGTCGCCCGGTGGTGCGTCCAGCCCGTCGACCCGGCTTTTCCCGGAGAACGACCAAGAGGCTGTCTCGGATCACTCCGAAACAGCCTCTTGCTTCCGACTTTCACAAGTCGGGACGACAGGATTTGAACCTGCGACCCCTTGACCCCCAGTCAAGTGCGCTACCAAGCTGCGCCACGTCCCGATGCCCGTCTGACCTGGGGTTTCCCCCGGCCCGGCGTGCATGAGAACAATACCGCACTCCGGCCGGTGATCACGAACCGCTTTCCGGTCGGCCCCGGACCGCCGCGAGGAAAACCCGATGGACACGGCGAGTGGCCGGGCGGACACGCGACGAGAAGGCGAGCGGTCACCGGCCGTCCCGCGGCAGCGGCCCGCACCGCCGCGTCACTCCCCCGGTGGCCCGGCCGTCCCGGGGTGCGCGTCGAGGAGCTTGCGCGGCGCCGCCTGCCGCCAGGAGTCGACGAGGATGGCGCGCAGCTCCTCCTCGTCGTCCAGCGCGGCGAGCCGGACGCGCAGCCAGGCGTACCCGTCGTCGTGGCCCGGCCGCACGAAGAACTTGCCGGGTTCGGCCGAGATGAGCCCCTCCCGGTCCTCCTTCGGGCATATGACGCCGATCACCCGGTCGTCCTCGTCCAGGGAGGCGAAGATCCTTCCGCCCGGACCGCCCGCGCGGAAGGTGGGCAGGCCCCAGGCCGGCTTCTCGACCGTCCCGGGCAGCGAGAGCGCGATCCTGCGTACGTCATCGGCTGTGGCCATACGACGACCGTACGACCCGCCACCGACACCGACCAGGCACCCGGCACCAGCCCCGGAACAGGCCGGGACCGGCACGCGGACCGGCACGCGGACCCGTCAGGATTCGAGAAGCGTGGGTCGCACGGCCGCGCCTAGCCTGAGCAGCATGGACATCACCATTCACACGACCTTCCTCCCGCACGTCGACCCGGACGCCTCCCTGGCCTTCTACCGCGACGTCCTCGGTTTCGAGGTCCGCAGCGACGTCGGGCAGGGCACGATGCGCTGGATCACGGTCGGCCCCGCCGGACAGCCCGGCACGTCGATCCTGCTGGCACCGCCGGCCACCGACCCCGGGATCACCGAGGACGAGCGCCGGACCATCCAGGAGATGATGGCCAAGGGAACCTACGGCTGGATCCTGCTGGCCACCCGGGACCTCGACGGCACGTTCGAGAAGGTGCAGGCCGGCGGCGCCGAGGTCGTCCAGGAGCCGACCGAGCAGCCGTACGGCATCCGGGACTGCGCCTTCCGCGACCCCGCGGGCAACCTCGTCCGCATCCAGGAGCTCCGCTGACCCGTCCGGCCGGCCGCGCACCCGCCACGGACCACCTCGCCGCCCGCCACGGCGTGCGCCCCCGTGCTCGCGGACATCGGTGAAGGGAGCCGCCCATGTGCCCTCCCTCGTGGCGGCACGCACGCATCGCGGCGCAGCGCCTGAGCGCTCTCGCACGGCTGCGCCGCGTCCGCGACCGGATCGACCGGGAGCACGCGCGACCGCTGGACGTCGAGGCGCTCGCCCGCGCCGCGGGCATGCCGCCGGGGCACCTCGGCCGCGCGTTCCGCGCGGCCTACGGCGTATCGCCCTACGCGTACCTGATGGCGCGGCGCGTCGAGCGGGCGGTGGCGCTGCTGCGGCAGGGCGATCTCACCGTGACCGAGGTCCGCTCAGCGGTCGGCTGCCCGTCGCCGGGCGCCTTCGACAGCCGCTTCACCGCGCTGGTCGGCATGCCGCCCGGCGACTACCGGCGGCGGACGGCGGACGGCGCGTGAGGAAGCCCCTCCGGCCGGTGTGACGGCCAGGGCGCCGCCGGACGGGACGCTGCCGCCCCACCCGTACCGCCCGCCCCTTCCGGTGAGGGGTACGGGCCGGCGCGCGGTGCGGCCCGGCGTACGAGCAGGGGGGTGCGCCTGTCGGGGTGCCGCGGAGCCCGGGCACGCGGCGCGCGCCGGTCTGCGCCCCTGTGCGCCGAGGCCCCGGGTGCCGCCCTGGAGCTCCCTTCCGGCACGCCTGCCCGTAACGGCGTACAACCCGTTCACGCGCGGCAGGGATTCGGTCGACCTCCGCGCCGAATCGATCCGCCAGAACCGCACTTCTGTGGCTGCTGTGGCACCGTGGGCGGGATATCCGGCCCCTTGAACCATCTGCCCGCGAAACCTTTGCCCTTGGCATGTGGCAGGAGGAAGCGCGGGGGGAATGGACCCCCGGACAGGACCGGACAGGCCACCATCGCGCGGAGCACGGCGCTGACTGATCGTCAACCACCGCTTTTGGACATTTCTGAGATGGCACGCGACAGGTTCGGAGACGATCCGCACCACGCGGTGGTCGGCATGTTCGGGACGGGACCACTACCGATGCACCACCTGCTCGCACAACCGCACGAGCAGGCGCTTCGCAGAGGAGGCCTCGCTTTGGACGGGTACTTCGCCAGTGGACTGCACCATCGATTGAGGGCGCAGGTACGGGATTTCGCGGAGAACCGGGTCCGGCCGCTGATACCCGCCATGGAGGCGGCCCGGTCGGTGCACCACGAGATGTCCCGGCTCGTCGCCCGGCAGGGGTGGCTCGGCGCGACGATCAGCAAGGAGTACGGCGGATTGGGCGTCGGCCACCTCGGCAAGACGATCATCATCGAGGAGTTGTCCCGGGTCAGCGGCGCCATGGGTGCCGTGGTCCAGGCCTCACAGCTGGGTGCGGCCAAGATCGTGCACTTCGGCAGCGACGAGCAGAAGAAGACCTGGCTGCCGGCCATCGCGGCGGGTGAATGCCTGCCGACCATCGCGGTGACCGAGCCGGAGTCCGGCGGCCATGTGCTGGGCATGACCGCCACGGCCGTCCGCGACGGTGACGACTATCTGCTCGACGGCCGCAAGGTGTTCGTGGGCAACAGCCATGTCGGCGATCTCCATGGTGTCGTCGCGCGCACCGGCCCGGGCTCGAAGGGCCTGACGGCCTTCCTCGTCGAGTCCTGGCGGCCGGGTTTCCGTGTCGGCGACCAGCGGCCCACGATGGGACTGCACGGATTCGGTTTCGGTGAGCTGTTCTTCGACAACTGCCGTGTCCCGGCGTCGAACCGGCTCGGGGACGAGGGCGACGGGCTCGCCGTCGCCTATTCCTCCAGCGTCCTGTACGGGCGGGCCAATCTCACCGCCGTCTCGCTCGGCATCCACCGGGCGATCCTGGAGGAGACGACCCGTTTTTGCGAAGAGCGCCACCGTTACGGCCGGCCGCTGCACGCGCTGCCGTCCGTCAAACTCAAGCTCGGGCAGATCCAGTCCCGGCTGATGACCGCACGGCTGGCCGCCTACCACGCCGTGCACCTGCTCGACCAGGGCATGCCCTGCGACGCGGAGCTGATGAACGCCAAGCTCGTCAACGTGGAGTCGACCCTGGACTCCGCGCGCAACGCCATGGAGATCCACGCCGCCGCCGGGCTGTTCACCGACCGCCCCATCGAGCGGTATCTGCGCGACGCGCACCACATCTTCGCCCCGGCGGGCACGTCGGACATCCAGCTGCTGCGCCTCGCCGACGTCGCGCTGGGCACGGCGAAGGGCGAGTGGTCGGAGCAGCTCGCCGACGTCCTGCGGATGGAACCGGCGCTGTAACCGGCCCGCACGGAGCACTGCGGTGACGCCCTGAGGCTGCGCGAGGCACCCTCAGGGCGTCACCATGTCCGTACGGCGGGGAGCTTGCTCACAGCCGGCCGTCCTCGCGGCGGTGGATCTGCTCCACCAGCTCCGCGGCCAGCGACTTGATCGTCTCCAGTCCCGCCCGCCCCCAGGGGCGCGGCTCGGTGTCGACCACGCAGATCGTGCCCAGCGCCGTACCCGTACGGTCGATGAGCGGCGCCCCGAGGTACGAGCGGATGCCGATCTCGTCGACGACCGGGTTCCCGGCGAACCGCGGATAGTCGCAGACGTCCTCCAGGACCAGTGCCTTGCGGCGGACCACCACGTGCGGGCAGTAGCCGTGGTCACGCGCCATGAACCGGCTCACGCCGCCCGTGGCGGCGGCCTTGGCGCTGAGGTCGCCGCCCGAGTGCGTGCCCTCCGGGGTGTGCAGCCCGGCGAAGAACTGCCGGTTCTCGTCGATGAAGTTCACCATCGAGTACGGTGCGCCGGTCACGGTCGCGAGCTTGGTGGCGAACGCGTCGAACTCGGGGTCGGGCCGCTCCCCCATGCCCAGTTCGCGCAGCCGGCGCACGCGCAGCGGTGCCTCGCGGTCGACGGGGGTCAGCAGCAGGTGACCGGTGGGGTCGTAGGTCATCAGGGTGCTCCATGGCTCGGCGCCGGGGCCGGTACCGGGTAGGTCGCCAGCAGGTGCTGGACGAGGGTGACCAGGGTCTGGATGCCGGAACTGGCGATCCGGGCGTCGCACAGCACGACCGGCACCTCCGGCTTGAGATCGAGGGCGGCCCGCACCTCGTCGGGTTCGTACCGGAAGGAGCCCTCGAACTCGTTGACCGCCACGACGAAGCGGATGCCGCGCCGCTCGAAGAAGTCGACGGCGGAGAAGGACTCCTGCAGCCGCCGGGTGTCGGCCAGCACGACCGCACCGAGCGCCCCCTCCGAGAGCTCGTCCCACATGAACCAGAAGCGCTCCTGCCCGGGTGTGCCGAACAGGTACAGCACATGCCGCCGGTCGAGGGTGATGCGGCCGAAGTCCATGGCGACCGTGGTCGTCGTCTTCGACTCGACGCCCTCGAGGTTGTCGGTGCCGATGCTCACCTGGGTGAGGAGCTCCTCGGTGCTCAGCGGTTCGATCTCGCTGACCGCCCCCACGAAGGTCGTCTTGCCGACTCCGAAGCCGCCCGCGATCAGGATCTTCAGGGCGGTGGGGAAGACGTCGTCGATCGCGTCTCGGCCCTCAGAGCCGTCGTTGTAGGCCATGGAGCACTGCCTCCAGCAAGGAACGGTCGGTGGGGTTGTCGTGGAAGCGGGGCGCCCGCGCGGTCAGCGCCCCGCAGTCGACGAGGTCGGAGAGCAACACCTTGGTGACCACCGCGGGCAGCCGTAGGTGCGCCGCGATCTCCGCCACTGAGGTCGGCCCGTGGCACAGGCCGAGGGCCTGGCTGTGCTCCGGACCGAGCGGCGCCTGGGGCGTGGAACCGGTGGCCATGACCAGGGAGAGCAGGTCCAGCGCGGCCGTCGGACGGGTGCGGCCGCCGCTCACCGTGTACGGACGGATGAGGCGGCCGGCCGCGTCGTCGAGCCAGGGGCCGTCCTGCCGTTGCCGGGAGGACACGGGTCAGCGCCCCGTGACGCCCGGTACCGCCGCGTGTCTGGCCGGTGTGACGAGGTACGGCCGTACGCTCTTGACGAGCATCGCCATCTCGTACCCGAGGACGGCCGCGTCGGTCTCGCGCCCGGCGAGCACGGCCAGACAGGTGCCCGACCCGGCGGTGGAGACGAACAGCAGGGTGTTGTCGAGTTCGACGACGACCTGCCGGACCTCGCCGGTGTCGCCGAAGCGGGTCCCGGCGCTGCGGCCGAGGGAGTACAGGCCGGAGGCGAGGGCCGCCATGTGGTCGGCACTGTCGGCGTCCAGGCCGTGCACGGATTTCACCAGGCCGTCGGAGGAGAGCAGAACCGCGCTGCGGGTGTGGGGGACCCGCTGGACCAGGCCGCCGAGCAGCCAGTCGAGATCCGAGGAATGGCCGGTCGGCACATCGCTCGCCATGGTGCATCTACTCCTTGAGGTCTTCGTCATGCCGCTGCGGTTCGAGGTACGCGCGGTAATCGGGATACGCGCGTGGTGCGCGGTGGTCGGGAGAGGGTGCGGGGGCCGGTTCCGCCCGTACCGGCTCGGCGTGCACCGGCTCCGGCCGTGCCGGCTCCGCGGGTACCGGCTCGGGATGTGCCGGTCGGGCGGGCGGCTGCTCGGCGGACGCGGACTCGGCCAGCCCGATGCCGCGCCGGAAGGCCGCCATCAGGCCCGGATCGTGAAGGGTGGGCTCGTCGTGACGGCGCGGGGCGGGCATGTCCCGCAGCTGCGGGACCAGGTGCTCCTGCGCACGCCGCTTGGGCAGCTGGGGGCGCCCGGTGTGCGCGTCCCGCACCGGCAGGGGCGCGGGCTCCGGCATGTACGAGGGCTGCTGGTGCGGCAGGACGGGCGGGGCGGTCGGCGTGGGGACCGGCTGCCGTTGCACCGGATCGGGGTGCCGGGGCTCGGCCGCCGTGATCTCCGCGGCGGTGGGGGGCCGCGGCGGTACGGGTGCGGGCACGGGGGCGGCGGCGGACGGCGCGATGGCCCCGCCCGTGGCGCCGTCCCCCGCGGCCTGCTCGTCCGACGCGGGCATCCGGTTCGGCTCCGGCCCGAGCAGCCCCTGCGGCAGGACGAGCACGGCCTGCACGCCGCCGTAGATGTTGGACTGCAGGCGGACCGCGATGCCGTGCCGGCGTGCGAGCGCCGCGACGACGAACAGGCCGATCCGGCCGTCCTGGAGGAGATGGGCGACGTTGACCTGGTCGGGGTCGGCGAGCAGCGCGTTCATCTTGTTCTGCTCGCCGACGGACATGCCCAGTCCGCGGTCCTCCACCTCGACGGCCAGCCCCGCCGTGACGAGCTGGGCGCGCAGCAGCACGGTGGTGTGCGGCGCGGAGAACAGCGTGGCGTTCTCGACGAGTTCGGCGAGGAGGTGGATGACGTCGGCGACGGCGTGACCGCGCAGGGTGCCGTCGATCGGCGGCACCAGCTTCACCCTCGGGTACTGCTCGACCTCGGCGATCGAGGAGCGCAGCACCTCCGTCATCGTGACCGGGTTGGACCACTGCCGGCGGGAGATGGCGCCCCCCAGGACGGCGAGGTTCTCCGCGTGCCGGCGGATGCGGGTGGCCAGGTGGTCGACGTGGAACAGGCCCTTGAGCAGCTCGGGGTCCTCGACCTGGTTCTCCAGCTCGTCGAGGAGCTGGATCTCGCGGTGGACGAGGGACTGGAGCCGGCGGGCGAGGTTGACGAAGACCTCGACCTTCTGTTCGTTGCCGACGCTGCTGGAGAGCTGGGACGCCTGGACGACCGCGGCCACCGCGGCTTCGTGGGAGCGGGTCAGCTCGGCCGCGAGCAGGTCGAGCTCGTCGGCGCCGGCGGGCAGCGGGGTGCCGGGCCGGGCGGGCGGGCGCTCGCCGCGGCGCAGTTGTTCGACCACCGCGCCCAGTTCGTGCTGACCGCCGGCGGCGGTGCGGCGCAGCGCGGTGCACCGGTCCAGTACGGAGGTGGCCACCCGGTCGGCTCCGAGCGCGGCCGCGGCGACGGCGGCGACGGCGAAGGCGGCGCACGCGGTCAGTGCGGCCCACAGGCCGGGGGACGGCCTGGCTCCGGTGGAGCGGAGGACGAGGAGCACCGCGGCGACGCCGCCGAGGGCCACCACGAGGGACGGCAGTACGGCGGCGCGCAGGAGTTGGGGGCGTATGCGTGCGTCGGGAGAAGGGGCCGGCGGGCTCGGCCTCCCGTGGGACGGGGGGCGGGCACCTGACCGGCCGTGCCGCCCGCCCTCACGGCGGTCCGGCCGCGCGGCGGGTGCGCGAAGTTGAGACATCAGCGTCCTCGGTACGTGGGGCCCCAGGAATCAGCGTGTATTCACGGGCATGCAATGGCGTGCTACGGGTGTTCGACTTCGGCGCGCGGTGGGCACAACAGGCGTCCGATGAGCTCACCGTTGATCACCAGCAACACACGGTAGTCGTCATGTATTCACGTCCGGTGGGCAGTTGACAAACTTGCCCGCCGAGCGTCCCGCTCTGGTATGAGGGCTCGCACGACAGCCCGATAACGCGGTGCCGAACACGCCGGCGGGTAGGGGCGGTTGCCGTCAGCCCAGGCCGAGCAGCCGGGCGGCGCCCTCCTCGGCGAGGTCCTCGGCGTACGCGGGGAGCCGGGTGCCCGCCCTGAGATGGCGGCGCACCAGCGACAGCGGAAGGTCGATCAGGGCGAGCGCGACGCGTTCGGCTCCCTGCGACCCGTCGGCGCCGAGCCCGGCCGCGACGGAGGCCAGCATCCCGGCCACCCGCTGATGACCGCGGTCCGCCCGGCGGATGTGCTCTTCGGACCAGTCGGCGCGGCCGAAGTCGTCGGCGCCGTAGAGCAGCAGGGAGGCTTCGTCCGTGTGGGCCCGGCTCCAGGAGACGACATGGCGGGCCGCCGCACAGCCGGCGCGCACCGGGTCGCCCTGCGCCTCGAACGTCCGGAAGTACCCGTCCTGGAACCGCTCCACCGTTCGCAGCCAGACCTCGGCCAGCAGGGCGGTGCGGCCGCTGAAGCGGTGGTACACCGACCCGCTGGGCGCACCCACCTCCTTGGCCACCGCGGACATGGTCACTCCCGCGGGACCGGAGGCCACCGTCAGGCGCACGGCCGCGTCCAGCATCTGGTCCATGTCGAATCGGGGTGGTCGGGCCATGAGTCGGAGAGTACCCTCCCTATTATTAGAGAGCACCCTCTAATACGGATGATGCGGAAGGGCGGACCATGGGCGTCCACAACGTGCACGAGCGTTTGCTGCCGGCGAAGGAGAGCGAGGTGGGCGCCCTGATCGACACCTTGGCGAGCGAGGGCGACCTGCTGTGGCCGCGGGCCCCGTGGCCACCGATGCGCTTCGACCGGCCCCTGGCGGTGGGGGCGGTCGGCGGACACGGACCGGTCCGCTACACCGTCGAGGCGTACGCGCCCTCCCAGTGGGTGCGCTTCTCGTTCGACGGTCCGCGCGGGTTCCACGGCTTCCACGAGTACGCCGTGATCCCCGTCGACGAGGGGCACACCGTGCTGCGGCACACCCTCTCCATGAACGCCCGCGGCCCGGCGCGCACCGGTTGGCCGCTGCTGTGGCGGCCGCTGCACGACGCCTGCCTGGAGGACAGCCTGGACCGGGCCGAACGGGCCTGTACGGGCACGGTCGCACGCCCGGCGCGCCACAGCCCGTACGTGCGGATGCTGCTGCGCGCGATGGCACGCTGAGCGGCCCCGCGGCACACGGGCCGGCGGACCGGCGGAACCCGGCTCAGGGCGTCGGGGCTGCCGCCTCCTGGGCGCCGTCCGCTACGTCCGGCCCGGCCCCGGCGTCGGGCCCGACCGCCGCCGTACCGGCGATGAGCGGCACCGCGGCGGACGGCCGCCCGCCGGACGGCAGGTGCGCCACCTCCCGCCACCACGGGGTGCCGGGCACCTCCGCGGCGGTCGGTTCGAAGGGCTCTCCCGGGCGCGGCAGCGCGACCCGGGCGCCTGCTCGGGCGGCGGCTTCGACCGTGCCCTCCCCGGGCTCGGCCCACGGGTGCGGGGCGAGGTTGAAGGTGGCCCAGTGGATCGGCAGCATCACCCCGGCCGGGCTGCCGCCCTGGAGGTCGAGGTGGGCCCGCATGCCCTCGGCCGGAGTCATGTGGATGTCCGGCCAGTACGCGCTGTACGCCCCGATCTGGATCATGGTGGCGTCGAACGGGCCGTGCTCGGCGCCGATGCTGCGGAAGCCCTCGAAGTATCCGGTGTCGCCGCTGTGGTAGATGCGGTGCTCCGGCCCCGCGACCGCCCAGGACGCCCACAGGGTGTGCTGCTGGTTGCGCAGGCCGCGCCCGCAGAAGTGGCGGGCCGGGGTGGCGGTGAGCCGTATGCCCCCGACTTCCGTGGACTCGTGCCAGTCGAGCTCGCGCAGGCGGGATGCGGGGACGCCCCAGTGCTCCAGGTGGGCGCCGACCCCGAGCGGCACCGCGAAGAGGGTGTCGGTGGAGGCCAGGGCCCGGATGGTCGGCAGGTCGAGGTGGTCGTAGTGGTCGTGGGAGATCACGACCACGTCGACCGGGCCGAGCGCGGCGATCGGCAGCGGCACCGGGTGCAGCCGCTTGGGCCCGGCGAAGGGGAAGGGCGAGCACCGCTCGCCCCACACCGGGTCGAAGAGCACCCGGCTCCCGTCGATCTCGGCGAGCACGCTGGAGTGTCCGGTCCAGGTGAGCCGCAGCCCGGACGCCGGTGGACGGGCCAGGTCGGCGACGGTGGTGGGGTGCACGGGGATGGTCCCGGCGGGGGCGCGGCGCCGGCGCGCCTCCCGCTCGAAGTAGGTCCGGGCGAACTCGACGGCCGAGCCGGACGGTCGGTGCCGGGCGCCCACGGGGTTCTGGAACACGCCGTCCGCGAAGTGCGGCGAGCGGCGGATGCGCTCCATCCGCGCCCCCGTCGGGTCCGCGCCGAAGGCGGCGGGCCGCAGCGAGCGCAGCCGGGAGCGCAGCGGATGCGTGGAGCCAGCGCCGGTCACAGCACCTCCAGGGACTCGGGTCCTCCCATTATGGGCAGGGGGTCCGACAGCGCCGGATCCGGGCCCCGCCCCGCGCGAAGCCGCGCGGCACGACGCCCCACCGCGCGCGAAGCCCCGTCGAGCGGGCGCGAAGCCGTACCGCGCGCGAGCGCCGTGCTCCCCGCAGCGACGCCGTACCGGGCGCGGCCGCGGTTCCGGGCCGGGGCACCACGCCGGGCAGGCGCGAAGCCGTACCGCGCGGCGGCGGTTCCGGCCCGGGCGCCGGCGGCTTCGTGGCAGGCCGTCCGCGACGCCCGGCGCACCCGGAAGGCCCGGTCACGGCCCGAGCCCGCCGCCGCGCGTCAGAGCGGCAGCAGGTCCGGCCGCTTCGCCGAGATGTGGTCGCCGGAGGACTCGCCGCGCAGCCGGCGGCCGATCCACGGGACCAGGTACTCGCGAGCCCAGTTGATGTCGTCGCGGCGCACCTCGAGCGTGCCCCGCGGGGGCAGCGGCGGCCACGGCTGGTCCGGGTCCGCGGGCACCTCCAGGCCCAGCACCTGGCCGGCCCGGAGGGCGACGCGGGTGTGACCCTCGGCGGAGAGGTGGAGGCGGTCGGCGTCCCAAGCCCGCTTGTCCTGGACGGTCCTGAGGGACCACAGGTCCAGTACGGGGCAGCCGTAGCGGTCGGCGACGGCCCGGACGTGACCGTTGTAGGTGGCGATCTTGCCGCGCAGGTGCCGCAGCACCGGCACCCCGCGGGTGTCGAAGCCCGTGGTCACCAGAACGGTGCCGACCACCGACGTGAGGTCGGCGACGGCGCGCTCGAAGCGCTCGGCGACGTCGTCCGGGTCGCTGCCCGGCCGGATGATGTCGTTGCCGCCCGCGCAGAAGGTCACCAGGTCGGGGGCGAGCTCCTTGGCCCGCGGCACCTGCTCCTCGACGATCTGGTCGAGGAGGCGGCCGCGTACGGCGAGGTTGGCGTACCGGAAGTCGTCCGGATCCGGAAGCCGGTCGGCGAGCAGCACCGCGAGGCGGTCGGCCCAGCCGACGTACATCCCGTCGGGCCCGGGGTCCCCGACACCCTCGGTGAAGCTGTCACCGATCGCCACGTACGACCCGAATGCGTCACTGTCTCTGAAAATCGAATCGTCTGCCACGGCACCACATCTTTCCCTCCGGATGTGAGCTACGCGACCGTAAGGAGGGGTTGACGCGGGGTGAGATACGCCACCGGTCAAGATTCGGCCAACTCGGAATACGCCGCCGCCCGGCACCACGTGTGCGGTGCCGGGCGGCGGTCGTGACCAGGAGGGATCCGGCGGTGCGTCAGATGGAGACGCCGTGCTGACGCAGGTACGCGATCGGGTCGATGTCCGAGCCGTAGCTGGGGCTGGTCCGGATCTCGAAGTGCAGGTGCGGGCCGGTGGAGTTGCCCGTGGAACCGGACAGGCCGATCTGCTGGCCGCCGCTCACGCTTTCGCCGGAGGAGACGGAGAGCGAGGAGAGGTGGGCGTACTGCGAGTAGCTGCCATCGGCGTGCTGGATGATGACCTCGTTGCCGTACGCGCCGCTCCAGCCGGCGGAGACGACGGTGCCCGGGCCGACGGCCTTGACGGTGCTGCCCGAGGAGGCCGCGAAGTCGACGCCGGTGTGGTAGCCGGAGGACCACATGGAGCCGGAGGCGCGGTAGGGAGTGGTGATGCCCGCGTCGACCGGAGCGGTGAAGCCGGAGCCGCTGGTCTGCGGGGCGGACGGCGCCGGAGCCTCGGCCTTGGCGGCGGAGCGGGAGGCGCGGGCCTCGCTGCGGTCCGCCTCGGCCGGGGCCGACTCGGCCGGAGCGGCCTTCCCAGGCGCGCCCTTGGCCGGCGCGCCCTTGGCCGGCGCGCCCTTGGCCGGCGAGCCCTTGGCGCCGAGGGTGAGCTTCATGCCCGGGAGGATCAGCGACGGGTCGTCACCGATGACCTCACGGTTGTCCTTGTAGAGCTTCTGCCAGCCGCCCTTGACGTTCTTGTTGTGGGCGATCTTGGCGAGGTAGTCGCCGGCGACCACGGTGTACGTGCGCGGGGCGGCCTTGGCGGTCTGCGCGGCGGCGACGACCTGCTGCGGAGCGGTTGCCGGCGCGGCGCTCTTCTCCGCGGCGTGCGCACCGGTGGCGCCGAGCAGCGGGATGGCGATGGCGGCGCCACCGGTTCCGGCAGCGACGAAACCACGCGTGATCGGGCTGGACTTGGGACGGCGGTGCTTACCCTTCGCGGGCATGGCGAATTCCTCTCCGGCGCCTGCGAGGTGAGCTGTCGGGTTCGGGCTGGAGATGCCCGGCCGCGTGGTCGACGCGGCTTCACCCCTAGCCGGTCCCGTCCATTCGGGATCGGCGGACTACCTGGTTCCCCCGCTCCTGCCAGACGTGGGTGGGTTCGAATTCCGGGCCGGTGGCAGGATTCGGCGGTCCGGCCGGATTGCCGTGACCGTAGGACAGCAGGGTCGGGCCGAACAAGCCGCTGTTTTCCGCGGGCCATTCCTTTCCCCGGTAACCCGCGGAATTACCGGTCACCCTCCGTGGATTACGGATCATGAATTTCCTTTGATGGCAAGGAGTTTGAGAGCGGCGCGCGGCCACGGACCGTCACCTTTATGACGCTGCTCACGTGGCGCGGCCCATCTCCCTTGCTATCGGGGCACGTTATCCCGAAAACCCCAATACGGACACAAGCCGCCATTCACGAGCTCGCCTCGGGAGGCAAAACATGGTGAATCCGGACAGATCGGCGACACGCTGTCCGATTTTCCGGCATTCGTACCCACCATGGAGCCGATGCCGCATCGGCGCGGCACGGACAGCGGAGGACGGTGCGCCGCGACCGGACCGGCCGGCCCGCCTCCCCCGCCCGGCCACCACCGGGCCCCCGGCCGGCCCACCCCCCGCCACACCGCACCCGCCGCCGGAGTGCGCGGGCTCGCGCCAGCGGAACCGCCCGTACCTCATGAAATGGGCCAAACGGGATATTCATGCGCATCTCATATCGCACGAGGTGCACGAGGCACACGAGTGCCGTGTGTCGCCCGAAGCGGGCAGGGGGCGCACACATCCCTTCCGGCGCCGCCCGGCGGGTGCCCCACCACAGCCGGCGGGTCGTGCCGCCGACAGATCATTGCCCGGGGATACCTATGTCGTATCGTCGGATCGCGACATCGTCGGCGGCCGGCGCCGGCGTGAGACGCGGAGGAGCCCCCGTGACGCAGCAGCTGCCGCAGGTCCCGTCGACCGAGCCCGAACTGTCGGGAGTGCGCAACTTCCGCGACGTGGGCGGGCTGCCGACGGTGGACGGCCGCCGCGTCCGGCACGGCAGGCTCTACCGCAGCGGGCACCTGGCGCACGCGACGAGCGAGGACGCGGCGTTCCTGAGCTCGCTCGGGCTGCGCACGATCTTCGACTTCCGCAACACCGCCGACCAGAAGCTGGAGGGCGCCGACGTCGCGCTCCCCGGCGTGCGGAACGTGAACATCCCGCTGACCGACCCGGCCGACGGCGCCGAGTTCTGGCGCATGGTCCGCGACGGCAACATCGACCAGCTGCGCGAGCTCCTGTCGGACGGCAGGGCGGCGGCGCGCATGACCGCCTCGTACCGCACGATCATCAAGCACCGCACCGCCGAGCACAGCCGGGTGCTGCACGCCCTCGCCGAGGACAGCGTCCCGGCCCTGATGCACTGCGCGGCCGGGAAGGACCGGGCCGGGCTGTCCATAGCGGTGGCCCTGCTGGCGGTCGGCGTGGAGCGCGAGGCCATCGAGGAGGACTACCTCAAGTCGAACGCGCCGCACCGGCGCTACAAGGTGCACCGCAGCGACACGTCCTCCGCCGGCATGTCACCCGAGGTGATGGAGCTGCTCAGCCCGCTGTTCGAGGCCCGGCTCGACTACCTGGCGGCGGCGTTCGCCACCATCGAGGAGATCTGGGGCACGACCGACCGGTACCTCGCCGAGGGCCTCGGCCTGACCGGGGCGATCCGCGAGAAGCTGCGCGAGCGCCTCCTCGACGAGGGCTGACCGGGGGCGGCCCCCGGGCCCGCCCTCAGCCGGTGCCGAGCTCGAAGAGCAGGTACAGGAACGCCGCGAAGAGGTGGCCCGCCACCAGGTAGGCGAAGAGCCGGACGACGAGACCTCGGGGGAACTTCCACTCCTGGGACGACATGGCGGCCTTTCTGTACGGGGTCAGCGACGGGGTGCGGAGCCGCCGAGGCACAGGTCGGCCGCGGCGCTCTGCAGGAGGGTGTGGACGAAGAGCAGCTCGGCCCCGCGGCCGGTGGCCGCAGTGATCCGGTGCGGCGTCAGCGAGTCGAAGTGGGCGCTGTCCCCGGGGTCGAGGACGTGCGCCGCGTCCCCGAGGACGAGCCGCACCCGCCCCTGGAGGACGTACAGCCACTCCTCCCCCGGGTGGACGCGGACGAGGTCGTCGCCCCGGCTCGCGTACGGCACCTGGACGCGCAGGGCCTGCATGGCGCGTCCGGGGCCGCCCGCCTGGTGGTAGGTCCATCCGTCGGCCTCCACGGGCTCCGGCCGCCCGGCACGGACG
Source organism: Streptomyces sp. NRRL S-118 (assembly GCF_000716335.1). Classification (GTDB taxonomy): domain Bacteria; phylum Actinomycetota; class Actinomycetes; order Streptomycetales; family Streptomycetaceae; genus Streptomyces. Next base: position 326,421 of record NZ_KL591008.1, on the reverse strand, counting down.
ATCGGGTCGCGCTCCGGCGCCACCTCGCCGAGGAGCTCGGACACGGTCGTACCGTAGATGCGGGCGAGCGCCAGGAGCATCGGCAGGGACGGCTGGCGGCGCCCGGTCTCCAGCCGGGACAGATGCGCCGGTGACAGGCCCGCGCGCCGTGCCGCGGCCTCCAGGGTGAGGCCGCGGCGGCGGCGCAGCTCTCGCAGCTGCGGGGCCACGTCCGGCAGTGTCTCGGGCAGGAGGTCCGGGGGCGGATCCCCGGGGGAGCTGGGCATACCACCATTCCGCCAGGAATTTTCCTCACGGGCAATTTTCTTGCCTCAGAGGCAAAAGGCGGTGGAAGGCGGACGATCAGCGGTTGGCGACGGCCTGCTTCATCAGGGTCCTGCCGAAGTCCCACATCAGGCCGCCCCCGGCGTGCGCCTCCTCCATGACCTCCGTGAAGGCGTCCACGAACCGGGTGACCTCCCGTTCGCCGATGATCAGCGGCGGGATCAGCTTGATCACTTCGAGCCGGTCGCCGGACACCTGGGTGAGGATGCGGTGCCGCTGCAGCAGCGGGACGACCACCATCTGCGCGAAGAGCCCCTTGCGGGCCGCCTGGAGCATCGTCCAGCGGCTGCGCAGTCCGAGCGAGGACGGGCGGCCGAACTCGATGCCGATCATGAGGCCGCGCCCGCGGACCTCGTGCAGCATCTCGAAGCGGTCCACCAGTGCCGCCAGCCGGGCCTTGAGCTCCTCACCGGTCCGCCGGGCGTTGGCCACGACCTCCTCGTCCTCCAGCACCGACAACACGGCCAGCCCGGCCGCCATGGCCTGTGCGTTCGACCCGAAGCTGGCCGAGTGGACGACCACCCGGTCCATCGAGGAGAACACCTTCTTGAAGATCCAGTCCTTGCCGAGGGTGGCGCCGACCGGTACATAACCGCCGGACAGCGACTTGGCGACGCAGAGCAGGTCGGGCTCGACGCCGTCCTCGTGCTGGTACGCGTAGAAGTCGCCGGTCCGGCCGAGCCCGGTCTGCACCTCGTCGGCGATCAGCAGCGCCTTGTGCCGGCGCAGCAGCTCCTGGGCGGCCCGGAGGAACCCGGGCGGTGCCTCGTGCACGCCCTTGCCCTGGACGGGCTCGACGATGAGGGCGGCCACGTCGCCCCGCTTCAGCTCCCGCTCCAGCGCCGCCAGGTCGCCGAGCGCGATCGCGGTGTCGGGCAGCAGCGGCGCGAACCCGTCGCGGAAGCAGTCCTCGCCGTTGACCGACAGGGAGCCGGTGGTCAGCCCGTGGAAGGCGTGCGCGCAGTAGACGATCCTCGGCCTGCCGGTCGCGCACCGGGCGAACTTGAGCGCGGTCTCCACCGCCTCCGTACCGCTGTTGGAGAAGAACACCCGGTCCAGGTGCGGCGAGTACGACACCAGCTTCTCGGCGAGCAGCCCGGGCAGCGGCGCGCAGTCGAAGCGGGTGAGGTCGGCGAGCTCCGCGTCCAGGACGTCGTGCAGCGCCTTGCGGACGACGGGGTGGTGCCGGCCGAGGCCCATCACCCCGAAGCCGGCGAGCATGTCGAGGTAGTCGTTGCCGTCGGCGTCGTAGAAGTACGCACCCTGGGCCCGCTCGTACATCTTGTCGAAACCGATGGTGTGCAGCATGCGCGGCAGCTGGTGGTTGAGGTGCCGGGCGTGCAGCTCGTAGCGCTCGCCGCCGCGGTCGGCGAGCAGCGCCGCCAGGTCGAACTTCTTGCTCATGCTTCGCTCTCCTTGCGGGCCGGCACCGCGCCGGCCGGTGGAACGGCGTCGCTGATGCGCCCGGCGATCTCGACGGGGGTGAGTCCGATGTCGGCCAGGACTTCGCCGCGCTTGGCGTGCGGCAGGAACTGCTCCGGGATGCCGAAGGTGCGCAGCGGTACGTCGACGTCGGCATCGCGCAGGGCCTGCCCGACCGCCGAACCGACGCCTCCGGACCGGCAGTTGTCCTCCACGACCGCGACGAGCCGGTGGGTGGCGGCCAGCGGTGCCAGCGCCTCGTCGACCGGCTTGACCCAGCGGGGGTCGACCACGGTGCAGGAGATGCCGCGCTCGGCCAGCAGGCCGGCCGCCCGGAGACAGACCGGCGCCATGACGCCGACGGCCACCAGCAGCACGTCCGGCTCGACGCCGTCCGGACGGTGCAGCACGTCCATGCCGCCGGTGCGCCCGACGGCGGGCACCGGCTCACCGACCGCCTCCTTCGGGAAGCGGACGACGGTCGGTGC
>NZ_KL591008.1:323618-324064 GCF_000716335.1 Streptomyces sp. NRRL S-118 | reverse complement strand
AGCGGACGACGGTCGGTGCGTCGTCGACCTCGACGGCCTCGCGCAGCTGCGCCCGGAGCTGGTCGGCGTCGCGCGGGGCGGCGATCCGCAGGCCGGGGACGACCTGGAGGACGGACATGTCCCACATGCCGTTGTGGGAGGCGCCGTCGGTGCCGGTGATGCCGGCCCGGTCCAGGACGAAGGTCACTCCGCACCGGTGCAGGGCGACGTCCATGAGGACCTGGTCGAAGGCGCGGTTGAGGAAGGTGGCGTAGACGGCGACGACCGGGTGCAGCCCGCCCGTGGCGAGGCCGGCGGCGCAGACCGCGGCGTGCTGCTCGGCGATGCCGACGTCGTACACCCGGTCGGGGAACGCCCTGGCGAACTTGTCCAGGCCGACCGGCTGCAGCATGGCGGCGGTGAGGGCGACGATGTCCTCGCGCTCACGGCCGAGCTCGACCATCTCG
>NZ_KL591008.1:322706-323518 GCF_000716335.1 Streptomyces sp. NRRL S-118 | reverse complement strand
GCTCGACCATCTCGCCGGCGAACATGGACGTCCAGGAAGGGGCACCCGCGGGCGTCAGCGGTGCGCAGGTGAGCGGGTCCATGGCGCCCACGGCGTGGAAGCGGTCCGCCTCGTCGTCGAGCGCCGGCTGGTAACCGCGGCCCTTCTCGGTGAGGCAGTGCACCAGGACGGGGCCGTGGAAGCGCTGGGCGCGCCGGAGCGCGGTCTCGACCGCCTCGATGTCGTGGCCGTCGATCGGGCCGACGTACTTCAGGCCGAGGTCCTCGAACATGCCCTGCGGGGCGATGAAGTCCTTGAAGCCCTTCTTCGCGCCGTGCAGCGAACCGTACAGCGGCGTCCCGATGACGGGTGTGTGCCGCAGGACGTCCTTGCCCCACTCGAGGAAGCGCTCGTAGCCGTCGGTGGTGCGGAGCGTGGCGAGGTGGTCGGCGAGGCCGCCGATGGTGGGGGCGTAGGAGCGCTCGTTGTCGTTGACGACGATGATCAGGGGGCGGTCCTTGGCCGCCGCGATGTTGTTGAGCGCCTCCCACGCCATGCCGCCGGTGAGGGCGCCGTCGCCGATGACGGCGATGACGCGGTCGTCCCGCCCCCGCAGCTGGTTGGCCTTGGCGAGGCCGTCGGCCCAGCCGAGAACGGTGGAGGCGTGGCTGTTCTCGATGACGTCGTGCTCGGACTCCTCGCGGGAGGGGTACCCGGACAGGCCGCCCTTGCCGCGCAGCTTGGAGAAGTCCTGCCGGCCGGTGAGGAGCTTGTGCACGTAGCTCTGGTGGCCGGTGTCCCAGAGGATCTTGTCCTTGGGGGACTCGAAGACC
>NZ_KL591008.1:272107-322583 GCF_000716335.1 Streptomyces sp. NRRL S-118 | reverse complement strand
TCTTGTCCTTGGGGGACTCGAAGACCCGGTGCAGGGCGATGGTCAGCTCCACCACGCCCAGGTTGGGTCCCAGGTGTCCCCCGGTCCTGGCCACCGCCTGGATGAGGAACTGCCTGATCTCGTCCGCGAGTTCGTCGAGCCCGGCGCTGTCCAGCGCTGCGAGGTCGCGCGGCCCGCGGATGGTCTCCAGCAACGTCACGCTCGGACACCCTCTCTGATCCGGTTCGGCCGGCGGTGGCGCGGGCGGCCCCGAGGGGCCCGGCGACCGCCGTGTGCGCGGCGGTCGTCACGGCTTTCAGCCGCGGCTTCCCGAGACGGTCTCGCGCGCGGCCCGCAGGGACTCCTTCAGCGAGCCCATCGTGGCGAGGACGGCGGTCGGCTCGTAGCCGCAGTGCGCCATGCAGTTGGCGCAGCGCGGGTCCTTGCCGCGGCCGTACGCGTTCCAGTCGGTCTCCTCGATGAGCTGGCGGTACGTCGGGACGTATCCGTCGGCCATCAGGTAGCAAGGTCGCTGCCAGCCGAAGAGCGAGTAGTTCGGGATCGCCCAGGCCGTGCACGGGAAGTCGGCCTTGCCCTCGAGGAAGTCCAGGAAGAGCGGTGAGTGGTTGAGTCTCCAGCGCCGCCGGTTGCCGCCGGCGAACGACTTCCTGAACAGCTCGCGGGTCTGCTCGACACCCAGGAAGTGCTCCTGGTCGGGTGCCTTCTCGTAGGCGTACGCGGGCGAGATCATCATCTCGTCGACCTTCAGGTCGTCGTTGAGGAAGTTCAGCACCTCGATGACGGTCTGCGGGGTGTCCGTGTTGAAGAAGGTCGAATTGGTGGTGACCCGGAAACCGCGCCGCTTGGCCTCCTTGATGGCCTCCACCGCCTCGTCGAACACACCCTCCTTGGCCACCGACTCGTCGTGCCGTTCCCGCAGCCCGTCGATGTGCACGGCGAAGGCGAAATACCGCGAGGGCGTGAAGTCCTGGAGCTTCTTGCGCAGCAGAAGGGCATTGGTGCAGAGGAAGACGTATTTCCGCCTGGCCACCAGTTGGCGCACGATTTCATGGATCTGCGGGTGCATCAGCGGCTCGCCGCCCGCGATCGACACCATGGGCGCGCCGGATTCCAGGACCGCTCCGACCGCCTGGGCGACCGGCATGCGCTGCTTCAGGACTCCGGCCGGGTGCTGGATCTTCCCGCAGCCCTCGCACTTCAGATTGCAGGCGTAGAGCGGCTCCAGCTCGACGATGAGGGGAAACTTCTCACGCTTGCGGAGCTTCTGTTCGAAAAGATAGGTCCCGACCCGGATGGTCTGGCGAAGCGGCATGGCCATCTGGCTCACCTCCTGGGGAGCAGCAAAGAACGGTGCCATTCAAAGAATGCGGGCAAGACGGAGCGAAGAACGAGGAATGCTGATATTCCCCCCCGCACTGTGCCGATCCGGACGAGCTCGTGCTCAGGAGCATCCACGACCACCCGGACGGCCGCAACCGGGCGGGACCCCGCGCCGAGTGCGGCCCCGAGCGTGGCCGCCGACTCCATGTCCACCGCGATGGCGCCCGTGGCCCGCAGGTCGGCACGCTCCGGGCCCCGGACGACGTGGTCGGAACCGGTCAGCGGGCCGGTGTGCACCGTACGCCCGGGCACGGCCCGCCCCAGCGCCTCGACCAGCAGGTCCGTGCCCGTGCAGGCGGCCGGGCCGCCGGGGCCCCGGGTCTCGCCGGCGACGACCAGGTCCCCCGGGTGCATCCCCGGGGCCAGCCCGGCGCAGAAGCCGGACGCCACCACGGCGGCGTCCCGCAGCGGCTCCCCGGCGAGCGCCCGCGCCACCGCCTGCTCGGCGTTCGCGGGGCCCATGCCCGTACGCAGCACGGTCACCGGACCGGGCGCGCCCCCGTGGCGGCGCCGGCCGCGCAGGGCGAAGCGTTCGATGCCGAGCGCGCAGGCGATCAGCAGCGGCGGCGCGACGAGCTCCGCGTCGGAGTCGGGCGACTCCGGTCCGGATGCCATCACCCCTCCTTGCCGAGGTGACCGAAGGAGGGTTCGCCGTTGACGTACCGGCCGAGCGCGGTGAGGGGGAAGACCTGCCGGTACAGGTGGTAGTTGATGGAGAAGTCCCACGGGAAGCCGGTGCCGGTGAAGTGCGGCTCGTCCCAGGAGCCGTCCTCGCGCTGGGTACGCGCGAGCCAGAGGATCCCGCGCTCCACCGCGGCCGAGTCCCGCTCCCCCGCGGCGAGCAGCGCCATCAGTGCCCACGCGGTCTGCGAAGCGGTGGACGCGCCGCGGCCGATCCACTTCTCCTCGCGGTAGGAGCGCAGGTCCTCGCCCCAGCCGCCGTCGTCGTTCTGGACGGACTCCAGCCAGGCGACGGCGCGCCGGACGGCGGGGTGGGAGTGCGGCAGCCCGGCCGCCGTCAGCGCCGGCACCACGGACCCGGTGCCGTAGACGTGGTTGACGCCCCAGCGTCCGAACCAGGAGCCGTTCGCCTCCTGTTCGGCCAGCAGCCACTCGATGCCCCTGCGCGTCCGCGGGTGGTGGGCCTTGCCCTCGTACGCCAGCATCTCGACCACGTGGGCGGTGACGTCGGCCGACGGTGGGTCGACGACCTCACCGAAGTCGCAGAAGGGCAGCCGGTTGGGCAGGGTGCTGGTGTTGTCGGCGTCGAACGCGGCCCAGCCGCCGTCGCGGGACTGCATGCCGAGCGTCCAGCGGGCGCCGCGCTCGACGGCCGCGTCCAGCCGCTCGGGGTCGGGGTGCCGCACCCGGCGCAGCGCGAGGATCACCTCGGCGGTGTCGTCGATGTCCGGGTAGGTGTCGTTGTGGAACTCGAACGCCCAGCCGCCCGGGGTGAGCCCGGGCCTGCGCACCGCCCAGTCACCGGGCCGGACGATCTGCTCGCCGATCATCCAGTCGGCCGCCTTGACCAGCGCGGGGTGGTCGGGACGCAGGCCGGCGTCGGCGAGCGCGATGGTCGCCAGGCAGGTGTCCCAGACGGGTGACTGGCAGGCCTCGACCATGCGGGAGCCGTCGTCGCGCCAGACGGCGAACCGGTCGAGGGATTCCAGGCCCGCCCGCATCACCGGGTGGTTCAGGTCGTAGCCGACCAGGCGCAGGGCGATGAGCGAGTAGACGGCCGGGGGCTGGATGCCGCCCCAGCAGCCGTCGTTCTCCTGCCGCTCGATGATCCAGCGGGCGGCGGCGTTCATCGCTGCTCCGCGCAGCGGGCGCGGGGCGACCCTGCGGTACGCGTGCAGGGCCTTGTCCAGCCGCTGGAAGAGGCCGTCCCAGGTGGTCGCCGGAGCGAGGGGCCGGGGCGGGTTGGGCCGGCGGGGGTCGGTGTGCAGCTCCTCCAGCGCGAAGGGTGCCGGGCGGACGGGGCGTTTCGCGGAGACGATGGTGAGCGGCACGATGGTCTGCCGCGCCCACTGGCCGAAGTCGTAGATGTTGAGCGGGAACCACGGTGGCAGGTAGATCAGCTCGGGCGGGAGTTCCGGCAGGTCGTCCCACTTCCACCAGCCGAACAGCGCCAGCCAGATGCGGGTGAAGACCCGGCTCGCGGCGATGCCGCCCCGGGCCCTGATCCAGGCGGCGGCACGGGCCATGTGCGGTTCGTCGGGCCGGTCGCCGGCCAGCCGCAGCGCCACGTACGCCTCGATGGTGGCGGACAGTTCGCCGGGGCCGCCGTAGAAGGTGGCCCAGGTTCCGTCCTCGCGCTGCTGGCCGCGGATGTGCCGGGCCGCGGCGCGGGTGACCGTCTCGTCCGTGATCCCGAGGAACTGTCTGAGCAGGAGGTCCTCGGCGTCCATGGTGACGTTGGTCTCCAGGTCGCCCTTCCACCACCCCTCGGCGTCCTGCCGGGCGAGGAGGTGCTCGACGGAGCGCCGGACGGCCCGCTCCGCGGCCTCCCGTACGCCGCCGTCCCTCGGGGCGGCGGGGCCGGCGGGGAGGGTGGTGGCTGTTTCCATGGCCGAGGGGGCCCAGGGCTCGGGGGCTCCGGCGCTTCCGTCGGTCGTCGCTGTCATGGCTTCCCCTTCGTGCAGTGGATGTGCTGCGGCTGCGGGTGGGCCGTCGGCCGGTGCGCGGGGCACCGGCCGGCGACTAGCGATTCATATGGTGGTGAGGCGGCTGCTCGTCCCGATGGCGATCATCTCTTTCGTACGACGACGAAGTCCGCGAGCGCGATGAGCTGGGCGCGGATCCGTTCCGGCATGTCGACGCGGTGCAGTGCCTCGATCGCGACGGCGTGCTGGCGGCGGGCTTCCTCGGAGGTCCACTCGCGGCCGCCCGCCTCCTCGATGAGGGCCGCGCGCATGGCGAATTCCTCCTCGGAGAAGCTGTCGAGGTCGCTGCTCTTGGCGTCGGCCGCGAGGAGCTCCGCGAGCCGCTCCGAGGCCGGGCCGCCCGCGGCGAGCGCGGCGACGACCGGCAGCGACTTCTTGCGCTGGCGCAGGTCGCTCCAGGTCTGCTTGCCGGTGGCCTCCGGGTCGCCCCAGATGCCCAGCAGGTCGTCGACGGCCTGGAAGGCGAGGCCGAGGTGGTAGCCGTACGCCTCCAGGGTGTCGGCGGTGCGGTCGTCGGCGCCGCCGAGGACGGCGCCGATGGAGCAGGCGCAGGCGAGCAGCGCACCGGTCTTGTTGCCCTCCATCTCCAGGCACTCCTCGACGGTCACCCGCTCGCGGTGCTCGTAGGAGATGTCCTGGGCCTGGCCGTCGATGAGCTTGCGGCTGGCGGTGGTCAGCCGGCGCGTGGCGCGCCCGGCGTCCACGGTGCCGAGCTCCAGCAGCAGTTCGTTGGCGAGCGCGAACAGCGCGTCGCCGACGAGGATGGCCTGGGCGGGGCCGTGGACCTTCCACACGGTGTCGCGGTGGCGGCGCTGCTCGTCGCCGTCCATGAGGTCGTCGTGCAGCAGCGAGAAGTTGTGCACGAGTTCCACGGCGACCGCGCCCGGGACGCCGGTCTCGGGCTCCGCGCCGGCCGCTTCGGCGGACAGCAGGGCGAGGGCGGGGCGTACGGCCTTGCCGCTGTCGCCGTCGGCGGGCCGGCCGTGGGCGTCGATCCACCCGAAGTGGTAGGCGGCGACGGTGTCCATCGGCGGCGCGAGCCGCTTCACGGCCGCGCGCAGCACCGGGGTGGACAGGGTCCGCCCGCGCTCCAGCAGGGCTGCGACGTCCACGGTGTCGACGGCCGGATTCACCGGGGGCACAGTCGGCACGGTCTCTCCTCTTGTTCCAGTACTCAGGCTCATGCCGCCTCCTCGAGCGGATGTACATGGGGGCGGCCGAGTGCCGAGAGGGCGGCGTCCGCGGCGGTGAAGCCGCTGCGTACCGCACCTTCCATGGTGGCGGGCCAGCCGGTGGCGGTCCACGCGCCGGCCAGGTACAGGCCGGGCGCTTCGGTGAGGGCGGCGGGGCGCAGCCGGCCGACGCCGGGGGTGGGGGCGAACGTCGCCGTGCGCTCCCGGGTGACGAAGAAGTCGCGCACCTTCGCGCCGCGCGCGGCGGGCAGCAGCCGTTCCAGTTCGGGCAGGTAGCGCTCGCGCAGGACGGCGACCGGCTCGTCGATCTCGGCACCGGCGGCGGACTGGGACAGGGCCAGGTACTGGCCGTCGGTGTACCCGGAGGCGTCCGTGCGGTCGAAGACCCACTGGACCGGGGAGCCGAGCGCGGTGAAGAACGGCTGCCGCAGCACCTTGCGGTCGTACAGGACGTGGACGTTGAGGATCGGTGCGGTGCCGATGTCCAGGAGCTTGCCGGGGTCGTCGAGCGCGCCGGGCGGCAGCAGGTCGTGGGCCTCGGTCTGCGGTACGGCGAGGACGACGGCGTCCGCGTGGAGCGTTCCGCCGGGCACCCCGACCCGCCAGCGGCCGTCCTCCGTGCGGGAGAGCGAGGTGGCCTTGGTGCGCAGTTGGGTGCGGACGCCGAGCGAGTCGAGGGCCGTGCGGGCGAGGGTGTCGTGGAGCTCGCCGAGGGGGACGTGCGCCCAGCCGATGTCGGCGGCGCCCGGTTCGGAGAGGAGCCCGGTCTTGAACACCATGGCGGCCAGGCCCATGGAGGCGTGCGGCGCGGTGGCGTTGAGGGTGGCGACTCCGACGAGGTCCCACAGGGCTTCGACGGCGCGGGGCGTCTGGCCGTGGCGGGCGAGCCAGGTGGCGAAGTCGACGCCGTCGAGGGCCGGGTCGGCCGGGTCGAGCTTCTTGAGGGCGAGGGCGGCCCGGCCCACGCTCACGCGCTCGGCGAGCGACAGGTGCGGGTAGGTCGCGAGGCTCGCGGCGAGGTGCAGCGGTACGGGCAGGGCGGTGCGCCGCAGCCGGCCGAGGCGGGGGCCGCGGGGGTGGGCGACGTCGAGGACGGGGACGTCGAGCCGTGGCTGGAGGGGCGCGAGGTGGGCACCGCCGACACGGTCGAGGAACCACCGGTAGGCGGTGCAGCAGCGCAGGTAGACGTGCTGGCCGTTGTCGACGGTGAGGTCGCCGCGCTTGAAGGAGAAGGCGAGGCCGCCGAGGCGGGGCCGCCCTTCGAGGAGGGTGACGCCCAGTCCGGCCCCGGCGAGGCGCAGGGCGGCGGTGATGCCGGCGATCCCGCCGCCGACGACCACGGCGTGCGGGCCCGGCGTCAGGCCGTCGTCGCTCATGCGACCTCCCCCCTGCGTCGTCCGGCCGCCGCCGTCAGGGACGCGGGAAGCGGGGCGCGGGTTGCTCCACGGGGCATCAGGCACGCCTCCTGAGGGTCTGCCGGGACATGGTCCGGGCGTCGAGGCCGGACAGGCCGCGCACGGCGACGTACGCCTTCTCCCGGCCGGGCAGGGAGACCCGGCCGCGGAGCACGGCCTGCGGGTCGCGCTCGATGCGGTCGAGGAGGCGGCGGTAGATGCCCGCCATCGCGGCGACGCAGGCGCCGCTGCGGCGGTCGAGCAGGGGCAGCAGCCGGTAGCCCTCGGCGAACAGCGCGCGGGCGCGCCGCACTTCGAAGTGCACCAGGCCCGGGAAGTCCGCGCCGGCCGGCGGGGTGGCGCTGCGGAAGCCGTCGGTGCAGCCGAACTTGGCGAGGTCGTCGGCGGGCAGGTAGGTGCGGCCGCTGGTGGCGTCCTCGCGAACGTCCCTGAGGATGTTGGTGAGTTGGAGGGCGAGGCCGAGCGTGTCGGCGTACTCGGAGGCGCGTTCGGTGCCGCGGGTGCCGTTCGTGGTGCCGAAGATGGCGAGCGAGAGCCTGCCGATGGCACCCGCGACGCAGCGGCAGTACACCTTGAGGTCGTCCCAGGTCTCGTACGTCTCGCCGCGCACGTCCATCAGGACGCCGTCGATGAGCTCGTCGAGGGCGCCGAGCGGCAGCGGGAAGCGGCGGGCGGTGTCGCACAGGGCGACGGCGACCGGGTCGGTGTCGTCCTCGTCGACGGCGTCCTTGCGGATGCGGTCGAGCAGCTGACGGGTGGCGTCGAGGCGCTCCTCCTTGGCCGCGGTCCCGAGCCGGCCGTCGCCGATGTCGTCGACCCGCCGCGAGAAGGCGTACAGCGCCGACATGGCCTGCCGCTTCTCGGTGGGCAGCAGGCGGATGCCGTAGGCGAAGTTGCGGGCCTGCTGCCCGGTGACGGCCTCGCAGTAGCTGTACGCGGCCTGCACCGGCGCGGACATGTGTGTCCGTCCTTCCATGGTCCCGCTCACCCCTCTCCACGCGCTCTTCGCAAGACGGCTCCCATCCGGCGCAGCAGTTGCGGCCTGCCGGCTTTGGGCGGTCCCTGCAGTACGTCGTGTCCGGCGGCCTCGATCGCGTCGAGCGAGGCGTGTCCGCCGGCGACGAACCCGGCGAGCAGCAGCCGGAGCCTGCCGTGGACGCTGCCGACCAGGGGCATGCCCTCGTCCAGGAGCGCGCGGGTGCGGTCCACCTCGGACGCGATCAGCGCGCGGACCGCCGCGCCGGCGGTGGGGCGGGCCAGATCGGCCTCGGTGACGCCGAACCGTTTCATGTGCTCGGCGGGCAGGTAGACGCGGTCGCCGGCGAGGTCCTCGGCGACGTCCTGGAGGTGCTCGACGATCTGCAGGGCGGTGCAGACGGCGTCGGAGCGGCGCAGGCGTTCGGGGCTGGTGGTGCCGGTGATGCCCAGGACGAGACGGCCGACGGTGTTGGCGGACAGCTCGCAGTACGCGACGAGGTCGTCGTACGTTTCGTAGCGGCGCACGAGCTGGTCCTGGCGGTTGGCCTCGATGAGGCCGAGGAACGGTTCGGGGCTCAGGGCGTGGCGCCGCACGGTGGGCTGCAGGGCGCGCAGCAGGGGGTGGGCGGGGATGCCGTCGAAGACGCGGCGCAGGTCCGCCTCGAACGCGTCGAGGAGGGTGAGCCGGTCGCCGGCGAGCTCCGGGGGGACGCCGAGGTGGCGGGCGTCCCCGCCGCCGGGCGCCAGGTCGCCGTCGCCGATGTCGTCGACGAGCCGGGCGTAGCCGTACACCGCCATCAGGTCGTCGCGCCAGGCCCGGGGCAGGAAGAAGGGGGCCACGGGGAAGTTCTCGTGGGCGGCCTTGTCGAGCGTGGCGCGCGAGGAGGCGTCGGGGCGCGCCTGCCGGGTACCTGTCACCGCGGACTGCCCGGCGCGGGGACGGCGGGATCCTCGCGGAGCTGGAGATTCACCGTCATTGCCGTCACGTCTCCCGTTCTACACTGCCGATCCAAAACATCCTATTTCGGACACGCCGCCGGTCCTCCGGACTGGCGGGCCGGAGTGGCGGGGCCGCCCGGCAGGCTCATGGGCCCCCACGGTTCGCCTCCGGGGGTAACGCCCCACTTGCCGCGAATCAGCACCGGTACAGCTTACGTTGTACAACGCCGGAGCTCCTGTCGGGGTGTTACGCGCTCGGGGAACACGGACCCGAAGAAGTTCGCATATGCCACCAAACACCCTCGGCACCGCGGGACTTGGACCGCCCGGACGCCGGACGGCGCGCATGAGCCGGCAGGGCCGCCCGGGTCCGCGTGGCCGCTGCGCCGCCGTCGGTGGCACCGGTCCCCGTCCGGTCCGGGCGCGCCCGGACCGGACGGGGTACGCCCCTGCCGGACCCGGGAGCGGCGGCACCGGGGTCAGGGCTTGCCGGTTTCCTTCTCGTAGGCCTTGAGGACCTCGTCCGTCGGGCCGTCCATCAGCAGCTCGCCCTTCTCCAGCCAGAGCACGCGGTCGCAGGTGTCCCTGATCGACTTGTTGCTGTGGCTGACGAGGAAGACGGTGCCGGCCTCCTTGCGGAGCTCGCGGATGCGCTGCTCGGAGCGGATCTGGAACTTGCGGTCGCCGGTCGCCAGCGCCTCGTCGATCATGAGGACGTCGTGGTCCTTGGCGGCGGCGATGGCGAAGCGCAGGCGGGCGCCCATGCCGGAGGAGTACGTCCGCATGGGCAGCGTGATGAAGTCGCCCTTCTCGTTGATGCCGGAGAAGTCGACGATGTCCTGGTAGCGCTCGCGGATCTCCTCGCGGGACATGCCCATGGCCAGACCGCCGAGGATGACGTTGCGCTCACCGGTCAGGTCGCCCATCAGCGCCGCGTTGACCCCGAGGAGCGAGGGCTGGCCGTCGGTGTAGACCCTGCCGCTCTCGCACGGCAGCAGGCCCGCGATGGCGCGCAGCAGGGTCGACTTGCCCGAGCCGTTGGTGCCGATGAGGCCGATGGCCTCGCCGCGGTACGCGGTGAAGGAGACACCGCGCACGGCGTGGACCCTCCGCACACCGCGCGATTCGCCCCGGTCCCGCCGGATTATCCGGTTCAGCGCCGCGGTGGCGCTGCCCTTGCCCGCCGTGCCTCCGCCGTTGACGCGGTACACGATGTGCACGTCGTCGGCGATGACGGTCGGGATGCGGGCGCCGTCCGCGGTGACGGTCGGGGGCGCGTCCTCGGCGTCCCCGGCGGTGATGTCCTTGATGTCCTCAGCCACGGCCGTACCGGTCCTCTGCCTTCCAGAAGTACACGAAACCGGCGGCGCCGACGAGGACCGCCCACAGCAGGCCGGCGAACCAGACGTGCGAGGGGAGGTTCGCGGAGCCGTAACCGTCGATCAGGGCGAAGCGGATGAGGTCCATGTAGATGGCGGCCGGGTTGTACATCAGGACGTCGGCGATCCAGGCCGGCTTGTCCTGCAGCATCACCGGGATCGAGAACATCACGCCGGAGGCGTACATCCAGGTCCGCAGGATGAAGGGCATCAGCTGGGCGAGGTCGGGGGTCTTGCTGCCCAGCCGGGCCATGGCCAGCGCGAGCCCGGTGTTGAACACGAACTGCATCGTCAGCGCCGGCAGGATCAGCAGCCAGCTCGCCGACGGGTAGCTGCCGAACGCCGCGACGATCGCGAACAGCACGATCATCGAGTACATCAGCTGCTGGAGCTGCTGCAGCGCGAAGGAGATGGGCAGCGACGCGCGGGGGAAGTGCAGCGCCCGCACCAGGCCGAGGTTGCCGGCGATGGACCGCACGCCGGACATCACCGAGGTCTGGGTGAAGGTGAAGACGAACACACCCGTCACCAGGAACGGGATGTACACCTCCTTCGGCATGCCCTTCCCGGCGTTCAGGATCAGCCCGAAGATCAGGAAGTAGACCGCGGCGTTCAGCAGCGGAGTCGCCACCTGCCACAGCTGGCCGAGCTTGGCCTGGCTGTACTGGGCCGTCAGCTTCGCGCGCGAGAAGGTCAGGATGAAGTGGCGACGGCCCCACAGCTGCCGGACGTACTCGGGCAGGCTCGGCCGGGCACCGCTCACCGACAGACCGTACTTGGCCGCCAGCTCCGCCGGGGACAGGCCGTCGTCGGGGGATGGCGGGGCGGGGGCCGCGGTCACGGCGATCGCTCCGTCATGGATTGTCTCACTCACCAGTTGGCACTTTCGTGTTCAAGATGCGCGGCGGGAAGGGCGCGGGTCAGGTGGCGGCCAGGTCCCGGGTACGCCCGGTGCTTGTCGGTACGAGCTTGTCAGATGACAGGAGGACGGCCCAGTCTCGTCAGCCGCCACACGGTACGCCACTTCATCGGGCGCCGGGGACCGCAGGGGCTCGTCCAGCCTTCCCGGAACCCGCCGAACCACGCCTTCAGCGCGGGCGCCGAGGGGCGGCGGGCGAGGGTGAGCAGCAGCCAGACGCCGAGGTAGAGGGGTACCAGCGGCGCGGGCAGGTTGCGGCGGGCCAGCCAGACGCGGTTGCGGGCGACCATCCGGTGGTAGACGGCGTGCCGGGAGGGCGCGGTCGTCGGGTGGAACAGGATCATGTCCGCGCGGTAGTCGATCATCCAGCCGGCGTCGAGCGCCCGCCAGGCGAGGTCGGTCTCCTCGTGCGCGTAGAAGAACTCGTCCGGCAGCCCGCCGACCTCGGCGAACACCTTCGTGCGGACGGCGTTGGCGCCACCGAGGAAGGTCGTCACCCGCGAGGAGCGCATCGGGTCGGAGGCCCGCAGCCGCGGTACGTGGCGGCGCTGGGTGACGCCGGTGTCCGGGTCGGCGATCCGGAAGCTGATGATGCCCAGCTCCGGGTCGGCGGCGAAGGCCCGGCGGACGAGCTCGGCGGTGTCCGTGTTCGGCAGCAGGCCGTCGTCGTCCAGGAAGAGCAGGGCGTCGACGTCGCTGCCGTGGGGCCCGAAGGCCTCGATGCCGACATTGCGGCCGCCGGGGATGCCCAGGTTCTCCGGGAGGTCGATGGTGCGCACCCCGTCGGGGACGCCCGTGACCGGGGCGCCGTTGCCGACGACGACGATGTCGACCGGGTCGCCGTCCTGCTTGCGGACGGACTCGATGAGGGCGCGCAGGTCGTCGGGGCGGTTGCCCATGGTGATGATGACGGCACCGAGTCTCATGCGCGTCACCTCAGCCTGCTGGAGGCGAGGACGGACACCAGGTGCAGCACCGTCTGGAGCAGCGCGATGCCGGCCAGCACGGCGACGCCGAGGCGGGAGAAGAACAGGTCGCCCCGGACCTGGTCCACGACCGCGAGGGCCAGGATGAGCAGGGACGCCTCGATGCCGAGGATCAGCCGGTGGAACTTGAGCGCGCCGGCGGCCCGGCGGGCGAGCGCCATGCCGGACGAGCGCGGCTCGGCGGCCGCCTCCTTGACCGGCGGCAGCCCGCCCTGGTGCCGGGCGACACCGACCAGGTCGGTCTCGGCCTTGATCAGGATCGCGCCGAGCGCGGCCAGGGTGCCGAGGAAGGCCCACAGCCAGTCGATCCGGCCGCTGCCCCACAGGTCCGCGGCGCGCAGGCCGAAGCCGACCAGGACCGCCGCGTCGCACAGGTAGGCGCCGACCCGGTCCAGGTAGACGCCGGAGAGCGAGAACTGCTTCTTCCAGCGGGCCACCTCGCCGTCGACGCAGTCGAGCAGCAGGTAGAGCTGGACCGCCACCACACCGAGGACGGCACCCCAGACGCCCGGCACGAGCAGGGCCGGGGCGGCGAGCACGCCGCAGAGGGTCATCACGTAGGTCAGCTGGTTGGGCGTGACCTTGGTGGTGACCAGCAGGCGGGTGATGCGCAGCGAGATCTCGCGCATGTAGAGGCGGCCGCCCCAGTGCTCGCCGCTGCGCCGGTCCTTCACTCCCGCCGGATGGACGACCGGGCGGAGTTCAGCTACGGATGGTCTTGGCATGGTCGGCGTACGCGTCCCTGATCTGGTCGGTGGACAGGTCGAGGTGCTCGAGGATGGTGAAGCGCCCGGGGCGGGTCTGCGGTGCGTACTCCACGGCCGCGACGAACTCGTCCGGGGAGAACCCGATCTCCTCGGGCAGCACCGGCAGGCCGTGCCGGCGCAGTACCTCGGCGAAGAGCCCGGACTGCTCGCGGGCGCCGCGCAGGTGCATCGCGAAGGCGGCGCCGAGTCCGACCTGCTCGCCGTGGAGCGCGGCGCGCCCGGGGTACAGCAGGTCGAAGGCGTGGCTGATCTCGTGGCAGGCGCCCGACGAGGGGCGGGAGTCGCCGCTGATCGACATGGCGATGCCGCCGAGGACGAGAGCCTCGGCGAGCACGATGAGGAGCTCGTCGTCCTCGACGCCGCCCGGGTGACGCAGCACCGACTCACCGGACGTACGGGCCATGGCGGCGGCAAGGCCGTCGATCTGCTCGCCGGTGTGCCGGTGGGAGAGCTCCCAGTCGGCGATCGCCGAGAGGTTCGAGATCGCCTCACCGATGCCGGAACGGACGAACCGCGCCGGAGCCCGCCGGATCACGTCCAGGTCGATGACCATGGCGATCGGCGAGGGGACACCGTAGGAGCCGCGTCCGTTGTCGTTGTCGAGGGTCGCGATGGGCGAGCAGATGCCGTCGTGCGAGAGGTTCGTCGCGACGGAGACCATGGGCAGGCCGACCCTCGCCGCGGCGTACTTCGTCACGTCGAGGATCTTGCCGCCGCCGACTCCGACGACGGCGTCGTACCGCTTGCCCCTGATGGCGTCGGCGAGGCGCACGGCGGAGTCGATGCTGCCGTCGGCCACGTGGTACCAGTCGGCGTCCGGGAGCAGCGGCGCGAGCTTTTCGCGCAGCGCCTGGCCGGAGCCGTTGCTGATCGCCATGGCGAGCTTGCCGGAGGCGGAGATCCGCTGGTCGGCGAGGAGGCCGGCCAGGTCGTCCATCGCCCCGCGGCGGATGTCGACGACGACGGGTGAGGGGATGAGCCGGGTCAGTACAGGCACGCGATCCCACGGCCCTTCGCGAGGTCGTCGTGGTTGTCGATCTCGACCCACCTGACGTCGCCGATGGACTCCACGTCGATCCGGAAGCCCCGGTCGACCAGCTCCTGGTAGCCGTCCTCGTAGTACAGGTCCGGGTCGCGCTCGAAGGTGGTCTTCAGCGCGTCGGCGAGGGGCTCGGCGGCCTCGGGCTCGATGAGGGTGACGCCGATGTACTCGCCGTCGGCGGTGGCCGGGTCCATGAGCTTGGTGATGCGGCGCACGCCCTGGCCGTCGACGACGACCTTCATCTCCTCGTCGGCAAGCTTCTTCACCGTGTCGAGGGCGAGGATGATCCTCCGCCCGTCGCCGCGGGCGGCGAGGAGGTTCTGCTCGACGGAGACCGGGTGCACGGTGTCGCCGTTGGCGAGGATGACGCCCTCCTTCAGGACGTCACGGGCGCACCACAGGGAGTAGGCGTTGTTCCACTCCTCGGCCTTGTCGTTGTCGATCAGCGTGAGCTTCAGGCCGTACGCGGCCTCCAGGGCGGCCCTGCGCTCGTACACGGCCTCCTTGCGGTAGCCGACGACGATGGCGGCCTCGGTGAGGCCGACGGCGGCGAAGTTGGCGAGGGTCAGGTCGAGGACCGTCCGGTCGCCGTCGACGGGCACGAGGGCCTTCGGGAGCGTGTCGGTGTAGGGGCGCAGACGCCGTCCGGCACCGGCTGCCAGTACGAGGCCGATCATGCGGGTTCTCCTTCGTCGTGTACTGCGGGTGCTCCGGAGGACACCCAGAAGCGGATGGACTCCACGAGCACGACCAGCGCGACGGCCACCGCGAGAACGGTGAGCGCGACGGTGAAGTGGTCGCCTGCCGTCAGGGCCGCGGCGAGGACCGCGACCACGAGCGTGCGGCCCTCGTGGCCGCCGATCGTCCGCACCAGCCAGGCGGGCGGCGCGCCGGTGCCGCCGCGAATGCGGTAGACCGTGTCGTAGTGATGGTAGGCGACGGCCGCGACCAGGCCGAATGCCGCGGGGAGCGCCCCCGGGGCGTCGGAGCGGGCGGCGAGGGCGAGGACCGTGAGGTACTCGCCGGCCCGGAAGAAGGGCGGGACGAGCCAGTCGAGGGCGCCCTTGAGGGGGCGGGCGACGGCCAGGCCCGAGAGGCAGGCGTAGCCGAGGGCGGCGACCGCCGGCCAGGGCCCGCCGGCCGGGGCGAGGGCCGCGGTGGCGACGACGGCCGCGGCGCCGGTCAGTGCCGCGACGGGGGGCGCGAAGGAGGGCAGGGCGCGGGCGGCGCCGCGGAAGGCCGCGGCGAAGCCCTGGGCGAGCGGACCGGAGTCGGCCAGGTCGGCGAGGGCCAGGGCGGCGCGGTCGGTGCGGCGGGCCCGGCGGGTGACCGACCGCAGGAGGCGGCCGGCGGTGGTGTAGCAGGCGGCGAAGGCGCAGCCGACGAGCAGGGCGTAGAAGACGACGCGGGGTGTGGTGACCGCCGTGAGCACGGCGATCATGGCCCATCGTTCACCGATGGGCAGGACTATCATCCGGCGCGCCCACACCGTCCAGCCCCGGCTGTCGAGCTTGTCGGAGAGCGCGGCGGTGGGGCTGGTGTTGGCAGTGGCGTCGTGGTTCGCCTCGTTGAAGGAGAAGTCCACGACGTGGCGGCCGGTCTGCAGGATCATCGCGCCGAGCGCGAGCGCCCACACGTCGTCCCCGCCGCGGGCGGCGCCCAGGGCGAGGCCCGCGTAGTAGGCGTACTCCTTGGCCCGGTCGAAGGTGGCGTCGAGCCACGCGCCCATCGTCGAGTACTGCAGCGAGTAGCGGGCGAGCTGCCCGTCGGTGCAGTCCAGGACGAAGGAGAGGAGCAGCAGGACGCCGGCCGCGACGAACCCGCCGCGGGTGCCGGTCGCCGCACAGCCCGCCGCGACGAGGGCGGTGAGCAGCGAGGCCGTGGTGACCTGGTTGGGGGTGAGGCCCCGGCGGGCGCACCAGCGGGCGATGTACCGCGAGTACGGGCTGATGAAGAAGGTGGTGAAGAACCCGTCGCGGGCCTTCACGGCCGAGCGCAGCCGTACGGCCTCGTCGTCGACGGCCTCGACGGCGTCCCGCGTCTCCTTGCGGCTCTGCGGGTCGGCCGGCACGGCGGCGACCAGCGTCCCGAACTCCGGCCGGTGCACGTCGACGCCCTCGGCGCGGAGCGCGTCGGCGATGAGGTCGGGCAGGGTCACGACGGCGGTGCGGGTGTCCGCGGCGGGCCCCGGCCCGGTGCCGTCCGTGTCGTCCTGGGCGCCGGGGGCGGTCGCGGCGGCCCCGGGCGGCAGCGACGTCAGCGCCCGGGTCAGGGCGGTGCGGGCCTCCGGCTGCGCCGTCAGCGCGCCGGGGGCCGCGGCCGCCGGGAAGCGGGGGTCCGTCAGCGCGAGCCGGAGGGCGTGGACGTGCCCGACGAAGCGGGGGTCGACGACCGCGACGCGCTCGGCGGCCGGGACGGCGGCGAGCAGTGCGGCGGTCTCCCGCGGGTCCGTGGCGGTGCGGACGTCGAAGCCCAGCGACCGCAGATCGCCCTCGAGCGGCGATCCGGGTACCGGAGGACCGGTGAGGATGGCGGTCGACAGACGAACTCACTCCTTGGAGCCGGACAGGGACGGGGGGCGCGACGGCACGCCGGCTGAGGCTATCGGATGAACGGAAGCCGAAGTTCACCGAGGCTTCCGGGGGTGCGGGCGGCCGAGATCATCATGGTCGATCCACGCCTCGGCCCACAAACCGCCGACCCCCAGGGCATAGGCTGACCGTCATGACTTGGCTGATCACAGGCGGAGCGGGATACATCGGCGCCCATGTGGCGCACGCCATGGCGGAGGCCGGCGAGCGCGTCGTCGTGCTCGACGAGATGTCCTCCGGCGTTCCCGGACGACTGCCCGCCGCGATACCCGTGGTGCGCGGGTCGATCGCGGACCGTGAGCTGGTCGACCGGACGCTCGCCGAGCACGCCGTCACGGGTGTGGTGCACCTCGCGGCGAAGAAGCAGGTCGGGGAGTCGGTCGAGCGGCCGCTCCATTACTACCGCGAGAACGTGCACGGGCTGACCCTGCTGCTGGAGGCCGTGGTCGCCGCCGGGGTGAAGCGGTTCCTCTTCTCCTCGTCCGCGGCGGTGTACGGCGTTCCGGACGCCGAGCTGATCGGTGAGACCGCGCCGACCGCGCCGATCAATCCCTACGGCGAGACGAAGCTCGCGGGCGAGTGGCTGGTCCGCGCGGCGGGCCGGGCCCACGGCATGGCGACGTCCTGTCTGCGCTACTTCAACGTGGCGGGGGCCGCGCGGCCGGAGCTGGCCGACACGGGCGTGTTCAACATCATCCCGATGTTCTTCGACCGGATCACCCGCGGCGAGGCTCCGCGGATCTTCGGCGCCGACTACCCGACGCCGGACGGCACCTGCATCCGCGACTACATCCACGTCGCCGACGTCGCGGACGCGCACCTGGCCGTCGCCCGCCGGCTGGCCGGACAGGACGGCCCCGGCGACCTGACGGTCAACATCGGCCGCGGCGAGGGGGTCTCCGTGCGGGAGCTCGCCGCGCTCGTCGCCGAGGTGACCGGCGCCACCGCCGAGCCGGTGGTCGAGGCGCGCCGGCCGGGCGACGCCGCCAAGGCGGTCGCGTCGGTCGAGCGGATCACCGAGGAACTGGGCTGGACGGCGTCGTACGGCGTCCGCGAAATGGTCGAGTCGGCGTGGGAGGGCTGGTGCCTGCGCCACCCCGAGGCGCGCCGAACCCCCTGACGATCCGGCGGGGCCGGCGCTCTGACCTGCGGGCATCACCGCAGGTCAGAGCATATGACAACGGTGTTCAGTCCCGGCTTGCACATACCCCCCACCCGTAGTTCACTGGCCGCTCGAACAGGTGTTGTCGAGCGGCTGGAGGCATCGCATGGGGGCTGGGCACGACCACGGGCATACGCACGGGGGCCCGCCGCCGACCGGCACCGCGGCCGCCGCGTACAAGGGCCGGCTGCGGATCGCGCTCACGATCACGCTCTGTGTCATGGTGGCCGAGATCATCGGCGGCGTCATGGCCGACTCCCTGGCGCTGATCGCGGACGCCACGCACATGGCGACCGACGCGGTCGGCCTGGCGATGGCCCTGATGGCGATCCACTTCGCCGGCCGCCCCGCCACCGCGAAGCGCACCTACGGGTACGCCCGGGCCGAGATCCTCGCCGCGCTGGCGAACTGCCTGCTGCTGCTCGGTGCCGGCGGCTTCCTGCTCTTCGAGGCGGTGCAGCGGTTCATCACGCCGGCCGGGACCAAGGGGGGCCTGACGATCGCGTTCGCGCTGTTCGGCCTGATCGCCAACATGATCTCCCTCTCCCTGCTGGTGCGGGGGCAGCAGGAGAGCCTCAATGTGCGCGGGGCGTATCTGGAGGTGCTGGCCGACGCGCTCGGCTCGGTGACGGTGCTGATCGCGGCGGGCGTCATCCTCACCACCGGCTGGCAGGCCGCCGACCCGATCGCCTCGCTGGTGATCGGCCTGATGATCGTGCCGCGCACGGTGAAGCTGCTGCGCGAGACCCTCGACGTGCTGCTCGAGGCGGCGCCCAAGGGCGTGGACATGGCGGAGGTGCGCGCCCACATGCTGGCGCTGCCGGGGGTGGAGGACGTCCACGACCTGCACGCGTGGACGATCACGTCCGGGATGCCGGTCCTCTCGGCGCACGTGGTCGTCGATCCGAGCGCGCTGGACGCGGTGGGGCACGAGAAGATACTCCACGACCTGCAGCACTGCCTGGGCGACCACTTCGACGTCGAGCACTGCACGTTCCAGCTGGAGCCGAGCGGTCACGCGGAGCACGAGGCGAGGCTCTGCCACTGATACGGTTGTCCGGTCCATGCCTGTGAGAGGAGCTGAGGTTGATGACTGTCGCGGTGACCTTCCCGCTCGAGCTCGAACCTCAGCCTCGGGTGCTCGGCTGACCTGATCTGCGAAAGACCCCGGTCCTCGTTCCACGAGTGAGGACCGGCGGTCCCGTACGTCGGCCGGGGCCCGCCTCACACCAAGGGTTTCCACGTTGTCCGACAACGCTCTGCACGATGCTTTCTTCTCCCTGCACCACGGTCTGCCGCGGCAGGGACCCGGTTCCGACGACACCACCCGCCGACTGCTCGGTCTCGCCGCTGCCGCCGGCACGCTCCCGGCGCGTCCGCGGGTGCTCGACCTCGGCTGCGGTCCCGGCCGCGCCGCGCTGCTGCTGGCCGCCGAGGCCGGTGCCGAGGTGACGGCCGTCGACCTGCACGAACCGTTCCTGGCCGAGCTGCGGCGGGCCGCGGCCGACCGCGGGCTCGCCGCGTCCGTCCGTACGGTCGCGGCCGACATGGCCGAGCTGCCGTACCCCGACGGGTCCTTCGACCTCGTCTGGGCGGAGAGCTCGGCGTACGCGATCGGCTTCGACCGCGCGCTGCGCTCGTGGCGGCGACTGCTCGCCCCCGGCGGCGCGCTCGTCGTCACCGAGTGCGAGTGGACAGCCGGAGAGCCGTCCGCCGCGGCGCGGGCGTTCTGGGACGCCCACTACCCGTTGCGCACCTCCGCCGCCAACACGGCGGCGGCGGTCGCGGCCGGGTACCACGTCCTCGGCACGCACCTGCAGCCCGAGAGCGACTGGGACGAGTACTACGGGCCGCTCGATGCCCGGGCCGATGCCGCCGATCCGTCGGCGCCCGGCATGGCCGAGGCCCTCGCCGCCACGCGCGCGGAGATCGCCCTGCGCCGCGAGCACGGCACCGAGTACGGCTACCGGGGCTACGCCCTGCGGCCCGCCGACGCCCGCTGGCACACCCGGCCGGAGACGGACGCCGACCGGGGCGCCGTACGGGAGGTCACGGCCGCGGCCTTCACCACCGGGGCGGAGGCCGACCTGGTCGACGCCCTGCGCGAGGATCCGGCCGCCTGGCTGCCCGGCCTGTCGTACGTCGCCCAGGCCCCGGACGGCACGGTGGCGGCGCACGCGCTGATCACCCGCTGCCGGGTCGGCGGCGCTCCGGCGGCGGCGCTCGCGCCGGTCTCCGTGGCACCCGCGTACCAGCGGCAGGGCGCGGGTCAGGCGGTGGTGCGGGCGGTGCTGGACGCCGCGCGGCTGCGCGGGGAGCGGCTGGTACTGGTTCTCGGCCATCCGGAGTACTACCCGCGCTTCGGATTCGCCCCGGCCTCCCGGTACGGGATCGATGCGCCCTTCGAGGTGCCGGACGAGGCGATGATGGCGCTGGTCATGGACTCTTCGGGACCCGTTCCGCGGGGCAGGATCCACTATCCGCCGGCCTTCGGCGTCTGACCTCCCGTCACTCCGGTGGCTCAGACATCACGGGCGCGGGCCGACGTGTGCCGACAAGCGGCTTTTGTGCGGCAGACTGAGACTGCCCCACAGGGCCGGGAACCGAAGCGAAGGATGGTCATGCCGATCACACCAGCCACCGCGGCGAACAACTCGTCGAACGGAGTCAAGCCCTCGATCATGCTCGAACTGGTCGACGAGGACGGCACCACCATCGGCACCGCGGAGAAGCTCGCCGCCCACCAGGCGCCGGGGCAGCTCCACCGCGCCTTCTCGGTGTTCCTCTTCGACGAGGCGGGCCGGCTGCTGCTGCAGCGGCGGGCGCTGGGGAAGTACCACTCCCCCGGCGTGTGGTCGAACACGTGCTGCGGGCATCCCTATCCGGGCGAGGCGCCGTTCGCGGCGGCCTCCCGGCGGGTGCACGAGGAGCTGGGCGTGTCGCCGTCGCTGCTCGCCGAGGCGGGCACGGTCCGCTACAACCACCCGGACCCGGCGTCGGGTCTGGTGGAGCAGGAGTACAACCACCTCTTCGTCGGGATGGTGCAGGCTCCGCTGCGGCCGGATCCGCAGGAGGTGGAGGAGACGGCGTTCGTGACGGCGCAGGAGCTGGAGGACCGGCACGCGTCGGCGCCGTTCTCGGCCTGGTTCATGACGGTGCTGGACGCGGCGCGTCCGGCGATCAAGGAACTGACCGGGGAGAGCGGCGGCTGGTGAGCCACGCGCGAGGCCGTGCCCTGGGCTCCGGTGACGGGGTTCAGGGCTCGGCCGGGCCGGGTCTGAGCGGCAGCGCCGCCCAGACGATCTTGCCGCCGCTCGCCGTGTGCTCGACGTCGCACACACCACCGGCCTCGCGCGTGATCTCCCGGACCAGCATCAGTCCGCGCCCGCCCGTGCGGGCGGCGTCCGACTCCAGCGCCTTGGGGCGGTAGGGGTGGTTGTCCTCGACGGACACCCGGATCCACTCGGTGCCGATCCCCACCTCGACCGCGACCTCGGGCGACAACAGTGCCGCGTGCCGCACGGCGTTGGTCACCAGCTCGGAGACGATCAGCAGCAGTCCCTGTACGACGTCGTCGTGGGCGGGGACGCCTTGACGTTTCAGCAGATCCCTGACGGCGTGCCGGGCCTGGGGTACGGAGAGGTCGACGGCGGGAGCGGTGAAACGCCAGACCCCTTCGTACACCGGTGGCCGTGCCGGGGTTCCCCCACGGCTCTCGATGGTCCGGCTCTCACCCTCGTGCTCGATTGTCGCCACGCATCGAGTGTTGGGAGTGAGCCGCCTCCGGCCTGGCTGTTGACCAGAAGTCAACGACTATCGACGGATTCCGACCGGGTGGATATGCCAAAGTCAGGTGTTCGACCGCTCGGGATTGTCTTCTGACATCTTTGTCGACACGAGGGAAACGATCCTGCGGCACCGAAGCTGCGGCTGAGCCGCCTGCCCTCCCGGCGCACCGCCTCGGGTCCGGGCTCCCCCTCCCGGACCCGGCCGGGGGAAGGGCCGGGGCCGGGAGATGGGGTGGGATCCGGAGCGGGATCGGGGGTGGGAGTGGGGCCGGGCGGCGGAGTCGTACCGGTCATCACGCGCCTCCTTGCTTGTCGCTCGTCCGGACGGCGCCCCCTTCTTGATCGTACGATCGGGCCCGCCGGATAGCATCCGGCGCATGGAGCGCACGGAGCAGCAGCCGCAGCTGGAGCACAGCGTCACGGACGGCGTCGCCACGGTCGTCATCAGCAACCCCGCCAAGCGCAACGCGATGACGGCCGCCATGTGGCGGGCGCTGCCCGGGCTCCTCGCGGAGCTGGCCGCCGACCGCGCCGTCCGGGTCCTGGTGCTCACCGGCGCGGGCACCACCTTCTGCGCCGGCGCGGACATCGCGTCGCTGCGCGAACCGGGCGACGAGCAGCAGGCCCTCGCGGTGCGTGCCGAAGAGGCGCTGGCCGCCTTCCCCAAGCCGTCGCTCGCCGCCGTGCGCGGCTACTGCGTGGGCGGCGGCAGCCAGCTCGCGGCCGCCTGCGACCTGCGGTTCGCCGAGGAGGGCGCGCTGTTCGGCGTGACCCCGGCGAAGCTCGGCATCGTCTACCCGGCGTCGTCCACCCGTCGGCTGGTCTCCCTGGTGGGTCCCTCGGCCGCCAAGTACCTGCTCTTCTCCGGTGAGTTGATCGACACCGACCGGGCGCTGCGCACCGGCCTGGTGGACGAGGTGCTGCCGGCCGGGCAGCTCGGCAAACGGGTGGCGGAGTTCACCAGGATCCTCGCCTCCCGTTCCCAGCTGACCCAGGCGGCGGCGAAGGAGTTCGCTGCGGGGCGCACCGACCGGGACGGCCACTGGGCGGATCAGGCACGCGGCAGCGACGACACCGCCGAGGGCATCGCCGCCTTCCTGGAGCGGCGGTCGCCGCGCTTCACCTACGGCGTGTAGGCGGCGCCCCGGCCGGGCCGCGCGAGGTACGGCCGCACGGCCTGCCGGAGCGGGCGGGCCGCGGCGCGGGACCGCGGGCCCGGGTCTTTCGTGCGGACCGGGCCGGATCGGGCAGTGGCGTCCGGTGCATGGGGCCCCAGGCCCGTCAGGGCCCGGGGGACGCATCGCACGGCGGGGCAGCGACGACCGACGACAACGCCGCGAGGTGCAGGCGTCACGAGCCCGGCGGGATCCGGACGAGATGCCCTAGCGGGGCGCCGGGGCCTGCCCGTAGCGGTCGCGCCAGAAGGCGACGATCTCCGCCGGGGCCTTGGCCGGGGAGCCCGCGTCGTACGGGGGCTGCGGGTCGTACTCGGTGATGAGCTGGACGGTTCGGGCGTGCCGGTCGCCCGCGATCCGGCCGAGCAGATGCAGGCCCATGTCGATGCCGGCGGAGACTCCGGCGGCCGTGACGTACTTGCCGTCGGTGACGACCCGCTCCTCCGCCGGCTCGGCCCCGTACGCCTTCAGCTCGTCCAGCGAGAGCCAGTGGGTGGTGGCGCGGCGGCCTTCGAGGAGTCCGGCGGCGCCCAGGATCAGCGCACCGGTGCACACGGAGGTGGTCCAGGTGCTCGTCGCGTCGGCGGTGCGCAGCCAGTCGAGGGTCTCCTCGTCGCGGACGACGGGCTCCCAGTCGCCGGTGCCGGGGACGAGGACGATGTCCGGCCGGGTGACCTCCGCGAGGGAGCGGTCGGCCACGAGGGCGAGGTTGCCCTGGTCGTTGCGGACCGGGCCGGCCTCCTTGGCGACCAGGACGGTCTCCGCACCGGGCAGGTGGCTGATCATCTCGAAGGGGCCGACGGCGTCGAGCGCGGTGAAGCCGTCGTAGAGGAGGAAGGCGATCTGCATGCGGAGGCTGTCCTTTCAGCGGGTGGGCAGGGGGGCGTGGAAGCGCCGCCGGTACTCGGCCGGCGGGGTGCCCAGCGTCCTGACGAAGGCGCGGCGCATGGCCTCCGGCGTTCCGTAGCCGGAGGCGCGTGCCACTTCCTGGACGCCGTCGGCGGTCTCCTCCAGGAGGCGGCGGGCGTGTTCGAGACGGACGCGGTCGACGTAGCGGCCGGGTGTCGTGCCGGTCTCCGCGTGGAAGGCGCGGGCGAAGTGGCGTGGTGAGAGGCGGGCCCGGGAGGCCAGGGCCTCCACGGAGAGGTCGGCGGCCGGGTGCTCGGTGATGAACTGCTGCAGTTCGCGCAGCGGTTCGCGGCGGGCGGTCTGGGCGGCGAGCTGGGCGCTGAACTGCGCCTGGTTGCCGGGGCGGCGCAGGAAGACCACGAGGTGGCGGGCGACGGTGAGGGCCGCTTCGCGGCCGAGGTCCTCCTCGACGAGCGCCAGGGCGAGGTCGATGCCCGCGGTGACACCGGCGGAGGTCGCCAGTTTCCCGTCCCGTACGAAGATCGGGTCCGGGTCGACCGTGACCTCCGGGTGCTCACGGGCGAGGCGGTCGCAGAAGGCCCAGTGCGTGGTGACGCGGTGGCCGTCGAGGAGGCCCGCCCGGGCGAGCAGCAGCGCGCCGGTGCAGACGGAGACCAGGCGCTCGGCACGCGGGGCGTGCAGGCGCAGCCAGTCGATCAGCCGCGGGTCGGGCCGGAGGGAGCCTTCGCCGCCGGGCACCAGCAGGGTGTGCGGCGCTCCGGCGTCGGCGAGGGAGGTGTCGGCGGCCAGGCGCAGGCCGCTCCAGGTGCGCACGGGCGCGCCGTCGAGCGAGGCGGTGCGGAGGGGGTAGGCGTCACCGGCGGGACCGCAGCGGGCCGCTCCGGCGAACACCTCCACCGGTCCGGTGACGTCCAGGCTCTGCACGCCGTCGTAGAGGACGACGAGCACGGGGCGCTTCGTCATGCGTTTCATCCTTCGGGGCCGGCGGTACGGCCGCAAGGACGAAGATCCCACCCTTTCTGCCATCGGTTCCCGCCCATGGAGCGCGTACCAACCAGTCGGTAACCTGGCGCCATGACGACTCTGCCGCCGCGCGCCGGGCGCCGGTGCCACAACGCCCTGAATCCGCTCCACTCGACGGTCTACTTCTCCCCCGACTACGCCAAGGAGCTCGCCGGACTGGGCATCGAGGACTCCAACGCCGCCTACTTCGCCGGCCGGGCCGCCGCCATGGGAGCCGTGGGCCCCGGCACCGTCGCAGCCACCTTCTACAACTTCAGCCACGAGCTGATCGCCCAGCACCTCCCGGCCGTCTGGGACGTCGCCCCGCCCGCGGCCGTGCTCGCCGCGCGGCTGCGGGCCGCCGACACCACCCTGCGCCGGCTGCTCGGGGACGACACGGTCGCCTCGGAGGCGATGGCGGAGGCCGCCGGGCTCGCGCTGCGCGCCGCGGAAGGGTGCACCCGGCACGCCCGGCCGCTGTACGCCGCGCATGCCGACCTGCCGGTGCCCGAGGAACCGCACCTCGCCTACTGGCACGCGGCGACACTGCTGCGCGAACACCGCGGTGACGCCCACCTCGTCGCCCTGCTCTCCGCCGGCCTCGACCCGCTGGAGGCGCTGGTCAGCCACACGGCGACCGGCAAGGGCATGGCGCCCCGCTGGATCCTCGCCACCCGCGGCTGGCGGCGCGGCGACTGGGACGCGGCGGCCGACCGGCTGCGCGAGCGCGGTGTGCTGGACGAGCGGGGCGAGCTGACCGAGGCGGGCACGGCGCTGCGCGCGGAGCTGGAGGAGCACACCGATCGCCTGGACGCGGCCCCGTACGAACACCTCGGCGCCGCGGGTGTCGAGCGGCTGACGGAGCTGGGGCGGGTCTTCCTGGGCGCCGCCGCGACGGCGGGCGCGTTCCCGCAGGACCTGGTCGGCAAGGGCTGACGTTTCGGCAGGTACGCGGCGGCAACCCGCAGGAGGCAACCCGAGAGCACACGGAGGTGCCCCTTGCGTACGATCGCCGACTTCTTCCGCATGATCGGCTCCGCGGTCGCCACGGTGGTGACCCTGCCCTTCCGGCTGCTGGCCCGGCTCTTCGGCGGGGCCTCGCACGGCGGCAGGGCGCGCCGGGCCTGAGGGGCGCCCCCAGAACGGACTGGCGCGCACCGCCGCCCCGACGCGATCATGGACCGCCGTCCCGCCTCCCGGGGCGGCGTTCGCGTGTGCCGCCCCAGGAGGGAACCGTATGCCCCTTGTTCCGGACGTCCGGCGCGTGTTCGGCGACGAGCCGTTCGCGCAGACCGGTGAACCCGCCGTGGCCGTCGTGGACGACCGCTCGCGGCTGATCGCCGTGGGCGGGGACGTCGGATGGCTCCAGTGGTCGGGCGACGGAACGGCGGACCAGAAGTGGACGGGCCACCGGGCCGGGGTCTACGAACGGGACGGTCTGCGGTGCCGGCACCTGGTGCGGTCCTCGTACCCGGTCCGCTCGCTCGCCTTCCATCCCGTCCTTCCGCTGCTCGCCGTCGCCACCGGCGGTTACGACGGCGGCTACTTCTTCGAAGGCGAGTTGCTCCTGGTCGACCTGGACACCGGGACGGTCGTCTCCGCGCTGGAGGACCGGCGGGAGGTGCGCGCCGTCGAGTGGCTGAGCGGTACGGCGCTGCGTCTGGTCCTCTCGCCGCCGGACGACTGGGACAACCCCGGGGCCCACGGGCAGGGGCACACGGCCGTCGTCGAACGCGCCGACTGGCGCGCGGTCGCGGACGGCGCGATCGGCGCGCGGGAGCTGGCCGCGCCCCCGGAGCCCCTGCCGGTGCGGGACTCCGCCGAGGAGGCCCGCCGTCTCCTCGCGGAGCTCGCGGCGGAAGCCGGCCTGCCATGGTCCCGGCGCCGCCGGGTGTGGGCCGTGGAGGGTCTGGAGGACGGCCGCGTACTGGCGGCTCTGGACGGGGTCCTGGCGGAGTCGTGGCTCCCGTCGGGCGAACGGCAGTGGGCCGTCGGAGACGAGCAGGGCGGTCGGCAGCTCGTGCCGGCAGCCGGTGGGACGTCGGTCTGGGCCAACTCCGAACGCCGCGGCCGCCGGTCACCGGCGGACCGGGAGACCACCCGGCTCGTCCGCATCGCGGTCGACGGAGGGCGGGTGCTGGAGACCGCGGACCCCGAAGGGCCCGTGGTCCTCGTCCCGGGCGGCGGGCGGACCGTCCTGCGGCCCCTGGAGGTACCCCGGGGGCGGACCGGGCGGCTGGTGCTGCTCCGCTCCGGGGGCCCGGCCGAAGGCCCCGGGGTCAGCGGCTTCGACCCGTTCAACCACGCGTTCCCGGTGCGGCGCGCCGGCCGCCCGTACCTGCTCGTCGGTTCCGATCCCGGAGAACCGCACGTGGACAAGTGGGTCACGGCCCTGGAGGCCGACGGCACGCTGCGACGGCTCTTCCCGCACTCGTGGGCCGCGGAGGAGCACCACGGCGGCGGTCCGGCCGTGGAGACCGGCCGGTCCCTGGTGCACGCCGGAACCGTCCACCACGGTCACGGCCTCCAGCCCGGGGGTGCGTACGTCGTACGGCGGTCCCTGACCGACGGCGCGGTGCGGTGGCGGTACCGCTCGGACCATCCCGCGACCGCCCTCGACACCGACGGTGCCACGGTCTACGTGACCTGCAACTCCGGCTCCCTGGTGGCGCTGGACGCCGGTGACGGCTCGGTGCGGTGGCGCACGGAACTCCGCGTCGGCGGCGCGCCGACCGTCGGGCTGTCCCTGGCGGTCGCGCCCGGGGACCGGCTGCTCGTCGGGACGGTCGACGGCCGCGTCCTGGAGTACGCGCTCACGCGGTGATCGCCGCCGTGCGGGCGCTTGCTACGTTCCTCCGTCATGCGATCACATGAGTACGACCGGGACTTCCGCGACCGGGCCGCCCGGACCCGGGGTCTGGGAGCGGCGCTGCTGGCGGTGGCGGCCCTGCTGTGGACGTGGTGCGCCCTGCTGCTGATCACGCCGTACGAGGTGGACGAAGGGCCCGGCGACCGCCATCCCGAGGAGTGCGCCGCGCGCCTGTTCACCGATGCGGGGACGGCCAACGACGGTGTCCGGCGCGGTGACCGGTGCGCGGACGAGCGGGACTGGCCCGAGGCACTGGCCGTGCTGGGGCTTTCGGTGCCGCTCGCCGTCGCCGGATCGGTCCTCCTCACCGTGGGCGCCGTCAGCCTGCGGATGAGCGCCCACGCCGAGGCGATGCGGGTGCTGGACGACCTCGCCGACCGGCCGTAGGCCGCCGCCCCGGCCGGAACGCGCCGCGCCCCGGCGCCGGGGCACGCGACACGTCGCGGGCCGACCCGGCAGAATGCAACGGCAAGCTGGAGGCACGAGAAGGCGAGTCGGGACACCGTGACGACGTCCATCGAAGGCAGGATCGCCGAGGAGCTCGGCGTACGGGAGCGGCAGGTGAGGGCGGCCGTCGAGCTGCTCGACGGCGGGTCGACCGTGCCGTTCATCGCGCGCTACCGCAAGGAAGCGACCGAGATGCTCGACGACGCGCAGCTGCGCACGCTCGAGGAGCGGCTGCGCTATCTGCGGGAGCTGGAGGAGCGGCGGAGCGCGATCCTCGACTCCGTACGCGAGCAGGGCAAGCTCACCGAGGAGCTGCGGGAGCGGATCCTCGCGGCCGACACCAAGGCGCGGCTGGAGGACATCTACCTGCCGTTCAAGCCGAAGCGGCGCACCAAGGCGCAGATCGCCCGGGAGGCCGGGCTGGAGCCGCTGGCCGACAGGCTGCTCGGCGATCCGTCGGTGGACCCGCCGGCCGCGGCCGCCGCGTTCGTCGACGCCGGCAAGGGCGTCGCGGACCCGGCCGCCGCCCTGGAGGGCGCGCGCGCCATCCTCACCGAGCGGTTCTCGGAGGACGCCGACCTGATCGGCGAACTGCGCGAGCGGATGTGGACGCGCGGACGGCTGGTGGCGAAGGTCCGGGAGGGCAAGGAGGAGGCGGGCGCGAAGTTCGCCGACTACTTCGACTTCGCCGAGCCCTTCACCGAGCTGCCCTCGCACCGGGTGCTGGCCATGTTCCGCGGGGAGAAGGAGGAGGTCCTCGACCTCGTCCTGGAACCGGAGGAGCCGGTCGAGGGTCCCTCGTCCTACGAGGGCATCGTCGCCGCCCGGTTCGGGATCGCGCAGCGTGGCCGGCCGGCCGACAAGTGGCTCGCCGACACGGTCCGCTGGGCGTGGCGCACCCGGATCCTCGTGCACCTCGGCATCGACCTCCGGCTGCGGCTGCGCACGGCGGCGGAGGACGAGGCGGTACGGGTCTTCGCCGCCAACCTGCGTGACCTGCTGCTCGCGGCGCCGGCCGGGACGCGGGCGACGCTCGGGCTCGACCCCGGCTTCCGCACGGGCGTGAAGGTCGCGGTCGTGGACGCGACCGGCAAGGTCGTCGCCACCGACACGATCCACCCCCACGTCCCGGCCAACAAGTGGGACCAGTCGCTGGCCACCCTGGCGCGGCTCGCGAAGGAGCACGCCGTCGAGCTGGTCGCCATCGGCAACGGCACGGCCTCGCGCGAGACCGACAAGCTGGCCGGTGAACTGATCGCGAAGCACCCGGAGCTGAAGCTCACGAAGGTGATGGTGTCCGAGGCGGGCGCTTCGGTGTACTCCGCGTCCGCGTTCGCCTCGCAGGAGCTGCCGGACCTGGACGTGTCGCTGCGCGGCGCCGTGTCGATCGCGCGGCGGCTGCAGGACCCGCTCGCGGAGCTGGTGAAGATCGACCCCAAGTCGATCGGCGTCGGCCAGTATCAGCACGACCTGTCCGAGGTGAAGCTGTCCAGGTCGCTCGACGCGGTGGTCGAGGACTGTGTGAACGGTGTCGGCGTCGACGTCAACACCGCCTCGGCGCCGCTGCTCTCGCGGGTGTCCGGGATCGGTGCGGGTCTCGCGGAGAACATCGTGGCCCACCGGGACGCCAACGGCCCCTTCCGCTCACGCAAGGCGCTCAAGGACGTGGCGCGACTCGGCCCGAAGGCGTACGAGCAGTGCGCCGGCTTCCTTCGGATCCGCGGCGGCGACGACCCGCTGGACGCGTCCAGCGTGCACCCCGAGGCGTACCCGGTGGTGCGGCGGATGGTGAAGACGACGGGCGGCGAGGTCGCGTCGCTGATCGGCAACACGTCGGTGCTGCGGTCGCTGCGGGCCGACGACTTCGTGGACGAGACCTTCGGTCTGCCGACGGTCACGGACATCCTGCGGGAGCTGGAGAAGCCGGGGCGCGACCCGCGGCCCGCGTTCAGGACCGCCACCTTCAAGGAGGGCGTCGAGAAGATCGGCGACCTGGAGTCCGGGATGGTGCTGGAGGGTGTCGTCACGAACGTGGCCGCGTTCGGTGCCTTCGTGGACGTCGGTGTGCACCAGGACGGGCTCGTCCACGTGTCGGCCATGTCCCGGAACTTCGTCAAGGACCCGCGCGAGGTGGTGAAGCCGGGTGACGTGGTGAAGGTGAAGGTGCTGGACGTCGACATCCCGCGCAAGCGGATCTCGCTGACGCTGCGCCTGGACGACGAGACCACCGGCTCCGACGGCGCTCCGGCGCCGAAGCGGGAGCGGGGCGGCCGGCCCCCGCAGCAGCGCAAGGGCGGCGGGGGCGGCAAGGGCGGGGCCGGCGGCGGCAAGGGCGGGGGCGGCGGCCGTACGTCCCAGGCCCCGGCGCCCGCCAACAGTGCCATGGCGGACGCCCTGCGCAAGGCGGGACTGCTCGGCGGAGGAGGAGGCGGCGGCAAGGGCCGCCGCTGACCTCCCCCGGGCCGCCCGGTGCCGAGGTGCCGTCCCGGGTGGCCGTGACCGTGGGGCGGGAGGGTGTTCCCGCCCGCCCCACGACGTGCGGGCGGCGGCGGGCTGTGTGACCCTGACCGCGTCACGAGGTCGTCCGACGACCACAGGCGCCAGACGGAGGCGGTCATGAACCAGCTCGGAGAAAAGCCCGAGGAAGTCCGCAAGCACCTGGAGGAGGAGAAGCGGGAGGCGCGGCACAAGGAGCGCGGGGCCGCGGACGCGGACCGGCCGGACCGCGCCGGGCGCCCCCGACCCGGCGAGGACGCCTCCGAGGACACCTACGAGGAGCCCGAGGACCGCCCGTAGCGGCGGGGCGCGTCAGAGTTCGGTGACCTTGCCGTCCGCCACCTCGACCCGGCGGGTCGTGCGGACCGCGTCGAGCATGCGGCGGTCGTGGGTGACCAGCAGCAGTGTGCCGGTGTACGCGTCGAGGGCCGTCTCCAGCTGCTCGATGGCCGGCAGGTCGAGGTGGTTCGTCGGCTCGTCCAGCACCAACAGGTTCACGCCCCGGCCCTGGAGCAGGGCGAGCGCGGCGCGGGTGCGTTCGCCGGGCGAGAGGGAGGCGGCGGGGCGCAGCACGTGCTGGGCCTTGAGGCCGAACTTCGCCAGCAGGGTGCGTACGTCGGCCGGTTCGGTGTCGGGCACCGCCGCGCAGAACGCGTCCAGCAGGGACAGGGTCCCGTGGAAGAGGCGGCGCGCCTGGTCCACCTCCCCCACGACGACCCCGGAGCCGAGGGCGCAGTGGCCCGCGTCCAGTGGGAGGCGGCCGAGGAGCGCGGCGAGCAGGGTGGACTTGCCGGCGCCGTTGGCCCCCGTGATCGCGACCCGGTCGGCCCAGTCGACCTGGAGCGAGGCCGGTCCGAAGCGGAAGTCGCCGCGCCGCACCTCCGCGTCGCGCAGGGTCGCCACGACCGCGCCGGAGCGCGGGGCGGTGGCGATCTCCATCCGCAGCTCCCATTCCTTGCGGGGCTCCTCGACCGCGTCGAGGCGCTCGATCATGCGCTGTGTCTGACGGGCCTTGGCGGCCTGCTTCTCGCTGGCCTCGCTGCGGAACTTGCGGCCGATCTTGTCGTTGTCGCCGCCCGCCTTGCGGCGTGCGTTCTTGACGCCCTTGTCCATCCAGGAGCGCTGCATCTGGGCGCGGTCCTCGAGGGCGGCCTTCTTGTCGGCGTACTCCTCGTAGTCCTCGCGGGCGTGGCGGCGGGCTGTCTCGCGCTCCTCCAGGTACGCCTCGTAGCCGCCGCCGTAGAGGGTGATCCGCTGCTGGACCAGGTCCAGTTCGAGGACCTTGGTGACGGTGCGGGCGAGGAACTCGCGGTCGTGGCTGATGACGACGGTCCCGGCGCGCAGACCGGTGACGAAACGCTCCAGGCGCTCCAGACCGTCCAGGTCGAGGTCGTTGGTCGGCTCGTCGAGCAGGAACACGTCGTAACGGGACAGCAGGAGCGAGGCGAGTCCGGCGCGGGCGGCCTGGCCGCCGGAGAGCGCGGTCATCGGCTGGTCGAGGCCGACGGTCAGGCCGAGCGAGCCGGCGACCTCCTCGGCGCGCTCGTCGAGGTCCGCGCCACCGAGGCCGAGCCAGCGTTCCAGTGCGGTGGCGTACGCGTCGTCGGCGCCCGGGGCACCGTCGACGAGGGCCTGGGTGGCCTCGTCCATCGCTGTCTGCGCGGCGGCGACGCCGGTGCGGCGGGCGAGGAAGCCGCGTACGGTCTCGCCCTCGCGCCGCTCCGGCTCCTGCGGGAGGTGACCGACCGTGGCGGCGGGCGGCGACAGGCGCAGCTGCCCCTGCTCGGGCGTGTCGAGCCCGGCGAGGAGGCGCAGCAGGGTCGACTTGCCGGCGCCGTTGGCGCCGACGAGGCCGATCACGTCTCCGGGCGCCACGACGAGGTCCAGACCGGAGAAGAGGGAGCGTTCGCCGTGGCCGGCGGCGAGGTCCTTGGCGACGAGGGTGGCAGTCATCAGGTGGTCGATCCTAAAGGGTGCCCGGTGGCCCGCGCCGTGCCCGTCCTGCTCGGCGGGACCGGCCCCGGAGAGTGTCCGCCGGAGCCCCGCCCGCCCGCCGGACGGGTCTCCGCCGCCTCCCGGCCCCGAACCGGCCCAGGGCGTCCGGGCCCAGCGGCCTGCTGAGGCCCGCCCCGGCGCGCCGCGGCAACGTCATCCTCGCCAGGCCGCTCAGGCCGTCGCCGGTGCGACCAGCACGCTGTCCATGGTGCGCGCGACCAGGTACGAGCCACCCCTGGCCGCCCGTGTCCCCAGCGGGATGCGGTGGCTGCCCGGTTCCAGGACGCCGTCGAAGAGCTCGTGGGTGCGGGTGCGGTGGAGGCGGTCGAGCCGGTACGCGACCAGCTGGACGCGGCAGGCGGAGGTGACCTCCACGACCGCCTCGCTGTCGGCCACGGTCAGGCCGGTCAGGCGCCGCCTCGGCAAGGGGGTGCGGTCCAGGGCATGCTCGATCTGCGCGACGAGCAGCGGGATGACGGGGGCGAGCCCGTCGACGTACGCGATGTCCGCGCCCGCCCGGCGGAAGGCGTCCCGCACGGCGGCGCGCCGCTCCTCCCCGACCGCCCGGCCGAACGCCACCGCGTCGTAGGCGCGCAGTTCCTCGGGCGGCACGTTGGTGGCGTCCTCCGCGATGTCGGCGCCGACGCCGATGCCGCGCAGGGCGGCGGCGAGGCGGGCGAGGATCGCGACGCGCGCGCCGATCAGCAGGACGCGGTGGCGTACCGGGGCGGTGGTCCCGTCCGCGCTGCCGGGAGGGCCGGGGTCCGCCGGGTCCGCGGAGTCGCCGTGCACCCCGGGACCGCCGGTCAGGAGCCGCTCCAGCTCGGTGCGGTACTCCTCGCCGCGGAAGCGGAAGGGGCCGATGCCGTGGTAGCCGTTGCGTTCCAGGTCGGCGGTCTCGTCGGTCTGCCAGGCGAAGTCGCGCCACACGACGTCGTCGCCGTCCCGCTCGATCACAGCGGTGACGGCGCCGCAGCCGAGGTCCTCGCATTCGGGGCACCCGTAGATGACGTACCGCCCGTCGGGAAGGGGAGCATCCGCCTCCAGCAGCAGCCGGCGCACATGGCCGGTGATCACGGCGGGCGGTACGTCGGAGGCGAGCGGGGACACGGCGTCGAGGTCGGAGAGCTGATGGAGCAGCGGGTGTCCGTCGACGATGAAGTCCATGAAGTCGCGGTGCACCCGGTAGCCGCCGCCGGCCAGGACGGCACCGGCCCGGACAGCCGGGGCCAGGGCGAAGGAGGCGTGGGCGGGGGCGTGCTCGTGCTCGTGCTCGGCAGGCATGCCGGGAGTATTCCCGCCGCGGAGCGGTCGGCTACCGTCCCGTCATGAGCGGTGACGTGATCGTGGTGGGCGGCGGCGTGATCGGCCTGACGACCGCCGTCGTCCTGGCGGAGCGGGGCCGACGGGTGCGCGTGTGGACGCGCGACGCACCGGACGCCACGACCTCGGCGGTGGCGGGTGCCCTGTGGTGGCCCTACCGCATCGAACCGGAGGAACGGGTGGGTGCCTGGGCCTCGGCGACGCTTCGGACGTACGAGGAACTCGCCGCGGATCCGGCGGCGACGGGCGTACGGATGGTGGCGGGCATCCATGCGGACACCGCCCTCGCGGGGCTGGGCCGGTGGGCGGGCGAGGTCGCGGAACTGCGGCAGCTGGCCTCCGGCGCGCTGGCGGCCCGGCTGCCCCTGATCGACATGCCGGTGCACCTGGCGTGGCTGCGTTCCCGGCTGGAGGCGGCGGGCGGGACCGTCGAGACGCGCGGGGTGACGTCCTTCGCCCCGGCGGCGGCGCGAGCGCCCGTGGTGGTCAACTGCACAGGACTCGGCGCGCGCGAGCTCGTGCCCGACCCGTCGCTGCGGCCGGTGCGGGGCCAGTTGGTGCTGGTGGAGAACCCGGGGATCGAGGAGTGGTTCACCGCGGCGGACGCCGCGGACAGCACGACGACGTACTTCTTCCCGCAGCCGGGGCGGCTCGTGCTGGGCGGCACGGCGGAGGACGGCGACGAGCGCACGGAACCCGATGCCCGCACGGCCGCGGCGATCGTGGCCCGGTGCGCGCGCGTCCACCCGGACATCGCGCACGCCCGCGTCCTCGGGCACCGGGTGGGCCTGCGCCCGGTACGGGCGGGCGGGGTACGGCTCGACGCGGAGCCCTTGGCCGGCGGCGGGGTGCTGGTGCACAACTACGGCCACGGCGGGGCGGGCGTGACGGTGGCGTGGGGCTGCGCACGGGAGGCGGCGTCGCTGGCGCTCCGCCACGACTGACACCCCGGCGTGGACCCACCGACCGGCGAGCCCCCCGCGCTGCGGCTGTGCTGCCCCGGCACCCGCGCCCGCAGCTCCCGCAGACCGGAAAGGCCGGGCCCCGCCTCCGGTGCCCCCGCCCGCGGTGCCGGTTCCGGCACCGGCGCCCGCGCCGCAGTACCCGGCCGACCGGAGACACCCCGGGCCGCGGGCTCTCCCTCTCAGCACGACCCGCACCCCGCGCACCCGCCGTGCCGGCACCCGCGCCCGCAGCTCCCGCAGACCGGAAAGGCCACGCACCGCCGGGCCCCGCCTCCGGTGCCCCCGCCGGGCGCCGCCGCGCCGCACCGGCCGCAACGGCCCGCCGCCGGCGAGGGCCCGCGCCGCCCGAGGCCCGTACGCCGTACGCCCGTACATGCCGAAAGGGCCGCCGGTGGCGGCCCTTTCGCGGTTCCCGGGCGGCGCGTCCGGGAACGGGCCGGCCGGGCCGGAGAGCATGCACTCCGTCAGGCGCTGCCGGTGGCACGCGCGTTGCGCGCGTCACCGGACGAGCCGCCCGGGGAGCGGAGGGGTCAGCCCGGGAAGGGCTTGCTCATGTCCTCGTCGGCCTTGATGCAGGCCCTCATCCTCTTCTCGATGGCGTTGGCCTCGGCGCGGACCTTGGCAGCCTCACGCGGGGCGCCGTCGCGCTCCAGGCGCTTCGCCCGATCCCGCTTCTCCTTGATCTCCGCCTGCATCTGCCGGACGTTGCAGGTGCTGTGGCCGGCCGTGATCTCCAGCGACGGCTGCTGCGCGGCGGGGGCGCCGCCGAGCAGAAGGCCGCCGGCGATCAGCGCGCCGATGGCGAGAGCGGGGATACGTACACGCATATGGAACTCCAACTTCCGGGCATGACAAGCCCGTTGTGGGGGGTGATCATTACCGATTGGTAACCATAGCGTACGTGTTGCGGGCGCC
This sequence comes from Streptomyces sp. NRRL S-118, assembly GCF_000716335.1. Lineage (GTDB taxonomy): Bacteria > Actinomycetota > Actinomycetes > Streptomycetales > Streptomycetaceae > Streptomyces. The sequence goes on along the minus strand of NZ_KL591008.1, from coordinate 287,321 downwards.
CGGACGGCCCGTCAGCGTCCCGGTGACGGTCCGTCAGCACCCGGCTCCGGACCGGCGTCGGGCTCCTCCGGTCCGGTCCTGCCGGTGTGCTCCGGACCCGGGCCGATGCGGATCTCGAAGTCGCCCTCGTACTTCTCGTGCCCCGCGATCACGGCCTCCTCCACGGCCTCCTCGGCGAGCTGGCCGCGCACGATCAGCGGGTCGTCGCGGAGGTCGCGCATCAACGACCAGCACATGCCGAGCATCACGAGTACGAACGGGGCCGCGACGAGGATCGTCAGGTGCTGGAGGCCGGCGAGCGCGTCGCCCTTGCCCTCGCCGACGAGCAGCATCACCGCCGCCACACCCCCGGTCACCACCCCCCAGAAGACGACCACGAACCGGGCCGGTTCGAAGGTGCCCTGCTGGGAGAGCGTGCCCATGACGATGGAGGCGGCGTCCGCGCCGGAGATGAAGAAGATCGCCACCAGGATCATGACCACCAGGCTCATCACGCCGGCGATCGGGAACTCCTGCAGGACGCCGAAGAGCTGCCCCTCGGGCGTCGTCTCGTCGCCGAGCCGGTTGCGCTCCTGCAGCCTCATCGCCGTACCGCCGAAGATGGCGAACCAGACCAGGCTGACGGTACTCGGGACGAGGATGACGCCGCCGATGAACTGGCGGATCGTGCGGCCCCGGCTGATGCGGGCGATGAACATGCCGACGAACGGCGTCCACGAGATCCACCACGCCCAGTAGAAGACGGTCCAGTCGCTCAGCCAGTCGGCGACGCCCCCTCCCCCGGTCGCCGCCTCCGTGCGCCCGGCGAGCTGCGCCAGGTCGCCGATGTAGGCGGCGAGCGAGGTGGGGACGAGGTCGAGGACGAGGATCGTCGGCCCGGCGACGAAGACGAACAGGGCGAGGACGACGGCGAGCACCATGTTGGTGTTGGACAGCCACTGGATGCCCCGTTCCACCCCGGACACGGCGGAGAGCACGAAGCCCACCGTCAGCACGGCGATGATGGTGACGAGCAGCCCGACCCCGGCCCGCTCCAGCCACCCCAGCTCCTGGAAGCCGCTGCCGATCTGCAGGGCGCCGAGGCCGAGCGAGGTCGCCGACCCGAAGAGCGTGGCGAAGATCGCCAGGATGTCGATCACACGGCCGGCCGCCCCCGACGCGTGCTTCCTGCCGATCAGCGGCTCGAACACGGCACTGATGGTCTGCCGCCGGCGGCGCCGGAACGTGCTGTACGCGATGGCGAGGCCGACCACGGCGTAGATGGCCCAGGGGTGGAGGGTCCAGTGGAACAGCGTGGTGGCCAGGGCCGTCTGCATGCGGTCCGCCGAGTCGGCCGGGTCCGTGCCGGGCGGCGGCGTGGTGTAGTGCGCGAGCGGCTCGCTGACGCCGTAGAACATCAGGCCGATGCCCATGCCCGCGCTGAACATCATCGCGACCCACGAGACGGTGCGGAACTCCGGCTGCTCGTGCTCCTGGCCGAGCTTGATCCGGCCGTAGCGGCTGATGGCGAGCCAGAGCGCGAAGACGACGAAGCCCGAGGCGGCCAGGACGAACGCCCAGCCGCCGTTGTGCATCAGGCCGCTCAGCATGGTGTCGGAGACGGTCTCCAGCGACTTGGTGGCGGTGGACCCCCAGACGACGAAGGCGAGGGTGAGGGCCGCCGTCACGCCGAACACCACCCGGTCCGTCACCGGCGGCTCGCCCTCGTGCGGGTGACGGCCCGGGAGGGCCGCCTTCACCGGCAGCCGCAGCCGTTGGCCCGGTTTCCGTTCGTCGTGCGACACAGGCGGTACCTTTCACGCATTCCACGGGAATTCGCTTCTCGGTACCCCCTACCACACCGGACCGGTACGCATGGGGATCAACAGGCGATGACGGGCTGCCCCTCTGCGAGGTGGTACGCGGCGCGTGCGTCGAGGAGCAGCGCCACCAGGGCGCGCCGGGACTGCCCCAGCGGTACGAACGCGGAGCCGTCGCCCCGCGGTCGGGCGCGCACGCCGTGCAGGGCGAGCTCGTCGCGGACGTCGGTGTACTGGGCCGGGGTCAGGCGGTAGCCGCAGGGCGGGTCCCGCAGGATGTCAGCCGGTTCGGCGGGGTCGTTGTCGGCACCGCCGAGGTACACCGGACCCCGGTCGCCCGGGCCGGCCAGGCGGGCGGCCGTGGTGGCGGCCTCGACGGCGCCGCGGCGCTCCGTGACGTACGCGAAGGCGCTGTCGAGGGCGGTGAGGTGCGTGGTGACCCGGCGTCGGTTGTTGACGGCCGTGTCCCGCTTCTCCTCCTCCGTGAGGGGGGTGATGCGGGTCTCGACGAGCAGGCCGACGGAGTGCTTGAGGCCGGCCGTGTTGCGCAGGATGCGCTCCTGGCCGTCGCCGGCGACCTGCTTGAGCGGTTCGCCGGTGACCGGGTCGGTCCAGATGCCGTAGACGCCGCTGCTGTGTCCGGCGCGCTCGGCGGCGGGGCGGACGTACGCCTCCGAGAGGGTGCGGGCCTCGTCGTGCACGCGCGCGTGGGTGTTGAGGTTGCGCGGCCACAGGGAGAGCAGCGCCTTGTCGTAGTACGGCGGGGTGGCGTCGTACTCGTGCAGGTCGTGGACGACGTCGGGGCGGTGGTCGCGCTGCACGGCGGCCAGGGCGCGGCCCTCGGCCGTCTCCAGGGCGAGGTGGTCGCGGTTGATGTCGATGCCGTCGGCGTTGGTGCGGGTGTTCGCGGCCCGCCCGTCGGGGTTGGCGGTCGGTACGACGAGGACGGTCGTGCGGGACAGGAAGCGAATCGTTTCCGCATCCTCGGCGAGGGCGAGGTCGCGCACGGTGGTCAGGCAGGCTTCGCGGCCCGCCGGTTCGTCGCCGTGCTGGCTGCAGACGAGGAGGAGCCTGGTGGCGGTGCGGCCGGTGCCGACGGTGACGAGCCGGAGGGGCCGGCCCTGCCCGGTGGTGCCGATCCGGGTCACGGACACGCGGTCGCTGGCCCGGTCGACGGCGGCGAGGAAGCGCTGCTCCTCGGCCTCCCCGGTCCAGCGGGCGCCGCCGCTCCGCTCGAAGCCGGTGCGGGGCGGCGCGGTGGCCGACGCCCGGGACTCCGGGGCGGCGACGAACGGCAGGGCGAGGACCGCGGCGGTCACGGACAGTACTGCGGCGCGGAGGCGGGCTCTCATCGGGTGCCGCCTCCTCCCGGGCCGGGGACGCGGGTCGTCGCGGGCGGCTCGGCGACTCCGTCGAGCGGGGCCGTGCGCGGCGCCCGGTCGGGCGTCGGGTGCAGGGCGCCGGACGTGGCGCGGAGGTAGGCCCACGGGCCGCCGACGACCGGGAGTTTCGCCTTGGTGCGGGTCAGGTCGAGGGTGAGCGTGGGCGCGGCCGGGGCGGCGGGAGGGTCGATGAGTCCGGCGTCGGTGCCGCCGATGATCAGCGCGAGACGGTGTCCGGCCGGGACGACGTGGTCCGCGGCGGCGAGGCCGAGGGTGATGGTGTGGGCCTTGCCGGGGGTGAGCGGGCGGCCCTTCTTCTCGTCGGCCCAGGTGCCGAGGTCGGCCCAGCCGCGGCTGAAGACGGTGAAGCCGACGTCGGCCGTCTTCGCCCTGGTCTCCTTGAAGCAGGCGCTGTCGCCGGTGGTGCTCGCCCCCCAGCAGGTGCGCTCGGCCAGCGTGGTGATGCCTTCGCCGCGGGCGGTGTAGTCGCGGATGGTGTCGGGGCCGATGTCGACGAGGACCGCCGAGAGGTGGGCGCTCGTGGTGTCGGGAGTGGCGGTGACCGTGACCGTGGAGGAGCCGGACAACCGCAGGTCCCGGGCGAGGGGCCGGGACAGGAAGCCCGCCTTGGACGGGGTGGAGGCGTCGATGTGGGCCGCCCAGTCGAGCTCGCCGAGGGCGGGGTCGTCGGTGAAGGTCTCCGTCGTGCCGGGCCGGGCGGGGGCGAGGCCGAGTGTGCCGACGCCGGGGGCCGTTCCCGTGCCGGGGCGCAGGGTGGTGGCGGTGGTGGCGCGCGGCGGCCAGACGCGGTCGGTGGTCCACTGGTCGGGGGCGCGCTCGATGTCGGCCATCGGCTCGCGGTCGATCCCGTTGTCGTACCCGAGCAGGTAGTGGTCGAACCAGCGGTGCAGTGTGCGCACCCACTCGGCGCGGCGGAAGTCGAAGGGATCGACGTGCCCGGTCCCGGAGAGCCAGATCTTGCGCTCGACGCCCTGCTCGGCAAGGGCGTCCCACCACTGGCCGAAGTGCTTGGCGCGGACGTTGAGGTCCTGCTGGCCGTGGACGACGAAGACGCTGGCCTTCACCTTGCGGGCGTCCGGGACGTGGTCGCGCTCGCTCCACAGCGGGGTCCAGTCACCGGTGCGGGGGGCGCCGTCGACCAGCTGCCGCTGGACGTGGCCGCAGCGGGCGCGGGCGTCGGGGCTGTTGACGTAGTGGGACAGCCACTCGGGGCCCGAGTCGTACAGCGGGGCGCCCTGGGCGAAGTAGTAGTCGTACCAGGAGGAGATGGCACCGATCGGGACGATGGTCTTCAGCCCCTCGACGCCCGTGGCGGCCACGCCGTTGGCTATGGTGCCGTCCCAGCTCTTGCCGATCATGCCGGTGTCGCCGGTGGACCAGCCGGTGGCGCGGGCCCGCTCGGAGCCGGTGCGGGTGGTGTAGGCGCGGCCGCGGCCGTTCAGCCAGTCGACGACGGCCTTGGCGGACTGGATGTCGGAGCGTCCGCCGACGTCGTCGCAGCCGTCGGAGCGGTTGGTACCGGCCAGGTCGACGGCGACGAAGGCGTAACCGCGGGGGACGAAGTAGTTGTCGTAGAACAGCGGGAACTGGACGGGGTCGCCCTGGGCGTCGTACGTCTTGCGCTGGCTCTCGTTGCCGCGCCCGCAGCAGGCGTAGTACGGGCTGGCGTCCATGATCACGGGAACCTTCCGGCCCCGCCGGTCCGCCTCGCGCGGCCTGATGATGTCGGCGGCGACGCGGTCGGGCCTCCCGTCGCGGTCGCCGTCGAGCCCGGTGTCGACCCACACGGACTCGCGGATGGCGTTGTCGTACGAGTGGACGGGCGCCGACTCCCGGGGCGGCGCCCCGTGCGTCGCGCTCGCGGCCGGGGCGGGGACGACGGACAGCAGTGCGGCCGCTGCCGCCACGGCCAGGGATCTCCTCGCCGGGCGGCTGCCGCGTATGTGTAGAGGCATGGGCGGGAACGTACACGCGTCGTCTGCCGCGGGACAGAGGGCCGGAACACCACCAAAGGGATGGATGGGGCGGGGTGGGTGATGACCGTTCATGTCGGCCGAATGGCGATCGTGTGACGGATGGGGCCATGGACATGGCGAGGTGTGCGACGGCTGAATAGCCTTCAGGAGATCTTCCGACCATACGACTTGGAGTGTCTGACGTGCACCGCAGACTGATCGTCCCAAGCGCACTCGCGGCCTCGCTGCTGCTGGCGATCCCGGCATCGGCCGCCGACTACACCCCGGGCGCCGCGGGCATCGGCGACCCCTACTACCCGACGAGCGGCAACGGCGGGTACGACGTGTCGCACTACGACCTGCGCCTGAAGTACCAGCCGGCGACCGACCTGCTGGAGGGCACGGCGACGATCCTCGCCACCACCCGGCAGAACCTCTCCCGCTTCAACCTGGACCTCGGGCTGAAGGTCAGCGAGGTGCGGGTGAACGGCACCCGGGCCAGGTTCAGCGCGTCCGGCGACCACGAGCTGGTCGTCACGCCGGCCGCACCGCTGGAGAAGGGCCGGGCGATCTCGATCGTCGTCCGGTACGCGGGCAAACCGTCCGAGGTGAAGGTCGGCGGCTGGACGGCCTGGCACCGCACGCCCGACGGCGCGGTCGCAGCGGACGAGCCGGACTCGGCCGTGTGGTGGTTCCCGTCCAACGACCACCCGCTGGACAAGGCGACGTTCGACGTCTCGGTCTCGGTGCCGGACGGGACGCAGGCCATCAGCAACGGCGTCCTGCAGTCGCAGTCCTCGCGCCTCGGCTGGACGCGCTTCAACTGGCGCTCCGACAAGCCGCAGGCGACCTACCTCGCCACGCTCGCCGTCGGCAAGTTCGACATCACCACCGACAAGACGGACAAGGGCCTGCCCGTCCTGAACGCGTACAGCAAGGACCTCGGGGCCAACGCGGGCGCGGCGCGCGCCAGTATCGAGCGCACCAAGGAGGTCGCCGAGTGGCTGGAGGAGGTCTACGGGCCGTACCCCTTCAACGCGCTCGGCGGGTACGTCCCCAACGTGACCACGGGATACGCCCTGGAGACGCAGACCCGGCCGTTCTACAGCCCGCGGCAGTTCGCCAACGGCGCGAACGTCTCGGTGGTCGTGCACGAGCTGGCGCACCAGTGGTACGGCGACAGCGTGTCGGTGGACGGCTGGAAGGACATCTGGATCAACGAGGGCTTCGCCCGCTACAGCCAGTGGCTGTGGTCGGAGAAGGAGGGCGAGGGCACGGCGCAGGAGCTGGCGGACTGGGTGTACGCCACGCGTGCCGCCGACGACCCGTTCTGGACGGTCAAGCCGGGCGACCCGGGCCCGGAGAAGCAGTTCGACATCGCCGTCTACGACCGGGGCGCGCTCGCGGTGCAGGCCCTGCGCAACGAGATCGGTGACGAGGACTTCTTCGCCGTCCTCAAGGGCTGGCCGGCCGAGCGGGCGTACGGCAACGCCAAGGTGAGCGACTTCGTGGCGTACGCCGAGCGGATCTCGGGCAAGCCCCTCGCCGGGCTCTTCGACACCTGGCTGTACCAGCCGTCGAAGCCGGCGGCGCCGACGGCGGCCGAGGCCGGGATCACGGCGCGGTCGCGGACGGCCACGCCGCCCGCCCCGCCGAAGTCGTGGAAGAAGATCGCCGAGACCAACTCGGTCCACGACCACGGGCACGACCACGGACGCGACCGGCACTGATCACCGCGGAGCCGCCGCCCCTCAGGGGTGGGGCGGCGGCTCCCGGCCCCGGCACCACCGATCCACCTCCCGTCCCACCTCGTGAGAGCGCTCTCACGCAGTCGCCGCCACCGGCTACGCTGCTCCTGTACGTACAAGCCCGCGTACGGTCCGCCGCGCAGCCGAGGAGCGCCCTTGCCCGCCTTGCCCGAGCCCACCCCCGGGGCCCGTCCCACCCTGGAAGCCGTCGCGGCCCGCGCCGGGGTCTCCCGGGCGACGGTCTCGCGCGTCGTGAACGGCGCCGCCGGGGTCCGCACGCCCCTGGTGGAGAAGGTCCGCCGGGCGGTCGAGGAGCTCGGCTACATCCCCAACCACGCGGCCCGCACCCTGGTGACGCGCCGCAACGGCGCGGTGGCCGTGATCATCGCGGAGCCGGAGTTCCGCATCTTCTCGGACCCCTTCTTCGAACAGCAGGTGCGCGGCATCAGCCGTGAGCTGACGGCCCACGACTCCCAGCTGGTCCTGCTGTGGGTGGAGGGTCCCGGCGACTACGACCGGATCGGCCGCTACCTCGGCGGGGGCCACGTCGACGGCGCGCTCGCCTTCTCCGTGCACGACGACGACGAGCTGCCCGGGGTGATCCGCCGCGTGCAGATCCCGGCCGTGTTCGGCGGGCGGCCGGGCTGGGCCGGGGCCACCGGGGAACTCGCCGTGCCGTACGTGGACGCGGACAACCGCGGTGGGGCCCGGGAGGCCGTGCGGCACCTGCTCTCGCTGGGCCGCCGGCGCATCGGGCACATCGCCGGGCCGCGCGACCAGACGTCCGCGGTGGACCGGCTCGACGGCTACCGGGACGTCCTGCTGGACGCCGGGCCCGGGCTGATCGCCCAGGGCGATTTCACCGAGGAGAGCGGGGCGCGGGCGATGGCGGAGCTGCTGGCGCGCCGGCCCGACCTGGACGGGGTGTTCGCCGCCAACGACCTGATGGCGTCCGGAGCGCTGCGGGTGCTGCGCGAACGCGGGCTGCGGGTGCCCGAGGACGTGGCGCTGGTCGGCTTCGACGACATGACGTCCATCGCGGAGGCGACCGACCCGCCCCTGACGACGGTCCGCCAGGACGTGGAGGGCATGGGGCGGCTCATGGTCCGGCTGCTGATGCGCGTCCTGAACCGGGCGGAGAACGGGGACGAGCCCGGGGCGGGCAGCGCCCCGGGCTCGGTGATCACGCCGACGGAACTGGTCCGGCGGGCGTCGGCCTGACCGCTACTGGTACGGGATCACCAGCACGGACCGGTCGGTACCGGTCTGGAGCTTCGCGGTGCCGCTCCCGATGGCGGGCCACACCTCCAGCCGCACGGTGCCGCCCTTGAGGTCGCCCAGTGCTCCGGTCGCCGACTTCAGGCCGCGGGCCTGGCCGTACTCCTCCCAGCCGGCCACCGGGTCGGTGGCGAAGTAGTGGTACGTCTCCGTCCGCTCGAAGGTCCCGTCGCCGGTCAGGTCGTAGCTGACCCGTGCCTGCTGCCCGAGCCCGACCGTGGTCCCGGCGTCGACCTGGAGCCGGAAGGCGGTGGCGCCTCCCGTCTTCAGGGTGCCGTTGACGCCCCGGGCCTCGTACACCAGCGGCTGGTACGGGGTGCCGTCGTGGTTGGCGCCGCCCGCCGAGGCGATGGTGTCGCTGCCGGCCGTCCCGCCGGTGGCGGTCGTCAGGGTGCCGCCGGAGCGGAGCTGGAAGGTGTCCCCGGTGGACGGGCCGGGGTCCGGGTCGGTGCCGCCGCTGCCGGTGCCCGTGGCGGTCGACCGGGCGGGGACGGTGAGCTTCGCGCCGTCGGAGAAGGTCACGGTGCGGGCGGTGGAGCCGTGGTTGTGCGCCGCGTACGTCCGGACGGTGCCCTTGGTGAAGACGGCCGAGGTGGGGATGTCACCGGTCACGGCCGCGTCGGGCGCGCCGAGCGCGTCCAGCGTGGTGATCCAGTGGTAGGTGTGCGCCTTCGACTCCCCCGCCTCCGGAGTGTAGGAGGCGTGGCCGCCGTCCCACTTCGCCTTCGCGGCGGCGGGGTCGGCGAGGGCCTGGAACTCCCAGAGGATGTCGCGCCATTCGACGGCCGGGCCGCCGTTCTCGCGTTCCATCTCGGCGATGTTGCGGCGGATGGCCGCCTTCTCGCCGCCCAGGTGCAGGGAACCGCCGGTCACCGGCAGGACGTTGATGCCGTGGATCTCCTCGGGATTCGCGGTCCACCAGGTCGCGTAGGCGGCGCCGCTGCCCCAGACCATGCCGGCCGTGTCATGGCCGAAGGAGGCCGGGAAGACCTGCTGGTCGGCGTCGAACCAGTACTGGGCGATGGCCTCGGACTCGGTGGTCAGCAGGTACACCCCGAGGTCCCGCAGGGCGGTGTCCCCGGTGGCCGAGCCCCACAGCACCAGCCCGGCGCTGAGGTTCGTGGACTCCGACGACGACTCCTGGTTGTTCCCGGCGGCGAATCCCTGGTGGCCGGAGGCCCAGCTGTGGCCCGCGTACACGTCGAAGCCGCGCAGGAAGGGAAAGGCGCTGTCGGTGCGGCTGGGATTGGCGGCGTCGCGGACGAGTGTCCTCACCATGCCGCCCCACGCGGAGTCGGCGGCCCAGCCGGGGTCGTACTGGGCGACGACCGCCGCCGCGTAGACGTAGTACGAGTAGTGGAAGTGGTGGTCGTTGAGCTCGGTGTCGCTGCCGTACGAGGCGGGGTAGCCGATCAGCGTCTTCCATGCCGTGTCGTACGAGAACTCGTTCGGCCCGCCGGTGGTGAACCAGTCCTGGAGGCGGCCCTTGATCAGCCCGAGCAGCTTGTCGCGGACGGCGGTGTCGCCGGTCTGCTCCGCGAGCGGCACGAGCTGGGCGAGCCGGCCGAGGGCCTTGCCCGTCCAGTAGGTGTCGGTGGCACCGGCGAACGGGTCCGCCGCGTCGGCGACCTCGCGCAGGTGGCCGCGCAGCCGGGCCGGGTCGGTGCCGGCCGACTTCGGCAGCCCGGGCAGCACGGCGGCGGCCCGCTGGCTCGTGGTGAAGGACAGCCCCTCGCGGACCTTCATGGTGCCGCGCGGGGAGACGTACGTGTACGGCGTCAGCGGGTCGGTCGTGTGCAGCCACTGGTGGCGGTAGAGGGCCTGCAGGCTGCCGGTCTCGGTGCCTTCCTGCGGCTGTGTGGTCAGGGTGTACGTGGCCCTGACCGTGCCGCCGGCGTAGCTCCAGGCGGCCTTCGACCCGGTCACGAAGCTGAAGGCGTACTTCTTGTACAGGGCGAGCGCGTCCGTCGAGGGCAGGACGGCGAGCGAGAAGTAGTCCTTGCCGCCGAGGGGCGCCGTGAGCGTGGAGCCGGAGACGGTCCAGTCGGTGCCGGTGGGGGCGAACAGGGCGTAGTGGTGGCCGGCGACGGTGATGCCGAGGACGTTGCCCTGGTCGGCGAAGACGGCCGGGGCGGTGGCGGTGGTGATGCGGGCGCTTCCGCCGGTTCCTTTCGCGTACACGAAGGGCAGGCCGTGCCCAATGGTCGTCCGCAGCGTGCGGGTGCCGTCGGACCAGTACGGGGTGACCGTCCAGTCGGACCAGGCGTCGGCCTTGGTGTCCGGTGAGTTCAGGCCGGTCAGACCGAGGGTGAGGTCGCGCTGGTGGGCGTACTCGTACTGGCGGCCGTCGCCGACGATCGCGGGCGCCGTGGGGTAGCCGACGTCCAGGCCGGCGGCGGTGGCCCGGTAGGTGAGGGGGTGGCCGTACATGGGGGTCGACCAGGGGTTGTCCCCGTAGCGCTGGAAGGCGAGCGAGGACCACCAGTCGTTGGTGGGGACGGGCTTCCCCTGGGCGGCCGCGGTCAGCTTGGGGGTGACCGGGGTGCCGGTGTTGGTGGTGGGGCCGGAGGTTCCGGCGGGGCGGGTGTCGGAGTAACCGCCTGCACCGACCGGGACGGTGGCCGCTGCGGCCGGGGCGGCGGCGGGACCGCCCAGGCCGAGCGTCGCCAAGGCCGTGGCCAGGAGCAATGCGGCTGATCGGGTGCGCGGGGATGGCATGGACAGCACCTCGGGGTATGGGGGGCGAGCGCTTGAGAGCGCTCTCAATTGCCGAGGAACGTAAGACTCCTGAAACATGACTGTCAATACATCCGGCAACAGCGGGAGTTGGCCGGTGACCGCAGCCGTTATGCGTTCGAGTCTTGACGCCGGGGGGCCGCAGCGGGCACGCTCCGACGCAGTTTGGTGAGAGCGCTCTCAGAGCGTCTCTCGGCATCCCCGCTCCTCCGAAGCCAAGGGAGGCTTCCCATGCCCATCGCCCGAGCCGCCAGTAGGGCCACGAGATCGGCCGTCACCAGGACCGCCGTCCGGCTCGGCGCGGTCACGCTCGCCGGGGCGCTGCTCGCCGCCTGCGGATCCGGGTCCGCGGACGAGGCGTCCGACGGCACGGTCACGGTCACCGTCGACCTCTTCGGCTCCTTCGGCTACAAGGAGGCCGGGCTGTACGCCGAGTACGAGAAGCTGCACCCCGGCATCAAGATCAAGCAGACCGACACCGAGGACGAGCAGGACTACTGGAAGTCCCTCCAGACGCGGCTCGCCGGCGGCGGCGGGCTCGCCGACGTCCAGGGCATCGAGGTCGGCCGCATCGCGTCGGTCACCCAGCAGCAGGCGGACAAGTTCGAGGACCTGACCAAGTACGGCGCGGACAAGCTCAAGGACCAGTTCGCGGAGGCGAAGTGGTCCGCGGCGACCACGAAGGACGGCCGCGTCCTGGGCCTCGGCACCGACGTGGGGCCGGAGGCGATGTGCTACCGCACGGACCTCCTCAAGAAGGCGGGCCTGCCGACCGACCGCACCGAGCTGGCGAAGCGGTGGTCCACCTGGGACGGTTACGTGGAGCTCGGCAAGCAGTACAAGGCCAAGGCCCCCGCCAAGAGCGCATGGCTCGACAGCGTCGGCAGCCTCTACACGATCATGATCGGGCAGGAGGAGGAGCGGTACTACAACGCCTCCGGCGAGCTCATCTACGAGTCCAACCCGGCCGTCAAGGCCGCGTGGGACACCGCCGCCGAGGCCGCGGCCGCGGGCCTCAGCGCCAAGCTCGACCAGTGGTCGCCCCAGTGGAACCAGGCGTTCGCCGCCGGGTCGTTCGCGACGATCCCCTGCCCCGCGTGGATGCTCGGCTACATCAAGGGCCAGGCCGGTGACGCGGGCAAGGGCAAGTGGGACATCGCGAAGCTGCCGGGAGGCGCGGGCAACTGGGGCGGCTCGTACCTGAGCGTGCCGCGCGCGGCGAAGCACAAGAAGGAGGCGTACGAGCTGATCCAGTGGCTCACGGCCCCGGAGCAGCAGGCCAAGCTCTTCCGCGCCCAGGGCAACTTCCCGTCGTCGACGGGCGCGATCGCGACGATCGCGGACGCCACGGACCCGTACTTCTCGGGCGCCCCCATCGGCCGCATCTTCGGCGACGCGGCGAAGGCCGCGCCGGTGCAGGTGCTGGGGGTCCACGACAAGAACGTCGCCGACCAGATCACGAACGCGCTCAGCGAGGTGGAGCGGAAGGGCACGCCGCCGGACGAGGCGTGGTCCACCGCGAAGAAGGGCGTCGCCAACGCGACGGGCTGACCCTTACCGGTGGCTACGCCCCCGGTACCTCCCTGGCCTTCGGACCCCTGCCCGGTCCCGGCCACGGGGGTCCCCGGGGTGGGCCCTGCGCGCGGAGGCGAGGCAGGAGGCAGGCCACGGCCCCTGGGCGGGGAGCAACCCCGGAGCGCGTGAGCCGGGGGCGACCACCCGCGCGAGGGAGACGGGGCCGGGCGCGCCCACCCGCGCGGGGGAGCAACCCCGGAGCGCGTGAGGGGGACGGGGTCGGAGCGTGGGGGGTGGCCGGACGTAAGACGACCGAACTCGCGCGAAGCGCGGTGAACGAGAGTCCGGCCGCCCCCCACCGGAGGCCCCGGCACCCACCCCGGACCACGGCGCGACCCACCGAGCCGCACGGGCCCCCGAACCGAAGCACCCGCCCCGGACCACGGCGGGACCCACGTAACCACCAGGCCCCGCACCCCGGAGCGCCCCCGCACGCAGCGCCCCGCGCAGCGGAAGCCGCCGCATCGTTCGTGTTCGTATCGACTCGTTTGAAGGGCCCGTACCGTGACCCTCCCCGCTCCACCCGTCGCCGCCCCACGCGGCACGAGGCTCCGGCGCGCATGGCAGGCGGCCTCGCCGTACGCGTACATCGCTCCGTTCCTCACCCTCTTCGCCGCCTTCGGCCTCTTCCCGCTGCTCTACACCGCCTTCGTCTCGCTGTACCGCGTCGAACTCCAGACGCCCGGCGACATGCAGTGGCGCGGCCTGGGCAACTACACCGCCCTCTTCACGGACGACTTCTTCTGGATCTCGCTCCGCAACACGTTCACGATCGGCGTCATCTCCACGGTCCCGCAGCTGATCATGGCGCTGGGCCTGGCGCACCTGCTGAACTACAGGCTGCGCGGCCGGACGTTCTTCCGCACGGCGATGCTGCTGCCGTACGCGACGTCCGTCGCCGCCGCGACGCTCGTGTTCGCGCAGCTCTTCGGGCGGGACTTCGGTCTGGTCAACTACGTCCTGGGGCTGGTGGGATTCGGCCCGGTCGACTGGCAGACGGGCACCGTCGCCTCGCAGATCGCGGTGTCGACGATCGTCATCTGGCGCTGGACCGGCTACAACGCCCTGATCTACCTCGCCGGCATGCAGTCCATCCCGACCGAGCTGTACGAGGCCGCGGAGATGGACGGTGCCTCGCGCTGGCGGCAGTTCCTGCACGTCACGCTGCCGGGGCTGCGCCCGACGATCGTGTTCACCACCATCGTGTCGACGATCGGCGCCACGCAGCTCTTCGGCGAGCCGCTGCTGTTCGAGGGCAGCGTCTCCGGCGGCATCTCGCACCAGTACCAGACGCTCGGGCTGTACCTGTACGAGCAGGGCTGGGGCTTCTTCCACCTGGGCAGGGCCGCCGCCGTCGCCTGGGTGATGTTCCTGTTGATCCTGGTGCTCGTCGGGGTCAACGCCCTGATGGTGCGCCGCCGCGCCCGCAAGGAGGCCACCCGATGACCGCGCGCGCCGGGCGCACGATGCACGGCGGGAAGGTCGCGTACGCGGTCCTGATCCTGGCCGTCCTCGTCTCCGCCTTCCCGTTCTACTGGACGATCGTCGCCGCGAGCCGTTCGAACGCGGACCTGGCGCAGGTGCCGCCGGCTCTGCTCCCGGGACCGAACCTGATGCGGAACCTGGAAGCGGTGCTGGAGGAGGCGGACATCGGCACGGCGCTGCTGAACTCCTTCATCGTGTCGGGTTCCATCACCGTCGGCACGGTGCTGTGCTGCACGCTCGCCGGGTTCGCCTTCGCCAAGCTGCGCTTCCGCGGCCGGGGCGCGCTGCTGGCGGTGACCGTGGGCACGATGATGATCCCGCCGCAGCTGGGTGTGATCCCGCTGTTCATGCTGATCGCGAAGCTGGAGTGGGTCAACCAGCTCCAGTCGGTGATCCTGCCCGGGCTGGTGTCGGCGTTCGGCGTGTTCTTCATGCGCCAGTTCCTGGTGCAGTCGCTGCCGGACGAGCTCATCGAGGCGGCACGGGTGGACGGCGCGTCGAACGCCCGTATCTTCTGGTCGATCGTCGTCCCCGTCGCCCGTCCCGGAATGGCGGTGCTGGGCATGCTGACGTTCATGGCGGCCTGGAACGACTTCTTCTGGCCGATCGTCGCCCTCTCCTCGCAGAACCCGACCGTGCAGGTCGCGCTGCGCCAGCTGGGCGGCGGCTATGTGCACGACCAGTCCGTGATCATGGCGGGCACGCTGCTCGGCACCCTGCCCGTGCTGCTGGTCTTCGGGCTGCTGGGCCGGCAGATCGTCGGCGGCATCATGCAGGGCGCCGTCAAGGGCTGACCGGCCCCCGCTTTCCCTCTCCTCCTGTCCACTTCACCTCCGTTGGGAGTCTCATGACCGCGCTCACCTTCCCGGCCGGTTTCCGCTGGGGCACGGCCACCGCCGCGTACCAGATCGAGGGTGCCGCCGACGAGGACGGCAGGACGCCGTCCATCTGGGACACCTTCAGCCGTGTGCCGGGCAAGGTCCGCAACGGCGACACCGGTGACATCGCCGCCGACCACTACCACCGCATGCGGGACGACGTGGCGCTGCTGAAGGACCTGGGGGTGTCGGACTACCGGTTCTCCGTCGCCTGGCCCCGGGTCCAGCCGACGGGCCGGGGCCCGGCGGTGCAGAAGGGCCTGGACTTCTACCGCCGGCTCGTCGACGAGCTGCGGTCGGCGGACATCCGGCCGGTCGCGACGCTCTACCACTGGGACCTGCCGCAGGAGCTGGAGG
>NZ_KL591008.1:268020-272047 GCF_000716335.1 Streptomyces sp. NRRL S-118 | reverse complement strand
CGGCGGACATCCGGCCGGTCGCGACGCTCTACCACTGGGACCTGCCGCAGGAGCTGGAGGACGCCGGCGGCTGGCCGCACCGGGAGACGGCGGAGCGGTTCGCCGAGTACGCCTCGCTCGTGGCCGGGGCGCTGGGTGACGGGGTCTCCACGTGGACGACGCTGAACGAGCCGTGGTGTGCGGCGTTCCTCGGGTACGCCGCGGGGGTGCACGCCCCGGGCCGTACCGACCCGGTCGCGTCGCTGCGGGCGGCGCACCACCTGAACCTGGCGCACGGGCGCGCCGTGCAGGCCGTCCGGGCCGTCGTCCCGCCGTCGGCGGAGGTCTCCCTGACGCTGAACCTCCATGCGGTGCGGGCGCTGTCCGAGTCCGCGGCGGACGTCGAAGCGGCACGCCGCGTCGACGCCCTGGGCAACCGGATCTTCCTGGACCCGGTCTTCCACGGGCGGCTGCCGGCCGACCTGGTGGCGGACACGGCCCCGCTGACGGACTGGTCGTTCGTGCGGGAGGGCGACCTGGAGGTGACGTCCGCGCCGGTCGACTCGCTCGGGATCAACTACTACTCCCCCACGGTCGTGGGGGCGGGCACCTCCGAGTCGCCCTCCCCGTGGCCCGGGGCGGAGCAGCACGTCCGCTTCGTACCGGCGCCGGGTCCGCGCACCGCGATGGACTGGCCGGTGGACGCCGACGGCCTGTACGAGCTGCTGGTCCGGCTGCGGGACGAGCTGCCCGGCGTACCGCTGCTGGTGACGGAGAACGGCGCGGCGTACGACGACTACGCCGACCCGTCGGGCGACGTCCACGACCCGGAGCGGGTCGCGTACCTGCACGCGCACCTGGCCGCCGTGCACCGTGCGCTGGGGGACGGCGCGGACGTGCGGGGCTACTTCCTGTGGTCGCTGATGGACAACTTCGAGTGGGCGTACGGCTACGGCAAGCGGTTCGGCATCGTGCACGTGGACTTCGCGTCCCAGCGCCGTACGCCGAAGGACAGCGCGCGGTGGTACGCGGACGTCATCGCGCGGGGCGGGCTGCGCGGCTGAGCCGGTGCCGCCGGCGTGCCTCCCGGGCGAGCGGGAGGTAGCGCAGCCGCTCGGGCAGGGCGGGCACCACGGCCCGTACGACCCGGCCGAAGCGGCGCAGCGCGCGCTCCTGCGCGTCGGTCCACTCCAGGCCGATCGCGGCGCGTGCGTCCGGCGGCAGGAACCCGATGGTGACGAAGCGGCGGAACCGGGCGAGCGGCGGGAGCAGCACCGGCCACAGGAGGCGCAGCAGGAGCCGGAGCGGCAGCGGTCCGCGGTCGGGCGGGGGCACCGGAGTGCCGGTGGCGACGAGCTCCCGTACGACGACGGTGGCCTCGATCTCCTCGGCGAGCACCTTGCGGTAGTAAGGCCAGAACTCCTCGATCGTCTGCGGCATGTCGCGGTCGTGGATGCCGAGGATGCGGCCGACCCGGAGCCATTCGGCGTAGAGCACGCGTTCCTGGGCTTCGGTCATCGGCCGGACCAGGTAGCGGGCGGCGTGCTGGTAGACGGGGAACCCGGTGGCGTGGACCCACGCGTAGTTCGCCGGGGTGAGGGCGTGGTAGCGGCGGCCGCGGGTGTCGGTGCCCTGGATGGTGCGGTGGAGCCGGCGCAGCCGGCGCCCCTCCTCGGCGGCGGCCTCGCCTCCGTACACCCACAGCTGGAGGGAGCGCAGGGAGCGCTCGCCGCGGCCCCAGGGGTCGGTGCGGAAGACGGAGTGCTCGTCGACGCCGGCGCCGACGGCGGGGTGCGCGACCTGGAGGGTGAGCGCCGCGGGCAGCATGAGCAGGCCGCGTATGTCTCCGGCGAGGCTCCACAGCACCCCTCCGGGGGGCGGTGGCGCCGGTTCGGCTGCGGTGCCTGCAGCCGGGGGTGAGGTGCTCATCGGTGGGGCTCCGGGCCGGGCGGCCGGGTCGGGGTGGGTGTCCGGGGCGGTGGTCGGGGTCGGGGTCGGTCCTGCGGTACCGGTGCGGTCCGCACTACCAGTATCGATCACCCGTACGCCGGACGACCCGCGGCCCGGCACGGTGCTCGCGCCGGCGGTACGGCAGGCCGGCACCACGGCCCTGCGGCCGTGGTGCCGGCTGTGCGGCCCGGTGGGCGGAGTGCCGGTCAGCCGCGGTCGGCGGGGCGGACGGCGACGGGTTCGCCGATGATCCGCTCCGCGAGGGTGCGGGCCCACGCCTCCACGTCCTCGCCCAGCCGGGACTCGGCCGCGGCGCGCTCCTCCGCGATACGGGCGCGGCCGGTGGCGAGGATCCGGTCGCGCTCGCGTGCGCCCTCCTCGCGCGCGGCGGCGATGGCGGCCGCGCCCTGCTCGTGCGCCTCGGCGCGGATGCGGGCGGCTTCGTGGCGGGCCGCCGCGAGCTCGGCCTCGTATTCGGCGTGGAGGCGGGCGGCCTCCTCGCGCAGGTCCTCGGCGCGGTCGGTGCCGCCCTCGATCGCGTCCTGCCGCTGCTGGAGGGAGCGGTTGATCCGCGGCAGGATCACCTTGGCGAGGATGAGGTAGGTCGCCCCGAACAGCACGAGCCCCACGACCAGTTCGGCCAGTACGGGGTTGAGCGGCCCGAGGTCAAGGGGGAGCAGTTCGGCATTCCGGGCGAGAGTCACCGTCGAAGTCATGCCCGGATCCTACCGACTCGTCACGATGTCTCCTCGCCACCGCGTCAGGAGAGTTGGCGCACCCGCCCCGGGCCCGCAAGATTCCCGGCATCCGACGGCTACCGGAAAGTAACCGTGGCTGATTTGATGTGCCGCGCCATGTCCATGGCGACGTCCAACCCCCCACCGCCGTCAGGAGTTTGTCGTGCCGCGCTCCCTGATCCGCCGCGTCTCGCGCCGTACCGCGAGCACCGTCCTGTCCGCCGCCGTCCCGGTGGCGCTCACCGCCGCCACTCTGGCCGCGACCGCCCCGCCGGCGTCCGCCGCCGGGACACCGCGCCTGAAGGTCCTCTCGTACAACGTGTTTCTTTTCAGCAAGAACCTGTACCCGAATTGGGGACAGGACCACCGGGCGGCGACCATCCCCAAGGCGCCCTTCTACCAGGGCAATGACGTGGTCGTGCTCCAGGAGGCGTTCGACAACGGCTCCTCCGACGCGCTGCTGCGCAACTCCGCGGCCCAGTACCCGTACCGGACACCGGTGATGGGGCGCGGCAAGGACGGCTGGGACGCGACCGGCGGCGCCTATTCCTCCGCGACTCCGGAGGACGGCGGCGTGACCGTGCTGAGCAAGTGGCCCATCGTGCGCAAGGAGCAGTACGTCTACAAGGACGCGTGCGGCGCGGACTGGTACTCCAACAAGGGCTTCGTCTACGTGGTGCTGAACGTCGACGGCGCCCGGGTCCACGTGGTCGGCACGCACGCCCAGTCGACGGATCCCGGCTGCGCGGCGGGCGAGGCGGCGCAGATGCGCAGCCGCCAGTTCAAGGCGATGGACGCCTTCCTGGACGCGAAGAACATCCCGGCGTCCGAGCAGGTGCTGGTGGCGGGCGACCTCAACGTCGACTCGCGCAACCCCGAGTACGCCACGATGCTCGCGGACGCGGGCCTGGCGGACGCGGACGCGCGCACCGGGCATCCGTACTCGTTCGACACCGAGCAGAACTCGATCGCCGCGGAGCGCTACCCCGACGACCCGCGCGAGGACCTCGACCACGTGCTCCACCGCGCCGGGCACGTCCGGCCGGCCGGCTGGACCAACGAGGTGATCAAGGAGCAGACCGCGCCGTGGACGGTCTCCAGCTGGGGCAGGCAGTACACGTACACGAATCTGTCCGACCACTACCCCGTCACGGCTTCGGCCCAGTAGGCACCGGGCGGAGGCGCAGGCGCCCCGTTCCTTCGCGGGCGGGTGGCCGGTTGCTGCGCGTACAGGTGCAGGGTTGCTGCGCGTGCGGGGCCGCGGCCCCGACCTGAAGAGGTCCCCTGAGCAAAGGGGCCACGGGGCGAAGGGGCCACGGGGCGAAGGGGCCACCGGGCGAACGGGCCACCGGGCGAACGGG
>NZ_KL591008.1:238919-267863 GCF_000716335.1 Streptomyces sp. NRRL S-118 | reverse complement strand
GGGCCACCGGGCGAACGGGCCACCGGGCGAACGGGCTTCTGCCGGGCTCGGCAGGAGCCCGGGCGTCACGGCACGTAGGCGTACGGCGTGGTCGTGGACACCTGCGCGAAGCCGAGGCGAGCCAGGATCGGGCGGCTCAGTGCGGACGCGTCGACCTGGAGGTGGTGGTATCCGCGCTCGGCGGCGATCCGGGCGCGGTGGGCCACCAGGGCGCGGTAGACGCCGCGGCCCCGCCACTCCTCCACCGTGCCGCCGCCCCACAGTCCGGCGAAGCGCGTACCGGGCTGGAGCTCCAGCCGTGCCGAGCTCACCGGGCGGTCACCGTCGAGAGCGACGACGGCGGCGACCGTGTCCGGCTGCGCGGCCAGCCGGTCGAGCAGCTGCCGCCGCAGGTCCGACGCGTCGATGCCGAACGCCCGCTCGTGGACCTCCGTCACCAGCGCCACACCGGCCTCGTCCATGACCGGACGCACCACGATGCCTTCGGGTATCCCGGCGGACCGGCCGGTCCGCGCGAGGTCTTCGGCGTCGGCGACCATCAGGGCCTCCTCCGGCTCCGCCGTGAAGCCCGCCGCCCGGAGCCGCCCGCCGAGGTCCCTGGGGTGGTCGTGCGCGTACAGCTTCCACTCGAACCCGAGGCCGAGCGCGGTGAAGTGGCGCACCTGTCCGGCGATCGCCGCGTCCGCGCGCGCCGCGTCCAGGCCGGACCAGAGCACGCCGTTCCAGGCATGCGCCGGCCCGGTCTGCCGCACCACGTCCCCCACCCGCTCGACCGTGCAGCCGGGCCCGTCGGGCCGGGCGTCCCGTCGCATCTCCCGGTCGAACTGCGTGCGTACCGCGTCCAGGTCCATGGCAGCACCCCAGCACCGCACCGGCGCGGGCGGCAACCGGGTTTCGCCGTCCGCAGGCCCCGGCCGGGGCAGCGGCCTCCCGTGCGGCGGCCCGGGCGCGGCGCCAGCGCTCAGCCGGCGTGGTCGTACACCGTCACCGGTATGCCCCGGTCCAGCAGCCGCTCGGTGATCAGGGGCTCCACGCGGGACCACTTCCCGCCGGCGAGGCCGCAGCCGATCCTCGGCATGTGGACCGAGGCGCCGAGCTCCGCGGCCTTGGCCGCGAGCTTCTCCAGTGCGGAATCGATCGCCTCGTACCGCACGGGAACCCCTTTGCTCCCCGTGCGGATCCCCCGCTGCCCCACCATGTTGGCCACCCACAGGTACGGCCCGACCTGGACGAACTGCACGGCGCCCAGACCGAAGTCGTTCCCGGCACGCCCGCGGTGCCAGCGCCGGTAGGCGGCCTCCGGCTCCGGCCAGCGGCGGGAGAGCGCCAGCACGAACCCCTTGCCCCAGCCGCCCAGGTCGTTGCAGACATGCGCGATGATCTTCACGCCCTTGCCGGCCGGCACGGTGGCGTCGCCTCGTACGTACGAAACCTGTGCGGTCTCCGTCTTCACCGTCTTCCCCGTCATACGAACCACCGTACGGGGCGCCACCGACAATCGGCCGGTCTTTCACATCGATGGTGCGACAGCAATACTGTTGCACCGATGCACCGCACCACCGGAAGTGAGGCCCCGCCATGGCGACCGAGACCGAGGCCGAGGCGCAGCAGCCGACGTTCACCGTCGACGAGCTGGCCGCCCGGGCCGGCGTCACCGTGCGCACCATCCGGTTCTACGGCACACGGGGCCTGCTGCCCCCGCCGGAGATCGGCCCGCGCCGGGTCGGCCACTACGGCCCCGCGCACCTCTCGCGTCTCGCGCTCATCGAGGAGTTGCAGCACCAGGGCATGACGCTGGCCGCGATCGAGCGGTACCTGGAGCAGTTGCCGCCGGACCTCAGTGCCCAGGACCTGGCCGTCCACCGCGCTCTGGTGGCGACCTGGGCGCCGGATTCCCCGGAGGACATGCCCCGGACCGAGCTGGAGCGGCGGGCCGGGCGGACGCTGACCGACGAGGACCTGGACCGGCTCGCCGCCATGGACGTGCTGGCGCGCAACGACGGCGAAGGCCACGGCGCGGAAACGTTCCGCGTGGACCCCGGACTGCTCCGCCTGGGCGTGCAGCTGCTGGATGTGCCGATCCCGCACGAGACGATCCTGGCCTCCCGGACGGTCCTGGTGGAGCACACCCGTTCGGCGGCGCAGGAGCTGACCCGCCTGTTCCGGGACGAGGTGTGGGGGCCGTACCGGGAGCGTGAGGCGGACCCGGAGCACGTGGCGGCGATGAAGTCGCTGTCCGCCCATATGCAGCCGCTGGTGGTGCAGGCGCTGGTCACGGCGTTCCAGCGGTCGCTGAAGGAGGAGCTGCGCGCCGCCTTCCGGGCGGACTGAGGCGCCCGTACGGGCGGAATCGGGCACCTTCCGGGCGGCCGAGGCGCCCGTGCGGGCGGGTGGAGGCGCCGTGGAGGCGGGCTGAGGCCGCCGAGCGGACCGGGGGCCGTGCGGGCCGGTTGCGGCGCCGTGCGGGCGGAGCCGACCGGATGATGGCACGATGCGTGCCATGGCCATGCTGTTCGAGCACCAGGGGCACACACCCGAGGTCGACCCCACCGCCTACGTCGCGCCGAACGCCACACTGTGCGGCGCCGTCCGGGTCGGACCCGGCTGCCGGATCCTCTTCGGCGCGGTCCTGACCGCCGAGGGCGGGCCCGTCGAGCTGGGCGAGGGCTGCATCGTGATGGAGAACGCGGTGCTGCGCGGCACGCGCCAGGACCCGCTGCGGCTGGGGCGACACGTCCTGGTCGGCCCCCAGGCGTACCTGGTCGGGTGCCGGGCCGACGACGACGTCTTCCTGGCCTCCGGCTGCCGGGTCTTCAACGGAGCCCGCATCGGTTCCCGTTCGGAGGTCCGCGTCAACGCCGTCGTCCACCTGCGCACGGTCCTGCCCGAGGAGACGACGGTGCCGATCGGCTGGGTCGCCGTGGGCGACCCGGGGCAGCTGTTCCCGCCGGACGACCATGGCGCGATCTGGGCGGTCCAGCGGGAGCTGGACTTCCCCGGTTACGTCTTCGGTCTCGCCCGGCCGGCCGAGGGCGAGTCCTTGATGCCGGAGGTCTCCCGGCGGTACGGCCGGGCGCTCGGCCGTCACCGGGACGACCGTCCGGTGGAGGACGGCCGGCCCGGTGACGGCCCGGGGCTCAGTCGCTGAAGGTCTCGCCCCGCTCCGCCTTCTCCACCAGCAGCGCGGGCGGCTGGAACCGGTCCCCGTACCGCTCGGCGAGCTGCCGCGCCCGGGCCACGAAGCCGGGCAGACCGCCCTCGTAGCCGTTGATGTACTGGAGCACACCGCCGGTCCAGGCGGGGAACCCGATGCCCATGACGGAGCCGATGTTCGCGTCGGCCACCGAGGTGAGCACGCCCTCCTCCAGGCAGCGGACCGTGTCCAGCGCCTCCGAGAAGAGCATCCGCTCCTGCATGTCCTCGAAGGGGACGTCCGGGGCTCCGGAGGTGCCGAAGTGCTCCCGCAGTCCGGGCCACAGACCGGTGCGCTTGCCCTCCTCGTCGTAGTCGTAGAAGCCCGCGCCGCCGCTGCGGCCGGTACGGCCGAACTCGTCGACCAGCCGGTCGATCACCGAGTCCGCCGGGTGCTCCTCCCCAGTGCCGCCCGCCTCCTCGACCGCCCGCCGCGTCTCGTTGCGGATCTTGCGCGGAAGGGTGAGCGTCAGCTCGTCCATCAGCGACAGCACCTTGGCCGGGTAGCCGGCCTGCGCCGCGGCCTGCTCGACGGAGGCCGGGTCGATGCCCTCCCCGACCATCGCCACGCCCTCGTTGATGAACCGGCCGATGACGCGCGAGGTGAAGAAGCCGCGCGAGTCGTTGACGACGATCGGCGTCTTGTTGATCCGGCGTACGAGGTCGAAGGCGCGCGCCAGCGCCTCGTCACCGGTCCGCTCCCCCTTGATGATCTCCACGAGCGGCATCTTGTCGACCGGCGAGAAGAAGTGCAGCCCGATGAAGTCGGCGGAACGCTCGACGCCCTCCGCGAGCGTGGTGATCGGCAGCGTGGAGGTGTTGGAGCACAGCAGGGCGTCCGGGGCGACGATGTCCTGGATCTCCTGGAACACCTTGTGCTTGAGCGCCGTGTCCTCGAAGACGGCCTCGATGACGGCGTCGCAGCCCGCCAGGTCGGCCGGTTCGGCGGTCGGGGTGATCCGCGCGAGGAGCTCGTCCCGCTTCGCCTCGGTCGTGCGTCCCCGGGCGAGTGCCTTGTCGAGGAGCTTGACCGAGTACGCCTTGCCCTTCTCCGCCGCCTCGGCCGACACGTCCTTCAGGACGACGTCGATGCCCGCCTTGGCGCAGGCGTACGCGATGCCCGCGCCCATCATCCCGGCGCCGAGGACCGCGACCCTGCGGACGGTGCGCGGCTCGATGCCCTGGGGGCGGCTCCTGCCGGCGTTGACCGCCTGGAGGTCGAAGAAGAACGCCTGGATCATGTTCTTGGCGGTCTGCCCGGTGACCAGCTCGGTGAAGTACCGCGACTCGATCGTCAGCGCGGTCTCGAAGTCGACCTGGGAGCCCTCGACGGCGGCCGCGAGGATGTTGCGCGGTGCCGGGTAAGGGGCGCCGGCGAGCTGCTTCTTGAGGTTGGCCGGGAAGGCGGGGAGATTGGCGGCGAACTTGGGGTGCGACGGCGTCCCGCCGGGGATCCGGTAGCCGGGCACGTCCCAGGGCTGCTGCGACTCGGGGTGGGCGTCGATGAACGCCCGCGCCTTGGCGAGCATCTCCTCCGGCGTGGCGGCCACTTCGTGCACCAGGCCGTTCTCCAGGGCGCGCTGCGGCGGGTACTGCGTGCCTTGCAGCAGCACCTTCAGCAGGGCGTCCGCGATACCCATCAGCCGTACGGTACGGGCGACGCCACCGCCCCCGGGCAGCAGGCCGAGGGTGACCTCGGGCAGGCCGATCCGCGAGCCGGGCGCGTCGAGCGCGATGCGGTGGTGGGAGGCGAGGGCGATCTCGTAGCCGCCGCCCAGCGCCGCGCCGTTGAGGGCGGCGACGACCGGCTTGCCGAGGGTCTCGATGCGGCGCAGCGACCGCTTCATCTCCATGGCGGCGTCGAAGATCCGCCGGGCGTCCTGCGGCCCGGCCTTCATCATGTCCTTGAGGTCGCCGCCGGCGAAGAAGGTCTTCTTCGCGGAGGTGTAGATGATCCCGCGGATCGAGTCCTTCTCCGCCTCCGCGCGGTCGGCGATCGCCGCGATGGAGGCCCGGAAGGCCTGGTTCATGGTGTTGGCGGACTGGTCGGGGTCGTCGAGGACGAGGGTGACGACGCCGGTCTCGTCCTGTTCCCAGCGGATGGTGGTGGACTCACTCATGGTTCGGGCTGCTTTCGTAAGGCCGTACGGGACAGGACGGGGTCAGACGCGCTCGACGACGGTGGCGACGCCCATGCCGCCGCCGACGCAGAGCGTGGCGAGGCCGTAGCGCTTGTCCTGGCGCTCCAGTTCGTCGATGAGGGTGCCGAGGATCATCGCGCCGGTCGCGCCGAGCGGGTGGCCCATGGCGATGGCGCCGCCGTTGACGTTGACCTTGTCCAGCGTCAGGCCCATGTCCTGGACGAAGCGCAGCACGACCGCCGCGAACGCCTCGTTGATCTCGACGAGGTCGATGTCGTCGATGGTGAGCCCGGCCTTGGCGAGTGCCTTGCGGGAGGCGGGCGCGGGGCCGGTCAGCATGATGGTCGGCTCGGAGCCGGAGACGGCCACGGAGACGATGCGCGCGCGGGGCGTCAGCCCGTACCGGTCGCCGACCTCCTTGCTGCCGACGGCGACGAGTGCCGCGCCGTCGACGATGCCGGAGGAGTTGCCGGCGTGGTGGACGTGGTCGATCTTCTCGACCCAGTGGTACTTCTGCAGCGCCACGGCGTCGAAGCCGCCCATCTCGCCGATGGCCGCGAAGGACGGCTTGAGCCCGGCGAGCGAGTCCGCGGTGGTGCCGGGCCTCATGTGCTCGTCGTGGTCGAGGACGACGAGGCCGCTGCGGTCCTTGACGGGCACGACGGACCGGTCGAAGCGGCCGTCCTTCCATGCGGTGGCGGCCCGCTCCTGGGAGAGCGCGGCGTACTCGTCGACGTCGCGCCGGGAATAGCCCCCGATGGTGGCGATCAGGTCGGCGCCGACGCCCTGGGGGACGAAGTTGGTGTCCCAGTTGGTCATCGGGTCGTTGAACCACGCACCGCCGTCCGAGGCCATCGGGACGCGCGACATCGACTCGACACCACCCGCCAGGACGAGGTCCTCCCAACCGGAGCGGACCTTCATCGCGGCCATGTTGACGGCTTCCAGGCCGGAGGCACAGAAGCGGTTCTCCTGGACGCCGGCGACGGTGTCGGGCAGCCCCGAGGCGATGGCGGCGATCCGTGCGATGTCGGAGCCCTGGTCGCCGACGGGGCCGACGACGCCGAGGACGATGTCGTCGACGGCGGCCGGGTCGAGGTCCGGGAAGCGGCCGCGGAGCTCGTGGATGAGCCCGACCACCAGGTCGATCGGCTTGGTGCCGTGCAGGGCGCCATTGGCCTTGCCGCGCCCGCGCGGGGTGCGGATCGCGTCGTACACGTACGCTTCGGTGCTCACTGGTCAGGCCTTTCGGGAGGGTTGGTCGAGCAGGGAACGGCCGATGATCTCCTTCATGATCTCGGTCGTGCCGCCGTAGATGGTCTGGATGCGGCCGTCCGTGAAGGCCCTGGCGACCGGGTACTCGGCCATGTAGCCGTAGCCGCCGTGGAGCTGCAGACAGCGGTCGGCGACCCGCTTCTGCAGTTCGGTGGCCCACCACTTGGCCATCGAGGCGTGGACGGCGTCCAGCTCCCCGTCGGAGTGGTCGGCGATGCAGCGGTCGAGGAAGGTGCGGGTGACGGCGCACTCGGTGGCCATCTCCGCGATCTCGAAGCGGATGTGCTGGAGCTTCGCCAGCGGCCGCCCGAACGCCTCGCGCTCCTTGACGTACGCGGTGGTGATCTCCAGCAGGTGTTCGGCGGCGGCGATGCCCGCAAGGGCTATGGCCATCCGCTCCTGTGCGAGGTTGGTCATCAGGTGGACGAAGGCGCCGTTCAGGTCGCCGAGGAGGTTCTCCTTGGGGACGCGTACGTCGTGGAAGAACAGCTCGGCGGTGTCCTGGGACTTCTGGCCGATCTTGTCGAGGTTGCGCCCGCGCTCGAAGCCCTCCATGCCCCGCTCGACGACCAGGAGGGACAGCCCGTGCGCACCGCCTTCGGGGGTCGTCCTCGCGACGACGATCACCAGATCGGCGAGGATGCCGTTGGAGATGAAGGTCTTGGACCCGTTGAGGAGCCAGTGGTCGCCCTTGTCCTCGGCGGTGGTGCGGATGCCCTGGAGGTCGGATCCGGCGCCCGGCTCGGTCATGGCGATGGCGGTGATCGTCCCACCGGTGCAGAAGCCGGGCAGCCAGCGCCGCTTCTGCTCGTCGGTGGCGAGCCCGGTGAGGTACGGGCCGATGATGTCGTTGTGCAGCCCGATCGCGAAGCCCGGGGTGCCGGCGCGCGTGAACTCCTCGGCGAGGACCGCGCTGTAGCGGAAGTCGGTGGTGCCGCCGCCTCCGTACTCCTCGGGGACGGCGAGCCCCAGCAGGCCCTGCCGGCCGGCCGCGAGCCAGGCGTCGCGCGCGACGATGCCGTCCTTCTCCCACTGCTCGTAGTGCGGAAGCACCTCCTTGGCGAGGAAGGTGCGGACGGTCTCGCGGAAGGCGTCGTGCTCGGCGCTGAAGATCCGGCGTTTCACCCGGTCCCCCTGGTCTCGTCGGTACGGATGCTCGGTACGCCCCAGTCGCGGGCGACCTCGTCGGTGTCGGCGCCCGGCTGCGCGGGCGGGCGGTGCACGGCGCCCGGGGTGGCGGAGAAGCGGGGCGCGGGGGCGGGCTGGGTGATGCCGCCGTATTCGGTGAAGGTGCCGCGGGCGGCCAGGTGCGGGTGCGCGGGTGCCTCACGCAGCGAGAGCACGGGGGCCACGCAGGCGTCGGAGTCCTCGAAGACGGCCGTCCACTCGGCGCGGCTCCGCTCCTTGAAGCGCCGCGCCACCGCGGCGCGCAGCTCGCCCCAGCGGGCGAAGTCCTTGCGGGCGGGTGCGGTGTCCCGGATGCCCAGCAGTTCGATGAACTCGTCGTAGAACTGCTGCTCCAGCGCGCCGACCGCCATGTACCCGCCGTCGGCGGTCTCGTAGGTGCCGTAGAAGGGGCACCCGCCGTCCAGGAGGTTGGCGCCGCGCCGGTCCTGCCAGCCGCCGGCGGCCATCATGCCGTGGATCATCGTGGTGAGGTGGGCGGCTCCGTCGGTGATGGCGGCGTCGACGACCTGGCCGCTGCCGCCCTCGGCACGTACGTGGTGGAGCGCGGCGAGGACGCCGACGACGAGGTAGAGCGAGCCGCCGGCGTAGTCGCCGACGAGGTTCGCCGGGACGACGGGCGGCTCGTCCGGCTTGCCGATCATGGAGAGGGTGCCGGTGACGGCGATGTACGCGATGTCGTGCCCGGCACGCTGCGCGAGCGGGCCTTCCTGGCCCCAGCCGGTCATCCTCCCGTACACGAGTCGGGGGTTGCGCTCGAGGCACGGCTCGGGCCCGACGCCGAGGCGTTCGGCGACGCCGGGCCGGTACCCCTCGATGAGGATGTCGGCGTGCTCGACGAGGTCGAGCACCTGCTCCGGTCCGCCATCCCCCTTGAGGTCGATCAGGACGGAGCGTTTGTTGCGGTTGGTGAGGTCGTACGCGGGGTCGATCGCGAGCCCGGCGCCGCCGGGCCGGTCGACGCGGACGACGTCGGCGCCGAGATCGGCCAGGAGCATGGCGGCGAAGGGGCCGGGCCCGATGCCCGCCAGTTCGACCACGCGCACCCCGGCGAGCGGGCCGTTGCCTGTCCCTGCCATCGAACCCCCAGCATGATGTGACACAACTGCTGTAACAGTGACGATGCTAAGAACGTGTTCCACTCCGCACAAGCCCTGTGGACGCGGGAACGTCCGGAGGAGCACCCGGAGGACCGGGTCTCACCTCGCACGCTAGCCTCTGCCTCCGACAACAGCGCGCTGCACACTGCACGTATGGGACCCCTGGGACGGCGGAGGGCTGGATGGACACACGGGACGGCACGGAACGGGCATATGACGTCGTACTCTTCGGGGCCACCGGGTTCGTCGGGGAGCTGACCGCCCGATATCTCGCCGCGCACGCCCCCGCCGGCTGCCGCTGGGCGATCGCCGGGCGCAGCCGGGACAAGCTGGAGGCGCTGCGCGAACGGCTCGCCGACCTGGCGCCGGCGTGTGCCGAGCTGCCGCTGCTGTGCGCCGACGCCTCCGACCCCAGGGCGATGCGCGAGCTCGCCGAGTCCGCCCGGGTCGTGGTGACCACCGTCGGCCCGTACGTCTGGTACGGCGAGGCCCTGGTGGCCGCCTGCGCCGAGGCGGGCACGGACTACCTGGACCTGACGGGTGAAGCGGAGTTCGTGGATCTGACGTACGTGCGCCATGACGCGCGCGCACGGGAGACCGGGGCCCGGCTCGTGCACGCGTGCGGCTTCGACTCGGTCCCGCACGATCTGGGCGTGTACTTCACCGTCCAGCAGCTGCCGGAGGGCGTGCCGCTGCGCGTGGACGGCTTCGTCCGCACCAACGCCCTCTTCTCCGGGGGCACCCTCGCGTCGGCGCTGACCGCCATGGGCCGGGGGCAGCACCTGCTGCGGGCGGCCAGGGAGCGACGGCTGCACGAGCCGCGGCTGGTGGGCCGACGGGCGCGGGCACCGCTCGGCGGGCCGCGGTTCAGCCGGGAGACGGGGGCATGGGCGCTGCCGCTGCCCACCGTGGACCCGCGGATCGTGCAGCGTTCGGCGGCGGCCCTGCCCCGCTACGGGCCGGACTTCCGCTACCGCCACTACGCGGCCGTCCGGACCCTGCCGATGGCGCTCGGCGGGGTGGCGGCCGCGGGGGCGGGTGTCGCGCTGGCCCAGGTGCCCGCCGTACGGCGGTGGCTGATGGAGCGTTACGAGCCGGGGCAGGGCCCCGACCCGGAGCGCCGGGCCCGCAGCTGGTTCTCGGTGCGGTTCGTCGGCGAAGGCGGCGGCCGGCGGGTGTTCACGGAGGTCTCGGGAGGCGACCCCGGCTACGACGAGACGGCGAAGATGCTCGCCGAGTCGGCGCTGTGCCTCGCCTTCGATCCGCTGGCGACGACGTCCGGGCAGGTCACGACGGCCGTGGCGATGGGCGATGCGCTGCTGGAGCGGTTGCGGGCGGCCGGCATCGTCTTCCGCGTGGCCGACGCGCGCTGAGCCCGGCGGCTCGCCGCCGCCCGGGGAGTTGCGGGGCGACGGCCCACCCGGCGCAGAAGCAACCGCGGGGGCCTTCGCCGGCCCCCGCCGGCCGGGCCGTCGCCTCCTCAGGCCGTCGCCTCCTTCAGGGCCCGCCGGCACAGCGCGTCGGCGCGGCGGGTGGACTCGGGGATGCGGTAGCGCGGCGTCAGGTGCAGCGTGTGCGCGCAGGCGCCGGCCAAGGTCACGCGGTGTCCGGCGGAGACGAACACCGGCTTGACACCGTCCTGGGTGCGCAGCGCCCGGCCGACCTCCTCGCCGTCCGCGAGCAGCGGGCTGGAGGCGCCGCGCTCCGGCGCGGGCTGTTCGTACGTGAAGGTGAAGGGATTCTTGGCCACGCCGATGACGGGCAGGCCGGTGAGGACGCCGAGGTGGCTGGCCAGCCCGAAGCGGCGCGGGTGGGCCTGCCCGTAGCCGTCGCACACCACCACGCCGGGCGCGGTGGTCAGGGCGTCGAGGGCCGCGAGGACAGCCGGTATCTCCCGGAAGGCGAGCAGGCCGGGGACGTACGGGAAGGAGACCCGTCCGACCGCGGTGGCCTCCTCGACGACGGCGAGGGTCCTGGCGTCGAGGACGACGGCCGCGGCGGCGACGAGGTCGCGCTCGTCGTCGTAGGCGACGTCGACGCCGGTGATGGGGACGGTGCCGGGGAGCGGGCCCTGCTCGTCCAGGACGACACGGCCCCGCAGCTCGTCCTGGACGGCCAGGGCCGCGGCCTCGTCGGTCGGCCAGCCGTCGGGCGTGTGGATGATCGTCATGGTGACGCCACCTTACGGCCGCGGCGCCGGCTCCCCGGGGGCGGCCCTGCCCCCGGGAGGCCCCTCCCACCGGGGCGTCGGGTTCCGGGCCTTATAGCCTTGCGCGCATGTTCGTACTGGAATTGACCTATACCGGGCCGATCGAGCGCGTCGACGCGCTCCTGGAAGCCCATGTCGCGTGGCTCGACGAGCACTACGCGTCGGGCACGTTCATCGCCTCGGGCCGCAAGAACCCGCGTGACGGGGGCGTGATCCTCGCCGTCGGGGACGACCGCGCGCGGATCGAGAAGATCGCGTCCACCGACCCCTTCGTGACGGGTGAGGTGTGCGTGTACCGCATCACGGAGTTCGTCGCGACGAGGACCGCGCCCGAGCTGTCCCCGTACCGCCAGCAGCCGCTCGTCTGAGCCTGCGCCCGCCGGGCGGGGCGGCCCTGCCGGAAGCCCGCACCGGCCCGTGACCGGGCCGTCGCTCCGGGACCACGATCCCGCCCGCGCCGGGCGCCCGCACCCGCCCATGGCCGGGCCCTGAGTCAGGGCCCCGACCCGCCCGCGCCGGGCGCCCGCAAGCGCCGGTGACCGGGCCGGCGCTCCACGTCCGCGAACCGCCCGCGGCCGCAGGGCCTCGGGTCAGGACCGCGACCGGCCCGTGGCCGGAACGTCCGGCTCACCCGGCCGGCTCACCCGGGTCGCCCGGCCGGGCGCTCTCGCTGGGGCGCTCCAGGCGTGCCACCCGGCCCTTCTCCCCCGCCGCCCAGCACCCGGCGTCGGAGGCGCAGTCGATCGTGTCGTAGGAACCGGGATCCACCGTCCGCCAGGTGCGTCCGCCGTCCGTGGTCAGGTCCGTGCCGGTCGGGCCGACGGCGAGCGCGGCGGACCGGGTGTGCGGCAGCCAGGCGACGCCCGAACGATAGGCGGGCGGCGGTGTGTGCGCCTGCCGCCAGGTGCGTCCGCCGTCCCGGCTGACCGCGGCGGCCTGCGGTGACGGCTGTCCCGTCCGGTAGTCGCCACCGACGGCGATGCCGTGCCGCCGGTCGCGGAAGGCGAGGGCGAACACCCCGCGGGCCGGGTCTCCGGCCGGCAGGGTGGAGTCGCTGACGGTCCAGTTCAGGCCACGGTCCCGGGAATGCAGCACACGCGCGGTGGCACCTCCTCCGGTGGCCAGCCAGACGTCCCTCGGGCCGGAACCGACCAGGCACTGGCCGCTCGCGGCGAAAGCCGCTTCCCCGGGGAGCGCTGCGGGCATGCCGGTGTCCGGCAGGACGTGCCAGGAGCGTCCGCCGTCCCGGGTCGACAGGATGCGGTACTTCCCGTCCACCGGATCGCTCAGGGCGAGTCCGTACCGGCGGTCGAGGAAGGTGACGCAGTCGTAGAAGGCGCGCGGGTCGGTGTTGCGGAAGGCCTCCGTCCAGGTCGCGCCGCCGTCCTCGGTGCGCAGGATCCGCGAGGCCTCCCCCTCGCCGATGGCGAGCACGATCGCGCGGTGCTCGCCGAACGCCTCGATGTCGCGGAACTCCAGGCCGTCGGCGCCCGCCGGCGACACGTTCCGCCAACTGCGACCGCCGTCCTCCGTGCGCAGCACCGTGCCGCGGGACCCGGCCACCCACGCACCGGTGCGGCTGACCGCCGCGAGCCCCCGGAACCGTGCCTCCGTACCGGTGGGCTTCAGCACCCAGCCGGGGGACCGGGCGGGCTCCGCGGCCGCCTCGGCGGGAGCGGAGCCCAGCGTGGCCACCAGCGCCGCGCCGCTCAGTCCCAGCGCCACCGTTCGTCTCGTGTTCCCCATGGACGTCATGGCGCCGGACGGTGACACAGGTCACGTCACCCGTCAATGCACGCCATGGCCGAAATCATCGTCCTCCCCTGTGTAACGACGAACCCAAGCCGCGCGTGAGGGAGCAGGCCTTGTCCACTGTCATCGAGCAGGCCGTGGAGGCCCGGTTGGTCGCGTCCGCGCCCTGCATGGAGACCGTTCCGGCCACCCTGTGCTACGACCGCCGGGATCCTTTCGCCGTACGCATGGCCTTCCCGGCCCCCGCCACCCTGGAGGGCGTCGAGGTGTCCTGGGCCTTCTCGCGGGAGCTGCTGGCGGCGGGCGTCGACGCTCCGGCCGGCTGCGGGGACGTCCGCGTCCGCCCCTTCGGTTACGACCGGACGGTCGTGGAGTTCCACGCGCCGGAGGGCGTCGCGATGGTGCACGTGCGCACCTCCGAGGTGCGCCGCTTCCTGCAGCGGGCGCGGCACCTGGTGCCGGACGGCTGCGAGCACCGGTTCCTGGACATCGACCAGGACTTGCGGGAGCTGCTGCGCGACGCCTGCTGACGTCGCCCACCGAGCGGCACGGCTCCCGGAGGCGCGCCGCAGGAGCGTCCATCGATAATTCCGTTGCCGCCGGAGGCGTACGCGCCGTAACGTCGTTCCCGGCCCTTGTTGTCGTCGATCGGAGCAGGACGTTGCTCGTCTGAGGTCTTGAGACACCGTGTCGCACAGCCGCGTTCGGCGGAATTGTGCGCGCTGATGTGTACGACCTCGGCGTACGAGCCGTCCCGCGACAGCGGCCACAACCGCCCGCGGTGTCTCACCCGTTGCACACCACCCCTTCCACGCAACAGGGAGACCCGTATGTCTTCATCCCCCACCTTCATCACCTGCACCGACCTCGCCTTCTCCTGGCCGGACGGCACCGAGGTCCTCGACGGGTTCCAGCTCGCCGTCGGACCTGGCAGGACCGGACTGATCGGCCTGAACGGCTCCGGCAAGTCGACCCTGCTGAGACTGATCGCCGGCGAACTCGCGCCGTCCCACGGCACGGTCCGCATCGCGGGCGACGTGGGGTACCTGCCGCAGAACGCCACCCTCGACACCACGCTCCGCGTCGACCAGGCGCTCGGCATCGCCGCCACCCGTGCCGCGCTGCACGCCATCGAGGCGGGTGACGCGAGCGAGGAGAACTTCACGGCCGTCGGCGACGACTGGGACGTGGAGGAACGGGCGCGTGCCCAGCTCGACCAGCTCGGGCTCGGGCACATCGGCCTGGACCGCACCATCGGCGAGGTGTCGGGCGGCGAGTGCGTGCTGCTGCGACTGGCGGCCCTCCTGCTGGCCCGGCCGGACGTGCTGCTGCTCGACGAACCGACGAACAACCTGGACCTGTACGCGCGCCGCCGGCTCCACGCGGCCGTCAGCGCCTGGTCCGGCGTCCTCGTCGTCGTCAGCCACGACCGTGAACTGCTGGAACTGGTCGACCGGATCGCCGACCTGCGCGACGGCGAAGTGGCCTGGTACGGCGGCAACTACGCGGACTACGAGGAGGCGCTGGCCGCCGAGCAGGAGGCGGCCGAGCGGATGGTCCGCGTGGCCGAGGCCGACGTACAGCGCCAGAAGCGGGAACTCGCCGACGCGCACGTGAAGCTGGCGCGGCGCAAGCGGTACGGCCAGAAGATGTTCGACACCAAGCGCGAACCGAAGATCGTGATGAACGCGCGCAAGCGGGCGGCCCAGGAGTCGGCCGGAAAGCACCGCATCATGCACACCCAGAAGCTCGCCGAGGCGAAGGAACGGCTCGACGAGGCGGTGGAGGCGGTACGGGACGACGACGAGATCCGCGTCGAACTGCCGTACACCACGGTCCCGCCGGGCCGGAGCGTCCTGCGGCTGTGCGACCTGCAGCTGCGGTACGGGGCCCGGGTCGCCGGCGAGTGGGAGCTGCGCGGCCCCGAACGGATCGCGCTGGTCGGGCGCAACGGCGCGGGCAAGACGACGCTGCTGCGGACGATCGCCGGGGAGCTGGAACCGCTGGCCGGCGAGGCGGTGGCGCACGTTCCGCTGCGCTTCCTGCCGCAGCGGCTCGACGTCCTCGACGACCGGCTGAGCGTGGTGGAGAACGTCGCCCGGTACGCGCCCGAGGCGACCGCCAACCACATCAGGGCCCGGCTCGCACGCTTCCTGTTCCGCGGCGCGCGTGCCGACCAGCCGGCCGGCACGCTGTCGGGCGGCGAGCGGTTCCGTGCGGCACTGGCCGCGCTGCTGCTGGCCGAGCCGGCACCGCAGCTGCTCATGCTGGACGAGCCGACGAACAACCTGGACATGGCGAGCGTACGGAAGCTCACGGCGGCGCTGGACGCGTACGAGGGCGCGCTGATCGTGGCCAGCCACGACGTGGCGTTCCTGGAGTCGATCGGCATCACGCGGTGGCTGCTGCTGGACGGCGAGTTGCGCCCGACGACGGCGGAGGAGGTGCTCATGGAGCGCTGACCGGCCGCCGTATGCCAGCGGGTCGCGGCGCACGGCCCGCACGGCCGGGACGGGCAGGTCGCGCGGGAGGGCGCGGACGGGTGGTTCGCGTAGGAGGGCCCGGACGGGGTAGGGGACGGCGGTCAGCGACTCCTGGAGGCCGCCATGCCCAGCACGAGAGCCCTGGTCCGCCGCCCGAGCCCGCGCCTCGCCGAGGGCCTGGTCACCCATCTGGAGCGCACGCCCGTGGACCCCGTCCGGGCACTCGCGCAGTGGGAGCAGTACGTCGGCGCGCTGCGCGAGCACGGCTGGGAGACCGTCGAGGTGGAGCCGGCCGACGACTGCCCGGACGGAGTGTTCGTCGAGGACACGGTGGTGATGTTCCGCAACGTCGCGCTGATCACCCGTCCCGGTGCCGCGTCGCGGCGTCCGGAGACGGCTGCCGTCGAGGAGACCGTGGCGCGGCTGGGCTGCTCGGTCAACTGGGTGTGGGAGCCCGGCACGCTCGACGGCGGCGACGTTCTGAAGATCGGCGACACCGTGTACGTGGGGCGGGGCGGCCGTACGAACGGGGCGGGCGTGCAGCAGTTGCGCGCGGCCTTCGAGCCGCTGGGCGCCCGGGTCGTCACCGTCCCGGTCAGCACGGTGCTGCACCTGAAATCGGCGGTGACGGCGCTGCCGGACGGCACCGTCGTCGGGTACGGGCCGCTGGTCGAGGAGCCCTCCCTCTTCCCTCGCTTCCTGCCGGTGCCGGAGGAGGCCGGCGGGCACGTGGTGCTCCTGGGCGGCGGGCGGCTGCTGATGTCGGCGAGCGCGCCGAAGTCGGCGGAGCTGTTCGCCGATCTGGGGTACACGCCCGTCGTCGTCGACATCAGCGAGTTCGAGAAGCTCGAAGGGTGCGTGACCTGCCTCTCCGTCCGCCTGCGCGACCTGTACTCATAACCGACCGTAACGACACATCCCCGGACCCGGGCTTGGCTGAGCCTTACGACGCGCTTAACCTACGGTCTCGTAACCTACGAAGCCGTAGGTAACACCCCCGGCAATTCCGTTTCCCCAGCCCCGTCCCCAGGAGCAACCGCATGACCCTCACCTCTCCCCACCTCGGCAGCTCGGACGCGTGGACCGACGCCCGGCTGCTGTACGCCCTGGAGGAGGTGGTCGAGAAGGAGCTCAACCGCCACCTGAAGGTCGTCAAGGACTGGATGCCGCACGAGTACGTCCCGTGGTCGGACGGCCGGAACTTCCCCGGCTTCTTCGAGGACGGCGAAGCCTGGCAGCCCGAACAGTCCAAGGTGACCGACATCGGCAGGATCGCGCTGGTCGTGAACCTGCTCACCGAGGACAACCTGCCCAGCTACCACCACGAGATCGCCACCCTCTTCGGGCGCGACGGCGCGTGGGGCACCTGGGTGCACCGCTGGACCGCCGAGGAGGGCCGCCACGGCATCGTCATGCGCGACTACCTGCTCGCCTCGCGGGCGGTGGACCCGGACCAGCTGGAGCAGTTCCGGATGGCGCACATGAGCGAGGGCTTCGAGTCGGACAACCGGCACTCGATGCTGCACTCGGTCGCGTACGTCGCCTTCCAGGAGCTCGCGACCCGCATCTCGCACCGCAACACCGGACACCAGTCCGGGGACCCGGTCTGCGACCGGATGCTGGCGCGCATCGCGACCGACGAGAACCTCCACATGGTCTTCTACCGGAACCTGCTCGGCGCCGCGTTCGAGCTCGCCCCCGACCTGACCATGCAGGCCGTACGGGACGTCGTCGTCAACTTCCGGATGCCCGGCCACGGCATGCCGGGCTTCGAGCGGGCGGCCGCGCAGATGGCCATCGGCGAGATCTACAACCTGCGCATCCACCACGACGACGTGCTGCAGCCGGTCCTGCGCTTCCTGAAGGTCCTGGAGATCGACGGGCTGGGCCCGGAGGGCCTGAAGGCGCAGGAGGAGCTGGGCCTGTACATGGACGGCCTGGACACGGAGGCGCGGAAGTTCGACGAGAAGCTCGCGGCGCGCAAGGCCCGGCTGGCGGCACGCGCGGCCGGCTGACCGGCTGACCCCGGCCGCACGCCTCACCAGGCCGCCGGCCGGTAGTCCTTCAGGAACACCCCGGCGACCGGCGCGCCCGCCTCGCCCCGCACGATCGGGTCGTAGACGCGGGCCGCGCCGTCCACCACGTCCAGCGGCGTGCGCGTACCGGCGGCGGCGATCCGCGCCTTGCGGGGCGCGGGGTTCTCATCGGTGATCCACCCGGTGTCGACGCTGCACATGTGCACGCCCTGGGTGGCGAGCTGCTCGGCGCTGGTGCGGGTGAGCATGTTGAGCGCGGCCTTGGCCATGTTGGTGTGCGGGTGACCCGCCGTCTTGTTGCGCACGGCGAACCGGCCCTCCACCGCGGTGACGTTGACGACGTAGCGGCGCGGGTGCGGCGAGGCGAGCAGCAGCGGCAGCAGGCGGTCGCAGAGCAGCGCCGGCGCGAGGGCGTTGACGAGCTGGGTCTCCAGCAGCTCGGCGGGGTCGAGCTCCCCGAGCCGTACGGACCAGGAGTTCCGCGGTGCGGGGTCGGGCAGCAGCCCGGCCTCGTCCGTCGCGCCCTGCACGCCTTTGTCGCAGCTCAAGCCGCTCAAGCCGCTCTCGCCGTCGAGTACGAGAGCGAGGGCGCCGCCCGTCGCGGCCGGCAGGGCCGGGGCGTGTCCGGGTGCGGTGATGACGGCCCCCGGCAGCTCGCCGCGCTCCCCCGCGCGCAGTGCGGCGTACGACTCGGGCGGCCTGCGTATCGTCTGGGCGGCGTTGTTGACGAGGATGTCCAGCGGCCGGCCGTCGGCGAGCAGGTGGTCGCACAGGCCGAGGACCTGGCGGGGGTCGCGCAGGTCGATGGCGACGACCGTGAGCCGGTCGAGCCACCGCTCGCTGCCCTCGGCGGCGCGGAACCGGCGCAGGGTGTCGTGCGGGAAGCGGCTGGTGACGAGGAGCTCGGCGCCGTCCCGGAGCATCATCAGGGCGAGCTGGAACCCTATCTTCACGCGGCCGCCGGTGAGCAGCGCCCGGCGCCCCGAGAGGTCGGTGGTGAGGGCGCGGCGGGCGGCGTTGTCGGCGGCGCAGCCCGGGCACAGGCGGTGGTAGAACGCGTCGGCCCGGTGGTACTGCGTCTTGCAGACGTAGCAGTACCGCGGCTTGGCGTACTCGCCGACGGTGCCGCGCCGCGTGGGCAGCGGCGCGTCCTCGCGCCGGTCGGTCGCGCCGGTGGCGGTGGCGGCGGAGATCGCGGCGTCGGCCGCGGACCGGGCGTGCCGCCGGGCCTTGCGGCGCTTGTTGCGGCTCTCGCGGGCGAAGGTGGCGGCGAGCTCCTCACCCCGCTTGCGGATCGGGTCGTCCAGGGGAAGGGCGCGCAGGCCCTCCACCGTACGGCCGAACGCGGCCAGCTCGTCCTCGCCGACTGTGCACTGATGCTGCTCCATGCGCACGTGATCCTAACGATCACCACTCTTGAGTGGTACGGCATTTTCTGTGCTTTGCCGCCGGTCTGCCAGGGTGGTCGGCCATGGACTCTGCTCTTCCGGATCTCCGTGTGGACCTCGATCAGCTGGGCCGCTTCTCCCGTTCGCTGGGGGAATCGCTCACCTCCCTCGGGGAGGCCAGACAGGCGCTGGAGCACGTACGGGCGGACCAGCTCGGCACGGAGGAGCTGGACGAGGCGTGCGACGGCTTCCAGGACCGCTGGAAGTACGGGGCGGAGCAGCTGGGCGTCCGGATCAAGGCGATCCACGAAGGCGTGCGGCTGAGCCACCAGGGGTACGCCCAGCTCGAGCGAGCCATCGAGGCCGCGTTCCGGGCGGTGGGGCGCCGTGACTGACACGTCGTTCCCCCACCTGGGCTGGAACCCCGCGCCGGGCAGCCCCGCGGAGATCGCCGCGCTCCGCTCGAAGCTGACGGCCTCCGCGTCCGCGCTGGGCACGGCGTACCGCCTCGTGGACCAGCTGCTGAACGAGAGCTCCTACTGGAAGGGCGACGCCGCGGACGCCTTCCGCGCGGCCCTGACGGGCGACCTCCCGCGCTACCTGCGCAACGCCCACCGCTCCCTGACCAAGGCGGCGGGCCGGCTGGGCTCGTGGCACGACGACCTGGTCGCCTACCAGGCGACGGCCCGCGGCTACGAAGCCCGGGCGGGGGTCCATGCGAAGGCCCTGCGCGCGGCGGAATCCGCCCACTCCTCGACGACGGCCCGCGCGGACGCCTCGGCGGCCGAGGTCACCTCCGCGGCGACCGCCCTCACCCGGGCGAGGGAAGCCCTCTCCGACGTGCGCCGCCTCGCCCGCGAGCTGGAGGAGACCCACCGCGCGGAAGCGAGCCGTATCGCCAAGGCCCTGGACGAGGCGACGGACAGGCTGGCACCGAAGGAGCCGGGGCTTCTGGACCGGGCACTGGGGTGGGTGGACAGGAATCTGGGGGACGGCCTGAGCGCCCTGTCCGCACTCGCGGGCCTCATCGCCGTCTTCGCGACCGGTACCGCGCTGGTTCCGTTGCTCTTCGTCGCCGCGGGGTTGAGTCTGGCCGCGCTGGTCACTCATGCGAGTGACCCGAAGATCCAGAAGGCCTTGGCCGCGGGCTTCACCGAAGGGAAGTTCGACGCGAAGTTCTGGAGTGCGGCCGTGACGCTCGGGGGTGACGCTCTGGGGAGCCTGCCAGGGGTGGGTGCCGTGGCCAAGGGAGCGAAGGGCGCAGTGGCCGCGGCGCGGCAGGGCACGGCAGCGGGCCGAGGTGTGTCCGCGAGCGCCCGGGACGCGGCTCAGGTGATGCGTACGGATTCCGCAGCGGCGATGCAGCACATCAATGACGCACCCAAACCGCTGGTGGAGTGGGCAGCACGTCACACCAGGCCGACCGCCGCGCGGCCCATCACCGCCGGCCTGGCCGGTACGGGTCTTGCCGCGGCAGGCATGGACCTCACCCCCGCGGGCGACGACGAGACGGCAAAGGGAACCGCGACCGCTGTCGATGGTGCTCGTCTCGCAGGTGCCGAAGCACCCAATGCTGTCAGCGCTGCCCGCGCCTGGGCACGGTTCACTCCCTGACGAAAGGAGGCCGGAATGGCCCCGGTACAACCCCCCACCACCACGGACGCGGCGACCGACGACTGCTGGTTCCGCTTGCCACCGGGTTTCACCGATGTCGCTCTTGACGGACTGGAGGAGCTGGGGGAGCGCCTGCACGGCGAACCGCCCCCCTTCCCTTCGGCAGCGGGCGCGTGGGATCGGCGCCTCGACGAGAGCCGGGCCTTGCTCCGCATGCTCGAGGACGCACGGCTCGGTGGCGTCATGCACGCCTCTTTCGGCGTGCATGCGGACGAGGCAGCGGCCCCGTGCATTTCCCTGCTGACGCTTTCCGACATCGACACCGGTGCACCGACTCCTGCGCTTGCCGTCGCTCAATGCGGCCTCCGCATGGCCGGTCCGGCCCTCGGCGAGGTGCAAGCAGCCCGTTTCCTCACGCTTCCCTGTGAACGGCCGGCTGCTCTGACGACATGCCTGCTGCCCGCTCCCCCGCAGCGGGTGAGCGACGTCGCGGGCCTCCTTCCAGCCGGCGCCGTGGTGTTCCAGGCCCGCGTGGCCATCGCCCGGCCGCAAGGATCCCGTGTGGTGATCACCGATCTGACCACCACTGCTGTGCCGATGGCGGATGAGTACACCGAGATCGCCCTGGGCGTGGCCGGGACCGTGAGCTTCGTCGACCCCGACCCGCGGCCACAGGCGGACGTCCGTCCGAGCCGGCTCCTGGAGGCACTGCTGTGACCGGCCCCGCACCCGGTGTCCTGCTGGCCAAAACCGCATGGGAGCACCCGCCGACGGAAGCCGGGTACCGCCGGCTCGTCAGACGGCGGACGCTCGCATTTCTGAGCACGCTCGTCCTGCCCGCCCTTGCCATCGCTCTGTCGACACGGTTCCTCGACGGCGACGACGCCATCGGGCTCACGGTGATGAGCTTCATCGGGGGGCTGGTCACTGCCTTGTTCCTGGGCCTGGCTCTTCCCGGCGTGGCTCGCACCGGCCGGATCCTGCGGTGCTACGGCTGGCGCGCCTATCCCTGCACGTATGTTCCCCGGAGCAGGGAGGACCTCATGGTGATCTCGTTCGGTCCCGGGGCCGATGTCGTCATGTTCCCCGCCCCGTTCCGTTGCGATCTCCGGGCCAAGCGGAACGACCACCCGGCCTACATCTGGTTCGCGGGGGACCCCCGCTGCGGCGGCGTGGTCTCGCCCGTGGGCGGCCACTACCCGCAGCGCGTCCTCACCAAGGAAAGCCCGCCGGCAGCAGCGGTCGCCCCGCCCGTGGCGGAGCGCGCCGGTCTGGCCAGGCGCGGGCGGTATCTGCGCCGCTGGTGCTGACATCGCGCCGGGCGGCCCGGCGGGCCCGTCAGCGGCCGCCCCGCTTCAGCTCGTACCGCTCCTTCTCCGACAGCCCGCCCCACACCCCGAACCGCTCGTCATGGGCGAGGGCGTACTCGAGGCACGCCTCGCGGCCCTCGCAGGCGGCGCAGAGGCGTTTGGCCTCGCGGGTGGAGGAGCCGGGGTCCGGGAAGAAGAACTCCGGGCCCGTCTGGGCGCACAGGGCCGTCTCCTGCCAGGGGAGCCGGCTGGTGGTCGACGTCAGGACGGTGGTGTTGATCGGCATGCCGACCACGCTGCCCCGGAGCGATAAACAGCTCCTCAACGAAGGATCAACGCGGCGCGCCGCGCGTCCTCGTATCGCTCCTCGTCAGCATGGGGCTCCATGGCGTGATCGGCAAGGGGTCAGCCGCCCGGCGCGCCGCTGTGGATGACGGCGAAGCGGGCGCCGTAGGGGTCGGTCAGCCGCGCGAGGCGGCCGATGCCGTCGAGGTCCGTCGGGGGCAGGCGCACCGTGCCGCCGAGGTGTTCGGTGCGGGCCGCGGTGGCGTCCGGGTCGGGGACCTCGATGTACGGCGTCCAGTGCGGGCCCGTCCCGGAGGGGCCCGCGGCGAGCGGTACGACTCCGCCGAAGGAGGTGTCGTGGACAGCGCCGGGCGGGGTGAGCAGCAGGTACGAGCCGGTGCCGTCGGGGAGCGGGACGGTGGCGGAGTCGACGCCGAGGACCGCTCCGTAGAAGGCCATGGCGGAGGGGACGTCGCGGGTGTGGAGCTCGGTCCAGCACAGGGCGCCGGGCTCGTCGACCGCGCCGAAGCCCGGGCCGGTGCCGGTTTGCAGGACGGCGAACCCGGCGCCGGCCGGGTCGGTGCAGAGGGCCGTCCGGCCGAGTCCGGAGACGTGGGCCGGCTCCTGGTCGACGGTTCCGCCGCCCGCCCGCACCGCCCGGGCGGTGGCGTCGGCGTCCCGGGTGCGGAAGTAGACGGTCCACTGGGACGCCGCCGCGGGCGGGACGGGCCTGATGCCCGCGACGGCCTTGCCGTCGTGCCGGAACACGCCGTACGCCCCGGCCCCGGGGGCCGGGGAGGTCAGGGTCCAGTCGAACAGGCCGGCGTAGAAGGACTCCGCGCCCGCGAGGTCGGGTGTGGCGAGGTCCAGCCAGGTGGGAGCACCGTCGAGGTCACGGGTGGTGAGCATGGGCCGAGTGTGCAGCGGACGGCGCCGCGCCGCACCGGGACACGCCCGCACGCGCCGCAGGTGACGTGGCGTCAGTGGGCGTGGCCCTGACGGCCGGAGGTCGGGGGCGACGCCGTCGGGTGGTGCGGTTCGTAGCCCGGGATCGTGCCGTCCGGTCTGGCCACCAGGAACAGGCCGGCCATCCCCATGTCGGAGTGGCTCTGCACGTGGCAGTGGTACATCCAGGCTCCGGCGCCGACCCCTTCGCCCGCGATGATCTGGAAGCCGAAGGAGTCGGCAGGACCGGTGATCTTGTTGTCGATGACTGGGCTGGGGTCGTCGGGTCCGGTGAGCATGCCGGTGCGGTTGTCCGCCCAGCGGTGACCGTGCATATGGAAGGTGTGGTAGTACTCGCCATGCGTGATCATGATGATCTCGACCCGCTCCCCCACGGTGGCACGGAAGTCGGGACTCCGGTGACCGGGCCGGTTGTTGATCGTCATGTCGTTGAAGACGATCGTGAACTGCTTGTCGGGGAGGACGTCCCCCTGGCGCCGCACGACGACCGGCCCGTACAGCCCCTTGCGGATGCCGCCGGTGCCGTGGTCCGTCCCGACGACATGGTCGTGGTAGTGCCAGTAACCCGCGCTGCCGGCCCGCCAGGTGCCGTCCTTGCGGCGGCCGGGGGCGTGGGTGCGCCAGGTGTACGTTCGGGTCCCGCCGGGCTCGACGTGGCTGCGGTTCAGCTTCGTACCGTCGCTGGCGGTGTCGTAGTCGACGCCGTGGACGTGGAGGCTGGCCGGGACGTCCATGGTGTTCTCGAACTCGATGTGGAGGGTGTCCCCTTCGTTGAGCTCGATCAGCGGCCCGGGGATGGTGGCCTTGCCCTTCTCCAGGGCGTACCCCATCTGACCGTCCGCCAGCTTCTCGGCGTAGAACTTCAGATGCCGCACCTGGCCGCCCGCCGGAGCGGTCCGCGGGGGCGTCGCGGCCGACGCGGCATCCGGCGCGGAGGCGAGGGACAACGATGTCACACCGGTCGCGGCGACCGCCCCCGATGCCAGCAGCCGCCGGTTGAAGCTCCGTCTGTCCATGCCGAACTCCCCAGTACGGTGCGGAGACTGACGGGGCGCAGGAGCCCCCGGGAACGGCCTCACCGTAGCCCCGGGAGATTCGTTTTTCCACAGCCAGGACAAAGTTCGCACGATTGATGCCAGGCTATTGGCGTGTCACGGAAAGAGGTCTAGCTTCGTCGTCGTTTGCTGTGACCACAGAGGGGTGGGTAAGCACATGCACCGTGCACCACATCACTGGTCGACAACCCGCCGCGGTGCGGCCGCGGCTCTGGCCGCGGCCGCCCTGACGGCCTCCCTGCTCGGCGGTACGGCCGCCACCGCGGACCCTCGTCCGAGCGCGCCGCGGACAACGTTGTCGGTGCCCTCACCGCCGGGTGGGTCCGCCGTCCGCGTCCTGGTGTTCCATGCCTCGGCCGGCGCCGAGCCCCCCACCGTCGACGCCGGTATCGCGGCCATCGAGGCCATCGGGCAGTCGGGGCCGGAGGCTCAGCGCTTCCGGATCGATGCGACGGACGACGCCTCGGTCTTCACCGACGTCCGCCGGCTCGGCCGGTACAACGCGATCGCCTTCCTGACGGGCGGCGGCGATGTGCTCGACCCGGAGCAGGAGGCGGGCCTGGAGGCCTACATGGAAGCGGGCGGCGGCTTCCTCGGC
Source organism: Streptomyces sp. NRRL S-118 (assembly GCF_000716335.1). Taxonomy (GTDB): domain Bacteria; phylum Actinomycetota; class Actinomycetes; order Streptomycetales; family Streptomycetaceae; genus Streptomyces. The sequence goes on along the minus strand of NZ_KL591008.1, from coordinate 243,274 downwards.
ATCCATGACGCGGCCCGCGCGGAGCCGTACTCGGAGTGGTTCACCGGCCTGGTCGGGGCCCGGCCCGCCGCCGGGAGCCCCGCCGCCGTCCAGCGCGCGACCGTCGAGGTCGGCGACCGGCAGCACCCCGCGACCCGGCAGCTCCCGCTGCACTGGAAGCGTCCCGACAAGTGGCTGAACTGGACGGTCAATCCTTCCGGCACCGTGCACACGGTGGCGCGCGTGCGGGAGAGCACGTACCAGCCGGGGGCGAGTGCCAACGGGTGGGACCATCCCGTCTCGTGGTGCCGTGACTACGACGGCGGCCGCTCCTTCTACACCGGGATGGGCGGCACGGCGGCTTCGTTCGCCGAGACCGACTTCCGCGAGCACCTGCGCGGCGCGCTGCTGTGGACGACGCGGCTGTCCCGCGCCGACTGCAAGGCGAGCATCGACGCCCACTACACCGCGGAGCGGCTCACCCAGCCCAACCAGCCGGGACGGAACGACCAGATCGGCGAGCCGCACGGCCTGGTCGCCGCCCCGGACGGCCGCATCCTGTACATCGGGCGCGGCGGCGCCGACTCCTCCCGGCCGGTGGTCACCGACTGGAACGATCCGGACATCGGCAAGGGCAGCGGCGAGATCCACGTCTACGACCCGAAGACGAAGAAGGTGCAGCTCGCGGGCGCGCTGACGGTCTTCGGCAACAAGGGCGGCGGCGACGAGCTGACCAAGAACGAGGAGGGACTCCTCGGTATCGAGGTCGATCCGGGCTTCCTGTCCAACGGCTGGGTGTACCTCCACTACACGCCCCACTCCAGGATCGACCGCGACACCCGCATGGCCGAGCGGTACGTCTCCCGCTTCACCCTCGACCTGGCCACCAACAAGCTGGACCCGGCCAGCGAGAAGGTGCTGCTGAAATGGCCGGTCCAGATCCACAGCTGCTGCCACGCGGGCGGTGGCATGACGTGGGACTCCAAGGGCAACCTGTACATCGCCACGGGGGACAACAACTCCAGTGGCTTCAGCTCCGGTTACTCCGGCAACAATCCGGAACCGCGCTTCAAGGGCGTCTCCTTCGCGGACGCCCGCCGGACGTCCGGCAACACCAACAACCTCAACGGCAAGATCCTGCGCATCCACCCCGAGGACGACGGGACGTACACCCTCCCGGAGGGCAACCTGTTCACCGGCAGGGAGACGGACGAGGGTGGCGGCAAGACGCGCGGCGAGATCTACGTGATGGGCGTGCGCAACCCCGCGCGCATCTTCGTCGACCGGACGACGGACATCCTGTACGCGGGGTGGGTCGGCCCGGACGCCGGTGCTCCGTCGACCACATGGGGGCCGGCCAAGTACGACACGTTCGCCGCCATCACCAAGGCGGGCAACCACGGCTGGCCGTACTGCATGGGCAACAACCAGCCCTACCGGGACCGCAACCTGCCCGACCCGGACAAGCCGCTCGGCTGGTACGACTGCGCCGCGCCGAGGAACGAGTCGCCGCACAACGACGGGCTGGTGAACCTGCCGCCCGTCACGCCGAACTCCATCTGGTACTCGCCCCAGGGGGGCGGTGTGGACTACCCCCGCGACGCCCGGGGCGTCCCCAGCTACCGCACGGAGGAGCAGAAGCTGCTCCTGCCGTGGCTCAAGGGCGGGGGCCAGGCGACCATGAACGGTCCGGTGTACCGGTACGACGCGGCGTCCCCCAGCACGGTCAAGTGGCCGGAGTACTGGGACGGCAAGTGGTTCGTGGGGGACTTCTACGACGGTGACCAGCCGCGCCACGCGGTCCTGATGGACCCGAGGACGATCGGCAAGGGCGGACTGCCCGCCCACGCCGAGTCGCTGAAGAAGATCATCCCGGTCGGGGCGAACGGCATCCGCAACCTGATGGACTGGAAGTTCGCCCCCGACGGTTCGCTGTACGTCCTCGACTACGGCCGCGGCTTCTTCACCTCCGACTCCAGGTCCGCGCTGTGGCGCGTGACCTACAAGGGTGGCGGGCCGACGCCCGCCGCCGACGACCTCGCGCGGAAGGCGGCAGCGCAGTGAGGCACCGCTCACCCACTCTGTGGACGGCCCTGCTCGCCTCGCTGCTGATGGTGCTGGGGCTGACCTCCACGGCGGCGCACGGCCGCCCGGACCCGGGCGCGGCGGGCCCGGCGGCCGCGGCGGAGCAGGTGCTCACCTGGACCGCCGGGGACCCCATCGACCGCTACCTGACCTTCCCGGCCACCGCGGTGGCGGGCCCGGCGACGATCGTCTTCGAGAACAGCGCGGCCACCGGCAACACCACCGGAATGCCGCACACCCTGACGTTCGACGTCTCCGACCCCGAGTACAACAACGACGTCCAGCTGAACATCCTGGCCAATCCCGGCGACGGCCAGGGCGGCAGGCACACCGCCCAGGTCACGCTGACGCCCGGCCGGTACCGCTTCCACTGCACGATCCCGGGACACGGCGCCATGCAGGGCATCCTCACCGTGACCGACCCGGGCGGCGGCGAGGACACCACCGCGCCCGAGACCTCGGTGAAGGTCGAGGGGGAGCGCGACGCCGGCGGCGCGTACATCGGCCATGCCGGCGTCACCGTCTCGGCGACGGACGGCGGCTCGGGCGTGGCGAGGATCGAGTACGCGATCGGGGCCGGTGGGCCCTGGCAGGCGTACACCGCCCCGGTGATGGTCCACGAGGTCGGCAGCCACACCATCCGTTACCGGGCCACCGACAAGGCAGGGAACACGTCCCCGGAGAAGGTGGTGGACTTCCGTGTGGTGGCGCCCCCGACCGACGACAGGACCGCGCCGGAGACGTCGGCGACGGTGAGCGGCGAGAAGGACGACCAGGGCCGGTACCTGGGGATGGCGACGGTCACCGTCAGCGCGTCCGACACCGGCTCGGGGGTCAACACGATCGAGTACGCGATCGGGGCCGGCGGCGCCTGGCAGGCGTACACCGCGCCGGTCATGGTCCACGAGGTGGGCGGGCACACCGTGCGGTACCGTGCGGCCGATCGGGCGGGGAACGTGGCGGCGGAGAAGTCCGTGCAGTTCACCGTGGTGGCGCCGCCCACGCAGGACAGGACGCCGCCCACGACGGCGGCCGGCGTGACGGGCGGGAGGAATTCGGACGGCGCGTACATCACCAGCGCCACGGTGACGGTCACGGCGACCGACTCCGGCGGCTCGGGGGTGGACCGGATCGAGTACTCCCTGGACGGCGGGCCGTACCTGGCGTACACGGCGCCGGTCGTCGTCGACCGGGTGGGCCACCACACGGTGCTGCACCGGGCCACGGACAAGGCGGGCAACACCTCGGCGGCGCAGCGGGTGAGCTTCGACGTGGCGGAGGGGGGCGGGGTCCCGGCGCCCGCCTGCCCCGAGCACGACGAGCGGCTCACCGTCATCGTCGGCACGGTCGACTCGGGTGTACCGAACCGGATGACCCGCAGCCGGTGCACCGTCAACGAGCTCATCGAGGACGAGAAGGACTGGTCCTCGCACGCGCTGTTCCTGAAGCACGTGGACGCGGTGCTCGACAGGCTGCTGGCCGAGGGGGTGATCGACGCGCGGGAGCACCGGACGGTCCACCGGGCGGCCAAGGAGTCCGGAATCGGCAGGCCCGGCCGGACCGAGGGCTACCGCACGCTCTTCGACGGCTCGGCGGAGACCTTCTCCGCATGGCAGCACGTGGGCGGCGGCGCGTTCGCCCTGAACGGTGACGGCTCGATGACCAGCAGCACCACGGTCCCCGGCATGGGCATGCTGTGGTTCCCCCGGCGGCAGTACGGGGACTTCTCGCTGAAGCTCCGGTGGCGGGACGACGCCCCGGGCACGGGGCACGCCAATTCTGGTGTGTTCGTGCGCTTCCCGTACGTCCACGAGCACCCGGAGGAGTCGCGGCCCGAGTGGGTCGCCATCAAGTTCGGGCACGAGGTGCAGATCCTGGACCGGCCGGACGGCGACATGTACAAGACGGGCTCGGTCTACGGGTTCGACCGGGTGGGGCTCGGCGGCGCGGGGGTCACCCCCAAGGGGACCTGGAACGACTACGAGATCCGGGTGGAGGGCCAGCACTACTCGGTCTTCCGCAACGGCGTGCTGATCAACGAGTTCGACAACACCGGCGGACAGGAGTTCCGGCCCGCGCGGGACGGCGACCCCGGCACGGACGGCCGGCGGTACGCCACCGGCTACATCGGCCTCCAGGTCCACGGCACGACGGACGTGGTGTCGTACCGCGACATCCGGGTCAAGGAGCTGTGACCACCGGTCGGTGAACTCGGGTCCGGGTCGGTCCGCCTTGTCGGCACCGGTCCGGGTCGGTCCGCGTCCTCGGCACCGGTCCGGGGTGGGTCCGCC
>NZ_KL591008.1:231809-238742 GCF_000716335.1 Streptomyces sp. NRRL S-118 | reverse complement strand
GTCCGCCTTGTCGGCACGGTCCGGGGTCACTCCGCCTTCCTGGCGCGGCTCGGCTGCACCCGTTTGGGCTCGCCCGGCATCTTCGGGTAGTCCGGCGGGTACGGCAGGTCGGACAGCCCGTGGTCGCGCTCGTCCTTGGCGGCCAGCTCCAGCAGGCTGTCCAGCGTGAAGGCGTGGTCGTCCATGTCCGCGTGGACGTCGCCGTGGTCGGCGTACCGCACGGGCATGGTGGCGAGGTCGAAGTCGCGCGGGTCGATGTCGTCGAGTTCCTCCCAGCGCAGGGGGGCGGAGACCGGGGCGTGGGGCTTGGGGCGGATGGAGTAGGCGGAGGCGATGGTCCGGTCGCGGGCCGTCTGGTTGTAGTCGAAGAAGATCTTCTCGCCGCGCTCCTCCTTCCACCACGCCGTGGTGACCCGGCCCGGCATGCGCCGCTCCAGTTCGCGGCCGAGCGCGATGGCGGCGCGGCGCACCCCGGTGAACTCCCAGCGCGGCTCGATCGGCACGAAGACGTGCAGGCCCCGGCCGCCGGAGGTCTTGGGCCAGCCGCGCAGGCCGTGCTCCTCCAGCAAGGCGCGCAGTTCGTGCGCGGCCGCCTGCGCCTCGGGGAACCCGGTGCCGGGCTGCGGATCCAGGTCGATGCGCAGTTCGTCGGGGTGGTCGGTGCGGTCGCCGCGGACCGGCCAGGGGTGGAAGGTGAGCGTGCCCAGGTTGGCGGCCCAGATGACGGTGGCGATCTCGGTGGGGCGGATCTCGTCGGCGTAGCGGCCGCTGGGGAAGGTGATGTGGGCGGTGGGGATCCACTCGGGGAGGTTCTTGGGGGCGCGCTTCTGGAAGAAGGACTCTCCCTCGACGCCGTCGACGAAGCGCTCCAGCGTGGTGGGCCGGTCCCGCAGGGCCCGTACGACGCCCTCGCGCACGGCGAGGAAGTAGCGCGCCACGTCCAGCTTGGTGAAGCCGCGCTCCGGGAAGTAGATCTTGTCCGGGTTGGACAGGCGCACGGTGCGCCCGCCGGCTTCCAGCTCCACCGCGTTTCCCATAGCCGCCACCCTAGGGCGCCGGTAGGTACCTCGCATATCGGATCATTCACGGGCACTACCCGATGAATCGGGGCAGAATCGGGCCATGGATCTGCCGGTGATGCCACCTGTGAAGCCGATGCTGGCCAAGTCCGTCAAGAAGATCCCGCCCGGCATGCACTACGAGGCCAAGTGGGACGGCTTCCGTGCCATCGTCCACCGGGACGGTGACGAGCTGGTGATCGGCAGCCGCACCGGCAAGCCGCTGACCCGGTACTTCCCCGAGCTGGTCACCGCCCTCCTGGAGCGCCTCCCGGACCGCTGTGTCATCGACGGCGAGATCGTGATCGCCCATGAGGGCCGACTGGACTTCGACCGGCTCACCGAGCGCATCCACCCGGCCGCCTCCCGCGTGCGGATGCTCGCCGAGCGCACGCCCGCCCGTTTCATCGCCTTCGACGTGCTGGCCCTCGGTGACGAGTCGCTGATGGACACGCCCCTGGCCGCACGCCGGGCACGGCTCGACGAGGCCCTGGCCGGCGTGGACGCCCCGGTCCACCTGGCCCCGTCCACGACCGACATCGACACGGCGCGGCACTGGTTCGAACAGTACGAAGGGGCCGGACTCGACGGCGTGATCGCCAAGCCGCTGGACCTGCCGTACCGGCCCGACGCCCGGCTCATGTACAAGGTCAAGCACGAACGGACGGCCGACGTCGTGGTCGCCGGCTACCGCTTCCACAAGACGGGACCGGTCGTCGGCTCACTGCTGCTCGGTCTGTACGACGACGGCGGTGCACTCCAGCACGTCGGGGTCTGCGCCGCGTTCACCGCCGCGCGGCGCGCGGCGCTGGTCGACGAGCTGGAACCGCTGCGCATGGACTCCCCCGACAACCACCCCTGGGCGGCCTGGACGGACGAGGCCGCCCACGAGACCGCCCGGCTCCCCGGGGCGCCGAGCCGCTGGTCCGGCAAGAAGGACCTGTCCTGGGTGCCGCTGCGGCCCGAGCGGGTGTGCGAGGTGGGGTACGACCACATGGAGGGCACCCGCTTCCGGCACACGGCCCAGTTCCGCCGCTGGCGGCCGGACCGCACGCCGGAGAGCTGCGGGTACGCCCAGTTGGAGGAGCCCGTCTCCTACGACCTGGCCGAGGTGCTGTCGGGAGGCGGAGCCTGAGCGGCCGGGCCGACGGGCTGCTCCCTGGATGAGGTGGGTGTGGCGGGTGTGATTGGTGTGGTGGGGGAGGCAGTGGGGGCGGTGTCCGGTTCGGTCGGAGTCGGGCTGGGTGTCGGGCTCGGAGTCGGGCTCGGAGAGGGGGTGGGGGTGGGCGTCGGTACCGGTGTCGTGGGAGTCGGGGACGGGCTCGGAGTCGGGGTCGGGGTCGGGGCGGGTGGGCCGGGAGTTCCCGGCGTACCGGGTGACGGGACCGGGCGGCCGGGCGGGCGCGGGGAGGGAGTGGGGCGGCCCGAGGGCTGAGGTCCCACCACGATCCCGCCGCCCGGGCGGGGCGCCGACGGTTTCGTCCCCGCACCCGCACCCGCGCCCTGACCCGTTCCGGCACTCGGGCGTCCCGGGCCGGGTGTCACGGGAAGCACACCCGTCCCGTCCGGCACCGGGTGCGCGCCGCGCCGGTAGAAGGCGAGCCACGCCAGCACGGTGCGACGGTACGCGTCCGAGTGGTTGTACGCGAGGATCGCCCGGTCCAGGTGGGCCGTGATGGCGAGGTTCCGGTCCCCGGCGCACAGGTAGCGCCCGGCGGCCAGCGCCGCGTCGTGGACGTTGTGCGGATCGCGGCGCCCGTCCCCGTTGCCGTCGGCGCCCCAGCGGGCCCAGGTGGAGGGGATGAACTGCAGTGGGCCGACAGCGCGGTCGAACGTCCGGTCCCCGTCGTACGCGCCGCCGTCGGTGTCCAGGATCCTGGCGAAGCCCACGCCGTCGAGCACCGGGCCCAGGATCGGCGCGAGCGTGGTGCCCCGGGCGTCCAGACGGCCGCCTCGCGCCTGCCCCGACTCGACCTTGCCGATGGCGGCGAGCAGCTGCCAGGACAGCCGGCACCGCGGGTCGGTGCGGTCGACGGACGCCTCGGCGCGCCGGTAGGCGGCGAGCACGGTCGCGGGGATCCCTGCCTCGGCGAGGCGGACCGCCACCGGCCGCCGGGCGCCGCCGGCGACGGGCGGGGCGGCCCCTCGCTGGGCGGGCAGCCGCGGTACGGACAGCGGCGGGAGCTCGGTGTGGTAGGCGTCGTCCTGGGGCGGGACGGCGGCGGTGGGGCGTGCCGCGGGTTGCCCGGCCGCGGGCCGGGCGAGCGGCACGAAACCGGGCGCCTGGGAGGCGGTGAGCGCCGCCATGGCGGCGACGGCCGCGGCCGTCCCGGTCACCGCGCGCCGTGCCCGGTGTCCCCGGCGCAGCCGTTGCGCCTGTCGCACGCGGTGTGCCCGTCGTACGCGCGGCCCGGCGAGCCCGGTCCGTTCCGTCATGTGCCCGCCCCCAGGGTGTCGATGGCCGCGATCCGCCAGGTGCCGCCCGTCCGTACCGCCTCCACGGCGAACATGGCGGCGCCGTAGGTCGTGGCGTCCTTCCTGGCCGCGGTACGGGTGTTGGTCTGGTCCGCGTAGATGAGCACGCGGGCCCGGTCGCCGTGGATCTCCTCCACGCCGCTCTCCGTGACGGTGGTGGTGAGGACGAGCTTCTGCGCCGCGGCCTGCCGGCGCACGGGGGCCAGCATCGCGCGGTGCTGCTCGACCGCCCGCCCCGTGAGGTGCTCCTTCACGGCCCGGTCCGCCTCGGCCGGTGCGGCGTAGTTGTACGAGAACAACTCGTCGACCGCCTGGGTGATCCGGCCCTTGACCTCGCTGGTCCGTGCGAGGTCGGTGAGGGCGGTGTTGCGCACGGCCGGGTCGTCGCGCAGGGCGGACGTCTCACCGGCGGCCCACGCGGTGAAGCCGCCGAGCAGGACGGTGAGTACGCCCAGCAGCGCCGGGACCCGCTTGCCGCGGAAGCCCGACCGGCGGGGGCGTACCGCGGGCCGCGCGGCGGGGCGGCGGCCCCCGGCTTTTGCCCGGTGCCGGGTGGGGCGGGTCTCCTCGGGCGGGGGCGCGGCCGGGGCGCGGGTGGCGCTCGTGGACGCCAGGCGTCGCTGCCGGTTGATGAGGTGGCGGGTCGTCGACATGTCGTGCTCCTCTCAGTCCACCGGGGTGTTGCCGACCGGCGCCTGGCCGAGCGCGCTGAGCTTCCAGCCCTGCGGCGTGCGGGTGAGCTCTCCGAGGAGGCGGCTCTCCTTCGCCGTGGGTCTGCCCGCGGGCGGGGTCACGGTGACCCTGAGCGCGACCATCACGCGGGCCTTCCCGGCGCGGGTGTCCAGCTCGGTCACCGCGCCGGACAGCACCCGGGCGCTGGTCACGGTCCTCGCCTCGCGGATCTGCTCCTCGAACCGCGAGCGGCCGGCGGTGAGTTGCTCGTGCAGTTCGCCGGTGGCCGAGTCCTGCCAGGTGTCCAGTCCGCGGCGCAGGTCGCGGTGGTCGAGGGTGTTCATGTTCTGCACGGCCTGCTCCCCCGCGGCCAGCGCGTCGTCCCGTGCCGCGGCGTACGCGGCGGATTCGTCGTGCGCGGCGGAGTACCAGGACCAGCCGCTCCAGCCGGCGGCGCCGGCAGCGAGCAGGGCCAGCGCCGCGGCCGTGGCCAGGAGCGGGTTCCGTGTCGTAGGCGTGCGTGCCATCGGGCGGCCGTCCCCTTCGCTGTCTGCGGTGTCCCGGGTGTCTCTCCGCGCTGTGTTCATCGATCCGCCGAGCCGTTCTCAACGGGCTGTGAGGTCGACGATCCGCCAGCGCCCGTCGCGCAGTTCGGCGGTGACGGACAACTGGGCGGCGGTCGTGGTGGCGGGTCTGCCCGCGCGCTGCGCCACCTGGTCGAGGAAGACCAGCAGGTGCGCGCTGCGGTCCGTGAGGCGCGTGACCCCGGCGCGTACGACGTGGGTGGTGAGTGTCAGTCGCTGTTCCGCGGCCCTCTGCTCGACCTGGGTGAAGAGGGTGTCGTACTGACGGGCCGCCCTGCCGTCGAGGAGTCGGCGTGCCGCCTGCCGGGTGGCAGCGGTGTCCCGCGGGGTGTACGAGAACACGCGGCCGAGGGCGCCGCTGACGTCGGTGACGACCCGTGCGGTGGCCCCGGTGTCGGTCAGTGCGTGGTTCCCGGTGGCCGGGGAGCCGGTCAGCTGCTGCGTACGCCAGAGGAACCAGCCGCCCGTGAGCAGCAGCAGGGCGACGAGGAGCCGGGCCACCGCGCGCGACCGGCTCCGAGGCCCCCGCGGCCCCGTGACCTCCCGGCCCTCCGGCACCCCGGGGTCCGCGGCCCGGTCCTCCGCCGCGCCGTCCGCCATGCCGTCCGCCATGCCGTCCTGCGCGGCCCGGTCCTCCGGTACCCCGGGCTCCGTGGCCCGGTCCTCCGCCGTGGCGTCCTGCGGTGAGGAGCGCGGTGCGGGTATCAGGGGTGTGACGCCTTCGCCGGTGGTCACCTGCGTCGCTTCCTCTCACGTTCCGGTGGCGGGGAGAGCGGTCAGGGCCGTGACCTTCCAGCCGTCCCCGGTGCGGACGAGGTCCGCCTCGAGTCGTTTGCGGTCGGTGGCCGGGGGGCCCGCCGTCCGCGCGGCGGCGGTGATCTCCACCCGTACCGTCGCGATCAGCCTGGCCGTGCCCGCCCGGTCGTCGAGTGCGGTCAGAGCGGCGTCCGTGACCGTCGCGCGGGCCGACACGTCCGCCGGGGGCTTCGTCCGCTCCAGTTCCTCGCGGAGCTCACCGGCCGACACCTCCAGCCACGTCCGCAGGCCCTCCTCGGCACGCCGCCCGTCGAGACTGCTGAGCCGGGCCACGTGTTCCCGCCCCGCGGCGAGCGCGGTGTCGCGGCTCTCGGCGTACGCCCGCGTCGCCTCGCCCGCCGCCCGTGCGTACGACCATGCCGCGCCGCCGCACAGCAGGGCCGCGACGGCGACGGCGGCCCACCACCGGCGGTCCGCGCCGCCCGGCGGCCTCATCCGCGCTCCCCGCGGGCCGGTCCCGGCCGGGCGGGTTCGGGTACCGGACCGCCGCGCGGGGCGTTGGCGGAACCGCGGACGTTGACGCCGCCGGCCGGGTCGGCGGTGCAGCGCGCCGCGGTGTTGAGGGGAGGCGGCGCGGACAGGTCGAGGCCGTCGCGGTAGGTGGTGCCGCCGTATCCGGAGGTGCAGGGCAGCGGCTGGAAGAACGTCACCGACATGCCGAGATTGACACCCCGGGGAGTCACGGCGGTCGATCCGGCGGCGGCCACGGCGGGCAGGGTCACCAGCAGCTCTTCCATGCCCCGCTGGCGGGTCACGGCCACCTCCGAGGTGGTGAGGAGGTTGGCCAGGACGACTCCGAAGGCAGGTTCGAGGTCCTTCAGCAGTGCGGTCACCCGGTCCGCCGCTCCGGGTGCGGCGGCGATGAGCCGGCGCAGATCGGCATCGGAGTCCTCGAGTTCGGCGGCGAGCCGCTTGGCGCCGCCGGCGAAGGATCTGAGTGCCCGGCCTTCCTCCGCCTGGGTGCGCAGCACGGTCTCGGCGTCGATCACCAGCCGCGTGGTGGAGGGCAGCGCACGGTCGGCGGCGCGTACGAAGTGGTCGCCGCTGTCCAGCAGCGCCTGCAGATCGTCGCCACGGCCGTTCAGGGCCGTACCCAGTTCGTCCACGACCGTGCGCAGCGACTCCGGATCGACGGAGGCCGCCAGGTCGCCGACCCCCTTGAGGACGGTGGTGACGGGCGGTGGAGTGCGGGTGGCGGAGCGGGGGACGACCGATCCGTCCCGCAGGTACGGGCCGTCGGACCCGGCCGGCCGCAGGTCGATGTACTGCTCGCCGACGGCCGAGAGGCTGGGGGGGGGGGGCCCCCCGGCGGGGGGGGGGGGGGGGGG
>NZ_KL591008.1:55089-231776 GCF_000716335.1 Streptomyces sp. NRRL S-118 | reverse complement strand
CGGGCCGTCGGACCCGGCCGGCCGCAGGTCGATGTACTGCTCGCCGACGGCCGAGAGGCTGGCGACGACGGCCTCCAGGTCGGCGGGGATGGGCGGCGCCGATTCGTCGATGCGCAGCTCGGCCTCGACGCCGTCGTCGGTGAGGTGGATGGGGCCGACGCGGCCCACGGAGACGCCCCGGTAGGTGACGTCGGAGTGGGTGAACAGGCCGCCGGTCGCGTCCAGCCGGACCCGTACGGTGTAGTGGTCGCTCAGGCCGGCGTAGCGGCCGAGGTCGGCGTACCGCACGGCGACGAAGCCCAGGACGAGGACGCCGACGAGCAGGAAGGCGAGGTTCTTCAGCCGGGTTGCGGTGGTCAGCATCAGTTCCTCCCCGCTGACGGCAGTGGCAGGGGCAGCCGAGCGGCGGACGGCGGCCCGGTGTCCGCCGGCGGGATCAGCGGCGGGATGACCTGCGTGCCGGGGACGGCGGTGACGTCCAGGTAGACGTTGAGGTAGTCGCCCTTGACGCCGCGCAGGACCTCGTCCGTGAACGGGTAGGTCAGGAGCACCTGGAGCGAGTCGGGAAGCGCCTTGCCCGAGTCGGCGAGCGCCCGCAGGGCGGGTCCGAGGGCTTTGAGGTCGGCGATCAGGTCCGCCTTGCTGCGGTTGACGGTGTCGACGGCGACGGCCGAGAGGGTGTCGAGGGCTCCGAGCAGGGTGAGCAGGGAGGCGCGTTGCCGCTCCAGGACCTTCAGGCCGGGGCTGAGCCCGGTGAGGACGTCGCCGACGTCCCGTTTGCGGGTCGCGAGGGTGGTCGAGAGGCGGTTGATGCCGTCGAGTGCGGCGGTGATGTCGGTCTTGTTGGCGTCGAGGCTGCCGACCAGGGTGTTGATCCGGGTCAGCAGGGAACGGGCCTCGCTCTCGTTGCCGTGCAGCGCCTTGCCGAGTTCGGTGGTGATGGTTCTGATCTGCTGAACGCCGCCCCCGTTGAGGAGCATCGACAGGGCGCCGAAGACCTCTTCGACCTCGGGGTTGCGGTTGGTACGGCCCACCGGGATGTGGTCACCGTCCGAGAGAGTGCCCGTGGCGTCGGCGGGCGCCGAGAGCTGCACGTACTTCTCGCCGAGCAGGCTGGACTGTTCGAGCCGGGCGTACGCGTTGGCGGGCAGCCGGACGTCGCCGTTGACGCGCAGGGTGACCTTCGCCGCCCAGTCGCCGCCGCTGAGCCGGATGCGGGTGACCCGGCCGACGGCGACGTCGTTGACCTTGACCGCAGCGTTGGGTACGAGGCTGAGGACGTCGGCGAACTCCGCGGTGACCTCGTACGGGTGGTCGCCGAGGTCCGCGCCGCCGGGCAGCGGCAGTTGCTCGATGCCCGACAGCTCGACGCCGGCCGCGGCGCAGCCCGCCACGCCCGCGGAGAGGCCTAGGCCGGCGGTCAGGGCGAGAGCGAGGGCGATTCCGGTGGTCGCCGCGGTTCTGCGGGAGGGCCGGTTCACCGTGTCGTCCCCTTTCCGGCCGGGGTGCCGTAGACGGGGCCCACGGCCGGGAGCGGCAGGACCGGGAGGGCCGTGCGGCGGGCGGGTTCGACGGGTACGAGGCCGGACAGGGCGCGCGCCCGCCGGCCGAGGCTCAGCTCGTTCATGTCGGCCCGCCCGTTGAGGGTGCGGTGGAGCGGGTCGTACGCCCGCAGGACGTTCCCGGCGGCGAGCGGCGCGGTGTCGAGCGCCTCGGCGAGCGAGGCCCGCTGGTCGACGAGGGTCTGGGTGATCGGCAGCAGGATGTCGACGTTCTGCTGGAGACTGCCGCGGTTCTCCTCGATGAAGCCCTTGACCCGGCCGAGGGCGGTGCCGAGCTCCTTGAGCGCGGCGGAGAGGTTCTCCTTGTCCTCGGCGAGGAATCCGGTGACGGTGGCGAGCCGCCGCTCGGCCGTGCGCACCTCGGTGTCCTTGTTCTTCAGCATGGTGGTGAAGGTCTGCAGGTGTGCAAGCGTGTCGAAGAGGTCGCCGCTGCTGAAGTCGAGGGTCCTGGCCGCCTTGCCGAACTGCTCGATGGAGTCGCCGATGGCCCTGCCGTTGCCGCGGAGGTTGGCGGCGCCGGTGTCGAGGAGGCCCGCGAGGGCACCGTGGGCGTTGGCGCCCCGCGGTCCAAGGGCCTCGCTGAGCTCGGTGAGGGACGCGTAGAGCTGGTCGACCTCCAGGGGGGTGGCGTTGCGGGCGGCGGGCAGGACCGCGCCTTCGCGCAGCCGGGGTCCGCCCGTGTAGGCGGGGGCGAGCTGGACGTAGCGGTCGGCGACGACGCTGGGGGCGACGAGGACCGCGTGGGCGTCGGCGGGGACGGGGACGTCGGCGTCGAGCAGCAGGGTGACCGCGACCTCCTTGCCCTGAGGGCGGACGGCGCCGACGGTGCCGACCTTCACGCCGAGGATGCGCAGGTCGGACCCTTCGTACACGCCGGTGGCGCGGTCGAAGTAGGCGGTCACCCGCGTGGTGCGGGCTTCGTCGAGGGCCTGGACGCCGGAGGCCGCCGCGACGGCGACGAGACCGAGGCCGGCGCCGAGGCCGATGATGCGCCTGAGGTTCACCGGGCACCCCCTCCACGGGGTTCGGGCGGCATGCAGGGAGCGTCCTGGGGTGTGCCGGCGGGGAGGTAGTGGCGGGGCACCAGACCGCAGACGTACGCGTCGAGCCAGCGGCCGTTGCCGAGGGTGTTGCCGACGAGCCGGTAGTACGGGCCGGCGAGGGCGAGGGTGCGGTCGAGGCTCCGGCGGTTCTTCAGCAGGACGCCGGTGACCCGGCCGAGCGCGGTCAGGGTGGGCTTCAGCTGCCGGTTGTTGTCCTGGACGAGTCCGGAGAGCTGGAGGGAGAGGTTCCTGGCGCCGGTCAGCAGCTGGTGGATGGCGTCGCGCCGGGCCTGGATCTCGCCCAGTAGCAGGCCGCCGTCCTCCAGAAGGGTCTCGAAGCTGCTCTTCCTGGTCGCGAGGGTCCTGCTCAGCTGTTTGCCGCTTTTCAGGAGCCGGGCGAGCTGCGTGTCGCGGGAGGAGACGGTCTTCGACAGTGCGGACAGCCCGTCGGCGGCGCTGCGCACATCGGGCGGTGAGTTCGCGAAGGTGGCGGAGATGGCGTCGAAGCTCTTCGCGAGCTGCCGGGTGTCGATGGCGTCGACGGTGTCGCCGAGGCCGTTGAGGGCCTGGGTGACGTCGTACGGGGCGGTGGTGCGGTGGGCCGGGATGCGGGTTGCGGGGTTCTGGCGGCCGGTGCCGAGCGGGTCGACGGCGAGGTACTTCTCGCCGAGCAGCGTCTTGATCGCGATGGCGGCGGTACTGGCGTCACCGATCCAGGTGCCGTCGTCCACCTCGAAGCTGACCTCGACGCGGGCGCCGTCGAGTGCGACACCGGTCACCTCTCCGACCTTGACTCCGGCGATGCGCACCTCGTCGCCCTCGTCGAGCCCGGCGGCTTCGGTGAAGTCGGCGCTGTAGGGGGTGGAGCCGCCGAGCAGGTCACCGCTCCTGACGGCGCCGATGCCGAGGAGCGCGAGGACGAGCAGACCGACGAGACCGACGAGGGCGGGGTTGCGGTCCCGTACGGGGGTGCGGAAGCCGGAGCGGCGGGCGGCGGGACCATGCCCGGGACGCGTGGTCGACGGGAGGCGTTTCCCGGGCATCGACGGGAGGCGTCTCATGAGCGGCACCTCGGCTGGCTGATCGCGATGCCGGTGGGCGGCGTGGAGCCGTCGTCGTTCGTGACGCCGGAGACCCTGGCCTCGCACAGGTAGAGGTTGAGCCATGAGCCGTACGAGGCGAGCCGCCCGATGGCCTGCATCTTGGCGGGGCTCTTCTGCAGGAAGTTCTCGATCCGGTCGGTGTTGTCCGCGAGGTTGCCGGACAGGCGCCCGAGCTGGCGGATGTCCTCCTTGAGCGGGGCGCGGCCGTCCCGCAGGAGACCGGCGGTGACCGTGGTGAGCGATCCCATGGCGGTGATGGCCTCCCCGAGCGGTTCGCGGTCACCGGCGAAGCCGCTGACGAGCTGCTGGAGCGTGACGACCAGGTCGTCGAAGTGCCCTTCGCGGTCGTTGACCGTCTGCAGCACCGTGTTGAGGTTGTCGATCACCGCGCCGATGACCTTGTCCTTGGCGGCGACGGTCCCGGTGAGCGACCCGACGTGCCGCAGCAGGGAGTCGACGGTGCCGCCCTCCCCCTGGAGGACCTGGACGACGGAGCCGGCGAGACGGTTGACCTCGGCCGGCGCGAGCCCTTCGAAGAGGGGCTGGAAGCCGTTGAACAGCTGGGTGAGGTCGAGGGCCGGGGTGGTGCGCTCCAGCGGGATGACGGACCCGGCGGGCAGCGTCCGGCCGACCGGCCCGGTGCCCCGGTCCAGGTCGACGTAGCGCTGTCCGACCATGTTGAGGTACTTGATCGACGCGGTCGCCGACGCGGGCAGCGGGCGCCCCTTCTGCACGGAGAAGCCCACCTCGGCGACCCGCCGGTCCACGAGCCGGACCGACGACACCTGGCCGACCTTCACTCCGGCGATGCGGACGCTGTCGCCTTCGACGAGGCCGGTGGCGTCGGAGAAGCGGGCCCGGTACGTCACCGTGTCACCGACTCCGGTGTTGGCGATGGAGAGCGCCAGGACGGTGGTGGCGAAGACGGTCACCACGACGAAGACGAGCGACTTGGTGAGCGGCCCGGCCAGGGAACGGCTCTTCACTTCAGGGTCACCTCCGCTCCGCGGAAGAGGGGGCCGGTCAGGACGGTGCTCCAGTCGGGCAGCGCCTGGGGAGCGGTCCTCAGGCCCGGGGCCATCAGTTCGTTGACGAGCTGGGTCTCCTGCGGGGAGTTCGGCAGGCCGAGTCCCCGGCCGAGGTCCGTGCCGCGGCCGCTCGCCGCCGCGGCGGTCGCGGGCCTGCCGGTGTACGGGACCGCGTAGCAGTGCGGCCCGCCCGAAGCGTCGTACACGGGCCGGTCCTTGCCGGGGACGTACGCGCCGAGGGAGGGGACCGTCCGGACGTCGACGTGCAGTCCGGGTTCGTCGGTGCCCTTGCCCAGTGCCTTGTCCATGGCGGGGACGAATCCGGCGAGGGTCCGCAGGGTGCAGGGGAACGAGGAGGAGTACCGGGCCAGCAGCTCCAGGGTGGGCCGGGATGCGGCGGAGACGCGGATGAGGTTGTCGCGGTTCTTCCGCAGGAAGGCGGTCAGCTCCTGGGCCGAGCCGGTGGCCGCGGGGTACAGCTCGGCGAGGCGTGCCTGCTGCTCCGCGAGGGTGCCGCTGGTGGTGGTGAAGTCGGTGAGCGCGTCGAGGATGTCGGGTGCCGCGTCGCCGTAGGCGCGGCCGACCTCGACGAGGTGGCTGATGTCGCGGTTGAGGGTGGGCAGGTGGGGGTTGAGCTTCTCGAGGTGGGCGTCCAGGGTGACGAGGGTGCGGCCGAGCTGGTCGCCCCGCCCCTCCAGGGCTTGCGCGACCGCGGTGAGCGTCGCCGAGAGCTTCTCCGGCTTGACCGCGGTGAGCAGGGGCAGCACCTGGTCGAGGACCTGTTCGAGCTCGACGGCGTTGGCGGAGCGGTCCTGCGGGACGGTCGCTCCGGCGGCGAGCGTGCGGACGGGGGACCCACTGGTCACGGCGGGCGGTACGAGGGCGACGAACCGTTCGCCGAAGAGGGTGGTGGGCAGCATCTGGGCGGTGACGTCCGCGGGGATGCGGTCGAGGTGCGCGGGGCGGATGGCGAGGGTGAGGCGGGCGCCGGTGCCGTCGGAGCTGATGTCGCGCACCTCGCCGACGACGACCCCGCGCAGCTTCACCTCCGCGCCGCGGTGCATCTCGTTGCCCGCGCTGCCGGTGAGGACCGTGACCGTGGCGTCGCGGCTGAACTCCTTGTCGTACACGGCGATCGACAGCCGCACGAGGAGGGCCGGCACGAGCAGGAACACGATCCCGGCGAGGCGTCTGCGTACGGTCGGCCCGTTCATCCGGCCACCTTCACGGTCGTGGTCGCGCCCCAGATGGCGAGGGAGAGGAAGAAGTCGGTGACGCTGATCAGCACGATGGCGTTGCGTACCGAGCGTCCGACGGCGACGCCGACACCCGCCGGCCCGCCCTCGGCCCGGAAGCCGTAGTAGCAGTGCGCGAGGATCACCATCACGCTGAAGATCAGCACCTTGAGGATGGACAGCAGGACGTCGTCCGGGGAGAGGAAGAGGTGGAAGTAGTGGTCGTACGTCCCCGCCGACTGGCCGTTGAACACCACGGTGACCGCGCGGGACGCGGCGTACGAGGAGAGCAGCCCGATCGCGTACAGCGGGATGATCGCGACGACCCCGGCGATGATGCGGGTGGTGACGAGGTACGGCATGGAGCGCACGCCCATCGCTTCGAGGGCGTCCACCTCCTCGTTGATGCGCATCGCGCCGAGCTGGGCGGTGAAGCCGGCGCCGACGGTGGCGGAGAGGGCGAGTCCGGCGACCAGCGGGGCGATCTCGCGGGTGTTGAAGTAGGCGGAGACGAAGCCGGTGAAGGCGGAGGTCCCGATCTGGTCGAGGGCGGCATGGCCCTGGAGCCCGACGACCGTCCCCGTGAACAGCGTCATGGCGACCATCACGCCGACCGTGCCGCCGATGACGCTCAATCCCCCGCTGCCGAAGGCCACTTCGGCGAGCAGCCGCTGCACCTCCTTGAGGTAGCGGCGCAGGGTGCGCGGTATCCACACCAGGGCCTTGACGTAGAAGAGCAGGTGGTCGCCGGACCGGTCGAGCCAGGCGAGGGGCGAGGCCATGGCGTCACGCCCCCTTCGCCGGGACGATCCGGAGGTAGATCGCGGTGAGGACCATGTTGACGAAGAACAGCAGGAGGAAGGTGATGACGACGGACTGGTTGACGGCGTCACCGACACCCTTGGGGCCGCCCCGCGGATCGAGTCCCCGGTGGGCGGCGACGATGCCGGCGAGGAAGCCGAAGACGAGCGCCTTGATCTCGCTGATCCACAGGTCGGGCAGCTGCGCGAGGGCGGAGAAGCCGGAGAGGTACGCGCCGGGCGTGCCGCCCTGCATGACCACGTTGAAGAAGTAGCCGCCCAGTGTGCCGACGACGGAGACCATGCCGTTGAGGAGCACGGCGACGGACATGGTGGCGAGCACGCGCGGCACGACGAGCCGCTGGACGGGTGAGACGCCCATGACCTCCATGGCGTCGAGCTCCTCGCGGATCTTCCGCGAGCCGAGATCGGCGCAGATGGCGGAGCCGCCCGCCCCGGCGATCAGCAGCGCCACGATCAGGGGGCTGGCCTGCTGGATGACGGCGAGGACGCTCGCCCCGCCGGTGAACGACTGCGCGCCGAGCTGCTGGGTGAGCGAGCCGACCTGGAGGGCGATGACCGCGCCGAACGGGATGGAGACCAGGGCGGCGGGCAGGATGGTGACGCTCGCGACGAACCAGAACTGCTCGACGAATTCCCGGAACTGGAACGGCCGCCGGAACATGGCACGGGAGACGGTGAGGGCGAGGGCGAACAGCTTTCCGCTCTCGCGGAGCGGCGCGAGCAGGCGCGAGGTCGCCCGGCGCGGCGCCGCGGGAGACCCGACGGCGGCCTCTGCCGGGCGTGCCGGGTCGGGAGCGCCGGCGTTCGCCTCCGCGGGGCGTGCGGGATCCGGAGCGCCGGCGGTCGCTTCGGCGGGGCGTGCCGGGTCCGGAGCGCCGGCGTTCGCCTCCGCGGTCATGAGGCGGCACCGCCCACCGGCGCGTAACCGTGCAGGATCGCCGTCCGGGCGGCCTCCGGCAGGTGGGGCAGCATGTCGATGACCCGCTGACGGCGCCGCAGGGCGGCGGCGCGGACCGGCAGCCCGGGGGACGGTTCGAGCTGGCGCTCCAGACGGCGCCGGGGCGCGAACGGCGGAGCGGTGCTCTGTTCCCGTGCGAGGGTCGCGGCGTCCTTCTCCTCCGACATGCCGATCGGGCCCTCCCGGCGGCCGCTGAGGAATTGAGCCACCACCGGTTCGTCGCTGGTGAGCAGCACTTCGCGCGGTCCGAAGGTGACGAGCCTGCGCCGGAAGAGCATGCCCATGTTGTCGGGCACGGTCGCCGCGATGTCGAGGTTGTGGGTGACGATCAGCATCGTCGCGTCGATCTGGGCGTTGAGGTCGATGAGCAGCTGCGAGAGATACGCGGTGCGGACCGGATCGAGTCCGGAATCGGGTTCGTCGCAGAGGATGATGCGGGGGTCGAGCACCAGGGCGCGCGCGAGTCCCGCGCGCTTGCGCATACCGCCCGAGATTTCACCGGGAAGTTTCTCCTCGGCGCCGATGAGGCCGACCATGTCCATCCGCTCCATGACGATGCGGCGGATTTCGGACTCCTTCTTGCGCGTATGTTCGCGCAGCGGAAAGGCGATGTTGTCGAAGAGCGTCATCGAGCCGAAGAGGGCGCCGTCCTGGAACATGAGCCCGAAGAGCTTGCGGGTTTCGTAGATGTCGCGTTCCGGGCTGCCGACCATGTCGACGCCGTCGATGAGAACACGGCCGTGCTCGGGCTTGACGAGCCCGATGATGGATTTCAGGAACACGGTCTTCCCGGTGCCGGAGGGCCCCAGCATGACGCTCACCTCACCGGCGGGCAGGGTGAGGGTCACGTCCTGCCAGATGTTCTGCTTGCCGAAGGATTTCGTGAGTCCTTCGACGACCACTTCTGTTCCCACCACAACTCCAGACGCTGCTCGTGCTGAGGAAGTGACAAAAGTGCACGGGGGAGCGCACGTTACGGTCACGCTGAAGGTCCGGACAAGCGTTCCGACAACGGTGCCCGGATCATCCGGACCGTTTTGTCATCGGGTGACAACGGCACCGGCGGAATTTGTCGCCCGGTGCGTATCCGCGGCCGGCGGACTCAGCGTTCGGGCCGCGGCTTCGGCGGGTTCGGGCAGTGCTCGGTGCCCGGGGCGCAGAGCGGGCCCTGCGTCATCTTGATGTAGTTGCCCGGGCCGGAGAGCGCCGCCGTGAGCAGCGCGTCCAGGTCCTCCCCCACCCCGCAGCCGCTGAACTCCGGGAAGGTGCCGGTGGCCGTCAGCGGGCCGCCGCCGGCCACGGTGTATCCGTGCGGGCGCCCCTCCACGTCGGTGTGGCCGCGCCCGGTCATGACCAGGTCCATGGGGCGGGCGGTGCGGCACGCCGGGCCGACGTCGAGCGGTGTGCCGTTGACCTGGACGCCGTACAGCCGTATCCACACCTTGCCGGTCACCGTGGAGATCTCGGGCTGCCTGCCCTGCTCGTCGAGCTGGTAGCCGCGGGTGACGATCTCCATCGGGCCGGCCGCGGTCAGTTCGACCGTCGCCGTCGTCGGCATGAACCCGAAGGTGAGGAACGTCGAGGCGGCCGGCGGCAGCTGCGGCTTCCCGCCGTGGTCGAACCGGACATCGCTGTACAGGGCGAAATAGGGTCCCTCGGGTGGGCTGCACTGCAGCAATTGGTACGCCTTGAGCATGTTCACGCGCAGGAGGCCCGGTTCCTGGAAGCGGACGGCGCCACCGAGTTTGTGCACATTCGAGTAACCGGCGAGATAGCCGTGCGCCTGCACGGGTTCGAGCGGGAACGGCGGATTCTCGACGCAGTCGCCCTTGCCCCGGTCACCCGGCCGACCATCCTTCCCGCCCTTCTCTCCCTTCTCTCCCTTCTCCGTCCTCCCGTCCGCGGCACCGGGGTGCCCGGGTCGCGGCTGGTCCGTCGCCCCGCCCGGCCCGTCCTGACCTTCACCCTGGCCCTGTCCCTCGTCCGGGTCGTCGACGGCCGGAGGCGTGGGCCTTCCCCCGGATCCGGTGCCGGGGACGACGGCGACCCCGGCGAATGCGGTGTCCTGGCCTGCCTCGGGCGTGCAGGTGACGGACAGGTTCGGCGGGGTGGTCGGCCTGTCGTCCGCCGTGCGCACCAGCAGGTCCAGGACGACGGCCCCTGCGGAGAGGACGAGTTCACCGCCGGAGCGGGCGGTGACCGTGGGAACGGTGCCGCGCGCCTCGATCGTGTGGGCGCTCCCGGCGGGGAGGGCGGTCTCCGGGGCCTGGAGCTGCGACCACGGCACCTCGGCCGATGCGCCGTTCTGGGCGGCCAGCGCGGTGAGGCGGACGACGCCCTCCGTCCTGGCGGCGCCGAGCGCGGCGAGATCGGCGACCGCATCCTGCGACAGCCGTACGCCGACGACCACCGACGCCGGCCGGAAGGGCCGCCCTGCGGGGACCTGACGGGGGAAGAGCGCCGCGACCCGCACCGTCGCCATCCGCTCCGTGCCACCACCGCCCGGGAGGAGGCAGCGGTAGGCGAACTCGCGGTCGACGGGCTGTTCGCCGTCGTCCACGGCGTTGCTCGTACCGGGCAGGAGCCCGACCGCCAGTACGGTGACGGCTACCGCCGCCGTACGGCGCAGGCCCCGCCCGCCGTGCCGTGTCCTTGCCATGCCGCCGCCCCCTGGCTCGTCGTCCCGTCGTCCCCGTCGTGGCTCGCCGTACGGCCGTCGCTCGCCCTGCTCTGTCGTGCCGTGCGGTGGAACCGCGCCCGGCCGCGCGGACGATGGTTCCGTCGCGCGCCCGGGAGCGGCCGGCCGGCCCGGTTACGGGCTGGTGACCGTGAGGACGGGCGTGACCTGGTACTTGGCCGAGAACGTGGCCACGTTGCCGTTGTTCAGCAGACCGGCGCAGGAGCCGGACACCTCGGAGATCGTGAGGGCCGGGGTCGCGTCGTTCAGGATCTCCAGGACACCCGTGGAGTTGGTGTACGAGCCGGTGTTGGCCGATCCCTTGATCCTGGCGGTGCAGGTGCCGACGAGGCTGGTGCCGGTGAGCTTCACGTCGATGCCGGTGATGGTGCCCTTGGTCACTCCGGCGCTGTACGTCGTGCCGTTGAGCGTCATGGGGGCGTTGCTGACGGCGACCCAGGTGGAGCCGAGGGGGCCGCTGCACTTGGCCGCCGAGCTGCCGAAGTTGGCCGTCTGGATGGTGGCCAGGCCGGCGCCGCTGGCGCGTACGCCGTCGACCGCCGAACCGGTCGCCGAGATGGTCCGGCACGTGACCTGGGCGCCGGTGGACTTGTTGGTCAGCACGGCGGTGGTGCCGGCGACGTTCACGGCGGTGAACGTGTCGTCGGCGGCGGGGTTGGTGACGGTCCAGGTGGCCTGCGCCGCCGCCGATGCGTTCGTGGCGGTGACTCCGGCCGCTCCGAGTAACGCGGCAGCGGCAATGGCGGAAAGTTTGGTAATGCGTCGCACGGGCTGTTCCCTCCCAGGGGAGTCGGGCGTACCTGATTGACGGCTCCCGCCCCCGCGGGGCTCACGAAGGGAACGGAAAGCCGTAGCGGCTCGTTCAGAACGCGGCGCCGAATTCGCTTCGGCCGCCAGGTAGAAGCACCTTGCGCCAGTGACGCTACGAGCGGGTAACCGGGCGCGCAATACTCGCCCGGTGGATTTCCGCAGCGGTCTTACTCGCCGGTATTTTCTTGTCTCTCCCGCAGCAGATCGTCTGCGGTTCTTGTGCGGAAGTGAGTACTCCTCCCCCCGCGCGGACCGCCGCCGGCAACCGTGTCCGGCCACGGTCGCGCTTCGGCCAATTCCTTTCCCGGACCCGGTGCCTGCTGTCCTGACTACTGCGCGACCCGAGCCCTCTGGACTATGTTCAGCCTCCACGAAGTGCTCACACCCTGCCGGTCCGCGGGAGCGCTCTCACCCCCACGCGCTCCGCCCCCAACCGGACATCCGGAGATCGAGGGGACAAGCCGCATGCCCAGAACCACCCAGCCGTCGGACGCCGCAGAGCCGCTGGGACAGCTCCCCCAGGAGTTCGCCGCCGTCATCCGCCCGGAACTGCCCAGCCTGGTCAAGGAGATCGGCATCGAGGTCTGCCGCGCCTACCCCGAGTACGCACGGCTGCTCAACGGCCCCTACCGGCAGGCACTGCAGTGGTGCGTCGAGCAGAACATCGCCGCCTTCGCGGAACGGGTGGCCTCCCCCTCCGCGCCCACCACCCTGCGGGACGAGGTGTGCCGGCGGTTCGGCCGGTTCGAGGCATACGAGGGGCGGAGCCTGGACAACCTGCAGGGCGCCTACCGTCTCGGCGCCCGGGTGGCACTGCGGCGCGCCAAGAAGGTGGGCCGGCGGTACAACTTCTCCCCCATGCTGATGCTCAGTTTCGCCGATGCCCTCTTCGCGTACGTGGACGAGCTGGAGGCGCTGTCGCGTGAGGGCTACCTGGAGGTGCGGGCGCAGGGGGACGCGCAGTCGGAGTTGTTACGGAGACGGCTGCTGCATCTGATCCTGGCGGGGCCGCCGGGGGCGCACACGGCCGTCGCGGAGTTGTGCGAGCAGACGGGGTGGGCCCTGCCCGAGCACGTCACACCGGTGGCGCTCCGCTCCCCCGCGGGTGTCCCGCCGTCCGCCCTGGACAACGATGTCCTCTTCGATCCCGGTGAACCGCAACCGCACCTGCTGGTGCCGGGGCCGGTGGACGAGGCGCGAAGACGCATGCTGGAAGCGGCGCTTCCGACGGTCCGCGCGGCGGTCGGCCTCACCGTCCCGACCGCTTCCGCGGCCGACTCCCTGCGCTGGGCGCGGCGCGTGCTGGAACTCGTCGACGCACAGGTCATCGCGGACCGGCCGCTTTCGTTCTGCGCCGATCACCTGGTCACGCTGTGGCTGCTCGCCGACCCGGCGCTCATCGACCAGCTCGCGGAGCGGGAACTCGCACCCCTCGCCGGACTGACCCCGACCCGCCGCTCCCGGCTCGTCGACACGCTGCGCGTGTGGCTCGAAACGCGCGGAACGGCGGCCTTGACGGGGCGGCTGCTGGAGGTGCATCCGCAGACCGTGCGCTACCGGATGAGGAACCTGGAGCGCCGGTTCGGCGGCCGGCTGACCGATCCGGAGGCCCGGTTCGCGCTGGAGGCCGTGCTGCGGGCGCTGCACCTGCGGGCCGGTCGCGACCGCGACGCCGGCTGAGCGGCCGTTCGGCTCAACGGACGGGGTGAGCGGACAGGGCCCGGGCGATGACCAACCGCTGGGTCGACTTCGCCGTCCGGGCCGCGGGCGGCCGGACCGTTCCCGTGTACGCGACCTCCTCCGCCGAGCAGGTCGCCTGGATCCTGCGCGACTCGGGCGCCCGCCTCCTCATCGTCGAGACGGACGAGCACGCCGCCACGGCGGAGGCCGCCGCGGCCCTGACGCGCACCCCCGGTGCCGGCGCCCCCTCCCCCGTGCGGATCCGGCGCATCCAGGCCCGCCCCTCGGTCATCTCGCGTACCTCGGGCGGGAGATACCGGACGAGGAGGTCACCCGGCGGCGTGCCGCCCTCACGCCCGACACCGTCGCCACGCTCTGCTGCACCTCCGGGACCACCGGGAAGCCCAAGGGCTGCGCACTCACCCACGGCAACCTGCACGCCGAGGCGGCCAACGCGGTCGAGCTGGGCGCTGTACGCCTGAGCCGGCGGCACTCCACACCTCACGCCTCCCCGTCCGTGCCGGCGACCCGGCCGCCGTGCGCGCCCGGCCGTCAATCCACCGCTGACGGACGCCGCGGCCCGGGACCGCGGCGGCGCCACCGCGGCCCGGGCGACGGCGACCGCCGTCCCTGGCGGTGACGCTCCTCGCGGAGCCCGCCGCGTCACCGGCCCCACGTGCGGGTACGGGCCGTCGCGCCGCGGACACCGCGCGTACCCGATCATGCGTCCGCGCGGCCGGTGCCGCCCCTGAGCGGCAAACGGTTGCAGCACAGATACAAACCCGCGGGGAATCCGGGATCCGCGTCCTGTTTACTCATGGAGGGAGCACAGCACCGGACGGCTGCCACAAGCAGCCCAGCAGTAGCAGCAAAGGACCTCACGTGACCGCGTCGCCCCTCGTCCCCGTCCCGATCCCCGATCGTGTCGCCGCCCTCATCGGGTCATGCATGCCGATCGGCATCCTGCAGGCAGAGGTCGACGCCGAGTGCGCGGCGCGCGAGGTGCACCGCTTCCGCTTCCCGATGTGCCAGGAGGACCAGGCGGACCGCGAGCACGCGCTGGCGGTCCTGGCCCGGGCGAACAAGGTGCTGGGCGCCTACAACCCGGGGCTGCTGCTGCGGCCGGGCGGCGCGGGCACGCTGCGCCTCTGAGGAGAGTCCGTGTAGGGCCGCCCCCCGCCGGGCGGACGGTCCTTCACGGCCACGGCCCGGAAGCCTCCGGGCGGCTCACCGGTCCGGACCGCGCCCGCATGCGGCGACGGTCCGCCGGTGTGAGGGTGCAGGCGTGACGACGACCACGCAGCAGGCACCCCCGGGCACGTCGGCCACGCCGCCCGTGCTCGACGCCCGGCAGCGCACCATCGTCTTCGTGACGATCATGCTGGGTGTGCTGCTGGCCGCACTGGACCAGACGATCGTCGGGACCGCGCTGCCGACGATCGTCGCCGATCTGGGCGGCGCCGCGCACATGTCGTGGGTCGTCACGGCCTACCTGCTGGCGGAGACGGTCGCCACCGTGCTGGTCGGCAAGTTCGGCGACCTCCTCGGCCGGAAGGTGATCTTCCAAATCTCGGCGGTCGTCTTCATCACCGGATCGTTCCTGTGCGGTCTGGCGACCGACATGACGCTGCTCATCGTGTGGCGCGGCCTCCAGGGCGTGGGCGCGGGCGGGCTGATGGTGACGGCCATGGCACTGATCGCGGACGTCATCCCGCTGCGCGAGCGGGGGAAGTACCAGGGGGCGATCGGCGCGGTCTTCGGGATCGCCACGGTGATCGGTCCGCTGCTGGGCGGACTGTTCACCGATCACGCGTCCTGGCGCTGGGCGTTCTACGTCAACGTCCCCATCGCGGTGCTGGTGGTCGCCGCGGCGGCCCGCACCATCCCGTCGGTCCGGCCGGCGAGCCGGCCCGTGATCGACTACCCCGGCATCGCGCTGGTCGCCATCGGCGCGAGCGCGCTGATCCTGGCGACGAGCTGGGGCGGCAACCAGTACGCGTGGGGCTCACCGGTCGTCATCGGGCTGTTCGCGGGCGGAGTGGTCGCGCTCGCGCTGTTCTGCGCGGCCGAGACGCGGGCGGTGGACCCGATGCTGCCGATGCGGCTGTTCGGCAATCCGGTGTTCACGGTGTGCTCGGTGCTCAGCTTCATCGTCGGCTTCGCCATGCTCGGCGCACTGATCTTCCTGCCCTCGTACCTGCAGTACGTCGACGGCGACTCGGCGACCGTCTCAGGGGTCCGCACGCTGCCCCTGGTCCTCGGTCTGCTCATCGCGTCCGTCCTCAGCGGCAACGTGGTCAGCCGGACCGGCCGGTACCGCGTCTTCCCCATCGCCGGGTCGCTGGTGATGGCCGTGGGCCTCTACCTGCTGTCGCTGATGGGGCGGGGCACGAGCACCTGGCTGGAGTCGCTGTACATGTTCGTGCTCGGCACCGGCATCGGCCTGTGCATGCAGGTGCTCACGATCGCCGTGCAGAACACGGTGGAGTACGCGGACCTCGGCACCGCCACGTCGGGGGTCACCTTCTTCCGCACGCTCGGCATGTCCTTCGGCACGGCGGTCTTCGGGACGATCTACGCCAACGCCCTGACCCCGAACCTGGAGGCGGGCGTCCGCGCGGCGGCGGCCGCCCCCGGTGCCCCGGACCCGGCGGTGCTGGCGCGTGCGGCGCTCAGCCCTCAGGGGGTTCACGGTCTGCCGGCCGAGCAGGCGGCGCCGCTCGTCGAGGCGTACGCGGACACCCTGCACACCGTGTTCCTGTGGACCGTACCGGTGGCGGTGGCCGGATTCGTCGTGTCGCTGTTCCTGCGGCAGGTCGAACTGCGGGACGCGGCGCGGGTGACGGCGCAGGACATGGGCGAGGGGTTCTCGTCACCGGTCGCGACCGCGGACTCCGCGAAGCTGCTGGAGCTGTCGGTGGGCGCGCTGGTGCGCCGGACGGACCCCGGCACCGTACGACGGGTGATCGAGGGGTCCGACACGCGGCTCGACGTGGCCGGCGCGTGGGCGGTGATGCAGGTGGAACTGCTGACGCGGCTCGTGGGCCACGCGAGCCTGGGCCTGGTGGCGGCGCGGCGGCGCCTGCCGCCCGAAGTGCTGGTGCCGGTCTTCGACCGGATGGTCGAGGAAGGGTTCCTGACCCGGGACGGGCGCCTCTTCTCGCACACGGAAGCCGGGGCACGGGAGGCGGCGGTCATCAGCGAGGCGTGGGCGCGGTGGCTGACGGGCCGGCTGGAGCGGGAGGGCGGCCGCCCGAGCGGGCCGGAGCTGCGGGCGGCGACGGACGCGATCGCCAAGCGCCTGCTGGCGGAGGACCTGGCCGCGACGCTCCCCGAGCGGTGACGGCGCGGCGCCGGGCGGCGACCGTGCACGCCCTCGCGTCAGCGAGCGGCCGGGCCGGCGGGCGGACGTCCGCCCCGGCCGGTGGCTGCGGGGTCAGTCGGTGAACGTGCCGTCCACGTACACCCAGGCGCCGTCCTCCTTCTCGAACCGGCTGCGCTCGTGGAGCGCGCCGGGCTCGCCGCCATGGGTGTAGCGGGCGACGAAGGTCACGGTGCCGGTGGTGTGGAACAGCGTCCCGTCGGTGCGGTCGACGATCTCCAGACCGGTCCAGCGCATGGCGGGGTCGAAGTCCACCGCACCGGGCCGGGTGCGCGCGGCCCAGGTCCGCAGCAGGTACGGCTCGTCGCGCACGACGAAGGCGCTGTAGCGGGAGCGCATGAGCGCCTCGGCGGTCGGGGCCGTGGCCCGGCCGGCGTGGAACCGCCCGCAGCACGCCTCGTAGGCGGTGCCCGGCCCGCACGGGCAGGGTGCGTCCGCCCGGACGGCGGGGGTGGCGCGCGTCACCGGTGCGGGGCGGGAGCGCGGGGTACGTCGGGGGGTACGTCGGGCCATACGCCCATTCTGCCGCCGTGCGGAGGGCGGAGCACCGCCGGGCCGGGCCGTACCGGGAACCGCTCGACGAGCGCGAGGAGTTCACGAACGGATGGAGATGCCGTGCAGAAGGGGGCCGGTCCGTGAGCACCACTGCGGAGCGTAGCGAGAACCCTACACATTGACTGCGTACTGTCACACGTACCGGAAAGCAGACGAGACGATGAAGGAGAGCCATGCGCCCGTTCGCGTACACCTACGCGCGTCCGCAGGAGACCGCGGACGACGTCACGGAGCCTTACACGTACGACCCTGCCCGCCAGCTGAACGTGCTGCCTGACGGGCGTCCCGCCATCGCCGACCTCGCGCTCCTGGCGGCCGCCGGCACCACCACGTCCAAGGCCGGTTCCCAGACGCACTTCGACGACTGAGCGGCCCGCGGCACACCGATGACCGTCCTCATCCTGACCAGCCCCCAGGACGTGACCGCCGACATGGTGGTGGACAAGCTGCACGCGCGGGGCGTCCCGCTCGTGCGGCTCGACCCCGCCGACCTGCCCGGGGAAGCGGACCTGTCGGCCGAGTACGTGCGCGGGGACTTCCGCTGCCACCTGTCCACGCAGGGGCGCCTGGTCAGCTCCCGGGCCCTGCGCTCCATCTGGATGCGCAGGCCCGGCGAGCCCGCCGCGCACGCGCCCGAGTCCTCGGCCTGGCTCGGCGCGGAGACGGCCCAGGCGCTGTACGGAATGCTGTACTCCACGACGGCGCGGTGGATGAACCACCCGCGGCAGGCGGCACAGGCCCGGTACAAGCCGTGGCAGCTGCGCATCGCCCACCACAGCGGCTTCGCGGTGCCGCCCACCGTGGTCACCACCTTTCCCAGGGTGGCCGAGGACTTCGCGGCGCGGTACGGGCAGGTGGTGGTCAAGTCCCTCTCGGGACCGCCGCGCACCCGGCCCCCGGTCGAGCTCCCCACCACGCTGCTGGCCCCCGGCACGGACTTCCGGGGGGTCGCCGCCGGCCCCACGCTGCTGCAGCAGTACATCCCCAAGCGGGCCGACATCCGGCTGACCTGTGTCGGCCGGCAGCTCTTCGCCGCCCGGAAGACCGCCGCGGAGGGCCAGGTCGACGGGCGTTACGGCGACACCGGCCACGCCTGGGAGCCGGCCGGGGTGCCGGAGCGCATCGCCCGGGGCGTCCGGGACTACATGGACCTGGCGGAACTCGCCTACGCCGCGTTCGACTTCGCCGAGGACGAGGAGGGGGTGTGGTGGTTCCTGGAGTGCAACCAGGGCGGCCAGTTCGGCTTCGTGGAGGCGGAGACCGGTCAGCCGATCGCCGAGGCCGTCGCCTCGTGGCTGTCGCCCGGCGGATGACGGCACCTCATGGCCGGCGCCGACGGGGAAGCGGGAACCGGCCATTGTGCGCGCAAGGGGACACGCGGTGGTTCCGGGGATGGCGGGGCGGCCGTATGCTCCTGCGTCCGACGTGACCGTTACCGCGGGTAAGGGGTGGGGCATGCACCGTACGGGTACCACGCGACGCAGCTTCGTGGCGGGCGCCGCCGCGGTCGCCGGGGCCGCCGGGGCGGGGTCGCTGACCGCCTCCCCCTCGGTCGCGGCCGGCCGTGAGGCCGGTGAGGCGCGGGCGGGCCGGTCCGTCGCCGTGCTCGGGGGCGGCGTCGCGGGACTCACCGCCGCGCACGAACTCGCCGAGCGGGGCTTCGAGGTGACGGTGTACGAGCGCCGCGCCCTCGGCGGCAAGGCGCGCAGCTTCGACGTCCCCGGCAGCGCGAGAGGCGGGCGCAGACCGCTGCCCGCCGAGCACGGCTTCCGGTTCATCCCCGGCATCTACCACAACCTGCCGGACACGATGCGGCGCATCCCGTTCCCCGGCAACGCGCAGGGCGTCTTCGACAACCTCGTGGCCCCGCGCGAGATGATGTTCGCCCGCACCGGCCGCGAGGACCTGCGGATGCCGATCCCCTGGCCGGGCCACCGGCCGGCCCGGCTCACCCTCGACGAGATCCGCCGCGCCCTGACCGGACTCGTCGAGACCGCCGCCGGGCTCCCGCCGCACGAGACGGCGTACTTCGTCAACCGCGCGCTCGTCTTCCTCACCAGCTGCGACGAGCGGCGCGACGAGGTGTGGGAGCGCACGCCGTGGTGGGACTTCACCCGGGCCGCGCAGATGTCCGAGGCGTACCGGCGGATCCTCGCCATCGGCGTCACCCGCAACATCGTGGCGACCAAGGCCGAGGAGGCCAGCACCCGCACGGTCGGCACGCTCGGCGAGGCGTTCGTTTACAACGCGCTCGGCCGCGGCGCGGACGGCCCCCCGGACCGCATCCTCAACGCGCCCACCAACGAGGCGTGGATCGACCCCTGGGAGGCCCACCTGCGGTCCCTCGGCGTCGAGTTCCGGATCGGCTGGACCCTGCACGAGGTGCTGTACGGCGACGGGCGGGTCACCGGCGCGCTGGTCGAGGACCCGGGCGGGGTGCGCAGGAACGTCACGGCCGACCACTACGTCTGCGCGCTGCCGGTGGAGCGCGCCCGCCGGACCTGGGGCGCGGCCCTGCGCGCGGCCGACCCACGGCTGGCGCGGTGCGACCGGCTCCGGACGGACTGGATGACGGGCATCCAGTTCTACCTGACCGAGCGCCCGCCGCTGGTCCACGGCCACCTCAACTGCATCGACTCGCCCTGGTCGCTGACCGCCATCGCGCAGGCGGAGCACTGGCCGGACCGGGACTTCCCCGCCGACTACGGCGACGGCACGGCCGTGGACTGCCTGTCCGTCGACATCTCGGAGTGGGACGAGCCGGGGATCCTGTACGGCAGGACGGCCAAGCAGTGCACGCGCGAACAGGTGGCCCGCGAGGTGTGGGCGCAGCTCAAGGCGGCACTCAACGACACCGGCCACCAGGCGCTCAAGGACAGCGCCCTGCACTCCTGGTACCTCGACCCGGGCGTGGACGGCCTCGGCACCCCCTCCCCCACGAACGCCGACGAGCTGCTGATCCACCCGGTCGGCACCTTCCACCACCGGCCGCCGGCCGCCACCGCGATCCCGAACCTCTACCTCGCGGGCGACTACGTGGCCGTGGACATCGACCTGGCGACCATGGAGGGCGCCAACGCCTCGGCCCGCCAGGCGGTCAACGCCCTGCTCGACCGTACGGGCTCGGCGGCGCCCCGCTGCACGGTCCGTCGGCTGTTCCGCGCCCCGGAGATCGAGCTGCTCAGGCGCCACGACCGCACCCGCTACCGCCTCGGTCTGCGCAACGCCCTCGACCTGGGGTGATCCGAGTAGCGTGGCCGCCATGAAGCTGACGATTCTGGGCGGTGGCGGTTTCCGCGTGCCCCTGGTGTACGGGGCGCTCCTCGGTGACCGCGCGGAGGGCCGGATCACGCACGTCACCCTGTACGACGTGGACGCGGACCGGCTCGCGGCGATCGGCAGGGTGCTCGCCGAGCAGGCGGCGGGCGTGCCCGGTGCACCCGTGGTGACCACCGCCACGGACCTGGACGAGGCGCTGCGCGGCGCCGCCTTCGTGTTCTCGGCGATCCGCGTCGGCGGCCTCGCGGGCCGGGCGGCCGACGAACGGGTGGCGCTCGCGCAGGGCGTGCTGGGCCAGGAGACGGTGGGCGCGGGCGGCATCGCGTATGGACTGCGCACGGTGCCGGTGGCGACGGCGGTCGCCCGCCGGATCGCGGCGGTCGCGCCGGACGCGTGGGTCATCAACTTCACCAACCCGGCGGGGCTCGTGACCGAGGCCATGGCCCGGGTGCTGGGCGACCGGGTGATCGGCATCTGCGACTCGCCCGTCGGCCTGGGGCGGCGGGTGGCGCGGCTGCTGGGCGCCGACCCGGACGAGGCGTGGTTCGACTACGTGGGTCTGAACCACCTGGGCTGGCTGCGCGGTGTACGGGTGGCCGGTCGCGATCAGCTGCCGCGGCTGCTGGCGGACCCGGAGGCGCTGGGCTCCTTCGAGGAGGGCAGGCTCTTCGGCGCCGAGTGGCTGCGGTCGCTGGGCGCGATCCCCAACGAGTACCTGCACTACTACTACTTCAGCCGGGAGGCGGTGCGGGCCTACCGGGGCGCCGGGCGCACCCGGGGCGCGTACCTGCACGACCAGCAGGCCGCGTTCTACGCCTCCCCCTCGCTGGACGCCTGGCGCGCCACCCTCGCCGACCGCGAGGCCACCTACATGGCGGCCAACCGTGAGGCGGCGGGCGCCGGGGAGCGTGCCGCGGAGGACCTGGAGCCTGGCGGCTACGAGAAGGTCGCGCTGGCCCTGATGCGGGCCATCGCCCGCGACGAGCGCACGACCCTCATCCTGAACGTCCGCAACCGGACGACGCTGTCGGTGCTCGACGCGGACGCGGTGGTGGAGGTGCCGTGCCTCGTCGACGCGCACGGCGCCCATCCGGTGGCGGTGGAGCCGCTCCCGGGCCACGCCGTGGGTCTGGTGACGGCGGTGAAGGCGGTCGAGCGGGAGGTGATGGCGGCGGCGGAGAGCGGGTCGCGGGCGGCGGCCGTGAAGGCGTTCGCCCTCCACCCGCTGGTCGACTCGGTCACGGTCGCCCGGCGCCTGCTCGACGCGTACACGGCCGAGCACCCGGGACTGGCGTATCTGGCCACATCCTGAACACCCCGGGCGACCCAGGGCCAACGGGGCTGTCTTTACCGGGCGTTGGGCACACCGTACGCTCCGGCCCCATGGTTGCTCATGGCACACGCCTTCGGAGAGCCGCCGCGCTGATCGGCGCGGCCTGCCTTCTCGTCACCGCCCCGGTGGGCGCCGGACCGGCCACCGCCGCGGACCGCGCCCCCGGGTCCCCGGCCGACGCCGCCGCCGTCGTCCCCGTGCAGACCACGGGACCCGCGGAGAAACGGTTCAACCTCGTCCTGCTCGGCGACGGGTACACCGCCGCACAGCTCCCGGAGTTCCGGGCCGATGTCGACAAGCACCTCAACGTGCTGTGGAGCATCGAGCCGTTCGCCTCGTACCGCTCGTACATCAACGTGTGGGCGGTGGAGGTCGCCTCGCCCGAGTCGGGCGTGGACTGCGACCCCGGTCTGGACACGCCGCGCCGGGACACGCCGCTCGGGATGGGCTTCTGGGGCGGCTGCGACGCCGGCAGCGTGCAGCGGCTGCTGACCGTCGACAGCGGCGCGGCGAACGCACTCGCCGATCTCGTCCCGGGTGCGACAGGTGCCAACCGGCAGATCGTGGCCCTCGCCAACAGTGACACCTACGGCGGTGCGGGCGGCACGTACGCCACCGCCTCCGGCGGCAACGCCCTGTCCTCGCTCATCACCCCGCACGAGATCGGGCACTCGCTGGGCGGGCTGCAGGACGAGTACGACTACTACGGGCGCGGTGTGCCAGGTGGTGTGCACGAGGGCGGTGAGCCGTCGTCCGCGCACCACACCGTGCTGACCGAGCAGCAGATGAAGGACCAGCGGGCCAAGTGGTGGCGGTGGCTGGGCGAGGAGAGCGAGTCGGGCGGTGTCATCGGCCGCCACGAGGGCGGGCTGTACAGCACCAAGGGCGTGTGGCGCCCCAGCAGGCACTCGATCATGAAGTCCCTGGGGTACGCGTTCGACCAGGTGGGCCGTGAGGTGATGGTCCGGGCGATCGCGTCGAAGGTGAACCTGGTGCAGGGGCACACGCCCGCCGCGGAGCCGATCGGCGCCGACCGGACCGTCTGGGTCGACACGCTGCATCCGGTCGGCGGGGAACTGGACGTCGTCTGGCGGCTGGACGGCCGCCCGGTGCGGTCGTCGGCCGGCGCCCGGTCCATCGATCTCCGGCGGCTGGACGTGCCGCGTGGCAGGCACACGCTGACGGCGACGGTGACGGACCCGACGCCGTTCGTGCGTGATCCGGCGGTACGCGGCTCGGCCGCCCTGACCCGTACGGTCACCTGGACGGTCGACACGTCCGTGGCCACCCGGCCCGGGCCCGCCGTGGCACCGCGGTTCACCGGTCACACGGACACGGGCGCGCCCGTCGGCGCCCGGTCGGTGGTGCACGCCGACACCACGCACCCCGTCGACCGGACGCTCGCCGTCCGGTGGCGGGTCGACGGGCGGCCGATGGCGAACCCGGGCAACGACCGGGACCTGGACCTCTCGTCGCTGCGGCTGCGGCCCGGCACGCACACGCTGACCGCCCGGATCGCGGGCACGTCCGGCCCCGGGACAGAACTGCGCTGGACCGTCGACGCGACGCCGGCCACGGCCGCGTACGCGCTGTCGGAGCCGCTGCGCACGGTGGACCGGCCGGGGCGGCCGGTGGAATACGTCTACGACGGCCCGTTCACGATGCGGCTGACCGCGAAGGACGACCAGGACGGGTACGTGGTCAGCCAGTTCCGGGTGGACGGCGACGGCTGGTACACCTACTACGGCTGGCCGACGGACGCCGGCGCGCCGTTCCGGTTCACCCCGGGCGGGACCGAGATCGACGGACTCGTGTACGGGAAGCTGGGGCGGGCGCGCGTGGTGCCGTGGGACGACGCCACGCCGGAATACGGCACGCACACCGTGGAGTACCGCACGATCGACGCGGCCGGGAACACCGGCGCGGCGAAGAGGTTCCTCGTCACGCTGGTGCCCCCGGCCGGCTCGTAGGCGACCGGGAGCGGTGGCGGCTACGGCTTGAGGGCCACGCCCGCGTACCCGGGGATCGGGTCGTCGCCGGCGACCGGGACCGCCTCGCCGAGCTCCGGATGCCAGTCGGCGGTGAGCACGACTCCGGGCTCGGCGAGTTCCAGGCCCTCGAAGAAGCGGGCGAACTCCGCCCGGGTGCGCGGCCGCAGCGTGAGGCCGCGCGCCCGGTACATGGCGCGCGCCTTGGCCGCGCCCTCGGGGTCGAAGTCCCCGGTGACGTGGGAGAGGACGAGGTAGCTGCCGGAAGGGAGCTGCTCGACGAGCCGGCGCACCAGTTCGTAGGCACCGTCCTCGTCGTCCACGAAGTGGAGCAGCGCCAGCATCGACAGGGCGATGGGCCGGGCGAAGTCGAGCACCTTGCCGGCCCGTTCGAGGATGACCTCGGGCTCCCGCGCGTCGGCCTGGATGTATTCGGTGGCGCCCTCGGGGGTGGAGCGCAGCAGCGCCTCGGCGTGCGCCAGGACGATGGGGTCGTTGTCGCAGTAGACGATCCGCGACTCCGGGGCGACCTGCTGGGCGATCTGGTGCAGGTTCGGCTCGGTCGGGATCCCGGTGCCGATGTCCAGGTACTGGCGGACGCCCCGGTCGCCGAGCCAGCGGGTGGCGCGGTGCATGTAGGCGCGGTTGACGCGTGCCATGTCCCGTCCGCGCGCGTCGACGGTGAGAAGCTGCTCGGCCATCTCCTCGTCGACGGGGTAGTTGTCCTTGCCGCCCAGGAACCAGTCGTACATGCGGGCCGGATGCGGCTTGCTGGTGTCGATCTGCACGGCAGGCCGTTCGGCTGCGGGTTCTTGCCCGGTCATGTGTCGCTCCAGTGGTCGGCTGGTGGCTGGTGGTCTGGTGACTGGTCGTCTGGGTCGGGGAACGAAGGGGTCGGGTCGGCGGGTCAGGTGAGCAGGAAGTCGGCCTGTCCTGCCTTCGCCCCCTGGATGAACGCGGCGATCTCCCCGTGGGTGTAGATGAGTGCGGGGCCGTCCGGGTCGGCGGACTGGCGGACCGCGACCCTGCCGTCGGCCAGCTTCATGGCCTCGATGCAGTTGCCGCCGTTCCCGCCGCTCCACGGCTTGTGCCACCCCTCGGCCCCGAGCTCGGCGGCGGGCATGCCGTTGTATATGCGATCCATTCACAGCTCCTTGCGGACATCCTTGAGGATCTCCTTCGTACGTTGTGCGGTGGCGGCCTGCGCCGCCATGCGGTCCATGACCTCCAGGTGCGAGGCCACCTCGGTGCGCGCGTCGAGGTAGACCGCGCCGGTCAAGTACTCGCTGTAGACCATGTCCGGGAGTTCGGGCACGGCGAATCGGAAGAGGACGAACGGGCCGTACGTACCGGGGTGGTGCCCGGTCGCGAATTCGGCGATCTGGAGCGTGACGTTGGGCAGCGCGGTGGCTTCGAGGAGGCGGTCGATCTGCGCCCGCATGACGGCGGGGCTGCCCCCGACGGGCCTGCGCAGCACCGTCTCGTCCATGATCACCCAGAATTTCGGTGCGTCCTGCCGGGTCAGCAGGGCCTGCCGGGCCATGCGCAGCGCCACGTGCCGTTCGATGTCGTCGGGTCTCACCTGACCGACGGCGCCGCCGCGCAGGATCGCCCGGGCGTAGTCCTCGGTCTGGAGCAGGCCGGGCACGAACTGCGGTTCGTACGCCCGGATCACGGAGGCCGCGCCCTCCAGACTGACGTACATGCTGAACCAGCCGGGCAGGACGTCGTGGAACCGCTGCCACCACCCGGGCCGGTTGGCCTCCTCGGCCAGCCGGACGAAGCCGTCGGCCTCGTCCGTGGGAACCCCGTACTCCTGCAGCAGGAGCCGGACGTAGGGGATCTTCAGCGCGACCTCTGCGGTTTCCATCCTGCGGATCGTGGCCGGGGCCACGTGGAGGACCTTGGCGGCCTCCTCCCGCTTGAGGCCCGCCCGTTCCCGCAACTCCTGCAGGCGCTTGCCGAGTACGACCTGTCCCACGGTGGGGGCGGACCGCGGCTCGCTCACTTCAGACCTCCCCACGCACTGTTTTCGACGAGTGTGCCATGGGAGGAGCAGAGAGGACACCGCACTCTGCAAATTCCAGAGTGCCACTTGCCAAGTGCGGGTGTCGGGAGGAAAGTATTCCGGTGAACCAGTTCACGCGGCAGCCGCGTTCTGCCCTGGGAGAGGCGGTGTGCGGCACCGCTCCCCCACGTTAGGAATCGGTCGTGGTCCCTGGTAATGCGCTGACGCCTCAGATCATGGCCCCGCGACCGGACACCGCAGGACCCACGATCCCCGCGCAGCGGATCGCCGGGCCGCAGACCGGTCCAGCGCAGACCGCCGATCTCCGCCGCTTCGCCTTCGAACTGCCCGCCCGCGCCGAGTCGGTGGCCCGCGCCAGACGCCTCGTCAGGGACCGGCTGGCGGTGTGGCGCGTCGAGGGGGATGTGCTCGACACGGCCACGCTCGTCGTCTCGGAGCTCTTCACCAACGCCGTGGTGCACACGGCGAGCGGCCGGGTCGTCTGCGAACTGCGCGACGTGGGCGGGCGGTTGCGCATAGCGGTCCAGGACGAGGGCTGTCCGGCCGCCGAGCCGCGGCTGCGGCAGGTCGACGCGGAGGAGCGGGGGCGGGGTTTGCTCCTCGTCGAGGCGATGTGCGGCGCGTGGGGAGCGCATCACGCGCGGCACGGCGCCGGGTGGATCGTCTGGGCGGAGCTGGCTCTCGACGCGGGGGCCGGACACACGCCGGACGCGGCGGACTCCGGCTCCGGCTCCGGCTCCGGCTCCGGCACGGGGGAACGCACGCCGGGGGTGGCGGGCCCCGGCGACTCGGGGAGCCCCCTGGGTGTGGCGGAGCCATGCTGAGGTCGATGGCCACGCTGCTGGCCGCGCGGGGCCGACAGGGTCGGCAGGGCCGGCATGGCCAGTGGGACACCGACCGCGGCGAGGTGCAGCTGACGCTGCCGCCGTCCCTGCCCGCGACGCTGGGCTGCGACGCCGTGGGGGTGCCGGCGCGGCACGGATTCCGGCTCATGTCGCGGCTGCCCGGCAACGGCTGCGTCTTCGCCGACTCCGAATGGTGGTGGTGGATCGTACCGGCCGGCTCGGACACCGAGCTGCGCTGGCCACTGCCCGCGTGTTACGCCACGGACGCCTGCGTGCCGGACCGGCGCCCCCGGCTGATCCACCGGCCGGACTCCACCTCGCCCTACACGCCGCCCATCCCGCTGTACCTGATGGTGTGCCAGCTCACCGGTGTCGCCCCGGCGTGGACGGGGCCGGGCCTGGAGTCCCGTCTCTGAGTCCCCGGCCGGAGCGCCCATCCGCTTGTTTCCGCTGGTCGGTGGCGTTGTCAGTGGCGTTGTCAGTGGCGCTCGCTACGGTCGTACGAGTGATCAACCGCGAGTGGGGACAGGGAGGGCGGTCCTGTGCGCCGTGACGAGCTGGAGGACCTGATGGCCCGGGAGTCGGAGGAGTCGTTCGTCCTCCCGGAAGCGTGGCGGCGTGCCCTGCATCCGCGGCGGGGCGGGGTGCGGCGGCCGCCGGGCAGGGCCGACAAGGATGCGGCGGCACTGCTGGAGGCGCGGCTCGCGCGGGACAAGGACTGGATCGAGGAGTTCCTCACGGCCCCGGGCAGCGACGCACGGCTGGTGGCGGCGGCGCGGGTTCACCTCGACGGCAGCGCCCCCTCGCCGCTCGGCGCCGCCGCCGTGGCCGCCATGACGCCGGCGCCGCCCGCTACGACCGCGGCCTGGGCGGACGTCTGGAGCACGGCGCACGGACTGCCGTTCGCCGCGCGCGCGGTGGTCGAGCTGTCCGACATCGAGGCGCTGTACATCCAGTCCGGCGGCAGCCGGTCCGATCCGGCGATCACGGTGCTGGGTTCCGCGCACGTGCCCTACCTCACCGAGCAGCGCCGCCCCCTGGCCGACCGGGTCCGGGCGCTGCTGGCCGCGGCCGACGAGGGGACGTACCGGGCCGCGGTGGACGCACTGGCGGACGCCCGGGACGGTGAGCGGCGCCGGATCGTGGTGTCGTACCTGGTGCCGACGGAGACCGGGTGGGTCGACGAGTGCTGCGGCGGGCCCGGTCCGCTCGCCGGGCGTGACTCGTTCCTGCGCTCCATGCTGCTGTGCTCGCTCAGCTCGCCGGAACAGCTCC
Source organism: Streptomyces sp. NRRL S-118 (assembly GCF_000716335.1). GTDB lineage: Bacteria > Actinomycetota > Actinomycetes > Streptomycetales > Streptomycetaceae > Streptomyces. Next base: position 204,149 of record NZ_KL591008.1, on the reverse strand, counting down.
TCCGGCTCGGCGGAACGGCGGGCATCGCCTGGCCGCCGTCGACGATCGCGACCGTGGCCGAGGGGCTCGGACCGGCCGCTGCGCCGCTCCTCGCGGAGGTCTTCGACCGTCCGCACGCCTCCGCGGCACACCTCAGGGCCGCGGCGGCGGCACTGGCCGAGCTGCCGGGTGAGGCCGCGTTCCGGGCGCTGCTGTCCCGCCCGCACGACAAGCACGTACGGCCCTCACTGCTGAAGGCGATGAGCCGCCGGCCGGTGTGCGCGCTGCGGGTGCTGGCCGGCCGCGCCCACGAGGGCGGCCGGGACGCCGAAGCGGCGCAGGAGCTCCTGGCCGGGCACATCGGCGCCCGCACGGACCTCGTGACCGCCGCGCTGCCTCTGCTGGACGAGCCGGCCGCGGCGGTGGTCCGGTCGTTGCTGGAGCCTCCCGACCGGGTCCCCGACGCACCGGCCGGGGAACTGCCCGCGCTGCTCACCGCACCCCCGTGGCTGGACCGCGCCGGCGCGCGGGCCGGCGCGCGGGTGGTGCCCGGGCTGCGCGTGGAGACCGCACCGGCGGTGGAGTGGCTGCCGGGCGAGCGGGAGTCCTGGGCGGCCACCCGGTCGCCGTACCTCCGCCAGCACGCCGCGGACGGCCAGGACATGGAGGTGGACGTGGAGGCGCTGCGCCGCTACGGGCTGGAGGACCTGTCGTCGGCGCAGTTGTTCCTGCGGGGCCCGGCGGAGGTGCTGCGCCCCCTGCTCGCCGCGTGGGCGCCGGACGACTACTGGGAGGGCGAGAAGACCCTGCGGCCGGTCGCCGCGCGGTACGGGACGGACGCGCTGCCGGTGCTCAAGCGCGCCGCCGTCCGCCACCCGGCCACGATGGCCGGACTGCTGCTGCCGTTCCGGGACGCCGCAACGGCCCGGCTGATGGCCGACTGGGCGGTGCGGCTGAGGACGGCGGGCGGCCCGGCCCGGGCGTGGTTCGCCCGGCACGGCCTCGCCGCCGCTGCGCTGCTCGTGCCGGACGCCGTCGGCGCGCCGGGGCCCGCACGGCGCCACGCCGAGCACGCGCTGCGGCTCGTCGCGGCCGCGCACGGGGACGAGGCGGTACGGGACGCGGCCGCCGGCGCGTACGGCGAGGAGGCCGCGGAGGTGGTCGGGGCCGCGCTCGGCGCCGATCCGCTGCTGACCGCCCTGCCCGACAGGCTGCCCGTACTGCCCGAGTGGGCCGACCCCCTGGTGCTTCCGCAGGTCCTGCTGCGCACGGGCGGTCACGCACTGCCCGCCGGGTCGGTACGGCACGCGCTGACCATGCTGGCGGTCAGCAGGCCGGGCGAGGTGTACCCGGGGGTGCCGGTGCTGCTGGACCTGTGCGACCCCGGTTCGCTCGCGGCGTTCGGCTGGGCGCTGTTCGAACAGTGGCGGTCGGCGGGGATGCCCGCCGAGCAGAGCTGGGCGCTGCACGCCCTCGGACTGCTCGGCGACGACGGGACGGTACGGCGGCTCTCCCCGGTGCTGCGGTCCTGGCCCGGTGAGGGCGCGCACCACCGCGCGGTGGAGGGGCTGGACGTACTGGCCGCGATCGGCACCGACGAGGCGCTGGCACAGCTGCACGGCATCGCGCAGCGCGTGCGGTTCAAGGCGCTGAAGGCGCGGGCGCACGAGAGGATCACCGAGGTGGCGCGGCGGCTCGGACTGACCGCCGAGCAGCTCGGCGACCGCCTCGTACCGGACCTGGGCCTGGACGCGGCCGGCAGCACGGTCGTGGACTACGGCACGCGGCGCTTCACCGTCGGCTTCGACGAGCAGCTGCGGCCGTACGTGCTCGACGGGAGCGGCCGGCGGCGCAAGGACCTGCCGAAACCCGGCGCCGCCGACGACGCTGAGCTGGCGGCCGCGGAGCGCAAGCGGTTCCTGGCCCTGAAGAAGGACGCGCGGGCCGTCGCCTCGGACCAGCTGCGGCGCCTGGAGGCCGCGATGGTGACGGGCCGGACGTGGAGCGCGGACGAATTCCGTGACCTGCTCCTCGGCCACCCGCTGCTCCGGCATCCGGTACGGGGCTTGGTGTGGCTGGCCGGCCGGGGGGACGCGGAGCGCGCGTTCCGGGTGGTCGGGGACGGGGGCTTCGCAGACGTGGCGGACCGGCGTCACGAGCTGCCCGCCGGCGCCTCCGTACGGCTGGCGCATCCGCTGCACCTGGGGGACGAACTGCCCGCCTGGCGGGAGCTGTTCGCCGGGAACGGGATCGCGCAGCCGTTCCCGCAGCTGGAGCGTCCCGTGTACCGGCTGACCGCGGCGGAGGCGGCGGGCTGGCGGTTGTCCCGCTTCGAGGGGATCACCGTCCCCACCGGTCGGCTGCTGGGACTGGAGCGGCGCGGATGGCGGCGCGGGGAGCCGCAGGACGCCGGTGTGGAGTGCTGGCTCACCAAGGAGCTCGGCCCGCAGCGGTACCTGGTCCTCAACCCGCGCGACGGGATAGCGGTGGGCGCCGTCGACGTCTTCCCGGAGCAGCCCCTCGACGCCGTCTGGCTGCACGACCGGCCCGCCGCCTGGTCCCCGCCGCAGGACAGCCCCCTGCGCCTGGGAGACCTGCCACCGGTGGTGCTCTCGGAAGCGCTGGCCGACCTGACGGCCCTCACGGAAGGGCCCGCGCGGTGAGTTGACTGCCTTCACGGAAGGGCCCCGCCCGGCCCGCACCGTGACCGCGCCCCATCGGCGCCGGGCCCGGCCCCGCCCGGTGAGCCGACATGTCCTCACGGAACAGCCCCGCACGGTGACCCGGCAGCCCGCACGGAAGGGCCCGCCCGGCCCGCACCGTGACCGCGCCCCGGCGCCGGGCCGGCCCGGCGCCCCACCGGCGCCCGGGTCCGGTTCGGCGTGCCCGTAGGATCGGTGCTCCGCACGGATTCTTCCCCTGGGCAGCACCGCACGCCATGGCCTCGGCCCCTCGGCACGCCGAGGGGCCGAGGGGAAGACCTCACGCCTCCCGCGCCTTCCGCGCCCCCCGGCTCCCGCAGCTCCGGTCGGCCCGGACTGTCACGACGCGGCGAAGTCCGGGGGAGGCGTGCCCACACGCAGTGCCTCCGGTCGGCGCGGCCCACGGGGCCGGACCGGGGCCGGGGCGTGTCGTTCCGCGGGCGGCGGGGGCTCCGGCAGGGGGGTCCCTCGGCTCTTGCGGGGAGGACAAGGGTTTCCCCCGTATCGGGTTCATCTCCGGTTTCCCTACTGTCTGCCGCACCGGCGGTTCTCATCCTCTGACTCTTCGCTGTCAGGTGCACGTAACCCTGAGCGCCACCGGTGACGGCCCCACCACGGGGTCCGTCGCGCCGGCGGCGGCGCATGGGCATACCCGGCCCAGGGGACCGCGGGCGTCACCCCCATGACGCACCCCACCCGCGGTCCCCGCACCCGCCCCCGCCGCGCCCAGCACCGTCAGCTGCTCCGGGAGTCGCCGGAGCCGCCCTGAAAGGGAACACCTTGAACGGTTCCAGGCGGAGACTCATATCCGTCGTGGCCGCGAGTGCCACGATCATCGGCGTGGCCGCCACCTCCTCGGTGGCGCTCGCCGCAGAGGCCACCCCCCAGCCCACCGCACCGGCCGCCCAGGCCCTGCCGGCACCGCTGCCCAGCGCGCCGGTCGAGAAGGTCATCGTCACCTACAAGTCCCGTGCGGCCGAGGCCACCTCGAACAGCGCGGCCAAGGGCGACACGGCCGAGAAGGCGGCGAAGACGGGCGAGAGCCTGGCGTTCGAGCGCCGTCTGGCGAGCGGCGCCGCGCTGGTCGACCTGGGCGACAAGGCGACGAAGCAGGACGTCACGGAGGTCATGGACGCCTTCCGCGCCGACCCGGCGGTCGCGTCCGTGGAGCCCGACATCCGCGCCTACGCGATGGCGGTCACCCCCAACGACACCGACTACGCCAAGCAGTGGGACCTCTTCGAGGCCACCGGCGGCATGAACGTGCCGGCCGCCTGGGACAAGTCGACCGGCAGCGGCGTCACCGTCGCCGTCATCGACACCGGCTACGCCGCGCACTCGGACCTGAGCGCGAACACCATCGCCGGCTACGACTTCATCTCCAGCTCCGCCGACGCCCGTGACGGCAGCGGCCGCGACAGCGACCCCAAGGACGAGGGCGACTGGAACGCGACCGACGGCGAGTGCGGCACCGGCTCCCGGGCGAGCAGCTCGTCCTGGCACGGCACCCACGTGCACGGCACCATCGCCGCGTCGACCCACAACGCCAAGGGCGTCGCGGGCATCGCGTACGGCGCGAAGGTGCAGCACGTCCGCGTGCTCGGCAAGTGCGGCGGCTCGTCCGCGGACATCGCGGACGCGATCACCTGGGCCTCCGGCGGCACCGTGCCGGGCATCCCGGTCAACCCGACCCCGGCCAAGGTCATCAACATGAGCCTGGGCGGCGCCAGCTCGACCTGCCCGACCGTCTACCGGAACGCCATCGACGGCGCCGTCGCCCGTGGCACCACCGTGGTCGTCGCGGCGGGCAACAGCAACGCCAACGCCTCCGGCTTCACGCCCGCCAACTGCGCGAACGTCATCAACGTGGCGTCCACCAGCCGTGAGGGCAACCGTTCGTACTACTCGAACTACGGCTCCATCATCGACGTCTCGGCCCCGGGCGGTGAGACCCGCCGCGCGACCGACACGCCGGGCACCGTCACCACCCCCGAGAACGGCATCCTCTCCACGCTGAACTCCGGCACCACCACCCAGTCGCTGGAGAACTACAAGCCCTACCAGGGCACCTCGATGGCCGCGCCGCACATCGCCGGCCTCGCCGCGCTGCTGAAGTCGGCCAAGTCGACGCTGACCCCGGCCGAGATCGAGTCCGCGATCAAGTCGAACGCCCGCCCGCTGCCCGGCACCTGCACCGGCGGCTGCGGCACCGGCATCGCCGACGCCGCCAAGACCGTGAACGCCGTGACCGGTACCACCACCCCCGGTACCGGAGCGGCGTTCACCAACGCCACCGACGTGACGATTGTGGACAACTCGACCGTCACGTCCTCGATCTCCGTCACCGGCCGGACCGGCAACGCCCCCACCGCCCTGAAGGTGGCGGTGGACATCAAGCACACCTGGCGCGGTGACCTGGTCATCGACCTGGTCGCCCCGGACGGCACCGCGTACCGCCTGAAGAGCTCCAGCAGCAACGACTCGGCCGACAACGTCCTCGCGACGTACTCCGTCGACGCCTCGTCCGAGGTGGCGAACGGTGTCTGGAAGCTCCGCGTCCAGGACGTGGCCTCGGGTGACACCGGCTACATCGACTCCTGGGGTCTCACCTTCTGAGACCCCCGCGGTAACAGCATCACCGCTGGTCAGGGGCGTGTTCATGGCACTCAGCCATGGGCACGCCCCGCAGTGTGTCCGCCGGGGCGGCGTCCACATGCCGGACACGACACCTGGACTCCGGTGGCCGAGTTCGTATTCTCTGCTCGCAGGCGGGTGCGCGGACAGGGGGTTCGCACACGCCGGGTCCCGAGGGTGGTGGTGCAGGTGAGGCCGGTTCCGTACCCCACCGCGCCGGTCGGCCGGGAGGATCTCCTCGGGCGCCTGGACCAGGTCCTGCGCGCCCGCGGCCGTGCCCTGCTCACCGGCCCGGCCGGCATCGGCAAGACCGAGGTCGCCCAGGCGGCGGCCGATCACGCCGGCTGCCGCGGTGAGACCGTGCTGTGGCTCTCCCCGCAGCCCGCCGACCGGGACATGGCCGGAGCGGCCGCCGCGGCCCTCGTCTCCTCCGTGCCCCCCGCCGCCCTGGACGGGCTGCCGGACCCGCAGCGCGCCGCCGTCGCGGTGCTGTGCCGCGAGGCCGCCGCGCCCGAGGCCGGCTGGGATCCCGTCGCGCTGCGCCTGGGCATCGCCCGCATCCTGCGCACCCTCGCCGAGCGCGGGCCCGTCCTCCTGGTCGTCGACGACGCCCAGCGCATCGACGCCGACAGCGCGGACCTGCTGCGCTTCGCGCTGCACCTGGCCCCGGCCGAGCTGCGGGTCCTCGCCGTCGAGACGCCGGACCCGTACGTCGACGGCGCCTCCTTCACGCTGTGGGTGCCCTCCGAGGCCGACGTCCTGCTCGTACCGCCGCTGCACGCCGACGAGATCGCGGAACTCCTGGTCCACCACCGTCTGCCGTCCCGGATGGCCGGGCGGATCCACCGCACCAGTGGCGGAAACCCCCGGCTCGCGCTCGCCGTCGGCCGCTCCCTCGCCGACGCGCGCACCCCCGTGCACCACGCCGAGGCGCTCCCGCTGTCCGGCCGCGCCCGCGACCTCGCACGCCGGATGCTCGCCCCCGCCTCCCCCGCCGTGCGCGCCGCGCTGCTGCTCGCCGCCCTGGCGCTGCGCCCGACGGCCGCGCTGATACGCCGGGCCGGGCGCCCCACCGCGGAGGCGGAGCTGGCGGCGGCCGAGCGCGCCGGGCTGATATCGGTGACCGAGGACGGGACGGTCGCGTTCACGGCGGGCCTGCTGCCCTCCACGCTCGTCCACGACACGTGCTGGACCGAACGCAGTGCCGGGCATGCGGCGCTCGCCCGGGTGGTGGACGACCCGGTCGAGGAGGTACGGCACCGGGCGCTCGCCACCGATGTGCCGGACGAGGACCTCGCCGCCGAGGTCGCCGCGGCCGCGGACACCGCGCGCCGCCGCGGCAACAGCGCGCTCGCCGCCGAACTGGCGCTCCTCGCCGCGGAGTCGACCCCGGTGCGGCTCGGGGATCGGCGGATCGCGCGGCTGGTGGACGCCGCCGAGGAGGCCGCCCGCGCGGCCCGGGCCGACCTCGCGATGCGCGCCGCCGCCGACCTGCTGGCGCGGGACGCGGCGCCCGCGGACCGGGTGCGCGCCCGGCTCGCCGTACTGGACACGGCCGGGCAGGGGCTGACGGACCTCGACGAGCTGTACGTGCACGCCACCGAGGACTCCGACGGCGACCCGGGCCTGCGCGCCGCCGTCCTGCTGCGGCTCGCGGTGAAGTACGTGCTCGCGGACGGCGATCCGGTGCGGTCCCGGGCCGCGGCGGTCGAGTCGGCCGAACTGGCAACGTCGGTGGGCGACCGGCACACGGCGGCGAAGGCACTGACGCAGCAGGCCCGGATGGACCGGGTGCTGGGCTCGCCGGACGCCGAGCGGACGCTCGCCCGGGCGAGGACCCTGGAGATGACCGACCGGCCGTTGGGCGTGCGCAACACGGCGCAGATCCTGACCATCCGTCACGCACTCTTCGACGACCGGCTCGGGGAGGCGCGCGACCGGGTGCACGCCCTCCTGCCCCTGGTCGAGCAGCGCGGCCCGGTCGAGGACGCCATCGAGCTGCTGAACACCCTCGCCGAGGTCGAGGCCCGGCGGGGCCAGTGCGCGGCGGCCCTGGCGCACGCCGGGCGGTCCCTCGCCCTCACCCTGGAGGCGGGCCTGTCGCCCGGCCCCGCGTGGTACGTGCTGGCGCTGGCGGAGACGGCGGGGGGCAGCTTCGCGCGGGCCGCCGGATACGCGCGGCGCAGCGTGCAGGCGTCGGAGGAGGAGGGCGACCACGTCTTCCTCTCGCGCAGCCTGTACGCGCTGGGCCGTGTCCAGTTGGTCACCGGGGACGTGGCGGGGGCGCTGGAGACGCTGCGCCGCGTGCGCGATGCCGAGCGCGCCCGGTGCGCGGTGGACCCGTCGATGCTGCGCTGGCACGAGGAGCTCGCCGAGGCGCTGCTGGCGAACGACGCCCGGGACGAGGCGGAGGCGCTGCTCGCCGACGTGGGCCCGGTCGCCGAGCGCCTGGGCCGTACGACGGTGCTGCTGGGCTTCGACCGCGCGTACGGGCTGTGCCTGGCGGCCGGCGGCAAGACCGACGAGTCGGTGGCGCTGCTCGCGGAGACGGCCGACCGGTTCGGTGCGCAGGGGCTGGTGCTGGAGCAGGGGCGCTGCCTGATCGCCTTGTCGCGCGTGGAGCGCAGGCGCCGCAGGCGGTCGGCCGCGCAGCAGGCCCTGCACGCGGCGGCGACCGTCTTCGAGCGCGCGGGAGCCGTGCCGTGGCTGGCCCTGACCGCCGAGAACCCCTCCTACGCCGAGCCGGCGCCGGCCGCGCCGGGCGCGGGCAACGCGGCCCTGTCCCGGCTCACGGAGGCGGAGCTGCACCTGGCGCGGCTCGTCGGTGAGGGGGCGAGCAATCAGGAGGCGGCGGCCCGGCTGTACCTGAGCGTGAAGACGGTCGAGGCGCGGCTGACGCGGATCTACCAGAAGCTCGACGTCCGCTCCCGCGCCCAGCTCGCGACGGCGCTCAACCACCCGGTCTAGGGCCTGGCACGTCCGCAGAGGTCCGCCGGCGGCCCGCCCGGCGGACGGGCGGGGCGGTCAGGACACGGCCCGGGGCCGGGCCGGGAGACACCCCCCTCGCTCAGGGGCTGATCAGTCCCTGAGCGGCCAGTCCACCGGCGACGAGCGCGGCGTACTCGGTGGCGCCCCGGACGGACATGTGGGTGTTGTCGCGCTTCTCGTCCGTCAGGTGGAGGGCCTTCGAGGCGTCCGGTCCCAGCGCCTCCCGGTGGCGAACCGGTCCGCGGGCGCCCGTTCGGCTAGCTTCGGCCGCATGAGCAGTGCGCACACTCCCCTGACCGACGCCCTGGCCGCCGGCTCCGCCCTCGTCCTGGACGGGGGGCTCTCCAACCAGTTGGAGGCCGCCGGGTACGACCTCACGGACGACCTGTGGTCGGCGCGGCTCCTGGCCGAGCGGCCCGAGGCGCTCGTCCGGGCGCACCTGGCGTACTACGAGGCCGGAGCCGACGTCGTGATCACTTCCAGCTACCAGGCGACGTTCGAGGGCTTCGCGCGGCGCGGCATCGGCCACGACCGCGCCGCCGACCTGCTGGCGCTGAGCGTGGAGTCGGCACGGGAGGCGGCGCGCCGGGCGGAGGCCGGGCGGCCGCTGTGGGTGGCGGCGTCGGCGGGGCCGTACGGGGCGATGCTGGCCGACGGCTCGGAGTACCGCGGCCGGTACGGGCTGGGCACCGGCGAGCTGGAGCGGTTCCACCGGCCGCGGCTGGAGGTGCTGGCCGCCGCCCGGCCGGACGTGCTGGCGCTGGAGACCGTGCCGGACACGGACGAGGCCCGTGCGCTGCTGCGGGCGGTGCGCGGGCTCGGCGTACCGGCGTGGCTGTCGTACACCGTGGCCGGGGACCGCACGCGCGCCGGGCAGCCGCTCGCGGAGGCGTTCGCCCTCGCGGCCGGCGTCGACGAGGTCGTGGCCGTCGGGGTGAACTGCTGCGCCCCCGAGGACGCCGACCGCGCGGTCGCCCTCGCGGCACGGATCACGGGCAAACCCGTGGTCGTGTACCCCAACAGCGGCGAGGAGTGGGACGCGGCGGCACACGCGTGGCGGGGGCGGGTGACGTTCTCGGCGGAGCGGGTGACGGCATGGCGGCAGGACGGGGCCCGGCTGATCGGCGGCTGCTGCCGGGTGGGGCCGCAGGTGATCGCGGACGTCGCAGCCCGTCTCCACTCCGGCAACGCCTGATCGTCCGATCGGTTCGGATGGAGAAGGGCGCCGGTTGACCGGGGTGGCGCCCGCTGTTCACGGAGCGCCGATGAGCAGCGCGAGCCGCTGCCTCCGTCTGCCGCCGGACGAACGAGGGCCGAGCCCGCACACCGGCTTCACCCGGGCCCACTGGGAAGCGGCGGCCGATGGCCCGGTCCGGGCGGCCTGGCGCTGGGCGACGCCCGGCGGTGCGCTGCTGGACCTGCCGGGACGGCCGTCCCGCTCCGGCGTCCGCTCGGACGGCCTGGAGGGGTACGCACGGACGTTCCTGGCGGCGGCGTTCCGGGGCGCGGGCGCCGGCGGCGCCGATCCGTACGGGCTCCTCGGCCGGTACACGGACGGGCCGGCCGCCGGTACGCGCACGCCCGGCCGCGACGACGCCGAGTCCTGGCCGCTCATCATGGACCAGCACATCCAGGGGCAGCCGATGGTGGAGTCCACCTCCGTGGCGCTCGGGCTGGGGCTGACCCGGCCGTGGCTGTGGGACCGCCTCGGCGGCGGCACTCCCCCCCCTGTCCACCGCGCGGTGCGACGGTGGCGGCACGTTCCTGCCGGTGGCGCCGGCCTCGCTCACCGGGGAGGCGGATCCCGAGCCGCTCACGGGCGTGGCGGCCGTGGAACGCGCGGACGCCGGCGCGGTGGAGGTGCGGTGGGCGGACGACGGGGCCGCCCACCCGGGTCGCGGTCGCACCGGTGGTGACGGTGACGCACGGCCGCGCCGGCGGTTGCGCCTAACGAGCCGCGGCGGCCTGGAAGGTACGGCGGTACGCGAGGGGCGGGACACCGATCGCGGCGTGCAGGTGCTGGCGCAGCGACGCCGCCGTGGCGAACCCGACCTCCCCCGCGATCCGGTCCACCGGCAGGTCGCTGGACTCCAGCAACTGACGGGCACGCGCCACCCGCTGCTGGATGAGCCAGCGTCCGGGGCTCGTGCCCACCTCGTCGTGGAAGCGGCGGGCGAAGGTGCGCAGGCTCATCCGCGCGTGGCCCGCGAGGTCGGAGAGCGTCAGCGGCAGGTGGAGGTTCTCCAGGGCCCACTGGCGGGTGGCGGCCGTGCCGGCGGACGACGGCTCCGGGACGGGCTGCTCGATGTACTGGGCCTGGCCACCGTCCCGCCAGGGCGGCACCACGCACAACCGCGCCACCCGGTTGGCCACCTCGCTGCCGTGGTCGCGCCGCACCACGTGGAGGCAGACGTCGACGCCGGAGGCGGCGCCGGCCGAGGTGAGCAGATCGCCGTCGTCGATGAAGAGCACGTCCGGGTCGAGCCGTACGTGCGGGAAGAGCTCCCGGAAGCGCGGGGCGAGCGCCCAGTGGGTGGTGGCCGGGCGGCCGTCGAGGAGCCCGGCCGCCGCCAGCGCGAAGGCGCCCGTGCAGATGGACACGATCCGGGTGCCGGGGCGGATCCGCGCGAGCGCGTCCGCGACCGGCCCGGGCAGCCCGGGGTCGGTCAGGGCCAGGTCGTACGGGGCGATCACCACGGTGTCGGCGGAGGCGAGCGCCTCGGGGCCGTGCTCGACGGTGATCGAGAAGTCGGCGTTCGTCCGTACCGGACCGCCGTCGGCGGAGCAGGTGACCACCTCGTACCGCCCGTCCGCCGAGCCGAACACCCGGGCGGGGATGCCGAGCTCGAAGGCGTACACGCCGTCGAGCGCCAGGACGGTGACGCGGTGCGGGGGAGCTGCCATGGCACGATCCTATCGGACATTGGCATTCTTGCCATTTTCCCGGGCGGGCGCCGACGGCAGGCTGGAGCCCATGACGACGAACAAGATCATGCGCGCCATCAGCCAGGACGTACTCGGCGGCCCCGAGGTGCTGAAGCAGGTGGAGCTGGAGCGCCCCGAGCCCGGCCCCGGCCAGCTGCTCGTCCGCGTCCACGCGGCCGGCCTCAACCCGACCGACTGGAAGCACCGCGGCAACGCGCTCTTCCTCGGCACCCCTCCGTACGTCCTCGGCTGGGACGTCTCCGGAGTGGTGGAGGCGGTCGGGACGGGCGTGACCCTCTTCAAGCCCGGGGACGAGGTCTTCGGAATGCTGCCGTACCCGCACGGCGCCGGCTCCCATGCCGAGTACGTGACCGGCCCGGCACGCGCCTTCGCCCGCAAGCCGGCCGGCATCGGCCACGAGCAGGCCGGCGCACTGCCGCTCGCCGCGCTCACCGCCTGGCAGGCGCTCGCCGACACGGCGCGCGTGGAGGCGGGGCAGCGTGTGCTGATCCACGCGGCGGCCGGCGGGGTGGGCCATCTGGCCGTGCAGATCGCGAAGGCGCGGGGCGCGTACGTGATCGGCACGGCGAGCGCGGGCAAGCACGGTTTCCTGCGCGAGCTGGGCACCGACGAGGTGGTCGACTACCGGGAGGTGGACTTCGCCGAGGCGGTCCGCGACGTGGACGTCGTGCTGGACACCGTCGGCGAGGACGAACACCGCACGCGCAGCCGCTCCTTGCGGACCCTGCGGCCGGGCGGCCTGCTGGTGTCGATCCTGCCGTTCGCGGACGCCGAGCTGTACGAGGAGGCGGAACGCCTCGGCGTGCGGGTGGAGTTGCTGCTCGTGGAGGCGGACCACGCGGGGATGAAGGAGATCGCGGCGCTCGCCGAGGCGGGTGAGCTGCGCGCGCACATCGCGGGCTCGTTCCCGCTGGCGGACGCCGCCAAGGCCCACGAGCTGGGCGAGACCGGCCGTACGGCCGGAAAGCTGGTGCTCACGGTCGGCTGACGGGCAGGGCCGTGGCGTGAGCGGACCGGCACGGGGAGCCGGTCGCTGCCGGGCCGGCCGCCCCGCCCCGCTCGACTGCGGCGGGTCGGTTACGGAGGGCTGGCGGGCTGGCTGCGGGGCGTCGGCCACGGCCGGTCCTACGGGGGGGCGTCGGCCACGGGCCGTTCGCCCACGCGGGGGCGGCTACGGCGGGTTGGCCGGCCGGTGCGGCCGGCCGCCCGCCGTTCGGGGGTGCCCGGATCAGCCGCCCAGGGGAAGGCCGGCGGGCACGCCGCCGAGGAGGCCGCCGACGGGACCGCCGCCGACGGGCAGCGGGGAAGCCTGTCCGGGCTTGCCGTGGGCCTGCGAGTCCGACGCGAGCAGCCCGGTGCTGTTGAGGTTGCTGGAGACGGGGGCGCCGACCGAGGCGGGCGGCTGGTCGGCGGCGGCCGCCGGGGCGACCGCCGCGATGCCCGCGCCCGCGATGCCCGCGCAGACGGTGGCCAGTCGGATACCGGGACGGATGCTCATGTCTGACTCCTGGTGCGGAAGGTGGGGAGGAGGAAGGTTCCTACAGGGATGTGCAACGAGCCCTGGCCGCCGACGACACTGCTCGGGTGGTTTCCCCCTGCTCCCGGCGCCCGCCCGCGCCGCCTGTCGGGGAACCGGGGCGTGACACCTCCCGCGCGCAGGCGTTGTCCGGGTCATGGAATGCGAGAACGGCACAGTGGGACGGGCCCCGACCGTGGGCGTGGTGGTCGCGCGGACGGGACGGCTGGCACGGCTCGGCGACCCACTGGCCTATGTCATGGGCCTGCTGGCACCCGAGCTGCGCGGGTTGCGGCTCGTGAGCCGCGACAGCCGCTCCAGCGCCGAGGGCGCGCGGGAAGCGGTCCGCGAACTGGTGGAACACGAAGGGGCACGGATCGTCCTGACGCTGGCGGGCACGGAGGTGCTGCCGGCGGTCGCCGACGCCTGTGAGCGGGCGGAGGTGCCGTGCCTGTCCAGTACGTTCCCCTGGCAGGTGTACTACTACGGGCGGGGCGCGACGGCACTGCGCCCGTTCCGGTGGACGTACCACTTCTGCTGGGGTCTGGACGACATCGCGGAGACCTTCGCCGACCTGTGGGAGTCGGTGGACGGCACGGACCGCGGGCCCGTGGGGTGCCTGTGGAACGACGGCCCGCAGGGCTCCTGGTCGCGCCACGCCGAGCACGGCTTCGTACCGGCGGCGCACGCGCGCGGGCACCGGCTGGTGGATCCTCCGGCGTACCGGGAGCCGGCCGCCGGTCTGGACGGTCACGTCGCGGCGCTGGCCGAGGCGGGCGTGGGCATCGTGACGAGCGCTGCGACCGGCGCCGATCTCGCGGTCTTCCGCCGGGCGGCGCGGGCACGCGGACTGCCGCTGCGGATGATCACCTGTTCGCGGTGGCTGGCGTACCCGCCCGTCGCCACGGCCACCGGGGAACCGCCCCAGGCGCAGGTGGCGACCCTCGTCTACTGGAGCCCCGCCCACCCCTACCGCTCCTCCGTCGACGGCATGACCGCGGCCGAGCTGGCCGAGGCGTACGAGGGGGCCACGGGCAACCAGTGGCTTCAGCCGCTCGGGCTTGCGTACGCGCTCTTCGAGGTCGCCGCGCACGCCCTGGAGACCGCGGCCGACCCCGGGGACCCGGCTGCGGTGGCGGCGGCGATCGGCGCGACGCGCCTGGACACCGTCGCGGGCCCGCTGGACTGGACGTCGGGTCCCGTGCCGAACGTGGCCACGGTGCGGCTGGCCGGTGGCCAGTGGCAGCGCGGCCGGACGCACCCGTACGAACTCGTGGTCGTCGACAACCGCCGGGTGCCGGGCCTGCCGGTCGGCGGGGAGCTGGTCCCCCTGGGGTGACACCGGACCGGGCGGACAGCGCGGCGGCGCGTGAGCCTCCCTCCCGTGAGGGAGGGCCGCTCACGCGCCGCACGGCCGCTCGGCTCCGCATCACCGGCCGGGCACCGTCCCCGGGGGACCGGGGCGGTCACTCACCGGTGCGCCGATGCGCTCTGTGCCTCCCGGTCAGCCACCCGGCCTGATCCGGCCGCGCCAGGCCCCGGACTCGCCGCCCCGGGTCTCGATGTACTCCTTGAACCGCCGCATGTCGCCCTTGACGCGCCGGTCGATCGTTCCGGTCATGTCGGCGGCCTTCTCGGCGGCCCCGCTCGGCTCGATGTCCATCACCAGCTCCACACGCGTGTGCGTGTCGTCCAGGCGCTGGAAGCTGACCATGCCCTTCTGCTTCGTGTCGCCGCTGGTGGTGCGCCAGGCGATCCGCTCGTCCGGGAGCTGGTCGATGATCTCGGTGTCGAACTCACGCTGCACGCCGGCGATCTTCGTGACCCAGTGGTTGTGGCGGTCGTCGAGCTGCCGGACCTCCTCGACGCCCTCCATGAACTCCGGGAACGACTCGAACTGCGTCCACTGGTTGTAGGCGGTATGGACGGGGACCTCAACCTCTACGGCTTCCTTCACCGTGCTCATCAGTGACTCCTCGCTTCCGTGACGGCAGCGCGCGACGGTGTGGCCCGCCACGCTCGCACGTCCTGCGGGTAACCGGCCTGCGCCCGGTTATGCACATCCGCACCCCATACGGCCGGCCGTGCCGCACCGGGGACCCGCGGGCCCGGCGGGCGGGTTCGATCACGAGGGGGCCGAAACCACCTGGGCATTGTCAGTGGTCATCCTTACGATAGTCGTCAACTCCGAGCCCTCCTCGGTGGCGTGCGCGGATGCCCGCGTCCGGCGCCGGGGCCAGGCCGGGCCCATCGCGATTCGTGAGGGGGGGACCCCGCGATCGCCCGACCCGCACCCGCGGCTGCCGTCCGGAGCCGTGAGGGTGCCCCCTCATGCCCATGAACCTTCGCCCGTCCCGTCCCTCCGAACCCTCCGGCTCCGAGCCGTCGGTCAACACCTTCCAGGTGGACCTCCGCGGCCTGGTCGACCTGCTGTCGCACCACCTCTACTCCAGCCCGCGCGTCTACGTCCGCGAGCTGCTGCAGAACGCCGTGGACGCGGTCACCGCCCGTCTCGCCCACGACCCCGCCGCACCCACCGGCATCCGCCTCACGGCCACCGGCGACGCCGTCGTCATGGAGGACACCGGCATCGGACTGACCTCCGAGGAGGTGCACACCCTCCTCGCCACCATCGGCCGCAGCTCCAAGCGCGACGCCCTGGACAGCGCCCGGCAGGAGTTCCTCGGCCAGTTCGGCATCGGGCTGCTCGCCTGTTTCGTCGTCGCGCGGCAGATCCGCGTGGTGTCCCGGTCCGCCCGCAAGCCCGAGGAGCCGCCCGTCGAGTGGCTCGCGAGCGACGACGGCTCGTACACGGTACGGACACTGCCGCACGACGCGCGGCCGGAGCCGGGCACCACGGTCCGGCTGGAGCCGCGCCCCGGCGCCGAGGAGTGGACGGACCCGCGGCGCGTCGCCGAACTCGCCCGGGACTTCGGTTCCTTGCTGCCGCACGAGGTCACCTTCACGGGACCGGACGCCACCGACCGACCGCTGACCGAGCGGCCCGCCGTGTGGGACCGGGCGTACCCGACGCCCACCGCCCGCCGGGTGGCGCTCGCCGGGCACTGCGCCCGCGTCTTCGGGTTCACCCCGCTCGACTCCATCGACCTCGACCTGCCGGTCGCCGGCGTGCGCGGCGTCGCGTACGTCCTGCCCTCCGCCACCAGCCCGGCGAGCCGGGCGGCCCACCGGGTCTACCTCAAGGGCATGCTGCTCACGGACCGGGCCGACAACCTGCTGCCGGACTGGGCGTTCTTCGTCCGCGTCGTCCTGGACACCGACACGCTCCGGCCCACCGCCTCCCGGGAGAACCTCTACGACGACGAGACGCTCGCCGCCGTGCGCGACGCGCTCGGGGTCCGGATCCGCGCCTGGCTCGCCGAGCTCGCGGCCGGTGACCCCGACCGGCTGGCGGCCTTCCTCACCGTGCACCACCTGGGCGTGAAGTCCATGGCGCGGCACGACGCGGAGCTGTTCTCGCTGATGCTGCCGTGGCTGCCGTTCGAGACCAGCGACGGCCGGGTCACCCTCGACGAGTTCGTCCGGGCCCACCCGCAAGTGCACTTCACGCGCACGGTGGAGGAGTTCCGGCAGGTCTCCCCCATCGCCGCCGCCCACGGCCTGGGCATCGTCAACGGCGGGTACACGTACGACGCGGACCTCATCGCCCTGCTGCCGCAGGTGCGGGAGGGCGTCACCGTCAGCGAGCTGGACGCGGGCGCCGTCACCGCGCACCTCGACCCCGTCGAGCCGCAGCAGGAGCTGGCCCTCGCCGGGTTCCTCGCCACCGCCCGGGCGCGGCTGGACGCGCTGGGCTGCGACGTGGCGGTGCGCGCCTTCCAGCCGGTCACGGTCCCGGCGCTGTACCTCGACGACCGGGAGGCCCGGCACGAGCGGGACCGCGCGGCGGCCGAGGAGGGCGCGGACAGCCTCTGGAGCGACATCCTGGGCGCCCTGCGCGGCTCGGCACCCCGCTCCCGTCTGGTCCTGAACCACAACAACCCCCTGGTGCGCCGCATCGCGGCGATCAGCGACGCCGAACTGGCCGGCACGGCGGTCGAGTCGCTGTACGGGCAGGCCCTGCTGATGGCGCAGCGCCCGCTGCGCCCCGCCGACACCTCGCTGCTCAACCGGGCCTTCCTCGGGCTCCTGGAATGGGCCACGCACCCCACGACCACCCCCGCTCGGGGCACCCAGGAGGGCGACAAGTGACCACCGCAGAACACTCACCCGAGGACGTCCGCCGCGCCCTGTGGGAGAACGACTCCGCCCCGAACGGGCTGCTGCGCAACGCACGCGCGGA
This sequence comes from Streptomyces sp. NRRL S-118, assembly GCF_000716335.1. Classification (GTDB taxonomy): domain Bacteria; phylum Actinomycetota; class Actinomycetes; order Streptomycetales; family Streptomycetaceae; genus Streptomyces. Next base: position 187,081 of record NZ_KL591008.1, on the reverse strand, counting down.
GGAACTGGTGGCCGCGGCGGAGTCCACCGGGGACCGCGCCCTGCTGCGCCAGGCACTGTTCGGGCTGATCAGGGCGTACGAGTACAGCACCGAGCGCGGGAAGATGCTGGTGCCGTTCGCCCGGCTGATGCAGGAGTGGGACCGCGACCCGTCCGCCTTCGACGCCGGCGACACCCACACCTTCCACTGGATGTTCAAATGGGTCAGCTCCGGGATGCTGACGCTCCCGGAGATCCCGCTGGCGACGATGGAGCAGTGGCTCGCCGAGATGGAGCGCCGCTACCGGGTGGCGGGCCACAGCGAACGGGCCGTCAGGCAGGCCGAGTTCGAGCTGTCCGAGGTCACGGGCGACACGGCGCGGACCGCGCGGGCGTTCGCGGCGTGGACGGCGGCGGAGCGGGACCGCATGGCCAACTGCCACGCCTGCGAACTCAACGACCAGGGTGCCTACTGGCTGAGCCGGGGCCAGGACGACAAGGCCCTGCGGACCTGGGCCCCGGTCCTGGACGGTGAGTCCCGCTGCATGGAGGAGCCGCACCGGGTGCTGGCCAAGTCGCTCCTGCCGCTGGTGCGGACCGGCCGGCTGGACGAAGCCCGGGCCAACCATCTGCGGGGCTACCGCATGGCGCGGGGCAACGAGAGCCTGCTGCCGTCGATCGGCCGGCACATCGAGTTCTGCGCGCTCACCGGCAACGAGGGCCGTGGGCTGGAGATCCTCTCCGAGCACGCCGCGCACCTCACGTCCGACGGCAACCCGTGGGCGCGGCTGGAGCTGTTCACCGGCACGCTGGTCCTGCTGCGCAGGCTGGTCGCGCTCGGCTTCGGCGGGCAGCCGGCGGTCGCCTACGCGGGGCGGCAGCGCACCGTCCGGGAGCTGCACGACCTGCTGGACGCCGAGGCCGCGGCGATCGCCGCCCGCTTCGACGCGCGCAACGGCAGTGACGTCACCTCCGGCCGGCTCCGGCGCAGCCTGGAGCAGAAGCCGCTGGTGGCGGCCCTGCCCCTGGGCGTGCGGGCCGCCCGGCTCGCCGGCCCCGCCGCCGCTTCCGTGGGTGCCGGCGCCGCGGGCCCGGCGGACGGGAACGGGGAGGCGGGCCCGGCGGGCGGGGACCGGGAGGCGGACACGCTGCCCGGGCTGGTGGCCGAGGCGCGCAGACTGCGCTCCCTCGGGCATCCGCGCGCCGCGGTCCTCTGGGACCGGATCGAGGCGCTGGTCGCGCGGACGGGCGGCGCGGCGTCCGATCCGCTGCTCGCCGCCGACCTGCTGGACCACCGGGCCCTGCGGGCCGGGCGCGGTGGGGAGCCGTCCGCGCGGGAGCTCTTCGAGCGGGTCGCCGCCGCCTACCGGGCGGCCGGGGAGCCGAGCCGGGCGGCGCTCGCCGACCTGCGCGTGGTGTCGGCCGCCGTGCATGCGGGCGCCGAGCCCGAGGAGATCCGTGACCTGCTCGCCACGGCCACCGCCGCGGCGCACGCCCTGGACCCCGAGGAGCCGACGAGGACGCGCCGGGCGGCAACAGCCGCCCTGACGCGGATCAAGGTCGAGGCGATGCTGTCGCACGACCACGACGATCACGGCGCCACACGCCTGGGCTCCGATCTGACCGCCTTCGTCGAGCAGTTCGCCCAGCACGCGAACGAGGACGGCGGCCTGGACGACCTGCTCGCCGAGGCCGACCGGATGCGCGCCGACCTGGCGTGGCAGGCGGGCGACCCGGACACGGCCGAGGGGCTGCTGTCGCTGGCCGCCCAGCGGGCCGTCGCCTCCGGCCACCCCTGGGACGCGGCCGAGCCGATGGCCCGGCGGGCGCGGCTGCTGATGCGGCTGGGCAGGTTCGCGGAGGCCGAGGAGGCGGCGCGCGGGGCACTCGCGCACAGCGCGGAGCTCGTGGACCCGGGCGAACTGGCCCCGATACGGCTGACGCTGGCGGAGGTGCTCTACCAGCAGGACGGCAAGGAGGCCGAAGCGGCGGACTACGCCCTGGAGGCGGCGCACTGGTACGACGCGGCCGGGGACTCCGCCGGGGCGGGGGCCTACGCACGGCTGGTGCTCGCCCAGGCGCTGGGCGAGACGGGGCGGGCGGCCGAGGCGGCCGAGGTGCTGGAGTCGGCGCTGCCGGACCTGCTGGAGCACGGCGACGAGCAGGCCGTCCGGGCGCGGGACACGCTCGCGCGGAACCTGCGTGCCCTGGGTGACCGGCGGGCGGCGGCGGAGCAGTACCTGCTCGCCGCCGAGGTGGCCAAGGGCTGGGAGCACGCGGGGCCGCACGCCCAGCTCGCGACGCTCGCCGCCGAGTGCCTCTCCGGCGCGGGCCTGCGGGACGAGGCGGTCGCCGCCTACCGGCGGGCCGTCGAATTGTGGGAGAGCGTCGGCCAGCCCGTCGCGCTCGCCCGGGCCCTGCGTTCACTGGCCTGGCTGGAGGTGCAGGGGGGCGACGCGGACACGGCGAAGGAGCTCATGGCCAGGGCCCTCGCCGCGGTCGGGGGCGAGGGCGCCGAACAGCTCGCGGAGCGTGCGCGTACCTGGTCGCAGACGGCCGAGCTGCTGCTGGGCGAGCTGGACCGGCAGCACGAGGACGACGCGTACGAGGACGACGCGGTCGAGGACGACGCGCACCAGGGCGCGGGCCGCCGCGACGGCGATGAGGACGAACCGGTCGGGGCCGCGGCGGCCGCTTCTGTGCGGCAGGAGGCGGTGCGCCTGCTGGAGCAGGCGGACGCGGCGTTCGCCGCACTGGGTCCCGGCGCGCTGGACGAACGGACCCGGTGCGCCGTTCAGGCGGCCTGGACCGAGCACGAGCTGGGCCGGGCCGGCGCCGCGGCCGACCGGTTGCGGGCCCTGATCAGCGAGGTCCGCGCCCTGGACACGGAGGAGGCACGCAGCTGCCTGCCGCAGCTGGAGCACACCCTCGCCCAGCTGGAGCGGCAGGACTGAGCCCCGGCGCCCGGTCCCGCGCGCCCGGGACGCACGCCGCGGGGACGCACCCCGACGGGGTGCCGCCGGGACGCACGCCGCGGGGACGCACGCCGGGAACGCACCCGACAGGGACGGGCGCCGGGAGCCGGGCGGGGGGAGGTCGCACTTCGGCCAGGGGTGTCATCGCCTCGCCCGGCTCCCCTCCGTCCCGCTCCTCGCTACACTCCCCGCGCGGCCGGCGGCGGGGGGCAGGCCGCCGCCCCGGTCCTCCGGCGGAGGCCGGCCCCGGCGACGAGGACAGGAGCCAACGATGCGCGTCGCGCTGTTCGTCACCTGCGTCAACGACGCGGTGTATCCCGCCACCGGCATCGCCACGGTGCGGTTGCTGCGGCGCCTCGGCGTGGAGGTGGACTTCCCGGCGGAGCAGACCTGCTGCGGCCAGCCGCAGTACAACACCGGCTACCGTCGCGAGACGCTGCCGCTGGTGCGCCGGACGGCGCGGGCCTTCGAGGGGTACGAGTACATCGTCACGCCGTCGGGCTCGTGTGCGGCGATGGTGCGCGACACCTATCCGGCCCTCGGCGCACCGGAACTCGGGCCGCGGACGTACGAGCTGACCGAGTTCCTGGTCGACGTGCTGGGTGTGACGGACGTGGGCGCGTACTTCCCGCACACCGTCACCTACCACCCCTCCTGTCACGGCCTGCGGTTGCTGCGGCTGGGGGACCGGCCGCGCCGGCTGCTGGAGGCGGTCGGAGGGCTGGAACTGGTCGAGCTGCCGGGGGCGGAGGAGTGCTGTGGTTTCGGCGGTACCTTCGCGGTGAAGAACGCGGCGGTGTCGGTGGCGATGGGCCGCGACAAGGTGCGCAACGCGGCCGGGACCGGGGCCGGGGTGCTGTGCGGCGGGGACAGCTCCTGTCTGATGCATCTCGACGGGATCCTGCGGCGGGAGGGCGAGCGGATGCGGGCGGTGCACATCGCCGAGATCCTGGCGAGCACGGAGGAGGAGCCGCTGCGATGAGCGGGACGACGACGTTCGTGGGGATGCCGGCGTTCCCGGAGGCCGCGGCCGCCGCGGTGCGGGACGAGAGACTGCGCGCCAACCTCCGGCACGCGACACACACGATCCGCGACAAGCGGGCCAGGGCGGTCGCGGAGCTCGCCGACTGGGAGCAGCTGCGCGAGGCCGGCAAGCAGATCAAGGACCGTACGCTGCGCCATCTGGACACCTATCTGCTCCGGTTGGAGGAGGCGGTCGGGGCGGCGGGCGGAACAGTGCACTGGGCGGCGGACGCCGCCGAGGCGAACCGCATCGTCACCGGGCTGGTCAAGGCCACCGGTGAGCGCGAGGTGGTGAAGGTCAAGTCCATGGCCACCCAGGAGATCGGGCTCAACGAAGCCCTGGCGGCCGAGGGCATCGCGGCGTACGAGACGGATCTCGCCGAGCTGATCGTGCAGCTGGGCGACGACCGGCCCTCACACATCCTGGTCCCGGCCATTCACCGCAACCGCGGCGAGATCCGCGACATCTTCCGTAGCCGCATGGCGGACTGGGGCCGCCCCGCTCCGGACGGCCTCACCGACACCCCCGCCGACCTGGCCGAGGCCGCGCGCCTGCACCTGCGGGAGAAGTTCCTGCGCGCGAAGGTGGGGATCTCCGGGGCGAACTTCATGGTCGCCGAGACGGGCACCCTGGTGGTGGTGGAATCGGAGGGCAACGGACGCATGTGCCTGACGCTGCCCGAGACCCTGATCTCGGTCGTCGGGATCGAGAAGACCGTGCCCACCTGGCGTGACCTGGAAGTGTTCCTCCAGACGCTGCCGCGTTCGTCGACGGCCGAGCGGATGAACCCGTACACCAGCATGTGGACGGGTACGAGCGACGGCGACGGGCCGCGCACCTTCCACCTCGTCCTGCTCGACAACGGCCGCACCACCGCGCTCGCCGACGAGGTGGGCCGTCAGGCCCTGCGCTGCATCCGCTGCTCCGCCTGTCTCAACGTGTGTCCGGTGTACGAGCGGGCCGGCGGCCACGCGTACGGCTCGGTCTACCCCGGCCCGATCGGCGCGATCCTGACGCCCCAGCTGCGGGGCACGGCGAGCGGGATCGACGCGTCGCTGCCGTACGCCTCGTCGCTGTGCGGGGCGTGCTACGAGGTGTGTCCGGTGGCCATCGACATCCCCGAGGTGCTGGTCCACCTGCGCGGGAAGGTGGCCGAACAGGGGGGCCGGGGGCACCGGCTGGAGAAGGCCGCCGTCCGGGCGGCGACCTGGCTGCTGGACCGTCCGGGCGCGCTCGCCGCCGGTGAGCGCCTCGCTTCCGCGACCCGCGGGGTGCATCCGCGGCGGCTGCCCGGCACGAGCGCCTGGACCGAGGGCCGCGACCTGCCCGTCATGCCCGCGCAGTCCTTCCGCGACTGGTGGAGGAAGAACCAGGCATGAGCGCCCGCGACCAGATCCTCGCCCGTATCCGCGCGGCCGTCGCCGGCGCACCCGACGTACCCGAGCCCGCCCGCGACTACCTCGCCACCCACACGGTCCCCGATCCCGCCACGCTGCTCGACCTCCTCCGGCGCAACCTCGCCGATTACCGCGCCCACGTCCACCGCGCGGCCGGGGAGGAGCTCCCCGCTCTGATCGCGGGTGTGCTCGCCGGGCACGGGGTGCGCTCGCTGGCCGTGCCGCCGGGCCTGCCCGCCGCCTGGCTCGCGGACACCCGCGCCGAGTTGCGCCACGACAGCGCAGCGGCGCCGCTGACGCCCCGCGTACTCGACTCCGTGGACGCGGTGGTCACCGGCTGCGCGCTGGCCGTCGCCGAGACCGGGACCATCGTCCTGGACGGCTCCGAGGGGCAGGGGCGTCGCGCCCTGACGCTCGTGCCGGACCTGCACGTCTGTGTCGTGCGGGTGCCCGGCCAGGTCGTGGCGTCGCTCCCGCAGGCGCTGCCGCGCCTGGACCCCGCCCGTCCGCTGACCTGGATCTCCGGGCCGTCCGCGACGAGCGACATCGAACTCGACCGCGTCGAAGGCGTGCACGGCCCGCGCACCCTGCACGTCGTGCTCCTCGGGGAGCCGGAGGACGGCGGGCGGTGAGCCCGTGGCGCGGGTGCGTCCGTATGGAGGGCGAGTGAACGTTCCGCCCAGGACGCGGCTTCACCACCTGCTCATCGCCGCCGGCCGGATCCGGCAGCACCCCTGCCCTCCGCCCACCCCACGGGGCGGAGGCCCTGAGGCGGCGGCGCGAGGCCGGCCCGCCGGAGAGACGGAGGCCGGCGCGCCGGCGCGCGGTGCGGCAGGTGGCCCGGCGCGTCCGATTTGGCGGGAGGGCAGCGAATCTGCACAGCGAATGTACAGGCGTCACAGGTTCTCCCACGGCCGCGCACCGGCCGCGGCGCGGTCCCCTCCCCTTGTTGCCGGAATGTCCAACTCCGCATTGGCCGGCCCGTCGGCTGCGGCGCACACGACCCGCCCGGCCTGTGAAGAAGCTGGCACCGATTCATGAACACCCGGGCACAGAGCGGGATTTCGGCGCCGCGGAATGACCCGGAGAGCGGTCGGCGGATTGGCTGAGCAATGCGCCCGCGTGCTTTGATCCTTCGCACCGCGGGCCGGCCGCACAAAGGCTCGGCTCGCCATGCTTTCGAGTTATCCGTGTGAAGGGAACCTCCGCATGACCCCCCAGATCCAGACCCAGGAAATCTCCGACGCCGACCTCGACGCCGTGTCGGGCGGCCTGCACTCCGCCGTGGCCAGCGGTGTTGTCGGCAACGCGACCGCCACCCTCGACTCGGTCGCCCCGGTCACCGGTGTCGCCACCTCCGCCGTCGGCGCTGTCGAGTCCTTCGCCGGCCTCAACTCCTCCGCCGTCACCGGTTTCGTCGCCGGCCTCTGAGACGGCCCGGTGAGCCCCGGAACATTCCTGTTCCGGGGCTCACCTCTCGTTTTCACCGTTCGTTTTCCCCACCGGACTTGTGCAGTCGAGGGAAGAGTTACGTGCAGTTCCGCCAAAAGGCCCTTTCCAAGCTGCAATCCCCGGAGGAAATAGACCTGCCGGTGCGCTTCGCGCGGCCGCAGGGCCTGCTCGTCCTGACCGTCACCGTGGTGGCCATGCTCGCCGCCACCGTCTGGGCGGTGACCGGCACCGTCTCCTCCACCCTCTCCGCACCCGGCATCCTCACCCACGCCCAGGGCAGTTACGTCCTGCAGAGCCCCGTCTCGGGCCAGGTCACCGACGTCCTCGCCGAGGAGGGCGACCACCTCCCCGCCGACGCACCGCTGGTGAAGGTCCGGACCCCCGAGGGTCCCGCCGTCGTCCGCACCATCGCCGCCGGCCGGCTGACCACCCTCGTCGCCGCCATCGGCTCCGTCGTCACGACGGGCGCCGACGTGGCGGCCGTGGAACGGGCCCGCGCACAGGACGACCCGCTGCTGGCCGTCCTGTACGTGCCCGCCGACCGCGGCGCGTCCGTGCCCGTCGGTGCCGCCGTGGACCTCACCGTGCAGTCGGTGCCGGCACAGGAGTACGGCGTGCTGCGCGGCCGGGTGAAGGCGGTCGGGCGGACGGCCCAGACGCGCCAGCGGATCACCGCGTTCCTCGGCAACAGCCAGCTCGGCGAGCAGTTCTCGCGGCAGGGACCGCCGGTGGCGGTCCTCGTCCGCCTGGAGCGGTCCTCGTCGACCCGGACCGGATACGCGTGGTCGACCTCCGACGGCCCGCCGTACGCCCTCGACACCATGACCCTCACCACCGGCTCCGTCCACCTCGCCGAGCAGCACCCGATCGATTGGCTCCTGCCGTGAGCGCGCCCGCCGGCCGCCGCCGCGCCCGGCCCGCACCCGAGGTGAAGAAGCGCAAGGCCGTCCGTACCCCCACCGTCCTGCAGATGGAGGCCGTGGAGTGCGGCGCCGCCTGCCTCGCCATGGTGCTCGCCCACTACGGGCGGCACGTGCCGCTGGAGGAGCTGCGCATCGCGTGCGGCGTCTCGCGGGACGGCTCCCGGGCCAGCAACGTGCTGAAGGCGGCCCGTGGTTACGGTCTGCAGGCCAAGGGCATGCAGATGGAGCCCGCGGCGCTCGCCGGGGTACAGGCGCCGGCCATCCTGTTCTGGGAGTTCAACCACTACGTCGTGTACGACGGCATGGGGCGCCGGTTCGGCCGGCGGGGCGTGCACGTCAACGACCCGGGCAAGGGCCGTCGCTTCGTACCGGCGGAGGACTTCGACACCAGCTTCACCGGGGTCGCCCTGGTCTTCGAACCGGGGGACTCCTTCCGGCGCGGCGGACGCAGGCCGGGCGTGCTGCGCGCCGTGCCCGCGCGGCTGCGCGGCACGACGGGCACCCTGCTGGCGGCGCTGCTGGCGAGCCTACTGCTCGTGGCGGTCGGGGCGGCTGTGCCCGCGCTGAGCCGTACGTACATCGACATGTTTCTGATCGGTGCACAGACGTCCGTCCTGGCGCCGCTGTTCGCCTCCATGGCCGCGATGGTGGTGCTGACCGCCGTCCTGACCGGCCTGCAACAGGCCAACCTGCTGCGCGGGCGGATCATCTCCTCCACGCTGGGCGGCGCCCGTTTCCTGCGGCACCTGATGCGGCTGCCGGTCACGTTCTTCGCCCAGCGCAGCCCGGCGGATCTGGTGCAGCGGCTCCAGTCGAACGACGCGGTCGCCGAGACGCTGGCGCGCGACCTGGCCGCCGCGGGGGTGGACGGTGTCGTCGTCGTCCTCTACGCGCTGCTGCTGTGGACGTACGACCCCCAGCTGACCGTGGTGGGCGTGGGGATCGCCCTGCTCAACGTGGTGGCCATGCGGATCGTCATCCGCTTGCGCGCCACCCACACCCAGAAGCTCCGCGCCGACAGCGCGCGGCTGACGAACACCTCGTACACCGGGCTCCAGCTCATCGAGACCATGAAGGCCACCGGAGGTGAGGACGGCTACTTCCGGCGCTGGGCCGGGCAGCACGCCATCACCCTGGAGGTGCAGCAACGGCTCGGCGTGCCCAGTGCCGCCCTGGCCGTCGTCGCGCCCGCGCTCGCGACGCTCAACAGCGCGCTCATCCTCTGGATCGGCGGACTGCGGGCGGTGGAGGGCCACCTCTCCATCGGTCTGCTCGTCGCCTTCCAGGCGCTGGTGACCCGCTTCACCGCGCCCATCACCCGGCTCAACGGGGTCGCGGGCCGCATCCAGGACTTCGCGGCCGACGTGGCCCGGCTGAAGGACGTGGAGAACTTCCCCGCCGACGCCCTGTACGGGCGCGTGACGCCGGACACCAGTACGCGCCGTCTGACAGGACACGTGGAGCTGGAGAACATCACCTTCGGCTACAGCCCGCTGGACGCGCCCCTGCTGACCGGCTTCTCGCTGCGTGTCGGGCCCGGCCAGCAGGTGGCGCTCGTCGGCGGGTCGGGCAGCGGGAAGTCCACCGTCTCGCGCCTGATATCCGGCCTGTACACACCCTGGGAGGGCGTCATCCGCATCGACGGGCAGCGCCTGGAGGACATCCCGCGCGGCGCGCTCGCCGCCTCCGTCTCCTTCGTCGACCAGGACGTCTTCCTCTTCGAGGGCACGGTCCGCGACAACGTCGCCCTGTGGGACCCGTCCATACCGGACGAGGCCGTCGTCGCCGCGCTGCGGGACGCCGCTCTGTACGACGACGTGATCGCGCGCCGGCCGGAGGGCATCCACAGCCGGGTCGAGCAGGACGGCCGCAACTTCTCCGGCGGGCAGCGGCAGCGGCTGGAGATCGCGCGGGCGCTGGTGCGGCGCCCGTCGGTGCTCGTTCTCGACGAGGTGACAAGCGCCCTGGACGCGCAGACCGAGCAGGTCATCATCGACAACCTGCGGCGGCGCGGCTGCGCGTGCGTCGTGATCGCCCACCGGCTGTCCACGGTGCGCGACAGCGACGAGATCGTGGTCCTGGACCACGGCAAGGTCGTCGAGCGCGGGCGCCACGAGGAGCTCGTCGCTGCCGCGGGCGCGTACGCCGAGCTGGTACGGGAGCGCTGACGTGTCCCTTCCCCCCGTGACCCGTCACGACCCCGTCGTCCACGCCCTCGGCGGTCTCGGCACACCCGTCGACTGCACCGGACTGCGCAGCGTGCCCCTGGAGGGACCGCACGTCCTGTGGCTGATCACCGGCGGCGAACTGGACCTGTTCGCGGTCGACGCGGCGCGGCAGGGCAACTGGCACTTCCTCGGGCGTCTCGAGGCGGGCAGCCTTCTGCTGGGCCCGGTGGAGGGCCCGCAGCACACCCTGGTGGGCCGGCCCGCCCAGGACTGCGCGCTGCGCCGGATCGCCCTGCGGGAGCTGTACGGCGCCACGGACGCGGGCGGGACGCCCGACGGGTACGGCGGGTACCCCCCGTACGGCGCGCAGAGCGGTCCGGCCCCGTACGACGGGTACGGCTCCCACGGTTCGCACGCCGGGTACTCCCCGTACGCCGCGCACCCCCCGTACGACGGCCACGACGCGTACGCCGGTTACGACGCCTACTCCGGGTACGACGCGTACTCCCCCGGCGCCGGGGCCGGCCCGCTGGAGCACGCCTTCGCGCTCGGTACGGCGCGCAGCCTCGGCGTGCTGTTCGAGGCGCCGCTCGACGGGCGTGCCTCGGACGACGGGACACCGGCGGAGATCGCCGACGACATGCTGTGGATGCCGGTCCCGCCGGGCAGCGTCCGGTACGGCGCCGACTGGAGCGCCGACGCGGCGGCCGACCTGCTGGTGGACGGTGCGCTGTGGCAGCGGATGGTCAACCAGCAGTACCGGCTGCTGTCGGCGGTCGACCGCTGGATCGAGCGGGCGGAGCGGGCGCACGAGGACCGGGCCGCCGCCGGCATCAAGGCGGGCGAGGCCGTCCGTGCCCGGGCCGACCAGGCGCTGCTGGCGTCCATCGGCGGCCCGGACCAGGCGGGGCGCAGGACCGGCGGCGGTGGGACCACGGGGGACGACGCCACGTTCGCCGTGTGCCGGCGGGTGGCGCGGGCGGCCGGGGTCACGCTGGTGGAGCCGGTGAGGAACGGCCCGGCGGCCGACGAGCGCACCGGCCCGGTGGAGCGCATCGCCGTCACGTCACGGGTCCGCACGCGCGCGGTCCGGCTCGACGGGCGCTGGTGGCGCACCGACTGCGGGCCGCTCGTCGGCCACTGGGCCAGGTCGGGGGCGCCGGTGGCCCTGCTGTGGCGGCGGGGCCGGTACGAGGCGGTGAACCCCGCCTCCGGGCTGCGGATCCGCCTCGACGCGGAGAAGGCAGCGGAACTGGAGCCGCGGGGCGTGATGTTCTACCGCCCGCTGCCCGAACGGCCGCTGTCCGCCTGGGGACTGCTGCGGTTCGGCATGCGCGGCACGGCCGGCGACGTCCGCCGCCTCGTCCTGGCCGGCCTGGTGACGGTCTGCCTCGGCGCGCTGGTGCCCGTCGCGACCGGGCAGGTCCTCGGTGCGTACGTACCGGCGGCGGAGACGAGCCTGATCGTGCAGGTGTCCCTGGCCGTCATGGTCACCGGTGTCGTGGCCGCGGCGTTCATGCTGATGCAGAACCTCACGCTGCTGCGGATGGAGGGGCGCATCGAGAGCGTGCTCCAGCCGGCCGTGTGGGACAGGCTGCTGCGGCTGCCGGCGCGCTTCTTCACCGAGCGCTCCACCGGGGAGCTGGCGAGCGCGGCCCTGGGCATCGGCGCGATCCGCCGGGTGATGACCGGGGTGGGCCCGGTGGCCGTGCAGGCAGCGACGATCGGCGCGGTGAACCTCGTGCTGCTGCTGTGCTACAGCGTTCCGCTGGCGCTGGCGGCGATCGCCATGCTGCTGGTCATCGGGGCGGTCTTCCTCGGCCTGGGACTGTGGCAGGTGCGCTGGCAGCGGCGGCTGGTCGAGCTCACGAACAAGCTCGCCAACCAGGCGTTCCAGACGCTGCGGGGCCTGCCGAAGCTGCGCGTGGCGGCGGCGGAGAGCTTCGCGTACGCGGCGTGGGCCCGGGAGTTCGCGCGCTCGCGCGAGCTGCAGCAGCGGGCCGGCCGGATCCGGAACATCACCACCGTGCTGGACGCGGTGTACCTGCCGCTCTGCTCGCTCATCATGTTCATGCTGCTGGCGGGTCCCGCGCGGGGCTCGATGTCGGCGGGCGCGTTCCTGACGTTCAGCACATCGGTGACGATGCTGCTGACGTCGGTGACGCAGCTGACCGGGGCACTGGTCTCGGCGGCGGCCGCGCTGCCCCTGTTCGAACAGATCAAGCCGGTCCTGGACGAGGCGCCCGAGGTGCGCGGCTCCACGGCCCAGCCCGGTGCCCTGTCCGGCGCCATCGAGGCGCGCCGGCTGTCCTTCCGGTACGCCGACGACTCGCCGCTCGTCCTCGACGACGTCTCGCTCGACATCCGGCCGGGCGAGTTCGTGGCGGTCGTGGGGCCGAGCGGCTGCGGCAAGTCCACCCTGCTGCGCCTGCTCATCGGCTTCGAGAAGCCCGCCTCCGGCAGCGTCCTCTACGACGGCCAGGATCTCGCCGCCCTCGACCAGGCGGCGGTGCGCCGCCAGTGCGGTGTCGTGCTGCAGAACGCGCAGCCGCTGACCGGCTCGATCCTGGACTGCATCTGCGGGGCGGAGACCTTCCCTCAGGAGGAGGTCTGGGCCGCCGCGGAGATGGCGGGCCTGGCGGAGGACATCCGGCGCATGCCGATGGGTCTGCACACCATGATCGCCGGCGGCGGCGCGATCTCGGGCGGCCAGCGCCAGCGCCTGATGATCGCCCAGGCACTGATCCGCCGCCCACGGATCCTGTTCCTCGACGAGGCGACCAGTGCGCTGGACAACGAGACGCAGCGCATCGTCATCGACTCCACGCGCCGCCTCAACGCCACCCGCCTGGTCATCGCCCACCGGCTGTCGACGGTGATGGACGCCGACCGGGTCATCGTGATGTCGGCCGGCCGCATCGTCGAGCAAGGCCCGCCGGCCACCTTGCTGGCCACCCCCGGCAGCCATTTGCGTGAATTGGTATACCGTCAGATGAGCTGACCGGTCGGCCCTCGAAAGGGTGGGCTTCCGCCCGCCGCGCGCACGGAAGTGAAGGCCGAAGGGAACCCCTGTCTCCGAATCCCGCCCGGAAGAACCGGTGCGGATCCTGCGATCCGGAGGAACACATGCTCAAGAAGGCCCTCGTCTGCGCGGCTCTCGTCGCCGCCGCCACAGCACTCGGCACGGTCCCCGCCGCCGCGCACGGAACCAACGACGAGAGCGGATGCGACAAGACCTGCCAGGCCGAATTCTTCGGCGCCGACTGGAGCGGCGGCAGCTTCCACGGCCTGGAGCACGACAGCGGTGACCGCGTCTTCAGCGGCGACTTCTACGAGGGCAGCGTCATCGGCGCACGCTGGTAGTCCCGTACGACAGGAAGCCGCCGGGCGTGAGGACCCCACCCCGCACGCGGCGGCTGCCGGCCAGATCTTTCGAGGACGGGTCCGGGCACAGGGTGGGGTACCGGGTGACATGGCGACAGCAACGCGAAGCGCCGGTCGGGATCGCTCCCGACCGGCGCTTGGTGGTGTCCGAGGGGGGACTTGAACCCCCACGCCCGATAAAGGGCACTAGCACCTCAAGCTAGCGCGTCTGCCATTCCGCCACCCGGACAAGGTGTCTGCCGCTTCGCGGGGCGTTCCCCGCGGCGACATGGATAACTCTACCAGGGGTTCGAGGTGCCCCTCACCCGCATATCCCGTGGTCAGGGGGCCGGCGCGGCTCGCCGGGACGTTCCGGGCGCCGGCCGTGCCGACGGCGCACGCGGGCCGTCACCGGGCCGGGGCGGAGCGTGAGGACGGACCGTACGGTGTTCATGTTTTGCCGGAAAAGCGAAGGTCACCGTGCCCGGCGGCGGAGCGGGAGCGCCCGCCCGCGCCGCGCAGCCGTTCCCCACGAGGAGCATCGCGAGCAGTCCCCGGTGCCCGGTGAGCGCGTCGGTGGCGGTGCCGATCGGGAGCGCCGCGCGGTCAGCGGGAGGTGCAGCCCGTCACGGTGCCGGTGCGCGTGCCGCGCGGACACTCCGCCATCGTGTTCGACCAAGCCGAAAACCGGGGCCCTGCGTGGTGACGGCACCGAGGCACGGCGGCCGACGGTGGGCTGCTGTCCACGGGCCGGGGGCAGGGGTGGCCCCGGCTGCGGGGCCGGGGGCCCGGAGAGCCTGGGCCGGGTGGCTGGGCCGGGGTGGGCTGCGGGTCAGGGGCCGGGGGTCGGGGTGGCCGCGGGGCAGAGGCGGGGGCCGCGGCACCGGAGCCGGGAGGTCCCGGTGCCGCGGCCCCCGCCGCGCCTCGTGTACGCCTGCGCCTGCTGGTACGTCTACGCCTGCGCCTGCTGGTACGTCTACGCCTGCGCCCGCCTCCGCCTCCGCGTCTGCGTCTGCGTCTGCGTCTGCGTCAGGACAGCTGGCCGTAGTCGGGCAGCTTGAACGTCTTCTCCGCGTGGCCGCCCACGAGGTCGCTCTCCTTGTTGCCGATGTTGGCGATGATCGTGTACCCCTTCGCCTCGATCGCGGCGCGCTCGGCCGTCTTGTAGACGCTCACCTCCTGGAAGAGGTCGGGCAGGTCCCGCACGTGCAGCCCGTCGACCGGATAGCCGGCCTTCTTCAGGTTGTAGTGGGTGAGGGAGTAGATGATCCCGGGCCGGGCCGTGACGAAGAAGACGTCGACGCCACGGGAGTCGGCGAAGCGGGCGAGGTCGAGCACCGGCTTGACGGCGGCGGTCGGGTACTCCCAGAAGGGGTGGAAGTCCGTCTCCAGCGACGTGTTGTCGATGTCGAGGACGATCGCCCGCTTCTCGGCGGAGGGCTGGGAGGTGCGCTGGTCGATGTAGGGGCGGGCGACCGCGATCACCGCCGCCACGTCGCGCTGCCAGGTGGCGTAGTCGACGGAGGCCGTGGTCGCCACGCCGGCCGCGGAGTGGAGCTGCGGAGCACTGTTCGTGGGCCGGGCCGCGGCGGAGGCCGCCGGGGCTGCTGTCGTGAGGAGCGCCGCGGTGAGGACCGTTGCCGTGGCCGTTCTGCGGATGCGTGCATGCATGGGGGGTCTCCTGGGTGTCGGGGAGTACTCAGGCAGCCGGGCCTCGGGGCCACGGCTTTGGCATGCTCGCGCTCAATGATGGACGGAGGGCCACATTCCCTCTACTGGTCGGTAGCGGAAAGTTTGTGGGGAAGTGCGGACGCCCGGCCTCTTGCCACCGAAGGGCGGAGACCGGGCGCCGGGCGGGTGTCAGCAGTCCCCCTCCCGGAGGGCGCGGAGGTGGGCGCCGGCCTTGCGGGCGAAGGTGAAGGACTCGGCCGGGTTGTCGTGCTCGGCCTGCCAGTGGTGGTCGCGGCGGCCGCCGTGGGTGCGGTTGACCGCCGAGATGAACCGCCGGTAGTCGATGTCTCCGTCCCCGACGTCGACCATCCGGTAGCCGTCGCGGGCGGAGTCGTCTCGCTCCCCGTCCTTGACGTGGAACAGCGGGTACCGGTCGGGCTGCTTCAGGACGTAGTCGAGCGGGTCGAAGGGTGCGGGGGTGCCGTCGGCGCGCTTGCCGAAACGGAACGTGCCGACGTACGCCCAGTAGATGTCCATCTCCAGGTGGACGAGGTCGGGGTCGGTCTCGGCGAGCAGGACGTCGTAGAGGCGGACGTCCGGGCGGTCGGTGGCGAAGGAGAACTCCTCGGCGTGGTTGTGCTGGTAGAACTTCATGCCGCGCTTCTTCGCCTCGGCGCCGTAGTGGTTGAACTCCTCGGCGCAGCGCTTCCAGCCGTCGACGGTCGCGCCGTAGCGCCAGGGGCCGGACGCGGTGCCGATGTGCCGCAGGCCGAGGGCCTGGGCGTCGTCGAGGACCTGGGTGAGGTTCTGCGCGAAGGTGTACGCCTTGGGATCGGAGGAGTAGTAGCCGACGTGACTGCCGATGGCGCGCAGGCCGTGGTCGCGGGTGAGGCGCTTGAGCCGGGCGAGCGTGATGGGGCCCGCCGATCCCTGGGTGTAGCCGGCGTACTCGACCTCGTCGTAGCCATGGCGCCGGAGTTCCTCGAAGACCGTGGCGAAGCCGAGCGTGGAGACCTTGTCGCGCAGGGAGTAGAGCTGGATGCCGAGGCGGCCGGGGGGCAGGACGGGGCGGCCGCGGCCCGGGCTGCCGGCTCCCGCGGTGGCGGGCGTGGCGGTGGCGGGAGTGGCGGCGGCCGTGACGCCGAGGAGGGCCGAGGCGGTGGCGCCCGCGGCGACGCCGAGCATGCCGCGTCTGCTGAGTCGGTGGGAGAGCTCCGGGTCGGCGTCGCGCGCCGCGTTCCTGGCCGTGCGGGACATGTGGACAACTCCTCGCTGTCAGTGGAGTGTGCTTCAGTTGGAGTCAGTGGAGACCGGCGAGCCGGAGCAGCAGGGACTTCACATCCGTGGCCGCGACGCGGCCCTGTACGGCGCGGGGGGTGGAGCACACGATGAGCGGACCTTCGTCATCGCTCGTGGGAAGGCGGCCATGGCTGCCGCGAATAGGTGAGGGGTCGAGGGGCACGACCGCCAGGCGGTAGCGCATGCCCAGTTTCTTGCGGGCGATCGCCGTGGCCGCCTTCAGACGCACGTAGGGGTCGAGCGGGTCCATGAACAGTTCGACGGGGTCGTAACCGGGTTTGCGGTGGATCTCGACGAGCCGGGCGAAGTCCGGGGCGCGGGCGTCGTCGAGCCAGTAGTAGTACGTGAACCAGGCGTCGGGCTCGGCGAGGGCGACGAGTTCCCCGGAGCGGGGGTGGTCGAGGCCGTGCGCCTTCTTGCCCTCGTCGTCGAGGAGCCGCTCGATGCCGGGCAGACCGGTGAGCGCCTGCCGGGTGACGTCGAGGTCCTCCGGGCGCCGCACGTACACATGGGCGATCTGGTGGTCGGCGACGGCGAAGGCCCGGGAGGCCATGGGGTCGAGGTACTCCATGCCGTCCTGGGTGTGGACCTCCAGCAGACCGGCGCGGCGCAGGGCGCGGTTGATGTCGACGTGCCGGTTCACCCGGGTGATGCCGTACTCGGACAGGGCGACGACCGTGCGGCCTTCGGCTGCGGCGGCGTCGAGGAGGGGGGCCATGGCGGCGTCGAGGTCGGCGGCCGCCCGGTGGGCGCGCGGGTCGTCGGGGCCGTAGCGCTGGAGGTCGTAGTCGAGGTGCGGGAGGTAGCACAGGGCGAGGTCGGGGGTGCGGGTGCGCAGGATGTGGCGGGTGGCGTCGATGATCCACCGGCTGGAGACGATGCCGGCGCCCGGGCCCCAGAAGTGGAACAGGGGGAAGGTGCCGAGTGTGTCCGTGAGTTCGTCGTGGAGCGCCGGGGGCCGGGTGTAGCAGTCGGGCTCCTTGCGTCCGTCGGCGTAGTAGACGGGCCGGGGGGTGACGGTGATGTCGGTGTCCGCGCCCATGGCGTACCACCAGCAGATGTTGGCGACGGTGTAGCCGGGGTGGGCGCGACGGGCGGCGTCCCAGAGTTTGTCGCCGGAGACGAGGCCGTTGTGCTGGCGCCACAGCAGGACCTCGCCCAGGTCGCGGAAGTACCAGCCGTTGGCGACGATGCCGTGTTCGGAGGGGAGGGTGCCGGTGAGGAAGGTGGACTGCGCCGCGCACGTCACGGCGGGCAGGACCGTGCTGAGGGGGGCGTGCGAGCCGGACAGGGCGAGCCTCTTCAGCCGCGGCATGTGATCGAGGAGACGGGGGGTGAGGCCGACGACGTCCAGGACCAGGAGCGGGATGGGGCCGGTCATGGCAGTTCCTTGAGGCCGAGGTCGGTGAGGAGGTCGCGGGCGAGGGTGAGTTCGGCGGCGATCCCGTCGGCGAGCCGGCCGCGCGTACGGGGGCGCAGCTCCGGCGGCAGGGCCTGCCAGGTGTAGGTCTCGACCTCGAGGTGGCGGGTGAGCGGGACCGGGCCGCCGACGAGCCCGGTCAGGGCGTCGCGGAGCACGGGGAGCGTGGAGGTGAGCGGCGGGGCGGGCGGGCTGTGGAGCGGGACGTGGAAGTGGGCGCGCCACGGGGTGGTGTCGGGGAGTGCGCCCCCGACGGCCACGCCCTCCTCGGGCGGCTGGTCACCGGACGCCTCACCGTCCAGGTCGCCGGAGCGCGGGGTGCCGGCGCCCAGGACCGCGGAGCGCGGAACGCCGGTCCGCAGGGCGTCCGCGAGGTCGTCGGTGCCGCGCAGGCCGTCGGGGGTGCTGGTGCGGGTCTGGTGGAGGAAGCGGGGCTCGGCGAAGGCGGCGAGTGCCGCGCGCACCTCGGGGAGGTGGGGATGTTCGGCGTGCAGGGCCGCGGACAGCTGGGCCTTGGGGATGGGGATGCCTGCGGCGACGAGGGCGTCCAGGGCGGTGTGCGGATCTTCGAAGGAGGTGGCGAGGTGGCAGGTGTCGACACAGATCCCGATGCGTGGACTGGCTACGGCGGTGAGCGGGCCGATGGCGTCGGCGGTGGTCTCGATGACGCAGCCGGGCTCCGGTTCCAGGCCGATGCGCAGGGACTTGCCGGTGAGTTCCTCGAGGGCGTCCAGTCGTTCGGCGAGGGTCGTGAGGGCGAGCCGGGCGGTGTCGGCCGCGGTGGCGTCGAAGGGCGCGCGCCACGCGACCGGGAGCGTGGAGACGGACCCTTCGGTGGTGTCGTCGGGGAGGAGCGCGGCGAGGAGGCGGGCCAGGTCGATGGTGTGGGCCAGGCGTTCGGGGCGGGTCCAGTCGGGCTGGTAGACGCGGTACTTGACCTCCTGGGCGCCGAAGCCTTCGTACGGGAAGCCGTTGAGGGTGACCACTTCCAGGCCGCGCCGGTCCAGTTCGGCGCGGAGCCGGCGGAGCGCCGCGGGCTCGGCGACGAGAGCACGCGCGGCGTCCCTGGCCAGCCAGAGGCCGATGCCGAGGCGGTCGCGGCCGAGGCGCCTGCGGACGGGTTCACAGTGGTCGCGCAACTGGGCGAGGACGCCGTCGAGGGTCTCGGCGGGGTGGACGTTGGTGCAGTAGGCGAGGTGGACGATGGAGCCGTCCGGGTGGCGGAAGCGCATGGCCGGCTCCTCTCATTCCCCGCCGCGGAGGATGGAGTTGCCCTCGTGGAGCGGGCCGGGAGCGGGAAGGTCGAGCTGGAGTCGTCCGCTGAGGCCGTAGAAGGCGACGGGGTTGCGCCACAGGACCTGGTCGACGTCGTCGTCCGTGAATCCGGCGGCGAGCATGGCGTCGCCGACCCTGCGGGTCTTGAGCGGGTCGCTCCTGCCCCAGTCGGCGGCCGAGTTCACGAGGACCCGCTCGGTTCCGTAGGTCTTGAGCAGGGCGACCATGCGGTCCTCGTCCATCTTGGTGTCGGGGTAGATGGAGAAGCCGAGCCAGGCTCCGCTGTCGGCGGCCTCCTTCACGGTGGTCTCGTTGAGGTGGTCGAGCAGGACCCGCTCGGGGGGAAGGTTCGATTCGCGGACGACGTCGAGGGTGCGGCGCAGGCCGGCCGCTTTGTCACGGTGCGGGGTGTGGACGAGCGCGGGCAGACGGTGGTCGGCGGCCAGCTGGAGCTGCGCGGCGAGGGCGGTGTCCTCGGCCGGGGTCATGGAGTCGTAGCCGATCTCGCCGACGGCGACGACGGAGTCCTTGACGAGATACCGGGGCAGGGCGTCGAGGACGGGGGTGCAGCGGGGGTCGTTGGCCTCCTTGGGGTTCAGGGCCAGGGTGCAGTGGTGGGCGATGCCGTACTGGGCGGCGCGGAAGGGCTCCCAGCCGAGCAGCGCGTCGAAGTAGTCGAAGAAGCTGGCGGGCGAGGTGCGCGGCTGCCCCAGCCAGAAGGACGGCTCGACGACGGCGCGGACCCCGGCGTCGTACATCGCCCGGTAGTCATCCGTGGTACGGGAGGTCATGTGGATGTGCGGGTCGAAGATGCGCATCAGGGCTCCTCCGGGGGGACGGTCAGGGCGAGGACGCGGTGGAGGTCCGGGGGGACGGGACGGCCGGCGGCGGTGCGTTCGGCGACGTGGTCGCCGAGCATCCGGGCGAGCTCGGTGTCGCCGCGGGCGCGCCGGCCGAGGCCGGCGACGGCGTCGGCCGGAACGCCGGTGAACAGGCACTTGAGGACGGCGTGACGCCAGGAGTGCGGGTCGAGGTGGGCCGCCGCGTACGGGCCGACGGCGGCGGCGACCAGCCGGGTGTCATTGGTGCGCAGCGCGTCCTCGACCAGGGGCAGCGCCTCCGGTCCCGGTACGAGTGCGGGGAGGGCGAGCAGGACGGCGCGCCGCTCGGCGGCGGTGCCGTGGTGGTAGAGGCGGGTGAGGGTGTCCGTGTCGGCACGGGCCTCCTGGAGGAGGAGGATGCGGACGGAGTCGGCGTTCTCCCGGCCGCAATGGCGGCCGGCGGAGGCGAACCGCAGCTCCCAGGAGGGCGGTGCGGTGTACGGGCTGGTGTCGGGCGGGGCGCCGGCGGCGTGGGCGGCCTCGGCGAGGGCCTCGTCCAGCCAGGCGCGGGCGGCGCCGTCGAGCCGGTCGTCCAGTTCCTTGCGGATCGGGATCACGGTGCCGGGGCTCCCTTCGTGCGGAGGAACTCGATCGAGGCGCGGGCGAGTTCGGGGCCCGCGTGGGAGTGGCGGGGCAGTTCGACGACGATGAGGCCCTGGTAGCCGGTGGCGGCGAGGGCGTCCAGGACGGGCGGGAAGTCGATCTCACCCGAGCCGAACGGCAGGTGTTCGTGGACGCCGCGACGCATGTCCTCGATCTGGACGTGGCGCAGCCAGGGCGCCGCGGCGCGGACGCAGTCGGCGGGCGGTGCGGGTTCCAGGCACTGGCAGTGGCCGATGTCGAGGGTGAGTCCGAGGAGGTGGGGGCCGGGGTCGCCGAGCGTGCGGCGCAGGTGGTGGAAGTCGTCGAGGGTGGCGAGGAGGTGACCGGGCTCGGGTTCGACGGCGAGGGGGACACCGGCGGCGGCCGCGGCGTCCAGGACGGGGGTGAGTGCCTCTGCGCACCGCTCCCAGGCGGTGGCGGTGTCCGTGCCGTCGGGCAGGGTGCCACTGAAGCAGTGCACGGCGTGGGCGCCGAGGTCGGCCGCGACCCGCACGGCGCGCACCAGCAGCGCGGTGCGGGCGGCCCGCCCGTCGGGATCGGGGTCGAGGAGGGAGGGGCCGTGCTTGCGGCGCGGGTCGAGGACGTAGCGGGCACCGGTTTCGACGGTGACGCCGAGGCCCAGTTCACCCAGGCGGCGGGTGACCCGGGCCGTACGGGTGGCGAGGTCCGGGGCGAGGGGGTCGAGGTGCATGTGGTCGAGGGTGAGGCCGACGCCGTCGTAGCCGAGGTCGGCGAGCAGGGCGAGGGCGTCGTCCAGCCGGAGGTCGGTGAGGCCGTTGGTGCCGTAGCCGAAACGGAGCCGTGTGGGGCCGGACGCGGAGGTGATCCGGTGCTGGGAGGTCATGTGGGGCTCACCGTCCGGGCGAGCGCGCGGGCGAGGGGGGCGAGTCCCAGGACGGCGAGCCCGGTGGCGAGGGCGCCGCCGGTACCGCGGCGGGCGGCGAGGGCGGCCTGGAGCGGGATCATGGCCCGGATGCCGCCGCCGACGGCCCGCTGGGTGAGCGGTGCGGAGGGGTTGAGCGCGGCGTGCAGAAGGGGAACGGCCGCGGTGCGGACATAGGCCGCGGCGGCGAGGGCGGCGCCTGCTCGGCTCCTGCCGGCAGCCGGCCCCGGGCCCACTCCTCCCGGCGCGCTGCCGGGTGTGCTCCCGGGTGGGATGGACAGGCCCGCGCCGGTCGCGGCGCCGCGTGTCCGGCGGGGCGGCGCGTGCCGGGCGGCGCCGGGCGGCTCGTCGTGCGCGGTTCGACGCGCTCGGCTCGCTTGCGGACCGCCTGGTGGTGGTGCCGAGGGTCGATCGGGCTCGGGTCGCTCGTGCCTCTCGCCCCACCGGGCGCTCTTCCTCGCGGCGCCGCCGCGCCCTTTCGGCGCCCGGCCGCCCACGCCGTACGGGGCCGTGATTGGGCGGGCGACGACGGCGCCGAGGGCGGCGGTGGCCACCAGCGCGGCGAGCGGGGCCGCCGAGGAGCCGCCCTGCGCCTCGTGCCGGGAGACCGCGGTCACCGCCCAGGTGTGCGCGCCCAGCGCGGCGGCGGACGGCAGCGCGGCCATCGCGCCTCGCGCGGGCGACCCGACGGCTCCGTGTCCTGGAGCGTCGGCTCCCGCGCGGCGGCCGCGGCGGGCGCCGGGTCCCCGGAGCACCTGCGGACCCGCCGGGGGCGCCGGGGGCGCCGGCGGAGCGGCCACCGGTGCGGGGGCTGCCGTGGCGGTGGCGCCGAGGAGGAGGTCCAGCGCACGGGCGGCGGCCATGGTGGCGGGGGCGGCACGGGTGTGCTTGAGGCGCAGGTCGTAGGCCCAGACCGTGGTGGCGAGGGCGGACGCCACGGCGAACGGGCCGCGGCCCGCACGGGCGGCGAGTGCGAGACCGGCGGCGGTCAAGGTGGCGGAGGCGGCCAGGGCCGCGCGGGGGGTGATACGGCCCGAGGGGAGGGGGCGGTGGGGGCGGTCGAGGGCGTCCTCGTGGCGGTCGGCCCAGTCGTTGAGGGCCATGCCCGCCTCGTACAGGCACAGCGACGAGCCGATGGCGAGTGCCGTGCGCCGGTTGGGGGCCAGTCCGGTGGCCGCCGCGCCGGCGAGCGCGTCGCCCGGCACGGTGAAGAGGGCGGACACCCGCAGGAGTTCCGCCCAGGCCCGCAGGCGCGCGCCACCCGGGCGCCCCGCCGCCACGGCCTCCCGCACCCCGGCCGACGGCCCCGCCGCGCCCGCACCACGGCCGTGCCGGCCCAGCGGCAACGGCAGCAGCAGCAACGGCAACCGCAGCGGCAGGCGCCGACGGGCACCGGGGCCGGAAGCACCCGACGGCATCCCGGCCCCCGGCCCCGGCATCGCGGGCGTCACCGGGCGTCCCGCAGGCGCTCGGCGAAGGAGAGGAGCGCGGCGTACTGGTCCGGGAGGGCCGCAGGGCCCCCGTCGGGGTCCTTGAAGTAGAAGGCGAGTTCGGGCAGCGGCCCGGTGAGGCCGGCCTCGTGGGCTCGGGCCAGCAGCCGGGCGAGGTCCAGGACGAGAGGGGCGGCGAGCGCCGAGTCGCACCCCTGCCAGATGGTCTGGAGGACCATCCGGGAGCCGAGGAAGCCGTCGAAGGCGATGTGGTCCCAGGCGGTCTTCCAGTCGCCGAGCGCGGGGACGTCGTCGATGTGGACCTCGCCCTCGGGGACGTGGCCCAGCACGTCGGCCAGGACCCGTTCCTTGCCGGCGTTCTTGGCGGCGGCAGCGGCGGGGTCGGCCAGCGCCGCCCCGTCGCCGCCCCCCAGGAGGTTCGTGCCGGACCAGGCACGGACCGGCAGGGCGCGCTGCACGAACATCGGGGCGAGCACGGAACGGAGCAGGGTCTGGCCGGTCTTGCCGTCCCGGCCGGCGTGGGGAAGGCCGGAGGCGGCGACGGCGCCGGCGAGGGCGTCGGCGCGCAGTCCGGTGGAGGGGGTGAAGTTGGCGTAGGGGCAGCCCGCCCGGAGCGCGGCGGCCGCGTACAGGGAGCTGGGGGGCAGCCGTACCGCGTCCGCGGCCGGCGCCGGCTCCGTGGAGGCGAGGTTGATCACGACCGTGCGGTCGAGGTCGTGGCGGCGGGTGAAGTCGGTGATGTCGGAGGTGAAGGCGGTGATGAGTGCTTCGTCGGTGCGGGTGTCGCCGGGGAGGGGGCCGCCGGGGCGGATCTCCGTGTCCGCCGCGGTGAGTTCCGAGCGGACGGCGGCGGCCAGGCCGTGCGGCAGGACGCCCGCCGCCGTCAGTTCCTCCGCGCGCTTCGGCAGCGGGCAGGCCGCCGTGTCATGGCCGCCGAAGACGAGGGAAGCCGGGGACGGGAGGCCGGAGGAGGCGAAGGGGGGTGTTTCGGTGACCATGCCGGTCGGTGGGTGCAGCCCGGTGGCGACCGCCGCGCACCCCGCCACCGCGGTCGTGGCGACGGAGCCCCGCGCTCCGGTGAACCAGACCCCGACCCGTCGATCGGCACGACGTTCAGCGAACATGGCCAGCCTCCCTGGTGTGGTGCGTCGGAGACGGCGGGCGGGGGGTACGGCGCCTCCCCGCCCGCCGCCGGCTTGAGGAGCGCGGCCCTACGAAGGCGAGGGCAGCTCCTTGAGTCGGATGTTGCGGAAGGACACCTGGTCGTCGGTGCCGTGGTTCTGCAGGCCGATGAAGCCGTCCTTCAGGCTCCGGGCCGGGTCGGTGTTGGTGAAGTCGTTGATCTTCACCCCGTTGAGGAAGACCTGGAGCCGCTCCCCCCGGACCCGGATCTCGTAGCTGTTCCACTGGCCGGGCGGCCGCAGCACCCGGTCGCGGGCCTTGAGGTCGGCCGGCGCGAAGCCGTAGACGGCGCCGGTGGTGCGGTCGGGGGCGTCGGTGGCGTCGATCTGGATCTCGTACCCCTTGTTCACCGCCGACCAGGGGTCGTCGGAGGCCGGGAAGCCGACGAAGACACCGGAGTTGTCGTCACCGTCCAGCTTCCAGTCCAGTTGCAGCGAGTAGGACGAGAATTCCTTCGCCTGGTACCACAGCAGCCCCATGCCACCCTCGGTGCGCAGTTCGCCGTCCACGACGGTGAACCTGCCCGGGCCGGCCTGCTTCCAGCCCTCCGGCGTGTGCCCGTTGAAGAGGTCCCGGTAGCCGGTCTGCGGGGTGCAGTCGGCGCGGACCTGGCCGGTGGCGTACCGCAGGCCGCCGAGCAGGTGCCGGCGGAAGGCGGGCTCCTCATAGGAGGCGGCGGTGTGGCCGCCGCCGGTGTAGAAGGCGCGCCCGCCCTCGTAGCTCCGGCACCAGGCGATCGGGTGGTCGCCCTTCATGGTGCCGCCCTCGTAGGTGGTCTCGTCGAGGGTGGCGAGGATCCGGGCCTGGCCGCGTGGATTGGTGCGGTAGTCGTACCACTCGTCCGTGCGCTGCCAGCCGGCCGACGGCAGGTGCGCGGTCGCCGGGTGGTCGTGGTCCTCGACGCGCACGGTCGCGGGCTGGATGTGCGGGTGGGAGGCGAAGCGGGCGCCGACCAGCCCGCCGTAGAACTCCCAGTCGTACTCGGTGTCGGCGGCCGCGTGGACGCCGACGTATCCGCCGCCCGTGGCGACGTAGTTCTCGAACGCCTTCTGCTGCTGCGCGTCGAGGACGTCACCGGTGGTGGACAGGAAGACGACGGCGTCGTACCGGGCGAGGTTGCCGGTGGTGAACTGGCGGGCCTCCTCGGTCGCGTCGACGGTGATGTTGCTCGACGCGCCGAGCTCCTTGAGCGCGGCGATCCCCGCCGGGATGGAGTCGTGGCGGTAACCGGCCGTCTTCGAGAAGACCAGTACGCGTTTGGCGGTGCGGTCCACCGGTGTGCTGGACAGCTCGAAGTCGTCGACGTCGTACAGGGCACCGCTGCCGCCCTTGAACACCAGGAACAGCTCGGTGGTCCGCCTGGGCACGGACCGCAGCGGTACGTCCACGTCCTGGAAGGTCTCCCAGCCGCCCGTCACCGGCACCGGGGCCGATCCCAGGAGCGTGCCGGTCGCCGAGCCGGTGCGCACCTCCAGGAAGCCGCCCGCGCCACCGGACGAGATGCGGGCGGTGAGCTTCGTCGAGCCGGTCAGGTGGTAGGGCCTGAAGGAGATCCAGTCGCCGTCGTCGATGTCGCCGACGGTCCTGCCGCCGTTGGCGGTGGCCTTGTCGTACGTACGGATCCCGGACTGGGACGAGAAGTGCTCGGCCTGCCGGTGGCGGGGCTGGAGCTGTGCCTGGTCGTGGCTGGTCAGTGCGGCCTGGCCACCCCCTCCGCCGTCCGTGTACTCGGCGTCGAGGACGCCGAAGATGTTGGCGTTCGGGTCGTGGCCGCCGTCGGCGGACGTCTTGATGGTGCCGGTGCAGCCGTTGGCGGAGGTGACCGGGTGGCCGTGGCTGTCGTGGCCGAGAATGTACGTGACCTTGACCTTGGCGCAGTCGATCGTGCCGTCCTCCGGGTCGGTCACGGTCACCTTGAACGGGATCTCGTCGCCGAAGCCGAACAGCGCGCCGTCCTTCGGCAGGTCGAGCGTCACCTTGGGCGCGGTGTTGCCGACGACGACGTGGACGCTGGCGGAGCCGGTCCGCCCGGTCGGGTCCTCGGCGGTCACGGTGGCGGTGTAGGTGCCGTTCCTCCGGTAGGTGTGCGTCGGGTGGGCGGCCGTGGAGGGAGCGGTGCCGTCGCCGAAGTCCCAGCTGTAGGTGAGGGTGTCGCCGTCGGCGTCCGTGGTGCCGGCCGACGAGAAGGCGACCCGCAGCGGCGCCTTCCCGGAGGTCCTGTTCGCGGAGGCCTCGGCGACCGGGGAGCGGCCGCCGGTGGCGTTCTCGATGCGGTACAGACCGGAGTTCTCGTCGCCGCCGAACCAGGCGGTGCCGTAGTCGAGGACGTACAGCGCACCGTCGGGGCCGAAGGCCATGTCCATCACCTGGGTGCCGGTCCACGGGACCGGGTTGATGGCCTGGACGGCGCCGTCGGCGCCGTGCTCGATGCGCTTGATCCAGCGGCGTCCGAACTCGCCTGCGAAGAAGTCGCCGTCGTACGCCTCGGGGAACTTCACGGGAGAGGTGTTCGCGGGGTCGTAGCGGTAGACGGGTCCGCCCATCGGCGACTCCGAGCCCGAGCCGAACTCGGGCACGGAGCCACCGTCGTACGGGATCCACGCGGGCTCGGCGGGCGGCAGGTCGGCCAGGCCGGTGTTGAGCGCCGAGTCGTTCCTGGGAGCCGCGCAGTCGAAGGCGGCGCCGGAGACCTTGGTGGCGAAGTCGTAGTCGACGTAGGGCTCGTTGTCGCCGGTGCAGAAGGGCCAGCCGAAGTTGCCCGGCTGGGTGACACGGGCGAACTCCACCTGGCCGGCCGGGCCGCGCCGGGGGTCGGCGGTGCCCGCGTCGGGCCCGTAGTCGCCGACGTACAGCACACCCGTCTTCTTGTCGACGCTGAAGCGGAAGGGGTTGCGGAAGCCCATCGCGTAGATCTCGGGCCGTGTCTTCGCCGTTCCGGGTGCGAAGAGGTTGCCGTCGGGGACCGTGTACGAGCCGTCGTCGGCGACCTTGATGCGCAGGATCTTGCCGCGCAGGTCGTTGGTGTTGCCCGAGGTCCGCCGTGCGTCGTAGGCGGGGTTGCGGCCGGGCCGGTCGTCGATCGGGGTGTAGCCGTCGGAGGCGAACGGATTGGAGTCGTCGCCCGTGGAGAGGTAGAGGTTGCCCTGCGCGTCGAAGTCGATGTCACCGCCGACGTGGCAGCAGATGCCACGCGTGGCCGGGATGTCGATGACCTTCTTCTCGCTGGCGTTGTCGAGGGTGCCGTCGGCCTTGAGGACGAAGCGGGAGAGCCGGTTGACGCCTTCGTACCGTGCGAAGTCGGCGGCCGTGCCGTCGCCCGGCGCGTCTCCGGCCGGCGTGTCGAGCGGGGGCGCGTAGTAGAGGAAGACGGCCCGGTTCCGCTCGAAGGCCGGGTCGAGGGCGATGCCCTGGAGACCTTCCTCGTCGTGCGAGTAGACCGGAACGGTGCCGATGACCTTGGTGTTCCCGGCCGCGTCGGTACGGCGCAGTTCGCCGTTGCGGGAGGTGTGCAGCACGCTGCGGTCGGGCAGTACGGCCAGCGACATCGGTTCGCCGACCTCCTCGCCGCCCTTGGCGAGGGTGACCTGCTGGAACTGCTCCTCGGCGGTGGCGCCGGCCGCCGCCTCGGGGGAAGCTGGTGCGGCGGGTGCGGCCGCGGCGCCCTGCCCGGCGCCCAGGGTGAACGAGGTCATGGCGAGCAGGCCACCGGTGAGGAGTGCGAGCGCGGTGCGCCCTCGGAGCCGTTGTCTGTGCACGAGTGTCCTCCGGAAGGGGCCGGCCGTGAGCCGGTCGTACGGGGCGGGATGTCCGGATGTCCGGGGACCGGCGTGCGCCGTCACGCTGGTCTGTCCTGTACACCTCAGGGACCGTAGCCGGGTTGGTTCCGTGCCGAAAGCCCTTGCACCGCAGTTCGGTTGAACTTTTTCCTGAGGAAGGACAAAGCGGCGCACGGGCAGGTCGGACCGGCCCGGCAGCAGCCTGGCCACCGGGCGTTGACCTGCAGTGATGCTCTAGTCGCCGCTCCCGAAGGCGGCGTCGAAGGACGTGGACGGCGGGTCGAAGTCGTACCGCTTGAGGGTGGCAAGCGCTTCCGGAGCACCCGTCAGCCGGTCCATGCCGGCGTCCTCCCACTCCACCGACACCGGCCCGTCGTAGCCGATCGACCGCAGCATCCGGAACACGTCCTCCCACGGCACCTCGCCGTGCCCGGCCGACACGAAGTCCCAGCCCCGCCGCGGGTCGCCCCACGGCAGGTGGGAGCCCAGCCGGCCGTTGCGTCCGTCGAGGCGCCGCCGCGCCTCCTTGCAGTCGACGTGGTAGATCCGGTCCCGGAAGTCGTACAGGAAGCCGACGGGGTCGATGTCCTGCCACACGAAGTGGCTGGGGTCGAAGTTCAGCCCGAAGGCCGGGCGCCGGTCCACCGCCTCCAGGGCACGCTGCGTCGTCCAGTAGTCGTACGCGATCTCGCTCGGGTGCACCTCGTGGGCGAAGCGCACGCCCTCCGCATCGAACACGTCCAGGACCGGGTTCCAGCGCTCGGCGAAGTCCTCGTACCCCCGCTCGATCATCCGCTCGGGGACCGGCGGGAACATCGCCACCAGGTGCCAGATGGAGGAGCCCGTGAACCCGATGACGGTCCGTACGCCGAAGGCCGCGGCCGCCCGCGCGGTGTCCGCGAGCTCGCGCGCCGCCCGCTGCCGGACCCCCTCCGGCTCCCCGTCTCCCCAGACGCGGGGCGGCACGATGGCCTGGTGGCGCTCGTCGATGGGGTGGTCGCAGACGGCCTGGCCCACCAGGTGGTTGGAGATCGCCCAGCACTTCAGCCCGTACGTGTCGAGCAGGGCGCGCCGCCCGTCGAGGTACGACGGATCGGCGAGGGCCTTGTCGACCTCGAAGTGGTCGCCCCAGCAGGCGAGTTCCAGCCCGTCGTAGCCGAAGTCACGGGCGAGCCGGCAGACCTCCTCCAGGGGCAGGTCGGCCCACTGGCCGGTGAAGAGGGTGAAGGGACGTGGCACGGCGGCGGCCTCCTAGACGGTGACGGGGGTGTAGACGGCGTTCTTCTCCGCGCTCTCCTCCACGGCCGCCAGCACCCGCTGCACCTGGAGCCCGTCCGCGAAGGACGGTGCCGGCTCGGTGCCCGAGGCGATGGCGTGCACCAGGTCGCGCGCCTGGTGCGTGAAGGTGTGCTCGTAGCCGAGAGCGTGGCCCGGCGGCCACCATGCCTCCAGGTACGGGTGGTCCTGCTCGGTGACCAGGATCCGGCGGAAGCCGGCCGACCGGGCGGGCTCGGTCTGGTCGTGGAACGACAGTTCGTTCAGCCGCTCGAGGTCGAAGGAGAGCGAACCGCGCTCTCCGTTGATCTCCAGGCGCAGGGCGTTCTTGCGCCCCGCCGCCACCCGGGTGGCCTCGAAGGTGGCCAGCGCCCCGGAGGCCAGCCGTCCGGTGAACACCGCCGCGTCGTCGACCGTGACCGCGCCGCGCTCGGCGCCTCCCGGGGCGGAGAGCCCGGCGGACACGCCGGCGACCAGGGGCCGTTCCCGTACGAAGGTCTCGGTGAGCGCCGAGACACCCACCAGCCGCTCCCCCGCCAGGTACTGGGCGAGGTCCACGATGTGCGCGCCCAGGTCGCCGAGCGCGCCCGATCCGGCGTGCGCCCGCTGCAACCGCCAGGTCAGGGGGAAGGCGGGATCCACCAGCCAGTCCTGGAGGTACGTCACCCGCACGTGCCGCAGCACGCCCAGCCGCCCTTCGGCGATCAGCCGCCGCGCGTACGTCATGGCCGGTACGCGACGGTAGTTGAACCCGACCATCGCCACCTGACCGCGTGCACGGGCCCGCGCGGCCGCCGCCGCCATGGCCTCCGCCTCCGCGACCGTGTTCGCCAGGGGCTTCTCGCACAGCACGTGCTTGCCCGCCTCCAGCGCGGCGATCGCGATCTCGGCATGGCTGTCGCCGGGGGTGCAGATGTCGACGAGCTGTACGTCGTCCCGCGCGACGAGTTCCCGCCAGTCGGTCTCGGCGGCGGCCCAGCCGTGCCGGGCCGCGGCGGCCCGTACGGCGGCCGGGTCACGCCCGCAGACCGCCGCGAGCCGGGGCCGCACCGGCAGGTCGAAGACCCGGCCCACGGTGCGCCACCCCTGCGAGTGGGCGGCGCCCATGAAGGCGTACCCGACCATGCCGATCCCCAGTCCCGGCAGCGTCTCCTGACGCTCCGTCGGCCTCTCCTGCGCCTGCGCCATACGGGTTCCTCCTCGTCGGTTGCTCGGTGGGGACGGGCGGACCAGGGTCAGCTGAAGCCCGTGGGCAGGTACTCGTCGACGTTCTCCTTGGTGACCACTGCCGAGTACAGGGTGATCGAGGCGGGGATCTCCAGCTCGGACATGCCGACGATGCCCTTCTTCCGGCCCAGCGCCCGGGCCAGGTCGATGGCGGACGCGGCCATGGTCGGCGGGTAGAGCACCGTCGCCTTGAGCACGCCGTTGTCGGCCTTGATGGCGTCCATCGCCGACTTGGCGCCCGCACCGCCGACCATGAGGAAGTCGTCGCGGCCCGCCTGCTGGATGGCCCGCAGCGCGCCCACACCCTGGTCGTCGTCGTGGTTCCACAGCGCGTCGAACTGCTGCTGGGCCTGCAGGAGCTGCGCCATCCTGGCCTGGCCGGACTCGACGGTGAACTCGGCTGCCTGCCGCGCCACCTTCCGGATGTTCGGGTAGTTCTTCAGCGCGTCGTCGAAGCCCTGGGTGCGCTGCCTGGTCAGCTCCAGGTTGTCCATCCCTGCGAGTTCGACGACCTTGGCGTCCGGCTTGCCCTTGAGCTGTTCGCCGATCCAGCGCCCGGCGTTGAGGCCCATGCCGTAGTTGTCGCCGCCGATCCAGCAGCGGTAGGCCTGCGGGGAGGCGAAGACCCGGTCGAGGTTGATCACCGGGATGCCGGCCTTCATGGCCTGGAGCCCGACCTGGGTGAGGGCCTTGCCGTCGGCCGGCAGGATCACCAGCACGTCGACCTTCTTGTTGATGAGCGTCTGGATCTGGCCGATCTGGGTGGCGGTGTCGTTCGACCCCTCCGTGATCTCGAGCGTGACCTCCGGGTACGCCTTCGCCCTCTCCTTGGCATTGACGTTGATCGCGTTGAGCCATCCGTGGTCGGCCTGCGGACCGGCGAACCCGATGGTGACGGGCGTGCCGGGTTTGTCGTCGGCGGCCGGGGCGCTGCCGGCGGCCGGGGCGGCGTTCTTCGGCTCGTTGCTGGTGCAGGCGGACAGCAGGGCGCCGGCGGAGACGGCGGCGGTGCCGAACAGCAGTCCTCTGCGGCTGGTTTCCGGCATGGCGGTGGAACCCTTTCCGTTGGGCGGTCGTGCGGAGGTGCCGGGGCGTCAGGCCCCGTCGGCGTCGCGCGCGGTACGGCGCTGGACCAGGACGGCGGCGACGATGATCGCGCCCTTGGCGATCTGCTGGACGTCGCTCTGCAGGTTGTTCAGGGCGAAGATGTTGGTGATCGTGGTGAAGACGAGGACACCGAGCACGGAGCCGGCGATCGTGCCGCGCCCCCCGCTCAGCAGGGTGCCTCCGATGATGGCGGCGGCGATCGCGTCGAGCTCGTACAGGTTGCCGTTGGTGTTCTGGCCGGAGCCCGCGAGGACGATCAGCAGGAAGGCCGCGATGCCGCAGCACAGCCCGGACAGCAGGTAGAGGTGGAGCCGCTGACGGCGTACGTCGATGCCGGCGAGCCGGGCCGCCTCCGCGTTGCCGCCGACGGCGACGGTGCGCCGTCCGAAGGTGGTCCGGTTCAGCAGCAGCCAGCCGACGACGGTGACGGCGGCGAAGACCAGCACCAGCGGCGGTATGCCGAGGAGGTAGGAGTCGGGGACGCCGAGGTCGAGAACGGACTGGACGGTGACGATCTGCGTCCTGCCGTCGGTGATCTGCAGGGCGAGACCGCGTGCCGAGGCCAGCATGGCCAGAGTGGCGATGAAGGGCACCACCCCCCCGTAGGCGATGAGCAGCCCGTTCACGAGTCCGCAGCCCAGTCCGACGACGACCGCGGTGAAGAGGATGCCGGCGAAGCCGTACTCCTGGGTGGCGACGGTGGTGGCCCACACGGACGCGAGGGCCACGATCGCCCCGACCGAGAGGTCGATGCCGCCGCTGGTGATGACGAAGGTCATGCCGACGGTGACGACACCGATGACCGATGCCTGGGTGAGGATCAGCTGGAGGTTGGAGGTGTCGAGGAACTGGTCCGGCCTGGTGATCCCGCCGACCGCGACCAGCACGGCGAGAACACCGAGCAGGGTCAGGTTGCGGACGTCGGCCCGCGGGCCCCCCGGCCGCCCGGAGGCTTTGGCGAGGGGTGGTTCGGCGGTCGTGGCCGGCGCGGGCTGCGTCATGGCGTCGGGCTCCCTTCCATCACGAGGTCGAGTACGCGGTGTTCGTCGAGCTCCCGGGCCGGCGCCGTGTGGACGACGCGCCCCTCCCGGAGCACCAGCACCCGGTCGGCCAGGCCCAGCACCTCGGGGACCTCGCTGGACACGAGGAGGACGGCGAGCCCGTCGTCGGCGAGGCGCCGGATGACGGCGTACAGCTCGGCGCGTGCCCCGACGTCCACCCCGCGGGTGGGCTCGTCGAGGAGCAGGACGCGGCAGCCGCGCAGCAGCCAGCGGGCGAGGACGACCTTCTGCTGGTTGCCGCCGGAGAGCGTACGGATCCGGACGTCGGGGTCGTCCGGGCGCAGCGACAGCTCGCGGGTGGCGCGGCACGCCGCGCCGCGCTCGGCGGTCCGGTCGAGCCAGCCGGCGCGCGAGAAGCGGGCGAGGGACGACACGGAGACGTTCCGGGTGACCGATTCGAGCATCAGCAGGCCCTGGGCCTTGCGCTCCTCGGGCGCGAGGCCGATCCCCGCGCGGACGGCGGCACGCACGCTTCCGGGCCGCAGGGGCCGGCCGTCGACGAGTACGCGCCCGGCGGTGGGGCGGCGGGCGCCGTAGACGGTCTCCAGGATCTCGGAGCGCCCGGAGCCGACGAGGCCGGCCAGGCCGACGATCTCGCCGGGCCGGAGTTCGAGGTCGAGGGGTGCGAACTCGCCGTCCCGGGCCAGCCCTTCGACCGCCAGGACGGACCGGGCGGCGGGTGCGCCGGCGGCGGGGCGGGGCGCGGGGAAGACGTACTCGACGTTCCGGCCGGTCATCATGGCAACGATGTCCCGGGTCGGGGTGGCCGCCGCCGGCAGTCCGCCGGCGACGGCCCGCCCGTCCTTCAGGACCGTGACGCGGTGGCCGATGCGCCGGATCTCCTCCAGCCGGTGGGAGATGTACACGACGGCGACCCCGGCTGCCGTCAGGTCGGCGACGATGCGGAAGAGGTTGGCCGTCTCGTCGGGGTCGAGCGCGGCGGACGGTTCGTCCATCACGATGAGCCGGACGTCGTGCGAGAGCGCACGGGCCATGGAGACGATCTGCCGCTGGGCCGCGGACAGGTCGGCCACGGGCCGGCCCGGGTCGATCTCCGCGTGGCCGAGTCGGCGCAGCAGTCCGGCGGTGGCGGCGCGGGCGCGTCCGCCGCGCACCACGAAGCCGGCGGTGGTCGGCTCGTGCCCGAGGAAGACGTTCTCGGCGACCGACAGGCCGTCCACCAGGTCGAGTTCCTGGTAGATGGTGGCGATGCCGAGCCGCATGGCGGCGATCGGCGACCTGAGGGTGACGGGTGCGCCGCACCAGATGATCTCGCCCTCGTCGGGCTGGTGGGCCCCGGCGAGGACCTTGATGAGGGTGGACTTCCCGGCCCCGTTCTGCCCGAGCAGGCAGTGGACCTCGCCGGACCTCACTTCGAGGTCGACGCCGTCGAGGGCCCGGACACCGGGGAACGACTTGGTGATCCCGGACATGGTGAGCAGCGGTGGTTCTGGTGTTGCCATGACGAATCCCCTCGGCGGGCGGTGTGCGGTGCCGGTGAGCGGACAGGGCGGATGACCAGGAACGGGTGCGTCGCGCACCCGGGCGTGCGGGGGTGGTACGGGTGCTGTGCCGTGCGTACGGGTGGGCGGGACGGGCTGGGGGACTGTCCCGTGCGTGCTGGGCCGGTGAGGTGCGGGGCGCCGGTGCGGTCGTAGGTGCCGGTGGTACGAGGGCGGGTACGGCTGGACGGGCTGAACGGCTGCGCGGAGAACGGCGGTACAACTGGACGGCGGTGCGCTGGACGGCGGTACGGGGGCGGTGCGGTGATGCGCGGCTGTGGTGCGGTGGCGCTTGGGGGTGGTGCGGTCCCGGTCCCGGGACGGTCGGCCTCAGGCCGGGGAGAACAGGTGGTCGCTGATGAGCCGGGCGGCGCCGATGACTCCGGCGGCCGCGCCCAGCTCCCCCAGCACGATGGGCAGGTTGCCCGTCGCCAGGGGAAGTGACGTGCGGTAGACCTGGGTGCGGACGCTGGCGAGCAGGTTGTGTCCGAGGCCGGTGACGCCACCGCCGATCACCACCATGCCCGGGTTGAAGAAGCTGACGAGCCCGGCGATGACCTGGCCGACCCGGTTGCCGCCCTCCCGGATCAGCGCGAGGGACGTCGCGTCGCCGGCCGCCGCTCCCGCGGCGACGTCCACGGCGGTGAGGCGCCCCGCGCCCTCCAGGCGGCGGGCGAGTTCCTCGGACCGGCCGGCGCGCGCCGCGTCCTCGGCGTCGCGGGCGAGCGCGGCGCCGCTGAAGTGAGCCTCCAGGCAGCCCCGGTTGCCGCACGCGCAGGCGCGGCCGTCCGGCTCGACCTGGATGTGCCCGATGTCGCCGGCGCTGCCGGTGGTACCGCGGTAGACCTCGCCACCGACGACGATGCCGCAGCCGATGCCGGTACCGATCTTGACGCAGAGGAAGTCGCCGACCGAGCGGGCGACACCCGCGTGCTGCTCCCCCATCGCCATCAGGTTCACGTCGTTGTCCACCATGACCGGGCAGCCGAGTTCCTGGCTGAGCGCCTCGCGCACCGGAAAGCCGTCCCAGCCGGGCATGATCGGCGGCGCGACCGGTACGCCCTCGGGGAAGCGGACCGGTCCCGGTACGCCGATCCCCGCGCCGTCGAAAGCTTCGGCGAGGCCGGACGCCTTGAGCTTGGCGGCCATGGCGAGGACCTGTTCGAAGACCGCGACCGGGCCCTCGCGCACGTCCATGGGTTGGTTGAGGTG
The DNA here is from genome assembly GCF_000716335.1 of Streptomyces sp. NRRL S-118. GTDB lineage: Bacteria > Actinomycetota > Actinomycetes > Streptomycetales > Streptomycetaceae > Streptomyces. Next base: position 151,976 of record NZ_KL591008.1, on the reverse strand, counting down.
GCCGAGGACCTCCAGCTCCGCGTTGGTGACCGCCACGTCGACCGAGGTGGCGCCGATGTCGACACCGAGGAAGCGCAGGGCGGGCGCGAGACGGATGTTGTGCGAGCGGCGCCCGCCGCGCGAGGCGGCCAGGCCGTCCGCCACCACCAGGCCGGTCTCCAGGAGACGGTCGACCTCGACGGCGAGCTTGGAGCGCGAGAGGTCGACCTGGTCGCCCAGCTGGGCGCGGGAGTTGGGTCCGCCGTCGCGCAGCAGCCGCAGCAGCCGCGCCTGGTGCGCATTGGCGGGTCGAGCCGTCATACGTCTCACCCGTCCCTCCCCGCCTCCGTGGCTCGGTGATGCCGCCCGGACCGGCGAGCAACCGTGTCCGGCCGGGCTTTCGGGGGGAACGTAGCAGCGCTTTGCCACAGGGGGAAGAAGTTGCGCAGCAATCCATGCCGACTTTCTCCTCACCGAGGACAAAGGCGGCCGCGGGGCCGGAACGCGGGACGGTCCGTGTCGCGCCGGTGGCGCGTGGCCACGTGGGTTCGGGGCGGGCCCGCATGACCGCGGTGGCGCGACGCGTCCCGTCACCGGGTCGGGACTGCCGGGCGCGACCACGTCGGCCGGCGGGCGGCGGGGGCCGCGATCAGCCCGTGGTGCCCGAACCGGCACGTACGCGGCCGGCGCCACGGAGCGACGGGGCCCGCACCGGCCCCGGCGCCCTCACGGGATGCGGACGACCTGGCCGGCGTACGACAGGTTGCCGCCGAAGCCGAACAGCAGGGCCGGCGCGCCGGAGGTGACCTCGCCGCGTTCGACGAGTTTGGAGAAGGCCATCGGGATCGAGGCGGCCGAGGTGTTCCCCGATTCGGTCACGTCCCGGGCGATGACGGCGTTGACCGCGCCGATCCGCCGCGCCACCGGCTCGATGATGCGCAGGTTGGCCTGGTGGAGGACGACCGCGGCGAGGTCCTCGGGCGCGACGCCGGCCCGCTCGCACACCCGGCGGGCGATGGGCGGGAGCTGGGTGGTGGCCCACCGGTAGACCGTCTGCCCCTCCTGGGCGAAGCGCGGCGGGGTGCCCTCGATGCGGACGGCGTGCCCCATCTCGGGCACCGAACCCCACAGCACCGGGCCGATCCCGGCGCCGACGGAGTCCGGTGCGGCCTCGACGACGGCCGCGCCCGCACCGTCGCCGACCAGGACGCAGGTGGTCCGGTCCGTCCAGTCGGTGACCTCGGTCATCTTGTCGGCGCCGATGACGAGGACGCGGGTCGCGGACCCGGCGCGCACGGCGTGGTCGGCGGTGGCCAGCGCGTGCGTGAAGCCGGCGCACACCACGTTGAGGTCCATGGTGGCGGGGGACGCCATGCCGAGCCGGGCGGCGACCCGGGCGGCGGTGTTCGGGGAGCGGTCGATCGCCGTGGAGGTGGCGACGAGGACCAGGTCGACGTCGGCGGGGGTGAGCCCGGCAGAGGCGAGGGCCTTGGCCCCGGCGTGCGCGGCCATCTCGTCGACCGGTTCGTCCGGTCCCGCCACGTGCCGGGTGCGGATGCCGACCCGGCTGCTGATCCACGCGTCGCTGGTGTCGACCAGCGCGGCCAGGTCGTCGTTGGTGAGCACCTTGGCGGGCTGGTAGTGCCCGAGCGCGGCGATACGAGTGCCCGTCATGCCCGGGACCCCCTTGGGTGAACGAAGCGTACGAGGTGGGAGGCGCACGCGAAGCGCGCGCACGAGTGTCCCAGTCTGGTCAGCGACTCACCGGTAACAGGACAAGTGATCCGACAGGATTCCCGGCCGCCGATTGGAGACTCCGCAACATCTTCCGGGGCACCGGCCGAACGCCGCAGGGCTGCCGACCTGGAGGTACGCCGACGCGTGCGGGGCGAGTCGGGGGCGGAACACCGCGACGGACACGCCCGGCTTCCGGAGCGGGAGCGAGTGGCGGGCTGGGGGGCTGGGGCTGGGGCTGCGGGGGACGCATCGCGCCGGACGGAACCGGTCACGGTCCGTGCCTCCCGCGGAGTCGGCTGCATCCCCGCCCCGCCCGTGCAGGACAATGAGATCGTCGGGGTCACCTCACCGCACGACCACCCGGTGACCGCGGCACCTTCCGCATCGAGGGCCGGTGCGGCCTTCCGCACGTACAGAACCTCCGCAACCGGGACTGAGGAGTCATGGGACGGGTCACCGAGCGCCGCCGCGTCATCCGCATCCGGGACGGGGCCGTCTCCGCCCGCCCCGACACCCTGGTCGCCGAGGAGCCCCTCGAGATCCGGCTGAACGGCCGGCCGCTCGCCATCACCATGCGCACGCCGGGCGACGACTTCGCGCTCGCGGCGGGTTTCCTCGTCAGCGAGGGCGTCCTCGGCTCGGCGTCGGACGTGCGGAACATCGTGTACTGCGCAGGCGCCGCGGAGGACGGCTCCAACACGTACAACGTCGTGGACGTCCAGCTCGCCCCGGGCGTCCCCGTGCCGGACATCACGCTGGAGCGCAACGTCTACACGACGTCGTCGTGCGGGCTGTGCGGCAAGGCCAGCCTCGACGCCGTACGCACCACCGCGCGCTTCCCCATCGCCGACGCTCCCCCGCTGCGGCTGGAGCCGGGGCTGCTGGCGGAGCTGCCCGAGCGGCTGCGCGCGGCACAGCGGGTCTTCGACCGGACCGGCGGGCTGCACGCGGCCGCGCTGTTCTCGGAGGAGGGCGAGCTGCTGGACGTACGGGAGGACGTCGGCCGCCACAACGCGGTGGACAAGCTGGTGGGGCGCGCGCTGCGCGAGGACCTGCTGCCGCTGGACCGGGCGGTGCTGCTGGTGTCGGGGCGGGCCTCCTTCGAGCTGGCGCAGAAGGCGGTGATGGCGGGCATCCCGGTGCTGGCGGCGGTGTCGGCGCCGTCGTCGCTCGCGGTGGACCTGGCGGCCGGGACGGGACTGACGCTGGTGGGCTTCCTGCGCGGCCGGAACATGAACGTGTACGCGGGCGAGAACCGCATCGCCCTGCCGGCCGCGGCCTCGCGGGGCTGAGCGGCGGTCCGGCCGGCGGCACCGCGGGCCCCGCGTCCGCGGGCGCCCGGGGCAGGCGGACCGGCCGGCGAGGTGCGCCCCCTGCGCCCGCCGGCGCCGCGGGCCCCTGCGCTACGAGCGCGGCGGGTCGATCATCTGGAGCGTGAGCGTGTCCGGGGGCTGTGCGACACCCGGCCCGCCCGCCTCGACCCACTCCAGGATGTCGTCGAGGCAGTCGTCGTCCAGCGCCCAGCCGATCCACGCGGCGCGGGCACCCCGCCGGCGGCCCTCCGTGGAGGGCTGGACCACCACGACGTTGGCCTGGCCGCACGGGCCGAGGCAGTCGCTGGTGCGGACGGCGAGCCGCCCGCCGGAGGCCGCCGCGGCCTCCTGCAACCGTCGCAGCTGACCGGCGTGGTCGGTACCGGGGTGCTTGCGGGCGTCGCCGCAGCAGCAGCCCCGGCAGACCACGAGGCTGCAGGGGCGGGAAGCCCCGGGGCGTATCCATGTGCGGGCGGCGGGCGTGCGGTTCAGCGGGCCGCGGTTCACCGGGCGGCGTCCGGCGTCAGGGCTGCCGCCCGCGTGACGGTGCCGAGGCGGGGGAAGTTCAGCTCGACGGCCGCCCGGTGCTCCTCGGGGGTGAGGGCCGTCAGGGCGTCCTCGGCGAAGTACAGGTCGTATCCCAGGTCGGCGGCGGAGCGGGCGGTGGACTCGACGCCGAGGTTGGTGGCGATGCCGCCGAACACGAGGGTCGTGACGCCGCGCTCGGTGAGCAGGTCGTGCAGGGCGGTGCCGTGGAAGCCGCCGATGGTGCGCTTGACGACGACGAGGTCGCCGTCGTGGACCAGGCCGGGGACGAAGCCGCTGCCGGGGGGCTGGGGGTCGGTGCCCGGGCGTTCGGCACGGATGAGGACGACGGGCGCGCCCGCGGCGCGGAACGCCGCCGCGAGCCCGGTGGCGGTGGCGACGACGTCGGCCCCGGGGCGGGGAGCGAGCGGCAGGGCGACGATGCGCTCCATCAGGTCGACCAGGACGAGCGCGGCGCGGCTGGCATCGAATGCGGGCATGACGTCACGGTAGCCCCCGGGATGATCAACCCCGGCCGGTGGGGTCGCGATCCGGCCCGCCCCCCGGCGCGGGTGAGCGGGGGCGGGCCGTCCGGTCGGCGTCGCCCTCGGCGGCGGGCTTCCGCCGATCGCCTTCCCGCCGCGCATCACGCGCGCCCGCGCCCTGAAGGCGCTGGAGGCGCTGGAGGGCAGGGCCGTCCGGGGCGCGTCGTCTGTTCGCGTACGAGCCTGAGCGGCCTGATCGCGGCGGCCCGTGCGGGGCTGGGAGTGCTGGCCCACGCACGCGGACCGGTACCGCCGGGTCCGGCACCGGTAACGGCGCGGGCCGGCCTGCCGGACCGCGGCGACGTGGACTTCGCCCTCCTGCGCGGCCGGTCCCGGGGCCCGGCGAAGGAGGCGGCGGACGCGCTGGGCCCGGCGATCCTGGCCGGCGGCGAACGGCTGCACGGCTGACAGCCGTCCTTCCGGGCGGGCCCGGCCGGTCGGTCGGTCGGTCGTCGACAGCCCGGGACTGATCCCGAGCGCGCCAGCCATGGGGCGCTTCGCGCGCTCAGACCAGTGATCGCGCGTGTGCATGGCGTACAGATCCGGTGGAGATTCCCGGCCCTCCTCCTTACTCCCAAGTCAGGATCCTTCGCCGCGCACCCCCCGTGGCCGGGCACGGAGCGTCTGACCTGTGGCGATGCGTCATGTGCGGGCTTCCTGAAGCCCCTCCCGCCGCACCTGCGCGTGGGGTACCGTCACCCTCCGCTGTGCGGAGCGTCACAAGGAGCAGGCCCTTGCGCGAGTTCACCGTCCCACCCATGGCGACAGCTCCCCTGGTCGGCGGGCTCGCCGACGCCGTGTTCGACCATGCCCGGGACGACCCGGACCGGGTCGCGCTCGGCCGCAAGGGCGGGGACGGGCAGTGGCGCGACGTCACCTCGGCGCAGTTCCGCGACGAGGTGCTGGCGCTCGCGAAGGGGCTGCTCGCACAGGGCGTGCGGTTCGGGGACCGTGTCGCGATCATGTCCAGGACGCGCTACGAATGGACGCTGTTCGACTTCGCGCTGTGGACGGTGGGCGCCCAGCCCGTGCCGGTCTACCCCACCTCCTCCGCCGACCAGGTGCACTGGATGCTGTACGACGCCGAGGTCACGGCGTGCGTGGTCGAGCACGAGGACGACGCCATGACCATCGGCTCGGTGATCGACCGGCTGCCGCGGCTCCAGCGGCTGTGGCAGCTGGACGCGGGCGCCGTCGACGAGCTGCTGGCGGCGGGTGCGGACATCGACGACGAGGTCGTGCACCGCCACCGGCGGGCGGTCACCCCGGAATCGGTCGCCACCGTGATCTACACGTCCGGGACGACCGGCCGCCCCAAGGGCTGCGTCCTCACCCACGCCAACTTCATGTTCGAGGCGGACACCCTGGTCGGCCGCTGGGAGACGGTGTTCCACTCCAAGCCGGGCGACGAGGCCTCCACCCTGCTGTTCCTGCCGCTCGCGCACGTCTTCGGGCGCATGGTGGAGGTGGCGGCGGTCCGCAAGCGGGTGAAGATCGGTCATCAGCCGGTCCTGGCGGCGAGCGCGCTGCTGCCGGACCTGGCGGCGTTCCGGCCTACGTTCGTCCTGGCCGTGCCGTACATCTTCGAGAAGGTCTTCCACGCGGCGCGGCGCGCGGCGGAGGCGGCCGGCAAGGCGGGCCCCTTCGACAAGGCCGTCGAGGTTGCGGTGCGCTACGCGGAGGCGCTGGAGCTCAAGGCGTTCGGTATGGGGCCCGGCCCGTCCGCGGCGCTGCGCATGCAGCACCAGTTCTTCGAGAAGGTCGTGTACGGCAAGGTCCGCGACGCCCTCGGCGGCCGGGTGCGGCACGCCATGTCCGGCGGCTCGGCCATGTCCCGGCGCCTGGGCCTGTTCTTCGAGGGCGCGGGCGTGACGGTGTACGAGGGGTACGGGCTGACCGAGTCGTCGGCGGCCGCGACCGCGAACCCGCCCGAGCGCACGAAGTACGGCACCGTGGGCCGGCCGATCCCGGGCACGACGGTGCGCATCGCCGACGACGGCGAGATCTGGCTGCGCGGCGGGCACGTCTTCTCCGGCTACCTCAACGATCCCGCCGCGACCGACACCGTGCTGAAGGACGGCTGGCTGGCCACCGGCGACCTCGGCACGCTGGACGCCGAGGGCTACCTGACCATCACCGGGCGGAAGAAGGAGGTCCTCGTGACGTCGGGCGGCAAGACCGTCTCCCCGGCCGCCCTTGAGGACCGGGTGCGGGCGCATCCGCTGGTGGCGCAGTGCATCGTGGTCGGCAACGACCGCCCCTACATCGCGGCGCTGGTCACCCTCGACCAGGAGGCGGTGGAGCACTGGCTGGCGATGCAGAACCGGGCTCCCCTGCCGCCGGCCGAACTGGTGCGCGACCCGTCGCTGGAGATGGAGATCCGACGGGCGGTGGTGGCCGCGAACACGACGGTGTCGCAGGCCGAGTCCATCCGGACGTTCCGCATACTGGCGCATCCGTTCACCGAGGAGCACGGCCTGCTCACACCGTCGCTCAAGCTGAAGCGCAAGGCGATCGAGACGGCGTACGCGGCCGAGGTCGACGCGCTCTACCGGTGACGGGCCACGGTCAATAGGTGCCTCGGGGAACAGGTCGGGGTAGGTGCTCGTTGACCATCGGAGTACGCAAGGAACACGACGTAAGGATCGACCGCTCGTGAGCAAGGGCCCCTCCATCACCCTCAACAACGGCGTTCCCATGCCGCAGCTCGGCTTCGGCGTCTGGCAGGTCCCCGACGACGAGGCGGCGAAGGCGGTGGGCACGGCCCTGGACGCCGGTTACCGCAGCATCGACACCGCCGCGATCTACGAGAACGAGAAGGGCACCGGCGAGGCCATCGCCTCCTCCGGCATCGCGCGCGAGGAGCTCTTCGTCACCACCAAGCTCTGGAACAGCGAGCAGGGCTACGACTCGACGCTGCGGGCGTTCGACGCCTCGCTGGACCGGCTCGGCCTCGACTACGTCGACCTCTACCTCATCCACTGGCCGCTGCCCTCGAAGGACCTGTACGTCGACACGTACAAGGCCTTCGAGAAGATCTACGCGGACGGCCGCGCCCGGGCGATCGGCGTCTCCAACTTCCTCCCGGACCACCTGGAGCGCCTCATCGGCGAGACCTCGGTCGTGCCGGTGCTCAACCAGATCGAGCTGCACCCGCAGCTGCAGCAGGCCGAGTCCCGGGCGTACCACGCCCGGCACGACATCCACACGGAGGCGTGGTCGCCGCTGGGGCAGGGCAAGGGCCTGCTGGAGGTGCCGACCGTGGTCGCCATCGCCCGCAAGCACGACCGCACCCCGGCGCAGGTGGTGCTGCGCTGGCACCTGCAGATCGGCAACGTGGTGATCCCGAAGTCCGTGACGCCCTCGCGGATCCGGGAGAACATCGACGTCTTCGACTTCGAGCTGGACGCCGACGACCTGGCGGCCTTCGCGGCCCTCGACGAGGGCAAGCGGCTGGGCCCGGACCCGGCCACGTTCGACTACAGCTGATCGTCCGCGCCGGTGCGGTGAGGCCGCGCACACGTGGCCGCACCGCGCTCGGCGGGCCGGAACCGGGCCGGGGTGGAGCGATGCCCGTTCAGCAGGCGATGCCCTGCGAACGGAGCCAGTCGCACTGCGTCTCGCCGGAGGTCCTCCCGCCGTCGTACGCGCGCGGGTCCCGGTACCCGGGGCCCACCGGTTCGTGGTCCTCGAACACGCCGTCGCCGTCCACGTCGCCGCCGTCCGGGTGGATGTGCCCGTCCGGGTTGCGGCAGGCCGCCCGGTCGGCCGGGTCGGTCGTGCAGACGCCCCGCCCCTCGTCGGCGGCGGTGCGCGCGACTGCCTGCTGTGCCGCACCGGCCTGACCGGCGAGCGCGGCGATGACGGGGGTGCTGTCGAACGCCAGCCGCACCGCGGCGGGCCGCTGCGGGGCCGGTCGCTGTGCGCCCGGACTCGCATCAGAGCCGCAGGCGGTGAGGGCGAACGGCAGGGTCATGGCCAGGAGCACCGAGCCGACGAGGGCGGCGCTCCGGCGGCGGGGAGCCGAGTCGAGTTCCATCTTGCGCCCGCTGTCTGTGGTCCGGATGGGGCCGTCCACGGTACGGCGCCGCCGGATACGGGTCAACGGCCACCCGGACGCCCGTTCCCGCACGTCCGGGTGCCTTGCGCCGCTGGCTGCGTCCGGGTGTCTCGATGACCCGGTGGTTCGCTGCCTCGGTTCCTCGGTGGCTCGGTGGCTCGGTGCTTCACTGCCTCGTCAGGTGGTCAGCAGACGGTTGAAGAACGACCGGTATCTGCGCAACGCCATCCGCAGGTCCTCGGTGTTCGCCTCCTCACCGCGGTTCCACTGACCCTCCAGTTCCTTCTTGTGGGACGCGAAGTTCGTGGCCAGCTGCTGCATGACGTCGGCGACCAGGGCGTCGGCCTTGTGCACGGCCTCGCGCGGATCGTCGACGAACTCGTTCTGGATCGACTGCCAGCTCTCGCGGAAGCGGTCCTGGTCGGCCGCGGCGAGCAGCCGCGGCGCGTCCTGCGGGGCGTCCCCCTGCCGGCCGGGCTCCGTCCTTCCGGCGGGGGCGGCCGGTTCGGCTGTCGCGGATCCCCCGGTCGTCACCGGTTCCCCGCCGGTGGCGGTCGGCGTGCTGTCACCGGGGAAGGTGGGGACGTCGGGTTCCGCCCTGCTCCCGAGACCCGGTCCGGGTTCCGGCCCGTGCCCCGGCTCGGGGTCCGGTGCGGCCCCTCGTCCGGTCTCCGGTCCCGGTTCCGTCATCGCGGTGTCCTCGTCGGTGCCGGTGTCACGGGGCCGGGCGAGGTCCTCGGTGGACAGGCGGCGTCCGACGGGTCCCGGCATGTCCTCGCGTTGCATCTCTCCTCCTCCCACCGACGTCAGGCCCGGGCGTGGCGAGCCTGCCCGCCGTCGGACAGCAACTCGTCGAAGAGGGCGCGGTAGTGCACCATGGCCCCCCGCAACTGCTCGGTCGTCGCCTGGTGTTTCATGCTCAGCTGATTGACCTCGTGCGCCGCGCGATAGTGGTCGATCGTGCGGCCGTGCTCGACGGAGAGGTCCCGGAGGCGCTGGTCGAGGCCCTCGGTCGGATAGCCGCGGTCGCGCATGAGGGACGTCACCAGGAGGTCCGCGTCCTGCACGGCGTCCTCCGGACGGTCCACGAATTCACCCTGGACGTTCGCCCAGTCCCGGGAGTAGCGGTCCCGGGCGTCGTCCGGCAGTGGCCTGATGTCCAGCGCGTCGTGACGTTTCTCCCGCTCGCTCAGCTCGCGTTCGGCGGCGAGCCGGCCTCCGGCGTCCTCGACGGTCCGCTCGTACTCCGGACCGAAGCGCTCGCGCAGGCGTCGGCGGCGCAAGGCGATGAAGGCCACTGCGGCGACGACGGCGAGCACCACCACGACCGGGATGATGATCGCCAGAAGAGTCCCTGTCGTCATGGGACCGACCCCCTCGCTGTTGGCCGGTATGCCCTGGTTACAGGGTATATCCGCTTCCTTTCCCCGGCGTGGGCCGCCGTCGTCCGTCGCCCTCCTCCCGGGTTCCGGTCCGATCGGCCTCAGGCGCGGCGGGCCGTGTGGACCGTACGGGCTCCCAGGACGAACACATCCGGCCGCCGGTGCACGCTCAGCGGGTCCGCCGGGTCCAGGAGGCGGTCCAGAGCGGCGCGGTCGTCGGCGGCGAGGCGCTCGCCGAGGGAGTCGCGCTGCCAGGTGAAGTGGGAGACGACGTGGTCGCGTACGGCGTCGGTGACCGGAGCGGGGACGTCGTGGAGGAACGAGCGCGTGCCGCTCGGGGTGAGGCCGGCCGCGGTGAGCAGGGCCCGCCAGTCGTCGGTCTCCTCCTTGGCACCGGGCAGCGCGGCCCTCATCCCGGCGAACCAGTCGGCGTTCGCCGCGTCGATGCGGGCCTCCAGCCCGGGGCGCCCGACACCGGTGTACTGCGGCAGGTGGCGGGACTGCAGGCCGCCCTCGACGAGGACGAGCAGACCGCCGGGGCGCAGCAGGCCGGCGAGTCCGGCGAGGGCGGCGCGCTGATCACCCAGGTGATGCAGGGAGCCGGCCGCCCAGATGAGGTCGGCCTGCCCGAGGTCCGCGGTGTCGGCGGGGAGTTCGGCGTGCCGGGTGGTGACGCGGGCCAGGCCGAGTGACGCGGCCCGGTCGCGCGCCCGCTCCAGGAGCTGCGGGGTGGAGTCCACGGCGACGACCTTTGCGTACGGGAAGGCCTCGGCGAGCAGGCACGACAGCACGCCCGGGCCGCTGCCGACGTCGAGCACGCGGCGCACGCCGGCCGCCGGTACGAGCTCGCCGAGCCAGGCGGTGACCCGCCGGTACAGGGGAGTCTGGAGCTCGGCGCCGCGCTCCAGCAGCGGCAGCAGCTCGTTCCAGTCGATGTCGGTGTCGGTGCCGGAGTCGGTGCTCCGGTGGCCGTGATGATGGTGGTGAGGGCTCATGGGGAACAGCCTGCGGGGGCGGGGCCCGGGGAGCGAGTTCTGTTGCCGGTTCCGCAACACGGGCCCGCCGCACGTGCGGTGGCCCCTACGGGCGCCGCTCCCCCGGCGGGCGCCCGGCCGCGTCGCCTTGCGGCCCGCCGGGTTGCCAACCGACCCCTTGCCCCCCGCCGCGTTCCCGCGTTCGGTGTTCCTGGGGGCTGATGCCGCGGACGCGCTTGAAGGCCGCGCTCAGCGCGAACGAACCGCTGTAGCCGACCTGTCGGGCCACCGCCTCCACCGTCGCGTCCGTCTCGCGCAGCAGATCCGCGGCGAGCGCGAGGCGCCAGCCGGTGAGGTGCGTCATGGGCGGCTCCCCCACAAGTTCGGTGAAGCGGCGCGCCAGCCCGGCCCGGGACACCCCCGCCTTCGCGGCGAGCGAGGCGACCGTCCAGGGGTGGGCCGGGTCGTCCTGCATCAGCCGCAGCACCGCGCCGACGACCGGGTCCCCCATCGCCCGGTACCACGCGGGGGCCGCGGCGTCGGGCCGGGCGAACCAGTTCCGCAGGACGGCGATCAGCAGCAGATCGAGCACGCGGTCGAGGACCACGCTCTGGCCCGGCTCGTCCCGGCCGATCTCCTCCTCCAGCACGGGCATCACCGGGCAGTTCCATGCGCCGGCGGAGAGGTGCAGCAGCGGCGGCAGGGCGTCCAGCAGCCTGCGGCTCACCTCGCCGTGCATCTGCTGGTACGTCCCGACGAGCAGGGTGTGCCGCCCGTCGGGGGCGTTGCCCCACGTCCGCACGCCCAGCCGCATGCTCTCCTCCAGGGGCTCACCCAGGAGGGTGTGGCAGGTGCCGCCGGGCCCGATGCGGGCGTGCGGGGCGGTGCCGGGCGCGTCGGCGACGGTGTACGGCTCCGGGCCGCGGGCGATCGCGATGTCCCCGGGGCGCAACAGGACCGGGGCGGCGGCGCCTCCGGGGACGATCCACGCCTCGCCCTCGCTGACGCACATCAGGCACAGCGGCGCCCGGTCCTCGATCCGGAGCGACCACGGCGGCTCCATCACCATGCGGAGGAGGAAGGCGCCGCGCGCCCGTGGCCCGTCGAGCAGTCCGGCGAGTGCGTCCATGCCCGCGAGTTTAGACGTACGCGTATGGGATTGAGCCTTTCACGCATGGGAAGTCCAGGCGCCGCCCGCGAGCCTTGAGGCATGACAACGACGACGCAGGACACGAGAACGGTGCTGGTGACGGCGGCGACGGGCAAGACCGGGCGCCGGGTGGCGGAGCGCCTCGCGGCGCACGGGGTGACGGTCCGGGCCGGGTCGCGCACCGGCACGACGCTCTTCGACTGGGAGGCGCCCGCCACCTGGGCGGACGCGCTGCGCGGCGCGGACGCGGCGTACGTGGCGTACTACCCGGATCTGGCCGCGCCGGGCGCTCCGGAGGCGATGCGGGCCTTCGGGCGGCTGGCGGCGGAGCTCGGGGTGCGGCGGCTGGTGCTGCTGTCGGGGCGGGGCGAGCCGGCGGCAGTGGTGGCGGAGGACGAGCTGCGGGCGGCGTGGGGCCCGGGACTCACCGTCGTGCGGGCCGCGTTCTTCGCTCAGAACTTCACCGAGGGCGCGATGGCCGAGGGCGTGGCGGCCGGTGAGGTGGCGTTCCCCGCGGGCGCCACGGCGGAGCCGTTCGTCGACGCGGACGACGTGGCGGACGTGGTCGTCGCGGCGCTGGCGGAGGACGGGCACGGCGGCCTCGTGCACGAGCTGACGGGGCCCCGGCCGCTGACCTTCGCCCAGGTGGCGGCCGAACTGTCCCGGGCGGCGGGGCGCGAGGTGCGGTACGTGCCGGTGACGGAGGCGGAGTACGCCGGGCTGCTGCGCGACCACGGGCTGCCGGCGCCGGAGGCCGCATGGCTGGCAGCGCTGTTCGCGATGCTGCTCGACGGCCACAACGCGTCGGTGACGGACGGCGTGCGGCGGGTGCTGGGGCGTGAGCCGCGGGACTTCGGCGCGTTCGCGCGGGAGGCGTTCGGCGCGTAGGACGTTAGGGGCGCGTGACGTTCCGCGCCTGGGACGTCCGGGGCGCAAGGCGTTCGTGCGGGTGGCGTTCGGGGCACGCGGCGCACCCCGCGGCCGCCCGCGGACGGCGGGTCCGGGCCGGGGGACAGGGGGTCACCCGGCGTCCCCGTACCACTCCGCCGGCGTGCGGGCGGTGCGGGCCGGCCGCGCGCGAGCGTGCGTAGCGTGGCGCGGGGCGCCCGGTGGGCGGCCGCGCCGGTACTAGCCTCGTTCCTCCATCCTGCCGGCAGCAGGGCGGGAGCTGCGGCAAAGGCCGCTGCAGCCTTGCAGGCCCGGAGCGCTCTGCTGCAGATCGCGCGGGAGATCCGGGCCCGGCGCGGCGAGGCACTGGAGCTGCTGGTCGCCGACGCGGTCGGGAACAAGCGGGCGGCCGCGGTGCTGCACAGCACCGCGGCCGCAAACTTCCGTCACCTGACCAGCGAGCTCGTGGGGTGTGCAGTGATCGCGGACCGGGAAGTGGGCGCCACCTGGGAGCAGATCGGGCACCCGCACGCTCTGAGCTCGGATGCGGCCGTTCCCAGTACGGCCGGGCCCCGCTCCTGTGGCCTCCGCCGATGTGGGTCGAGCACGCGCCGCCCGATTGCTCACTGGACCGAACACTCGTTTACCGACCGGGTACCCGCCTATGGTCAGTCGTCGAGTGTCCGGTAGACGGTGGTCCAGAAGTCCTGGTGGAGTCGGGGGGTGTCCGCGCAGTCCATGGCCGTCTGCGTCAGCAGAATCCCGGTGAGCCGTTCCGCCGGGTCGGTGTACGCCGTCGTGCCCAGGCCGCCGTCCCACCCGAACTGCTTCACGGACGCGAGGTCACGGCGATGAGTGCGCACCGCCATGCCGAAGCCGTAACCGCCGTGCCGTCCGAAGAGGTCGCCGAACTGGTCCTTCTCGACTTTCTGCTCCGGCGTCAGGTGGTCCATGGTCATCAGCTCGACCGAGGCGCGGGAGAGGACGCGCTCGCCTCCGTGCCTCCCCTTGTTCAGCAGCATCCGGTGGAACGCGTGGTAATCGTCGACGGTGGAGACCAGACCGTCACCACCGGCCTCGAACACCGGCGGCCGGCTGTACTTACCGCCGACGGCCTCGTCCCAGGTCGTGAGCTCGCCGGTCACCGGGTCGTGGGCATAGCTGGTGGGGAGCCGGTGCATCCGGTCGGCGGGCACGTGGAACCCGGTGTCCACCATCCCCAGTGGCTCGAACAGCCGCTCGCGCAGGAACTCCCCGAAGGATCGGCCCACCACTCTCGAGACCAGGACCCCGAGCACATCGGAGCCGACGTGGTACTGCCACCGTTCGCCGGGCTGGTACATCAGCGGAAGGGCGCCCAGCTGCTTGATCCACTCGTCCGGTTCGACCGTCGGCCAGTTCGCGGTCCCGTCACCGATGACGCCCCGCTCCCGGACGGCGACCTGGATCGGGTACGTGTCCGGCGGAGCCGGCACCAGACCGAAACCGAAGGTCAGGGTCAGCAGATCGCGCACGGTGATCGAGCGCCGGGCGGGCACGGTGTCGTCCAACGAGGCGTCGATCCGCGTCAGCACCCGCCGGTTCGCGAGCTCGGGCAGCCAGGTCTCGACCGGGTCGTCCAGTCGCAGCCGGCACTCCTCGACCAGGATCATCACCGCCGCGGCCGTGACCGGCTTGGTCAGTGAGGCCATACGGAAGAGGGTGTCCCGACGCATGGGCGCACCACCCGGAGCGCCCCCAGGGCATCGGTCACCGCGTGCAGTGCCGACGAGGCCGCCCGCCTCCCCGCCGGCCCCACCGCCGTCCAGTGGTCCGCCCTCCGGTCCACCGTGGAGTGCGCCGTCCGATCCGCCGCCCGAGGGGCCATCCGATCGAGCATCCGATCGATGAGCCGCATGCAGGGTGCCCAACGCCTCGACGTGCACCTGATCGCCCCTGCCGACCAGGGCGACCAGTCCGGGAACCGCCCCGGACTCGACGTAACCGGCAAGCACCTCGCGCATCCGGTGCAGCCCCGCTCGCGAAAGCCCACCGTCCGCGCCGCCGCTCAGAGCCCAGTTCCCCCGCCCGTCCCAGCTCACGGTCTGCCTGATGGCCTGTGACATGTCGCCGCCCCCTTGTGTTTACTTTGATCGCCGAGTGGTCGTCCGGCCTGCCCTTCAGCATTTCGCCTGGCCGGAGGGGGATCAACGGGAGATCACGAAAGGCCGGATAACCGGCCGCTTATGGATCGTGGTGCGTCGTCATGGCACCGAGGGGGACGGGACAGGACGGGTGGAGCTGAGGGACATCGAGATCTTCCTGACGCTTGCGGAAGAGCTTCATTTCGGCAGGACGGCCCAACGGCTGCACGTGTCGCAAGCCCGGGTCAGCCAGGCCCTCAAGAAGCAGGAACGAGGCGTCGGGGCGCGGCTGTTCGAGCGCAACAGCCGAAACGTGCGGCTGACCCCGCTGGGCGAGCAACTGCGCGCGGACCTGCTGCCGGTCTACCGGGGGCTACAGGAGAGCATGGAGCGGGCGAGGCTCGCCGCGCGGGGCACGACCGAGGTGGTACGTGTGGGCATGCTGCCCAGCAACGCCCACGATCTACGGCCCTACTGGGAGGCGTTCCGCGCCCGCCACCCGCAGTGGGCCCTGCGCATACGGCACAACCCGTTCGTCGACGCGTTCGGCCCGCTGCGGCGGGGAGAAATCGACGTCCTGGTCGCCTGGCTGCCCGTGGAGGAGCCCGACCTCACGGTGGGGCCGGTCATCTACACCGAGCACGCGGTGGCACTCGTCGCCCACGACCACGAACTGGCCGTGCGGCCATCGGTCTCCCTGGAGGTCTTCGGCGATTTCGGCATTTGGCAGGGCCCGGCCGGACCCGATTACTGGGCGGACGCCTTCACGCCCTTCCAAACCCCCAGCGGCCGCCCGATCGAACGCCACAGCCCGGTCATCAAGAGCCTGGACGACATGTTCACCCAGGTCGGCGCCGGGGACGTCATCCACAGCCTGGGCGCCCACGTCACCCGTTACCACGCCCGCCCCGACATCGTCTATCTGCCCATTCACGACTGGCCAGGCCTGCGCTGGGGCCTGGTCTGGCGCAGCGACACCGAGTTCGCCCCCGTCCGGGCGCTTGCCCAGGTCGTGGGGGACTTGGGTACGGCGAGGCACTGAGAAAGTGCTGGGCAAGCCGTTGATCACTCACGGTTGAGGTCTTCGGTGAGGCGTCGGGCTGCTTCGGTCTCGATGGGGCCGTGCGGCTCGACGTCCTCGCCGGCCAGCCGTGCGGCCATGAGCCGGATCATGGCGACCTTGATCATTGCTTCTGCGTGCGCCGTCTCGCGCTCGTAGTCCCGTGCCAATCCTCTGCACCGTCCCAGCCAGGAGAACGTTCCTTCCACCACTCACCTGCGGGGCAGTACCCGGAAGCCCTTTCACGTCCGCGTTCCGCGGCACCGCGACGATCTCCACGTTCTCTGTCCCGGCGGCCCAGCCGACCAGCCGGGAATCGACGGCGTTGACGTATCCGCCATCCACCCACACGAGCCCCACCTGCGGAAATCGCGGCCGCAAGCAAGGCGGGCTTGCACGCGCAGACACACATGACGATGATCTTCGCGAACCCTCAGACCACGAAGATCACCGCCATCGACTACAAGCAGCAGGTGATCAGTTACCCAACACTTTCTGAGGGGAGCAGCCGGTTCCGGGGCGCCCGGTGGGGGGGCGGGCGCCGCCGTGGCACCGGTGCGGTCAGGGGGTTCCGGTGGGGTCAGGCCGCGCCGTGGGAGGGGGCGACCGACTCCACGCGGGCGGCGAGCTCGAAGTCCTTCTCCGTGACGGCGCCGCCCGCGGAGTGGGTGTTCACCGTGAGGTTCACCGTGTTGTAGCCGAGCGTGAGGTCGGAGTGGTGGTCCAGTTCGTCCTGGATCCGTGCCACGTGGACGACCAGCGCGGCCGCGGCGAAGTGGGTGCCGAGGCGGTAGGTGCGCGCGATGCGGTCGCCCTCCTGGGACCACCCGGGGAGTTCGCGCAACCGGTCCTCGATCTCCTTCTGCGACAGCGGCTCTGTGGGCATGTCCCGTGCTCCCTCCGGTCGGTACGGACACTGACGTCGTGCCCGTGACGATACGGTCCGGTGCCCCGGGCCGGCGGTCAACACGTGGGCTACCGTCTGCGGTATGACAACTGTCGCCACCGCTACCGGAGTAGGGCCCCTGCTGCGCGGCTGGCGCGAGCGGCGGCGGCTGAGCCAGCTTGAGCTGGCGCTGCGCGCCGACTCGTCGTCCCGGCACATCTCGTTCATCGAGACGGGCCGGTCGAGGCCGAGCGAGGAGATGGTCCTGCGGCTGGCGGAGCACCTGGACGTGCCGGTCCGGGAGCGCAACGCCCTGCTGCTGGCGGCCGGTTACGCCCCCCGGTACGCCGAGACGCCCCTGGACGACCCGTCGCTGGGCGCGCTGCGCGAGGGGATCGAGCAGTTGCTGGCCGGGTACGACCCGTACCCCGCGCTCGTCGTGGACGGCTCCTACACGGTGGTGGCCGCCAACCGGGGCATCGCGATGCTGCTGGACGGGCTGCCGGAGCACCTGCTCACCCCGCCGATGAACGCCATGCGCATCACCCTGCACCCGCAGGGCCTCGCCCCGAGGATCCGCAACCTGCGGGAGTGGCGCGGGCACCTGCTCGCCCAGATGGAGCGCCAGATCGCCCTCGCCCGCTCCGAACCGCTGCGGCGGCTGTACGAGGAGGTCGCGGGATATCCGGTGCCGGAGCGGGGCGGCGACCCGGCGGACCGCGAGGACCCGACGCCGTACCCGTACTTCGCACTGCCGCTGCGGATCGAGCACCAGGGGCGGGTGCTGTCGTTCGTGTCGTCGATCTCGACGTTCAACACGCCGATGGACGTGACGGTCGCCGAGCTGGCCATCGAGACGCTGCTCCCGGCCGACCCGGCGACGGTCGAGTACCTGCGGTCCCTCCAGGGGGTGTCTCGTTCGGATCCTGCCGGGCTCGTGGCGTCCGATCCGGGCGCAAGACCCTAACGGCCGGCCGCGGCCGCCCGCAGAGCGGTCCACTGCAGGGCGGCGAACCCGGCCACGGTGGCGGCCTGCACCGGGATCCACAGCGTTCCGGCGGTGGTCGGCGACAGCCACGCGACGAGGGCGACGACCCCGAGCACGGCCCACAGCACGTTGGCGTCGACGACCAGCGTGACGGCGGCGGCCGGCGGCTGCGGCCGTGAGGCGAGGTACCCGACACCGGCGGCGAAGACGGTGAGGAAGACGCCCAGCCCCAGCAGGAGCGCCGCGTCGACGCCGAGGAGCCGGCCGAGGGGCCCGGACGCGAGGGCGTACGCCAGCCCGTTGGCCCCGGTGACGACCGCGTCGAGGGCGAGGAAGCGGCGCAGCATGGTCCGCGGCTCGGTGGTGCGCGAGATACCGGCGAGCAGGGCGTGGGACATGGGGATCAGCCTCCATGGAGGTCGTCGGGCTCCCCGCGCCGCAGGCGCGGGGAGGGGCGGGACCGGAGCCGGGACGGAGTTCCCCCCTGGACCGCGGTGGCCCCACCCGGGTTCCGGTGGAACCACCCTGCCGGGACGGGTCGGCACGGGTCGATTACCGCCGGGGTAATGGCGGCCGGGGCTGGGCGCCGCCCCCGCGGTGCGCCTCGGGGTTCGCGGCTTCAGGGACCGATCAGGTCCAGGATCCGGCGAACGGTCCAGTGGCCGGACGCGCCCGGGCAGGAGGAGACGTAGGCGGCCACCGTGGGGGCGTCCCAGGCGCCGGTGGCGAGCAGACCGGCGGCGAGGTGGCGGACGTAGTCGGCGGACGGCGCGTTCCAGGCGATGTCGTGCATGCCCCACGGGGCCGTGAAGGTGAGGAGGGGGCGGCCGTCGAGGCGGCCCGCGCACACCAGCGTCTCGTAGCGGCCCTTCCCGAGTACGGAGCGGCCCTCCCGCAGCACCTCCGTCAGGTCGAGGTCCGTGCCGGGGCCGGGCTCGCGGTACATCTCCTGGGCGGCGATGTCCGAGAACTGCTCGGCGGTGACGAGGTGCGCCCGGGCCAGGACGCGCCCTTCGGCGTCGGGGTCGTAGAACGCGCGGCCGCCGGTCCACACGGGGGACTCGGTGGCGAAGTACAGGGCGCCGCGCAGCTCCACCGGCCGGGAGGCGGCCGGCAGGCGCGGGTCCCGGGCGCCGGGATAGGTGCGCGCGGCGCCCGGGGGGCAGCCGCCGACCAGGTAGTACGCCAGGCGGTCGGTGTGCATGTTCGAGCCGTAGGACGTGTACCAGACCCGCGTCGTCATGCCGCGACCGTAGCGGGCGTGGCGCGTGAAGTTCTGCTGTTGACCCGCTTAAGAAAACCTCGATGGACGCCATGGGCGCGACCTGGGCAGATTGGTGCCCGTTCACGATCTCCACCCGTACCTCCCCGGGAGCCGCACCCTATGAAGGCGCTTGTCAAGCAGAAGGCCGAGCCCGGTCTCTGGCTCATGGACGTGCCGGAACCCGAGACGGGGCCCGGAGACGTGCTGATCCGGGTGCTGCGCACCGGCATCTGCGGCACGGACCTGCACATCCGGTCCTGGGACGGCTGGGCCCGGCAGACCATCCGCACGCCGCTGGTGCTCGGGCACGAGTTCGTCGGCGAGGTCGCGGCCGTCGGAGCGGACGTGCGGGACATCGCCGTCGGCGACCTGGTGAGCGGCGAGGGGCACCTGGTGTGCGGCAAGTGCCGCAACTGTCTTGCGGGGCGCCGGCACCTGTGCCGGGCCACGGTCGGCCTCGGCGTGGGCCGTGACGGGGCCTTCGCCGAGTACGTGGCGCTGCCCGCGACGAACGTGTGGGTGCACCGGACGAAGGTGGACCTGGACGTGGCCGCGATCTTCGACCCGTTCGGGAACGCCGTGCACACCGCGCTGTCGTTCCCGCTCGTCGGCGAGGACGTGCTGATCACGGGTGCCGGACCGATCGGGATCATGGCGGCCGCGGTCGCCCGGCACGCGGGTGCCCGAAACGTGGTGATCACCGATGTGAGCGAGCCGCGGCTGGAGCTGGCCCGCAAGGTCGGCGCGACGCTGGCGGTCAACGTCGCCGAGACGACCATCGGCGAGGCGCAGCGACAGCTGGGGCTGCGCGAGGGCTTCGACATCGGCCTGGAGATGTCCGGGCGCCCCGAGGCCGTCCGGGACATGGTCGCGAACATGACGCACGGCGGCCGGATCGCGATGCTCGGGCTGCCCTCCGAGGAGTTCGCCGTCGACTGGTCGAAGATCGTGACCTCGATGATCACGATCAAGGGCATCTACGGCCGGGAGATGTTCGAGACCTGGTACGCGATGACCGTGCTGCTGGAGGGCGGTCTCGACCTCGGTCCCGTGATCACCGGCAGCTACGGCTACCAGGACTTCGACGCCGCGTTCGACGAGGCGGCCACCGCCCGCAGCGGCAAGATCATCCTCGACTGGACCACGTAGTTTCCCGGCTCGGTCCTCCCCCGGCCCGGCCGGGGACCCCCCTGGGCGCCTGTTGCGGGCGTCGGCGGTCGATCGCGCCGGTTCCGTACCCCGGAACCCGCGCGCGTTCCTCCGTTCGGCACCACACCCGCGCGCCCCTTCGGCTCACTCGCCACGCACCGCAGTGACCTCTAAGGAGCACCCCTCATGTACGCGTCCGTCCGCGACGAGCTGCGCGCCACCCTCGACGAGATCCGGGACGCCGGGCTCTTCAAGCCGGAGCGGGTCATCGGCACCCCGCAGAGCGCGAAGGTGTCCGTCCCCTCCGGTGACGTGCTGAACTTCTGCGCCAACAACTACCTGGGCCTCGCCGACCACCCCGAGGTGATCACCGCCGCCAAGGAGGCACTGGACCGCTGGGGCTACGGCATGGCCTCGGTCCGCTTCATCTGCGGCACGCAGGAGATCCACAAGGAGCTGGAGCAGCGGCTGTCGGCGTTCCTCGGCCAGGAGGACACGATCCTCTACTCCTCCTGCTTCGACGCCAACGGCGGCGTCTTCGAGACCCTGCTCGGCCCCGAGGACGCGGTCATCTCCGACGCCCTCAACCACGCCTCGATCATCGACGGCATCCGGCTGTCCAAGGCCCGCCGCCACCGGTACGCCAACCGGGACATGGCCGAGCTGGAGAAGCAGCTCCAGGAGACGCAGGACGCGCGGCGCCGGCTCATCGTCACCGACGGCGTGTTCTCCATGGACGGGTACGTGGCGCCGCTGCCGGAGATCTGCGACCTCGCCGACCGGTACGACGCGATGGTGATGGTCGACGACTCGCACGCGGTCGGGTTCGTCGGACCGGGCGGGCGCGGCACGCCCGAGCTGCACGGCGTGATGGACCGCGTCGACATCATCACCGGCACGCTCGGAAAGGCGCTGGGCGGTGCGTCCGGCGGATACGTGGCGGCGCGCGCGGAGATCGTCGCGCTGCTGCGCCAGCGCTCGCGCCCCTACCTCTTCTCCAACTCCCTCGCGCCCGTGATCGCCGCGGCGTCGCTGAAGGTGCTGGACCTGCTGGAGTCCGCCGGTGAGCTGCGGGAGCGGCTGGACGCCAACACGAAGCTGTTCCGTACGAGGATGACGGAGGCGGGCTTCGAGATCCTGCCCGGCGACCACCCCATCGCGCCGGTGATGATCGGTGACGCGGCGGAGGCGGGCCGGATGGCCGAACTGCTGCTGGAGCGGGGCGTGTACGTGATCGGCTTCTCGTACCCCGTGGTGCCGATGGGGCAGGCCCGGATCCGGGTGCAGCTGTCGGCGGCGCACTCGGCCCGGGACGTGGAGCGGGCGGTGGCCGCGTTCGTCGACGCGCGAGCGACAATGGCTGGGTGATCGACCCCCGGCGACTGCGCATCCTGCGCGCCGCGGCGGACCACCGCACGGTGACCGCCGCGGCCGCGGCGCTGTACCTGACCCCGTCCGCCGTCTCCCAGCAGCTGGCCGCGCTGGAGCAGGAGACGGGGCACATCCTGCTGACGCGCAGCGGCAAGGGCGTGCGGCTCACCGCGGCCGGCGAGATCCTCCTGGAGCACGCCAACGAGGTGCTGGCCCAGCTCGAACGGGCGGAGGCGGAGCTCGCGGCGTACGCGGGCGGGACATCCGGCGACGTGACGGTGGCCGCCTTCGCCACCGGGATCGCCGAGGTCCTGGCGCCGGCGATCGGACGGCTCGCCGAGCGGCACCCCGGCATACGGGTCCGGGTGCGGGACGCGGAGGGCGACGAGTCGCTGCCGCTGGTCCTGGACGGCGAGGCGGACGTGGCGCTGGCCGTGGAGTACCGGGGTGCGCCGCGCGAGGGCGACCGGCGGCTGGCGCGCGTGCCGCTGTACGCGGAGCCGTTCGACGCGGTGCTGCACGCGGGGCACCCGCTGGGGCAGGAGCCCGAGATCCCGCTGGCGGCGCTCGCCGGCAGCGACTGGATCGGGCCGTACCCGGGCAACCCGTGCCACGACATGGTGCTCCTCGCCTGTGAACTGGCGGGCTTCGACCCGCGGCTCGTGCACTCCTCGGACGACTTCCGCGCGGTGGTCGCCCTGGCGGGTGCCGGCGCGGGGGTGGCTCTGGTGCCGCGGTCGGCCCTGCGCGGCATGGAGCTCAAGGACGTGGTGGTACGTCCGGTGGCGGGCCCTGCGGCGTTCCGCCGGGTCTTCGCGGCGGTCCGGCGCGGTGCGGAGGACCATCCGCTGATCCGCCCGGTCCTGGACGCACTGGCCGACGCGGCGGGCGGCCTGTCGGCGCCGGACGTCTGACCGGGCCGCGGACCGCGCGGGGTCTCCGGCGCCTGGCGCACGCGTGGCCCGTTCCCGCATGTGGATCGGGAACGGGCCACCCCCCGTACGGCTGCTGCCGGACCGTCCCGGTCGGTCAGCGGCCGGCCCACGCCTCCACGCGGGTGTCCTTCGAGCCGTTGAGCACGAGCTTGACGGTCTGGCCGCGCTTGTACGCGATGGTCGCGTAGTGCTTCTTGCCGTTGCACCGGTGCTTCTTGGTGGTGGACTTGCCGGTGTCCAGGACGAGCACCTTCAGCTTGGCGTTGCCGCCGCCCCAGCAGGTGAAGACGCCGCGCGCCATGTTGGTGCCGCGGGGCAGCTTGTAGCCCTGCGAGACCCACTTCTTGCCGTGGCTCTTGAGATAGTCCCCGCTGATGCCGGCGTTCCAGACGTTGGTCCAGCTCGCCTTGGCGGCACCGGGGCCGGGGCGGCGGAGACGGCCGGGGCGGCGCCCAGGGCGAGGCCGCCGCCGAGCATCACGGTCGCCGTGGAGAGCGCGAGGCTCCTGCGCAGGTTCATGGTCGTGTTCCCTCCGTTGGTGGGCCGGGGGCGGTGCCGCCCGGCTTCGTGGCAACGACTTTCCTGCGTCACATCGGACCGGTCCAGGCTCGGCCCCGGGGATGGGGCGGCGTGGGACGTCCCCCGGTCCGACCTGCTGGGATGCCGCGTCCCACGCGGTGGCGGTGGGACGGCCGGCCCTGTCCGGATCACGCCGTACGACGCACCGGACGGGAACTTCCGCCCCCCGCCGGGTGTCACCGCGGGATGAAGAAGGGGGACGAGACATGGCTCGATGGAAGGAATTGCCGACCGGGCTCGGTGAACGTGAGCGGCAACTGCTCGTACAGCTTCGCCGGCTGAAGGATCACAACGGGCTGAGCCTGGCCGCGCTCGCGGGCCGCACCAGCTACAGCCGCTCCTCCTGGGAGCGCTACCTCAACGGCAAGCAGCCGGTGCCGCGCCGGGCGGTGGAGGAGCTCGCCCGGGTGTGTGCGACCGACCCGACGCGGCTGGTCGTGCTCCACGAGGTGGCGGTGGGCCACCGGGCGGAAGCACCGGCGGCGCCGCCCGGCCCGGGTGGGGAGCCGGAGGCCGCGGACGGCACCGGGCCGGCGGGCTCCCCGGACCGCGGCGCCGCCGACGGGAGTCCCGTCCCCGGCGCGCGGACCGGCTCCGCGCGGGAGACCGCACGCGCCGGGCTCGGCCGGACCGCGACCGCGGGGGCCGCCGGGGAGACCGCCGGCCGCGAGGAGGCCGGGCAGGGGGCGACGGACGGTGCCCGGCCGGCGGGCGCGGCGGGCGGGGAAGACCATGGGGTGCGGCGGCACGGGGATGGTCTCCACCGTCGCGGCGCGTACCGGCGGGGACGGACAGCGCATGGAGCTGCGGCGGGGCGAGGACTGCCGGGCGGTGTGGGTGCGCGCCTCGCGCCTCCGGCCCGGCGACCGGGTGGAATTGCGGATGCCGGACGGCCGGACGCAGCACCTCGCCACGACCGGCCGGCAGGGCGTGGGCACGTACGTCGTCACGCCGATGGCGGCGGCCGACGGCCCCGGGGCCTCGGGCGCGCGGGTCTGCCTGATGCCGGCGCGCGGGGAGCGGGAGTGCTTCGGCTGAGCGCCCGCACCGGCCGGCCTCGCGCGCGGACGCCCACGCTCCGCCGGACCCGCGCCCCCCGGGGGGCAGCGCACCACCCGGGCGCAGGGCTCCACCTCGACGGGCAGGGCTCCACACCGGGGGCAGCGCGCGCCAGGTCGGCCCACGCCCGGTCGGCACCCCCCCGCGTCCGCACCGGCGGGTCCCCGCCCCCTCCGGGGTCAGCGCACCACCCGGGCGCAGGGCTGCACCACGGAGCAGCGCGCACCCGGTCGGCGCGCGCCCGTGTCAGCGCGCCGTGCGCTCCTTGCGGGCCGACATCCACGCGTACACCAGCACGCCCGCGAAGAGGAACAGCACGCCCTGGTAGACGGCCGCGTAGCCCGAGCCGGCGACCAGCCAGAGGGAGAAGCCGGCCGCGAGGGCGGCGAGCAGGGCGTCGCGGACCAGGCGGCCGCGGTGGACGCGGTCGGTCCGGCCGGAGGCGAGGAAGTAGATCTGCGCGGCGGTGGACAGCAGGTACGGGACGGTCGCCGTGAACGTGGTGACGAGGACCAGGATCTCGAAGACGCCGCCCGGGCCGGCCGTGTAGTTGTACACGGTCAGCAGCGAGGCGAGGACGACGGTGACGAGGACACCGGCGGTCGGCACGCCGCGCTTCCTGCGGGCGAAGACCCGCGGGAACAGGCCGTCCTGGGCCGCGGCGTACGGCGTCTGGGCGCTGAGGAGCGTCCAGCCGTTGAGGGCGCCGGCCATCGAGACGACGGCCATGCAGGCGACGGCGGTGCCGCCCCAGGTGCCGCCGAACATGGTGTTGACGGCGTCGGAGAAGGGGGCGCCGGAGGCGATGAGGGTGTCGTGCGGGACGGTGCCAAAGACGGAGAGCGTGCCGAGCAGGTAGATGACGGCGGCGCCCAGGGTGCCCAGGATGGTCGCGCGGCCGACGTTGCGCTCGGGGTCGCGGACCTCGCCGGCGCTGACGGCGGCCGACTCGACGCCCAGGTAGCTGAAGAGGAGGATCGCGGCGGAGGCGGAGACGGCGCCGACGGCCCCGGCGTCGCCGGCCTGGAACGGTCCGAGGTTGGCGCTGTCGAAGAAGAACAGCCCGCCGACGGCGACCAGGAGCAGCGGCACGAACTTGAGGACGGTGGCGACGAGCTGGACGGCGCCCACGTACCGCGTGCCGGCCAGGTTGGCGAGCGCGGGCAGCCACTGGAGGAACAGCGCCGCCGCGATCGTCGCCGCCGTGGAGGTGTGCACCGGGACCAGGACGTCGAGGTAGCCGACGGCGGCGACGGCGAGCGCGGCGTTGGAGACCCAGGTGGTGATCCAGTACGACCACGCGGCGAGGAAGCCGGCGAAATCGCCGAAGGCCTCGCGGGCGTAGACGTAGGGCCCGCCGGTGCGGGGGTGGCGCCGGGCGAGGCGGCCGAAGACGAGCGCGAGGGCGATGGCGCCGGCCGTGAGGAGGGCGAAGGCGACCAGGCTGATGGTGCCGTAGGGGGCGACGGACGCCGGGAGCAGGAAGATTCCGCCGCCGATGATGTTGCCCATGACCAGCGCGGTGGCGACCGGGAGGCCGAACCGCCGTGCGTGTTTGTCCTGCGATCGTCCTCCCTCAAGGGAAGGACCTTGCTTTTGCTGGTGAAATGGGGTCGTGACCGTGGTCATGGGGGGTGCGATGCGCCTTTCTCCGTGTAAACCTCGAACATGGTCGGTGACGGAGAGCGGCGCACCAAATCACCCGCTTTTGTCCGGCGCAAGACTGTCGGCAACCGGAAATGCTCCTTCGGGACGGGGGCGCGGCGGGCATTCCTGCACGGCGGCCGGAGCGGGTCCCAGCGGGACCTGCGGCCCCTGGGACTCGCGCAGCCAGCGTCCGAGCACCCGGTGGACCTCCTCCGCGCCGGTCGGCAGACCGCCGTTCGCGACCGGCGCGGACAGGCTCAGCGGGGACAGGAGGAAGGCGTGCGACTGCTCGCCCCCGAGGCCGCCGTGCGAGCCGATCTGCTCCTCGAAGGCGTGCACCCGGCCGGTCGCCGGGTCGTACATGGAGTTGACCATGATGTCCGCGACGTGCGGGAAGGAGTCGGTGCGGCGTATCGCGTCGGCCGCGCCCGGCCCGTACACGGCGATGGGTCCCTCGCCGTCGGCGAGCTCGTCCACCGGCGTCTCCTGCCCACCGGCGCCGAGCACCACCGAGCCGTGCGCCTCGCTGCGGACCAGCAGGAAGCCGATGCCCGGGTGGTCGGCGAGGGTGCGCAGCAGGCCGGGGTGGCGGCGCTCGATCTCCTCGCGGGACATCCGGTAGGGCACGTCGGGGAAGGAGACCAGGCCCAGGTTCCCCGAGGCCAGCACGATCGGGCCCGAGCCGCGCGGCGGACGCTCCTCGCGGCCCTCCTCCACGGGCAGGTGCACCGCGCTGCGCAGCGCGCCGCGCGCTTCGGCGCCGCTGCGGGTGTGCCGGGCGCGGCGCGGCACGGGCAGGCCGCACCCGGCCCGGACCAGGTCCCTGAGCGTCAGCCCGTACGCGCTCTCGAAGGTCTCGCCGGGGCTCTGGCCGTGGTCGGAGAGGAGCACGAATCGGTACGGGCGGGGCGCGTGCTCGGCGACCTTCGCCATCAGGGCGATGGACCGGTCGAGCCGCTCCAGCACCTTGGCCGCGTCACGGCTGTGGGGGCCCGAGTGGTGGGCCACCTCGTCGTACGCGACGAGGTCGGCGTACACGGCGGTGCGGCCGGACAGCATGTCGCCCATCACGGCGGCCACGACGACGTCCCGCTCGACGA
This sequence comes from Streptomyces sp. NRRL S-118, assembly GCF_000716335.1. Classification (GTDB taxonomy): domain Bacteria; phylum Actinomycetota; class Actinomycetes; order Streptomycetales; family Streptomycetaceae; genus Streptomyces. The sequence continues at coordinate 125,262 of NZ_KL591008.1, read as the reverse complement.
CGGTCGCGAAGGCCCGGATGAACGGGTACAGGCCGCCGCGGCCGACGCGGGGTGTGTCGCCGCGGAGGCGGGCCCGGGTGGACTGGCCCGTCTCCCGGCACACCTCCGCGACGTAGGAGATGGCGGTGCGGACGGCGTTGGCGGGGTCGCGGAAGTAGGCGAAGTATCCGGCGCGGGAACGGGTGCGGTGGCCGCGGCGCGCGGAGACGGACAGGACGAGGGCGAGTTGGCCGGCGCCGCCGCCGAACAGGTTGCCGCGGCTCGCGCCGTCCTGGGTGAGCAGCCCGTCGTGGCCGGTCCGCTCGACGGCGCGGCGCTGCAGTTCCGCGGCGGTGGCGGGTCGGTTGCACACCATCAGGCGGCCGGTGTCCTTCTCGTACCAGCGGAAGGCGGGCACATCGTGGCTGGAGCCGTGCAGGATGCCGAGCTGGCTGGCGCCGGTCTGGCTGGACCAGTCGGTGTACCAGGGGGTGAGGCGGTGGGTGGAGCCCAACCAGGCGGCGACGGTCGGCATGAGGCCCTCGGCCACGGCGTCCCGCAGCACCCGGTGGCCCACGCCGTCGAGCTGGAGGAACACCGTGCCGGGCGGACTTCCCGGGCCGGGGCCGGCCGGGGCGCCGCGGCGCCGTCCGGCGAGCCGGCGCAGGCGGCGGCGGTAGGCGTCGTCGTCGCGCACGGCGAGGGCGGTGGAGGTGGCGGAGGCGACGGCGGACATCACGGCGGCCACCACGACGGCGTCCCGCGGGTCGGCCTCGCCCCGGCCGTCGGGTATGAGCCACAGCGCGACGAGCAGCAGCGAGCCGTTGAGGAAGAACGCGAGCAGGCCGAGGAGGAGGGCGGGGACGAGCAGCAGCGCGCGGACGGCCAGCGGCCACACGAGCGCACTGAGCAGGCCGAAGGCCCCGGCGCCCCAGGCGGCGGTGACGGCGGTGCGGGTGATGCTGTCACCGTCGTCGGACTGGAGCTCGACGTCGGGCAGCAGCCCGGCGAGGGCGAGCAGCGTGAGGGTGGACACCACCCACACCACCACGATCCGCAGCAAGGCACCGACGGCCCTGCGCCACCGCCCCTCGACCACGACCGTCAGCCTTTCACCCGTTCCGGATCCCGAGCCCGGCATCCAGCGTGGCACACACCCGCGGCATGTCCGGGGCGGATGTGCCGCAGTCGTCGCGGCCCGCGGACGGCACGGCGCACGACGGCCCGCGGACGGCGAGCGGGCAGCGAGTGGACGGGGTCAGCAGCCGTCGTATCCGGCCGTCGGCATGGAGAGTCTGCGGTGGACGTGGGCCTTCATCGCGGAGTCGTAGGCCGGCTCGTCCAGGCCCGCGGTCTCCAGCCGGACGCCCCGGCGCTCGCATTCCGCGGTGAAGTCGCGGGCCGAGGTCACGGCCCGTTCCAGCACGCGGTGGTTGGGGGCGACGAACAGGTCGACGGCGCCGGCCTCGACGTCCGCCCAGAGCATCCGGTGGTCGGGCCGCAGCCCGTAGAAGAGCAACTCCCGGATGACGACATAGCCCTGGCCGGCCGCCCACCGCTCGCACATCGCGTGCTGGCTGCGGGTGTCGACCAGGAACGGGTCGGCGTCGAGCTCCTCGAGCGGCGTCAGGCTGGCGATCGCCGCCACGCGTACGTCGTCCATGGGCCGACCCTACTCCGAACCCCTCCGCGCGAGGAGGCGCGCATCTACGCTCGGAGGAGCAGAGCGGGAGGAGGGCGGGAGGAAGGTGTGTGCCGTGGAGGTCACCTGGTGGGGTCACGCCACCTGTACGGTCGAGGACTCCGGCGTACGGGTGCTGACCGACCCGCTGTTCGCGCCGCGCCTGGCGCATCTGCGGCGCAGGCGCGGGGCGCTGCCGCCGCCGGAGGCCGCGCGGGCGGACGTGGCGCTCGTGTCGCACCTGCACGCCGACCACCTGCACCCGCCGTCGCTGGCGCGACTCGCGCCGGGTACGCGGCTGGTCGTGCCGCGCGGCGCCCTGCGCGCGGTGGCGGGGCTGCGGCGGCTGGGCGGGCTGCTGCGGATCACGGAGGTCGCGCCCGGCGACGAGCTGAAGATCGGCGGGGTCGTCGTCCGTGCGGTGCCGGCGGCGCACGACGGGCGCAGGCTGCCGTGGGGTCCGCACCGCTCCCCCGCCCTGGGGTACGTCGTCCGCGGCACGGCGCGCACCTACTTCGCCGGTGACACGGGGCTGTTCGACGGGATGGCGGACGCCGTGGGCGAGGTCGAGCTGGCCCTGCTCCCGGTGGGGGGCTGGGGGCCGTACCTGGGCCACGGGCACCTGGACGCGCGGCGCGCGGCGCAGGTCCTCGCCGCGCTGGCGCCGCGCGCCGCCGTGCCGGTGCACTACGGCACGTACTGGCCGGTCGGGATGGACGCGGTGCGGCCGCACGAGTTCCACGCGCCGGGCGACGAGTTCGTACGGCACGCGGCGCGGATCGCGCCCCGGGTGGTGGTGCACCGGCTCGGACACGGCGAGCGGGTGCGGCCGGAGGTGTCCGGTGATCGGTGAGGTGGTCGGGCGGCTGCCGCCCGAATCCACCCAGCAGGCGGTCGGGTACCCGTCGCTGTTCCTGCTGGTGGCGCTGGGCGCGCTGGTGCCGGTGCTGCCGACGGGGGCGATCGTCAGTTCGGCGGCGGTGGTGGCCTTCCATCAGACGGCGCCGCTCGCGCTGCTCGCGGTGTTCGTGCTGGCGGCGGGCGCGGCGTTCACCGGGGACGCCGCCCTGTACTGGCTGGGGCGGCGGGGGGTGCACTCCGCGAACGGCTCCCGCTGGCTGGCGGCGCTGCGCGACCGCGCCGCGCCGGACCGGCTGGAGCAGGCCCAGGAGAAGCTGCGCACGCACCGGGTGTCGGTGCTGGTGCTGTCGCGGCTGGTGCCGGCGGGCCGGATACCGGTGATGCTGGCGTGTCTGCTCTCCGACATGCGCCTGGGCCGCTTCCTGCGCGGTGATCTCCCGGCGTGCCTGGCGTGGGCGGCGACGTACCAGCTGATCGGCATCCTCGGCGGTTCGCTGTTCGCCCGGCCGTGGCAGGGCGTGCTGGCCGCGGTCGCCCTGACGCTGCTGATGAGCGCCGTGCCGGGCGCGTGGCGGCGGGTGCGCCGCCGCCACGCGGCCTGAACCCCGGCGGGCGGGCCGCCCGGCCGGACACGGCCCCCGGGAAACCGGACACGGCCCCTAGGAAAAGGTGCGCGACGCGCCCACCGGCAGGTCCCAGAGGCGGTCGCGGGGCAGGCCCGCGGCCTCCCAGGCGGCATGGAGGCGGGTCAGGGGCTCCATGACCGGCTCGGAGGACAGGACGAACGTCGCCCAGTGCATGGGGGCCATGGCGTGCGCCCCGAGGTCCTGGAATGCCCGGACCGCTTCCTCGGGGTCCGTGTGGACGTCGCGGAGCCACCAGCGGGGGTCGTACGCGCCGATGGGGAGCAGCGCGAGGTCGATACCGGGGTGGCGGCGCCCGATTTCGCCGAACCAGTGGCCGTAGCCGGTGTCCCCCGCGAAGTAGACGCGCAGGCCGTGCGGGTCGGTGAGGACCCAGCCGCCCCACAGGGAGCGGCAGGTGTCGGTGAGGGAGCGCTTGGACCAGTGGTGCGACGGTACGAAGTCGAAGCGGACGCCGTCCAGTTCGGCGGCCTCCCACCAGTCGAGCTCGGTGACGCGGGTGAACGCGCGGCGGCGGAACCAGCGGGCCAGGCCGGCGGGCACGAAGACCGGGGTGTCGCGCGGCAGTCGTTTGAGCGTGGGGGCGTCGAGGTGGTCGTAGTGGTTGTGGCTGATCACGACCGCGTCGACGGGCGGCAGGTCCTCCCAGCGCACGCCGACGGGGGTGATGCGGGCGGGGGTGCCGAGGATGCGGCGGGACCAGACGGGGTCGGTGAGGACGGTGAGCCCGCCGATCCGGACGACCCAGCTGGCGTGGCCGGCCCAGGTGACGGCGACGGTGCCGGGGGCGGCGGCGGGCAGCGGGGCGGGGGCGAACGGCAGGTTCGGGATGTCGCGCAGCCCTTCCGGGCCGGGGCGGACGGCTCCCTCACGGGCGAAGCGGGCGAAGGCCCGGACGCCGGGCAGGGGAGCCGTCAGCCGGTCGGCGAAGGATCTGGGCCAGACGCGCTCCTCGCCGAGGGGGCGTGGGGCGCCGCAGGCGGGCCCGGCGGGGCCGGTGGAGACCGTCGCGGCGGTGGCGCCCGCGGGGGCGGTGGAGGTTCGCGGGCTCCCCGCGGGGGAGGTGTCCGCGGCGGTCCGCCCGGTGGAGGATGCCGTCCATCCGGCGGGTGACGTCCGTTCCGTCATCTGCGCACTCCGTTCACCGTGGTTCTTGGAGTTCTTGAAAAGCGGATCCGAAGGCCTGCAACGCCCGTGCGATGTGCGGGAGTTCCAGCGGGCGCTCCGCGGTGAGCGACTCCGTGCGCTCGTCGGGTCCGGCGCCGAGCAGGGGCCCGGTCGCGAGCCGTACGCGCAGGGCGCCGAGTTCGTCGCCGAACCGGTGTCCGCCCGGCGCGGGCGCGCCGAGCCGGGTGGAGAGGTACTCCTCCAATTCCATGGAGTCGGTGACGCCCCGCTCGGCGAGGGGGCCGCGCAGGGGCCCGAGGTCGACGTAGAGGTGACGTCCCGCCGCGGGCGGCAGGGCGAGGGCGCCGGCGGCCAGGACGGCCCGGTGCGCGGCGGCGGCCACGCGCGCGTGGAGGGCGGCAGCGGCGGCCGCGCGGGCGGTGACCGGCTCCGGCTCGTCCAGCGCGTGGGCGGCGGCCTGCGCGACGGGCCCCGCCACGTGCGCCCCGAGCGCGGTGAGCAGGTCCAGGGCACGGGCGCGGCGGGCGGCGCCGGCCGCGGTGGGCGGGAAGCGGGCGACAGCGGCGGGCCAGGCCGGTGGGAGGAGGGAGCCGGCGAGGTCGCACAGGACGGTGACGTCGTCGGGGCACATCTCGGCGGGGCTGACGAGCACGGTGTCGTGCGGCTGGTGCAGCGTGTCCCGCCAGGTCTCGTCGCTGACGATGTGCAGGCCCTCGGCGACGGCCGCCTCGCACGTCTCGCGGACGAGTTCGGGCGGCGGGACGGTGGCCGTCGGGTCGTCGGCGACGGAGAGCAGCAGCAGCGCCGGGTGGCCGCCTTCGGCACGGACCCGCCGTACGGTCTCCAGGAGGGCGTACGGATCGGGCACGCCGCCGCATTCGGCGGGGGTCGGCACGTGGTAGGCGGGGCGGCCCAGGAGCCGCGCCTGCGGGGCCCATCCGGCGGGGCAGGGCCGGGGCAGCAGGACGTCGCCGCCGTGCGCGGCGATCACCGCGGCGAGCAGCGAGGAGGCGCCGGGGGCGGCGGCCAGGTCCTCGGGGTGGCAGCGCAGCCCGCGCCGCCACCAGTAGCCGCAGGCCGCGTCCCGCAGGACGGCGCCGCCGCCGGGTGGTTCGGGCCCGGCGCGGAGGGCGGCGTCCGCGAGGACGGCGGCGAGCTCGGGCAGCACCGGCAGCCCCGCCTCGGGCGCGCCCGGCGCGTACCGTACGGGCCCGCGCCCTACGGGCAGCTCGTGGTCGCCGTGGTCGCCGTGGTCGGCGTGACCGGGGGGACCAGCATGACCGGAGTGGCTGGAGTGGCCTAGGTCACCGGCATGGCCGGGGTGACCGGAGTGGCCGGGGTGACCGGAGTGGCCGGCAGGGCCGCGGTGGTCCTGTCGGTGGGACGGGGCCGGTTCCCGCATGCCGTCACCTCCGCCGCTCGTGCTTCGGGGGACCCTGCCCGTCCCCACAGCCCTTTATACGGACGTTCATGTCGTGCCGCCGCTCCGTGCCGACGGTCGCGGGCGGAGCGCGGCCAGCCGGGCCAGTTCCTTCTCCAGATCGCGCCCCCGGCTGCGGACGACACCGCTCGCCACGTCCGCGAGCCTGCGGTTGGTGAGCTGTGAGATGCGGCGCAGCACACCGTGCGCCTCGTCGGCGCCGCAGCCGAGCACGTGCATCACGATGCCGCCCGCCTGGTCGATGACCGGGCGTGAGCGCAGGGCGGTGGACAGCTGGCCGACCTCGGTGAGGGCGGCGCGGTAGCGGCGGTCGCGGGCGAGGCCCGCGGTGATCTCCTCGCCGAGGACGACGGCCGGGCCGTGCACGGCGTCCTCCAGGGAGCCGGGCCGGAAGGCGTACAGGTTGAGGGTGATGTCGATGCCCGCCCGGTGGAAGGGGAGGGTGACGCTGGCGCGCACGCCGGAGCCGAGGGCCATCGCGCGGTAGTCGGGCCATCGCTCCTCGGTGAGGAGGTCCTCGGCGTCGACGGGCCGCCCGGTGTCGAGCGCGGTGGGGATCGGACCGTCGCCGGCGTCGAGCTGGACCGACACGAGGGCCGCCAGGTCCGGATGGGTGGCGCTGGCGCGGCGTTCGGCCTCGCCACCGCTCAGGGTGGCGACCGCGCCGCAGCACGCGGGGAGGGAACGTACGCACTGTTCGGTGAGCTTCTGCAATCTGCGGACGGTCGAGGCCGGTTCGGGCCCTTCGTACGCGCGCTCGGGAAGCATCGACACCTCTCCTTCCGCCGTCCGGTTGCCCCGCGCCGACGGCACGAAACGACCGCTCGTCCCGGCCCGCTGTGCCGTTACGGTGCTCCTATGACGGAGACCGACGCGTTCGGCGAGGACCTCGCGGACTTTGTGCGCCGGGTCGGTGAGCTCCGCACCGCGCGGGCCCTGCCGGCCGAGGAGCAGCAGGGCGTCCTGGACGCCGCCCTCTTCGAACTCCAGCATGCCGCGGAGTCGCTGTGGCCGCGCTACGAGCGGCTGGCGGCACGCGCACCGGACGGCACCCCGGCGGACCGGCGGGAGCGGCAGCTGCTGAAGACGCTGTTCCAGCGGATGCCCCTGCCGGTGGTGCTGGTCGACCGGGACACGGTGGTGCGCCGGATGAACTTCGCCGCCACCGGCCTGACCGGGGTGCGGGCCGGTTACGCCACGGGCCGGCCGCTCGCCGGGCTGCTCGTCTCCGGCGACCGGGCGCCCTTCCGTTCCCAGGCCGCGGCCACCGCCCGCGGGGAGGGCGGCCGCAGTCTGAGCCTGCGCCTCCAGCAGCGGCCGCACGAGCCGGTGCGGGCAACGCTGGTGTCGCTTCCCCTGCCGGGCGAACCGCAGCCGACGGTCGTGGTGGTGCTCCAGCCGGGGATGGCGGGGACGGCCTCGCCGCCCCCCGGGGCACGGGCGGGCGCCGTGGGGCGGCGGCTGGTGCCGCCGGACCTGGCGGAGACCACGCAGCGCGCCGAGACGCTGGACCTGGTCGACGCCATGGCGAGCGCACTGCTGGCCTGTCCCGCGGGGGACCGCGACGCGGTCGCCGAGGCGGCCGGGCGGGTCCTGCACGGCCGGTTCGCCGACTGGGTGGTCCTCGACACGGCCGACGCGGACGGCGAGGCGCCGGCCGGGGCTCCCGCCGGACCGGACGGGCCGGGCGGGCCGGGCGGAATGCCGCCGCTGCGCCGCGCGGTCGTCCTGGGCCCCCAGGAGGAGGACGCGCGCAGTGGCGCGAACGGCGGGGAGCCGCTGTCGAAGGCGGTCCGGGAGCAGGACCCGGCGGGCTGTCCCCTGGTGGTCGAGGTGGTCCGGGGCGGATCCGCGTCGCTCCAGGTGCGCCCGGAGGACATCCTCGCCTTCGGCGAGGACTCGTCGGGTGCGGCCGTACTGGCCCGCGCCGGGGTCAGTTCCCTGCTGTGTCTGCCGCTGCCGCCGCTGCCGGCCGGTGGAGGCGGCAGCGGGGCGCTGGGCGTGCTGACGCTGTTCCGTACGGGGGCGAGGCGCGCCTTCTCGATGGCCGAGGCGCAGGCGGCGGACGTGATGGCCCACCATGTCGCGCTGGCTATGCGGCGACGTCCCGCATGATGTCCTCCCGCAGCCGTGTGCAGCACCGGCTGATGAGCCGGGACACGTGCATCTGGGAGATGCCGAGGTCCTCGGCGATCCGGCTCTGCGTCATGTCGCGGAAGAACCGCATGTAGAGGATCTTCTGCTCGCGCTCGGGAAGCGTGCGCAGCCGCGGCTTGACCGACTCCCGGTCGACGACGACGTCGAGCGCGGGGTCGGGGCCGCCGAGCGCGTCCACCAGCGTGTAGCCGTCCTCCGTGCCGGGCAGCTCGGCATCGAGGGAGAGGGCGGTGAAGCTGTCCAGGGCCTCCAGACCGGCCATCGCCTCCTCCTCCGTCATCCCGGCCTTCTCGGCGATCTCGGCGACGGTGGGGGCGCGGCCCCCCACCGAATGCGAGAGCTCCTGGTAGGCGGCGCGGACGCGGCCCCGCAGGTCCTGCACGCGGCGTGGCACGTGAAGGGTCCACATGTGGTCGCGGAAGTGGCGCTTGATCTCGCCGGTGATGGTGGGCACCGCGAAACTCTCGAACGCGGCGCCGCGCGAGGGGTCGTACCGGTCGACGGCCTTGACCAGGCCGAGGGCGGCGACCTGCTTGAGGTCCTCCAGTGATTCTCCGCGGTTGCGGAAGCGGCCGGCGAGCCGGTCTGCCATGGGCAGCCAGGCGCGGACGATGTCCTGCCGGACGGCTTCCTTCTCCTCCCCGTCCGGGAGGGACGCCAGTCGGCGGAACGCCTCAGCGGTGTCCGGGGCGTCGTCGTGCGGATGCTTCGAGTGGGCGAGGGTAGGCATGATGCGTTTCAGCTCCCTGAACGGCGCTGACGGTTGGTGTCACCCCGAGGGAGAGCTCCCTTCCTCTCTCCGGGCACGGACACGCCCGGAGCGGCGGGCCGCTCCCACGGACGTGCCTCCGGTCCGAAGCACGAGATGCGCATGCCCGGGGCCTTTCCCGGCAAACGCGTCGTTGCACTGATTCCACTGTCCTCGCGTCGGGGCGGATCGGCACCCCGGAGAGGGGCCTCGCGAGCCCCGCGTGGAGGTGCGGGCGCAGCGGGGCAGGGGTGCCCGGGGCGGCGGGACGGTTCGGCCGTACGGGTGGTGACACGGTCTCCGGCTTCGGCTGCGGCCGCCGCTCCCCGGCGCGCAGGCGGGTGTCGCGGGGCCGCCGTACGTCACCGCGTGGCGAGGGGAGCGGAACGGCGGAGCGCGGGCCGGCCCGGGCGGCGGTGCCGGGCGCGGGCGTGGCGCGGCCCGGCCGCGTGCGCGGGGGCCGGAGCCGGGCCGGGGGCGGTTGCCTCGGGTACGGCGGGGGCGGGAGGCGCGGGCGCGGCGGCCGCGAGGACCGCGGGACCGGTCCCGTTCCCAGGGGCAAGGCCCCCCGGTGCGGGGGCCTCAACGCCCGCCGGGACGGGTGCGGCACCGTTCGCAGGGGCACGGTCCGCCGCTGCGGCGGCCGCGAAAGCGTCCGGATCCGGGACGGGGCCGGTCCCGGGGGGTGGCAGCACGGCCTCCTCGTACCGGCCCAGGGCCAGCACGGCGCCGAGCAGTGCCGGGGGCATCAGCAGGGGGACCAGTACGGTCAGCACTCCCATCGCCCCGCTCTCCCTTCCGCGCCGCGGACCGGACGGTCTTCGGACGCGGACCGCCGCCCGCGCCCGAAGACCCGTTCCACCCCATGCACCCCGTGGCCGCTCGGCCGCACCAGCGAGTCCCCCGCGCCCCCGCACCCAAACCCGCCGGCCCGGGCGCCGGGGGATCCGGCCGGGAGCCGACCGGGTTCCGACGTGGTTCCGGCCGGGTTTGCGTCCGCCCCGTCGGGTACCCGCCGGGCGACCGAAGAGCAGATCGCGCAGAGCATGGAGGGTTCCATGGAGCGAGGGAGCGGCCGGCTCAGCCGTCGCAGGGACGACGAGATGAAGCACCAGCTGCAAGGGCTGCTCCGGTCCGGTCACCCCACCAGGACGGAGGAGTGGCACGATCCGGAGCCGCAGGCCGACGACGACCCCGAGGTGCCGTCGAGCCGGGTCACCTCCGACCGGTTCGAGGCGCTGCGCCTGGAACTCGGCAGGCATCTCGCCCGCACGCCTTTCCCGGCGCACCGCGGCGACCTCATCCGGGTGCTGCGCGAACGACACGCCCCGGATCCGCTGACGGAGCTGGTGTCGGGGCTGCCGGGCGACGCCACGTACCACAGCGTCCAGGACGTGGCCGTGGCCGTGCACCGGACGTGACGGGACCGGGGGCCGGAGGGCATGGCCCTCCTCCGCCCGGGTACTCCGGGCGGAGGTCGCACCCCGGAAGGACCGAGGGCAGGGAAGGCGGACGGACACGATGGCACAGCTGGTGAGGCAAGTGATGACGCCGGGCGTCGCCGCCGTGCGGCCGGGCGCGTCCCTCGTCGAGGCCGCGCAGTTGATGCGGTCCCAGGACATCGGCGACGTGATCGTCGCGGACGGGGACCGGATCATCGGCATGGTCACGGACCGCGACATCGCGGTGCGTGCGGTCGCCGACGGTGTCGACCCGCTCACCGTCGACGCCCAGTCCGTCTGCACCCCCGACCCGGTGTGCGTCACCCCGGACGACGAGGTGGCGGCCGCCGTGGAACTGATGCGCCGCCATGCGATCCGGCGGCTGCCGGTCGTGGAGGACGGGCGGCCGCTCGGCATGGTCAGCATCGGGGACGTGGCGGTGGCAATGGACCCCGGCTCCGTCCTCGCCGACATCAGCGCGGCGGAGCCCAACACCGAGCCGGCCTGACCGGCGGCGACCCCGCGCAGGGCCGGACTGGCAGGAAAGGAACGGAACATCGTGCAGATCGCATTCCTCGTGGCGCCGCAAGGCGTCGAGCAGGTGGAGCTGACCGATCCGTGGCAGGCGGTCGCGGACGCCGGTGACACCCCACGGCTGCTGTCGACCAGGTCCGGGAAGATCCAGGCCTTCAACCACCTGGACAAGGCGGACACGTTCCCGGTCGACGACACCGTCGCCGACGCGTCGCTGGCCGACTACGGCGCGCTCGTCCTGCCGGGCGGGGTCGCCAACCCGGACTTCCTGCGGATGGACGAGCAGGCGGTCGCCTTCGTCCGCGCGTTCTTCGACGCGGGCAAGCCGGTCGCATCGATCTGCCACGGGCCGTGGACGCTGGTGGAGGCGGACGTCGTGCGCGGCCGGACCCTCACCTCGTGGCCCAGCCTGAGGACGGACATCCGCAACGCCGGCGGCGAGTGGGTGGACGAGCAGGTCAAGGTCTGCGAGGCGGCGCCCAGCACGCTGATCACCAGCCGCAAGCCGGACGACCTCAAGGCGTTCTGCGAGGCGTTCACCGAGGTGTTCGCCAAGGTCTCGCGGGGCTGACGCACCCGCGCCGGCCGGCTCCTCGTCCAGCGCGGCGGACGAGGAGCCTTTCGGGGGGCCGCCCCGCCGGAGGGACGATCCGGAGCCGTGACACCCGACGTACGTCCGGGAGACCCGGAGGTGACGACGTATGGCCGGCACACTGACCGCACGACACGCCGAGGCCGTGGAACTCTTCGGCCGGCGCGTGCACGCCGTCCGGGACGACCAGTGGGACGACCCGACACCGTGCACGGAGTGGTCCGTGCGTGATCTCGTCAACCACCTCACCGGGGAACAGCTGTGGGTGGTCCCGCTGGTACAGGACGGCCTGCGGATCGAGGACGTCGGCGACCGCTTCGACGGGGACGTCCTCGGCGACGACCCGGTCGGCGCGTGGGACCGGGCGGCCGCTGCCGCCGTCGAGGCGTTCCGGCAGGAGGGTGCGCTGGAGCGCACCGTGCACCTCTCCTACGGCGACACGCCCGCCGCCGACTACTGCCACCAGATGATCGACGACGCCGTCATCCACGCCTGGGACCTGTCGCGGGCGATCGGCGCCGACGAGCGGCTGCCCGCGGCCCTCGTCGGCTTCACCACCCGGGACATCGCCCCGCAGGCGGCCGCCCTGTCGCGCAGCGGCCTGTTCGCGCCGCCGGTCACACCGCCGGCCGACGCCGACCCGCAGACCAGGCTGCTGGCTCTCGTGGGCCGCGCGGCGTGAGGGCGCCCGCCCCCGAGTACCTGTAAGTGACCCACACCCGGCCTCCGGGAGGGACCCATGCAACTCGCTTTTCTCACCAGTCTCTTCGACCGTCCCGGCCCCTGGGCCAGTGTCTATCTGGACACCTCACGGATCGACGAGTCCACCAAGGACCGGCGTGCGCTGCAGGCCAAGGAGGTGTGCGGCGAGCTGCGGGCCCAGGGCTGCGATCCGGAGACCGAGCGCGCCGTGTTCCAGGCGCTGACGGACGAGCCCCGGCCGCCGGGCGAGGCGGGCCGCGCGGTGTTCGCCGCGCACGGCGAGGTCGTCCTCGATCCCCCGCTGGGCGTACGGCCGCAGGCTCCGTCGCTGGTCACCTGGTCGGCGCTGCCCCATCTGAGCCCGCTGCTGGACCTGGCGGCACAGGAGCCCGTCTGCCTGGTCGCGTACATCGACCGCACCGGCGCGGACCTGGAGCTGCGCACCCCGCTCGGCGGCCGTCCGGCCGGAAGCGTCGAGGGCCGCACCTGGCCGGTGCACCGCACCGCGTCCGCCGACTGGTCCGAGCGGCACTTCCAGCTGAGCGTCGAGAACACCTGGGAGCAGAACGCCGCCGAGATCGCCGAGGCGCTCGCCGCATGCGAGCACGAGACCGGTGCCGATCTGATCGTGCTGGCCGGTGACCCTCGCGAACGGCGTTCCGTGCACGAGCGGCTCGCCCCCGACGTGCGGGCGCTCGCCGTGGAGAGCGACCACGGCGGACGGGCCGCGGGCGCGAGCAGGCGGCTGCTGGACCAGGACGTGGAGGCGGCCCGGCGTGATCACCTCCGGCGCATGGCCGCGTCGGAGCTGGACCGGTTCCGTGCCGCGCGTTCCGGCGGCGGGGCCCGTCCGGAGGGCGCGGCCGAGGGGGTGCCCGCGCTGGTGGAGGCGGCACGCGAGCACCGGATCGCCGAGCTGCTGATCCGTACGGAGGGCCCGGACGCGCACCGTGAGGTGTGGGTGGGCGCCGAGCCGGACCAGATCGCCGTGCGCCGCAACGAGACGCAGTACCTGGGCGAGACGGAACCGATGCCGGCGCGTGCCGACGACGCGCTGATCCGCTCGGCGGTGATGACCGGCGCGGACGTGCTGCGGGTGCGGCCGGAGTTCGAGAACGAGGTCCCGGTGGGCGGCCTCGGGGCGCTGCTGCGGTGGCCGTACGAGGAACGCGAACGCGAGCGCGAGGTGGAGCCCGCCTGACCGTGCGGGGCCGGCACGCCCGGCGCCCCGCCGCGACCCGCCCCGCCGGGGCCGTGGCCGGGCGGGCGCGTGCCGGGCGGCGGAGCGGGTAGGCGCGTGCCATGTCCGACGTCTACTGGGAGCAACCCGCCGACACCGCCCGTGCCCGGGTCACGGAACTGCTCAGCGCCTGGGACCGCGATGTCTTCCACCGCGTGGCGACCCGGCACTGGCCGGGCGCCGAACCGCTGCTCCCCCGGCTGAGCCGCAGCGCGAACCACGGGCTGCTCTGGTTCGGTACGGCGGCCGGGATCGCGGCGCTCGGGCGCGGGGCCCGCTCGCGCAGGGCGGCGGTCCGCGGGGTGGCGTCGCTGGCACTGGCGTCCGCCACCATCAACACCGTCGCCAAGCGGTCGGTGCGGCGCGCGCGTCCCGTGCTCGACGTGGTTCCGGTGGTGCGGCGGCTGAAGAAGCAGCCGTTCACCACGTCGTTCCCGTCCGGGCACTCGGCGTCGGCGGCGGCCTTCGCGACGGGCGTCCTGCTGGAGTCGCGCGGCTGGGGGGCAGCCGTGGTGCCGGTCGCCGCCGCCGTCGCGCTGTCCCGCGTGTACACGGGGGCGCACTATCCGAGCGACGTGCTGGTGGGCGCGGCGCTGGGGGTGGGCGCCGCCTTCGCCGTGCGGGGCCTGGTGCCCACCCGCTCCCAGCTGCCGGCGCCGGGGCGGCCGCACGCCGACGCGCCGGCGTTGCCGGACGGTACGGACGTGGTGGTGGTCGTCAACCTCGCGTCGGGTTCCGCGACGGACATGGCCGCCCTCGTGCGGGACGCGCTGCCGGGGGCCGAGGTGGTGGAGTGCCCGGCGGAGGAGGTCGAGGAGGAGCTGGAGCGGGCGGCGGGGCGGTGCCGGGCCCTCGGTGTCGTGGGCGGCGACGGCACGGTCAACCGTGCGGCCGTCGCGGCGGCCCGGCACCGGGTGCCGCTGGCGGTCTTCCCGGGCGGCACCCTCAACCACTTCGCGTACGACCTGGGCGTCGAGTCGGTCCAGGACACGTGCCGCGCGGTGGCGGACGGCGACGCCGTGCGGGTCGATCTCGGGCGTTTCACGCCCGGCCCCGACGGCGCGGACCACGGCTACTTCCTCAACACGTTCAGCCTGGGCGTGTACCCCGAGCTGGTGCGGCTGCGGGAGCGCTGGTCGCCGCGGATCGGCGGCGTACCGGCCGGCGTGCTGGGGGCGCTGAAGGTGCTGCGGGGCGAGCACCCGCTGGAGGCGGAGCTGCACGGCCGGCGGCGCCCGCTGTGGCTGCTGTTCGCCGGGAACGGCATGTACCGGCGGATGGGCCCGACCCCGGGCCGTCGCGCCGACCTGGCGGACGGCCTGCTGGACGTGCGGGTGGTGCACGGCGGGCGGCTGCCGGGGCTGCGCCTCCTGGCGGCGGTCCTGGCGGGCCCGCTGAGCCGTTCGCCGGTGCACGCGGCGGTGAAGCTGCGGCGGCTGCGGATCGAGGGCCTGTCACCGGGCACGGTGCTGGCGTACGACGGCGAAGTGACGCAGGCGCCGCCGGACCTGCTCGTCGACAAGCAGGACGAGGCGCTCACCGTCTACCGGCCGCAGATCCGTTCCTGACGCGCCGGCGGGCAGCGCCTCGCCGGGTCGGGCGGCCGGTCCGTCCGGCGGGGCCGGCCGGGTTCGGGAGCCGGCGCGGAAGGCAGGACGACGCCGTCCCGGGGGCTCCTCCTACGGGTTCACGCCCGGCTTCTCCCCGGTTCTCTCCCTCCCGGCGGCACCTCCCCTATGGCACCACCGGGCTCACCTGGTTGCCGGGATGGGTGCCGGTGGCCGGCCGGGCGACGGGTCCCCAGTGCCAGGGCAGTTCCTTCACCGCCGCGGTGCCGGGCAGCGTGATGGACGCGCGCGCGGGATCGATCCCGCCGGCCCCGCCCCGCTGGGCCGCGACGAACGTGAGGATCAGCCGCGCGGTGGAGCCGCGCCCCAGGGACACCGTGACCGGCGCGACCGCGACCTGGTCGAAGAGCGTTTCCGCGATGTCTCCCCGCGCGAGCCTCACCAGGGGATAGCCGCGCAGCGTGCACTCCCCCGCGCCGTTGTTGCGCACCTCCACGACGGCGGTCCGCCGGGAGCCGGGCGCGCTCCCCCCGGGTACCGCCGTGCCGCCGGGTGCCCAGGACAGTGCGAGCGCGGCGCCGCGGCAGGGGGCGGGCACCGCGGCGGCCGGGCCGGGGGCCGATAGCAGCACGGCGGCCGACGCCGTCAGGACGGCCAGGCAGGTGCGCACGCGCGGGGCACGGGAGGGCCGGGTCATGGGCCACCTCCACGGCGAGGGAGCAGGGGGCGTGTCCATTATCGGCCGCCCTGCCGCCATGTTCATGTCGGCAGCACGCCGCCGGGCAGCCACCGTCGCCGAGCCGCAGCCGGCCGGTCACCGCCCGCCGGAGCCTCAGCGCTTCAGCGCTGCCGCGTCCCCCATGACGATCACCGGCTCCTTGGCCGGGTCGAGGGCGAGCAGCAGCTCCCGCATCCGCTCCAGCGGCAGGGAGATGCAGGCCCGGGTGGGGCCGCCGTGGTCGACGTGGATCCAGACGCCGCCGCCCATCTCGGTGCCGAGCGGCCGCGTCTTGTCGAGGGGCGAGACACCGCGGGTGCGGTTGTAGTCGATGGCCACGACGTGGTCGAAGGAGCCTTCGAGCGGTTCGCCGAGGAATCCGGTGCCGGACATGTTGAACTCCTCGTCCTGGTCGTAGGTGAGGCGTGTGCCCGGGTCCGGCAGGCGTCCCCCGGCGTCACCCAGCGGGAATACGCCGACAGGGGTGCGCAGGTCACCCGCGCGGTGGTCGTCGGTCCAGCCGCGCAGGGCGTTGTGGGCCCGCCACTGGCCGGTGACGGCGTACCAGCCGAGCGCAGGGTCGTGCTCGTACAGGACGGCGGTGGAGCGCGGTGCGTCGCGGCCTTCGCCGGTGACGACGAGCGCCTGGCGTGTGCGGGCCGGGATCCGCGACCGGGTGAGCGGGCCGAGGCCGGGCAGGTCACCGGCGCGGGCGCTGGGCGCCAGGGCGGGCGGGCCGGGGGCCGGTGAGGACGCGTCCGGCGACGGCGAGGAGCGCGGCGGCGCGGTCCTCGCCTCCGCGCCCCGGGCGGCGGGAGCGGACGGTGACTGGGCGCATCCGGTGAGCAGGAGCCCGGCGCACAGCGCGGTGAGCAGCACGGTGGCGCCGGAGATGAGAGGGATGTCCGATCGTGTGGCCATGAAACCAGATGATCTGCCGCTCGCTCCGGTCCCGCACGGCGGCGTGCGTGACGCGCGCGAAGTTCGCCCGGTCCACCTACGCCCCGCGGAAGCGGTTGTCCGCACCGGCACGACGGGCCGTTCATGTCGCATGCCCGCAGCGCGGAGATCGCCGCCGAGCTCTTCGTCCCGCTCTCCACGGTGAGGACGCACCTGGCGAACGTGCGGACCACGCGGGAGGCCCGCAACCGGGTGGAGATCGCCGCGCGGCGTGGGAAGGCGGGCCGGCCCGGTCAGGAGCCGGCCCCCGCGCCACCCGCCGGCTGCGGGTCGCGGACGACGGCCGGCGTCCGCGGCTGACGGAGCAGGCGCGCGGCGGCGGTTTCGGCCTGGCCGGGATCGCCGGGCGGGCCCGGGCGATGGGCGGCGAGCTCCACGCGGCCCCGGCCGCCGAGGGCGGCTGGACGGTGGCGGCGGTGCTGCCGCCGGGCGGGGGCGTGATGCCCGGCGCCTCCGGGCGGGCGCCGCGGGGCAGGCTCACAGCAGGGATCCGAGCGGCCCCAGGTCGATGTTGAGGTCCTCCGGCTCCAGTCCGAACCGCGTCCGGAGGATCTCCATGCGGTCCTCCAGCAGCATCAGGGTCGTCCCGATGCGCTCCTCCTGCTCCTCGGACAGGTCGCCGCCCTCCACGCGGCGCAGCGCCTGCCGCTCCATGAGCTGGCGCAGCAGCTCGATGACGGTCAGGACCAGGCGGGCCAGGTCGCGCTCCACCGTGTCGGGATCGAGTTCCACCCGGCGCCGCGGACGGCCGTCGGCGTCGCCGCCGGCATCCGTCCCGCCGGGGGCGGCGGCGCCCGGGGACACCGCGCCGGTGTGCGCGGTGTCCGTGCCGGCCGGGTCCGGGCCCGCGCCGTCCGGAAGCGCTTCACCCGCGAGGGTCCCGCCGGAATGCGTCCCGCCCGGAGGTGTCCCGCCGAAGAGCGACCCGTCCGGATGCGGTGCGCCGCGGTACGGGCCGCTCATACGCGTTCCACCTCCCCGAGGCCCCACGGCGAGGGCACGTCCGCGCTCACCGAGCTGATGAGCGCCTTCAGGTCGACCCGCACGAGGTCGACGTCGGCGATGCTGAGCGTGAGGTCCCCGCTGATGACGACGCCGCCCGCCAGCAACCGGTCCAGCAGGTCCACCAGGGCGACCCGGCGGTGCTCGACGGTCATGCGCCTCCTTCCGTGCTCCCGGCGAAGGAGTACGGCGCCCAGGGCCCGGTGAGTTCGACGCGGACGCCTTCCTGCTCCCCGGAGAGGCTGCCGACGAGTTCGACGAAGCCCTCGCTGCGTTCCCGGTCCACCAGGTAGGCGGCGTTGAGGACGTTGACGCCGGTGGCCCCGGACAGCCGGGCGTCCTGCGGCGGGTGGACCGTGCCGGCCTCGGCGTACCCGGCGAGCGCGCCGTGGAGCCTGCGGCAGACGTCCTCCGCGCGCTGGAGGCCCTCCTCGCGGCCGCGGCGCTCCTGGAGTCGGCGGCGCAGGTAGTCGCGGCCACCGCCCCCCGACGAGGCCCGGGCGGCGGCGCCCGCGGGCTCCCGGGCCTGCTGCGGCTCGGGGTCGGCGTACACCTTCACCCCCCACTCCACCCGGCCGTCCAGCCGCTCCAGCGCCTGTACGAACCGGTCGTGCCCCTCCTCCAGCAGCCGTCGCACCCCGCTGTCGTCCCGGCAGACCGTGGCCAGCCGCAGCGGCAGCGGGCACGTGACCGTGGTGAGCGCCGCGATCACGGCGTCATGGGCGCGGGCGGTGCCGGCCAGCCAGTCGAGGTCCTCCAGCCGTGCCCGCAGCGGGGCTTCGTCGAACTCCCCGGCAGGGACGGCGCCGACGACCGCGACGAGGTCGCCGTGGCGCAGCAGCCGAGGCGGTTCGCCGCCGATGCCGTGCGCGCCCTCGGGCAGGATCCCGTCGAAGGGCCGGCACACGGCGTAGACGTACCGCAGCTGCGGTGTACGGATGGTCATGTCGTCCGCTCCTCCAGTTCGGCGATACGGCGCTGCAGTTCCTCGTTCTCCCGGGCCAGCTGGCCCTGGCGGGCGCGCGAGGAGAGGGCCGGGTCGCTCTCCCACCAGTCGATGCCCATCTCCTTGGCGCGGTCCACGGACGCGACGACGAGCCGCAGCTTGATGGTCAGCAGCTCGATGTCGAGCAGGTTGATCTTGATGTCGCCGGCGATGACGACACCCTTGTCCAGGACGCGCTCCAGGATGTCCGCGAGGTTGGCGCTGCTTCCCTCGGACGCGTACGGGGAGGGCAGACGGCCGGAGCCGGGGGCGGGGATGGTCATGTCTGTCTCGTGCCCTTCTCCAGGCGGGCGAGGAGCTCGTCCTCCTGGCGGTCGAATTCCGCCTCGTCGATCTCGCCCGCCTCGAGCCGTTCGGCGAGGCGGGCGAGTTCGCGCTGTACGGCGGCCGGGTCGTAGTACTGCCGCTCGGCCTCCTGCACCACCTGGCGCAGCACCCATGCGGTGCCGCGCAAGGGGGCGGCGGGAAGCAGGAGCAGTTCTCCCAGCAGGCCCATGGGCTACTCCACCGATCCTTACTCCACGAAGCTGTACGGCGGCAGCGGGCCGTTGACCTGGAGGACGAGGTGGCCGTGCTCCTTGCCGAGCCTGTCGACGGCGGCGACGAAGGCGTCGGCCTCGTCCCGGTCCACCAGGAACGAGATGTTCGCCAGCCAGCCGCTGTTCTCCGGGCCGGGGCGGACGTCCACCGCCGCGCCCTCCAGCGCCTGCTGCACCGTCACGGCGTCGCGTGCCTCGCGCTGCTTGACCGCCGCCACGACGCGTTCGCCGAGGGCCAGCTTCTGCTCGTACGAGCCGCCGCCGGCGGCCCGGTTGGCCTCGCTGAGCGCCCGCAGGTCGGGGTCGTCGGCCAGCACCTGGTGCAGGACGGACTCTTCGTCGTGGGTGGCCTTGACGTTGTACTCGACCTTGTTGTCGAGGGCCTTGAGCCGCTCCAGGTAGTGGTCCTCGCGTTCGCGCAGCACCGCGACGACCGTGTCGTCGTCGGGCGAGACGCCGCCGAACCGCATGGGCAGGACCGGGCCGCCGGCGCCCGCCTCGGCGAGCACGCTCTGGTGCGCGAGCAGGTCGCGCCGCTTGGGCTTGAGGTCCTCGGGCGCCTCGCTCACCAGCGCGGCGAGTTCGCCGTGGGTGAGGACGCGGACCGTGCGGGCGGGGTCGCCGATGCCGCCCATCTTCTCCGGCAGATCGGGATGTGAGCTGCGGACGATCCCGTAGACGTACGTGCTCACTTCTCCTCCTCCTGCTCCTGCTTCTTGCGCGACGACGACGACGAGCGGCTGCCACCGAGGCTGTCGGATATCGACTGGGCCGCGCCGCTGATGGCGCCCTTGGTCTTGCCCCGCGCGCCGGACTCGGTCATCTCACCGACCAGGTCGGGCAGTCCGGGGTTCTTGCGCGGTCCGGCCTCCAGGTCGAGGCGGTTGCACGCCTCGGCGAAGCGCAGGTAGGTGTCGACGCTGGCGACGACGACACGGACGTCGATCTTGAGGATCTCGATGCCGACGAGGGACACGCGGACGAACGCGTCGATGACGAGTCCGCGGTCCAGGACGAGTTCGAGGACGTCGTACAGGCCGCTGGTACCACCACTGCCGCCGGTGCCGACGGCGCCGCCTTGCTGTGCCGCAACAGTCATTGTCTGGTGCCTCCCTGAGGGGGTCTGTCGTGGTCCCGGCCGGACCGTCCGCGGTCCGTTTCCGGGACGTGGTGCCGGTCCCTACCGGGACCGGTCGGCCCTGCCGCGCTCGTAGCGGCGTACGCGCCGGTAGCCGACGAGTTCGCCCTCCTGGTCCACTTGGACCTCGTACGAGGCGAGCAGGCTCATCGTGTCGGGGACACGAGCCAGTTCGAGGACTTCGACGGTCAACGTCCAGCCGTCCTCGGTGCGTTGGAATGACGACACGGATTCCGCTTCCATGCCGGTGAGTTCGGTGAGTTGCTCGCTTGCGCGGCGCAGGGTCTCGGATGTATTGGCCATGACTGCATGCGGGTTGCCGCCCCTGGAGCCCGCAAACCCGGGCGCCCGGAACCGTTCCCCCACCCACCCGTTCAGCGCAGGGCGTCCAGGCGCCGGCGGGCGGGGCCGAGGGAGCGGGGCCGCACCGCGTCGGCCTGCCAGGGCCGGGTCCCGGCCTGTTCGAGGGCGTCGCGGACGGTCCAGCGGCGGGCGTGCGTGCCCGGCTCGTCGAGCTGCTCCCAGGTCAGCGGCGCGGCGACCGGTGCTCCCGGCCTGGCCCGTACGGACCAGGGCGCGACGGCGGTCTGGGCGTAGCCGTTGCGCTGGACGTCGAGGTACAGGCGGTCGCCGCGGGCCTGCTTCCGCGCGGCGGTGGTGAGTTCGTCCGGGTGGGCCGCGGCGAGGGTCTCGGCGAGGTCGCGGGCGAAGGCACGGACGTCGTCGTGGGTGGCGCGCCCGGCGAGCGGGACGACGACGTGGACGCCCCTGGAGCCGGTGGTCATCACCACGCAGGGCAGCCCGACGGCGTCGAGGAGCTCCCGCAGCGCCTGCGCGGCGCGGCGTACCGCGCGGAAGCCGTCCTCGGGGGTTCCGTCCCCGGGGGCGGGGTCGAGGTCGAAGACCATGCGGTCGGGCAGGTGGAGCCGGTCGGCCCTGGACTGCCAGCGGTGCAGGGTGAGGGCGGCCCGGTCGGCGAGGTGGAGGAGGGTGGCGGTGTCGTCGCACACGGTGTGGGTGACGGTGCCGCCCTCCTTGGGCACCTCCACGCGGCGGACCCAGCCGGGAAAGTCGTCCGGGGTGTCCTTCTGCATGAAGCGGGGCCCGTCGATGCCGTCGGGATGCCGCTCCAGCATCAGCGGCCGACCGCGCAGGTGCGGCAGCATGAACGGCGCGACCGAGCGGTAGTACGTGACGAGGTCGGCCTTGGTGAGACCGTCACCGGGGAAGAGGACCTTGCCGGGGCGGTGGATCTCCACGCTCCTGCGCCCGGCGCGGACGGTGCGGGTACCGGTACTGTGCGTGCTGCTCCTGGTCATCGGAAACGACTACCCGCCGCCGGGGCGCGCAGACGACCATGGGGACCATGAACCACGTCCTGGACACGCCGCGGCTGAGGCTCCGCCCGTTCACCGAGCAGGACCTGGACGAGGTGGTGGCGCTCGACGACGACCCCGACGTGATGCGGTACATCAACGGCGGCCGGCCGGCCTCGCGCGACGAGATCCGTACGGTGTCCCTGCCCCGCCTGCTGGGCCGGGGCTTCCGGGCGGCGGAGTCCCGCGCCACGGGCGAGTGGCTCGGCTGGTTCTGCCTCGCTCCGCTGTCGGACGGCTGGGACACCGTGGAGCTGGGGTACCGCCTGCACCGCCGCGCCTGGGGCCGGGGCTACGTGACCGAGGGCGCGCGGGCCCTGATCGCCGAGGGCTTCACCACCCTGGGCGTGCGGCGGGTGACGGCGCAGACGATGACGGTCAACACGGCGTCGCGCCGCGTGCTGGTCAAGTGCGGGCTCACCTTCGTCCGCACCTTCTTCGAGGAGTGGCCTGAGGTGATCGAGGGCTCGGAGGAGGGCGACGTGGAGTACGCGCTCACCCGGGAGCAGTGGGCCCACTGACCCCTCCCCCGGCCCGTCCGCACATGCGTCAGGGAGTGGTCACGCCCTCCTCGACCATCAGCTTCACCGCGGCGGCGATCGACTCGGCGTCGATGCCCGCGGCGTGCAGCTGCTCCTCGGGGCTCGCCGAACCCGGCATGTTCCGCACGCCGAGGCGGACCAGCCGCGGGGTGGGGCGGCCGTCGGCGAAGGCCTCGGCGACCGCGTCGCCCAGGCCGCCCTCCGGGTGGTGGTCCTCCACCGTGACCAGGCAGCCGGTCGCGGCCGCCGCGGCCTCCAGGGCGGTGGTGTCGACCGGCTTGACCGAGTACAGGTCGACGACCCGGACCGGGATGCCGTGCTCGGCGAGCAGGTCGGCCGCCTCGACCGCCTCGTGGACCGTGACGCCGGCCGCGACGAGGGTGACCCTGTCGTCGTCGCCGCCCCCGCGCAGGATCTTGCTGCCGCCGACCGGGAACTCCTCGTCGGGCCCGTAGATCACGGGCAGGTCGCCGCGCGAGGTGCGCAGGTAGCGGATCCCCGGCAGGTCGGCCATGGCGGCCACCAGCTTCGCCGTCTGGTTGGCGTCGCACGGGTACAGCACGGTGCTGCCGTGGACCGCGCGCAGCATGGCCAGGTCCTCCAGCGCCATCTGCGACGGGCCGTCCTGGCCGATGGCGACGCCGGCGTGCGACCCGATGAGGTTGATCCCGGCGCGGCTCACCGCGGCCATGCGGATGAAGTCGTGCGCGCGGGTGAGGAAGGCGGCGAACGTCGAGGCGTACGGCACGTAGCCGCGGGTCTGCATGCCGACGGCCGCCGCCACGAGCTGCTGCTCGGCGATGTAGCACTCGAAGTACCGGTCGGGGTGGGCCTTGGCGAAGAACTCGGTGCGGGTCGAGTCGCTGACCTCGGCGTCCAGGGCGACCACATCGCCGCGCGCCGAGCCGAGCGCTTCCAGGGCGTGCCCGTAGGCGGTGCGGGTGGCGACCGCGTCGCCGATGTCGTAGCGCGGCAGCTCGACCGCGGCGCCCCGGGCGGGCCGGGGGGCCGCCACGTCCGGCGGACGCTGCACGGACACGTGGCCGGAGCGGGGGCCGCCCAGCTCGGCGACGGCGGCCTCGGCGTCCTTCAGGGGCTTGCCGTGGAAGCCTTCGAGGTCCTCGACTGCGGCGACCCCGCGGCCTTTGCGGGTGGCGGCGAGGATCGCGGTGGGCTGCCGGACGGTCGACCGCGCTTCGGCGTAGGCGCGGTCGACGGCCTCGACGTCGTGCCCGTCGGCCTCGACGACGTGCCAGCCGAAGGCGTGCAGCCGCCGGGCGTAGGCGCCCAGGTCGTGCTCGTGACGCGTCGGTCCGCGCTGCCCGAGCCGGTTGACGTCCACGATCAGGGTGAGGTTGTCGAGGTGGTTGTACGCGGCGTGCTCGACGGCCTCCCACACCGAGCCCTCCGCCATCTCGCTGTCGCCCGACAGGACGTACACGCGGTACGGGAGCCGGTCGAGCCGCTTGCCGGCGAGCGCCATGCCGACGCCGACGGGCAGCCCCTGCCCGAGCGAGCCGGTGGCGACGTCGACCCAGGGCAGCCGGGGCGTGGGGTGCCCCTCGAGGCGGCTGTCGAGGGTGCGGTAGGCGGCGAGCTCGTCGTCGCCGATGGCGCCGGCCGCCCGGTACATGGCGTACAGCAGCGGTGTCGCGTGCCCCTTGGACAGCACGAACCGGTCGTTGGCGGGGTGCTCGGGCCGGTCGAAGTCGTACCGGAGGTGGTGGGCGAGGAGGACGGCCCCCAGTTCCGCGGCGGACATCGAGGACGTGGGGTGGCCGGAGCCCGCAGCCGCGGAGGCGCGGACCGCGTCGACCCTCAACTGCTGGGCCAGCGAAGCCAGTTCTTCGTGGTGCATGTCACTCCTTGCCGCTCGTGCCGCTCGCGCCGCCGTCATCGTTCGGGCCGCCGCCCGCGCGGGCTGCGCTCTTGGCGAGTTCGGGCGAGGCCGTGTCCAGCGGCACCTGCCAGGAGCGGACCAGGCCCAGTTGCACGGCCTGCCGGGGCAGCGCCGCGTCCAGCAGCCAGTCCGCCGCGACCCGTACGCGGTTGCCGGGCATGGCGGCCAGGTGGTAGCCGCGGGTGACGGCCCCGGCGACGGGCCCGGACAGTGGGACGCCCATCGGGTTGGCGGCCGCCTTCACCCCTCCGAGGTCCACGGCGAAGCCCATGTCGCTGTGCCGGTATGGCGCGGCCTCGCCGACGCCGAGGGACGCGGCGACGTTCCGCGCGGCGGTCTTTCCCTGCCTCGACGCGTGCTGCGCCGTCATCGGGGTGTACTCGCCGGGGCGGGTCAGGTCCGGTACGGCGGCGGCGTCGCCGCAGGCGAAGACGTCGGGGTGGCCGGGGACACCGAGCTCCGGCGTGACGACCAGACGGCCGCGTTCCACGGGCAGGCCCAGCTGGGAGACGAGCGGGTCGGGCCGTACGCCGACGCACCAGATGAGGGAGCGGGTCTCGACGAACTCCCCGTTGTCGAGGAGGACCCCGTCCCGCGTGGACTCCTTCACGGAGGTGCCCATGCGCACCTCGACGCCGCGGCCGCGCAGCACCTGGTCGGCCGTGCCGGAGAGCCGCTCGTCCAGCCCGGGCAGGACCCGGTCGGCGACGTCGAGCAGCATCCAGCGGGGGCGTGCGCCCCTGGGCCAGGCGGGGTGCTTGCGGACGAGCGCGTCGGTGAACATCTTGCCGTGGGCGGCGACCTCCGTCCCGGTGTAGCCTGCGCCGACGACCACGAAGGTGCAGCGCGAGGTGCATTCGGCCGGGTCCTTGGCGCCGGCGGCGAGCTCGATCTGCCGGGTGATGTGGTCGCGCAGGTAGAGCGCCTCGGGCAGGCCGCGGAAGCCGGTGGCGTGCTCGGCCACGCCGGGGATCGGCAGGAGCTTGCTGACGCTGCCGACGGCGAGGACGAGCCGGTCGTACCCGAGCTCCCCGGTGGTGCCCTCGGGGTCGGTGTAGTGGACCTTGCGCCCGTCGAGGTCGACGTGGTCGGCCTCGCCCAGCACGAGCCGAACGTGGCGCAGGGTGCCGGGCAGGGAGACGGTGACCCTGCGGGGCTCCAGGATGCCGGCGGCGACCTGGGGCAGCAGCGGCAGGTACAGGAAGTAGTCGGTGGGGTTGAGCAGCACGATCTCGGCGCGGCCGCGCAGGGTCCGGCTCAGGCCGCGGGCCGTCTGGTAGCCGGCGAATCCGGCGCCGACGATCACGATGCGCGGCCGGCGGCGGAGGGCCGCTCCGGCGGGCGGGCCGGTGGGCGTCGGGTTGACGGACGGGGTCACAAAGGCCTCCAGCGTCATATCCGGGTGAGGCGGGCAGAACGGATGGATCGGACGAACCTTCCCGGTGCCCTGGTGCCCGCCGGCCAAACGCGGCGGGGCCCGCCGCGCGACACCGCTCCCCCGCGCGCGCCCGCCCGGGCGCCGGCCCCGGCGCCGCCCGTACCGGTGGCGGTCGGCGTCCGCCGGCCCGCGCGGGTGACGGCGGCCACCGCTGCGGCCGCTCCGGCGACGGCGGCGGCCAGCACGGCCGGGTGGCGCAGCAGCACGGTGTCGGCGTACAGGTCGCGGGACTCGCCGTCGAACCGGCCGTGGGCACCGAAGTCCCGGCCCAGGGCGCCGTCCACCGGCGCCCACAGGTTGCTGGGGGCGGGCTCGTCGGCGTGCGGCGCGGCAGCGTCCCCGCCGGGGGCGATCTCCGCCGGCTCCTGCTGCCGGCGGAATCCGGTGCGGGCGAGGTAGCGGTCGAACAGGCCGGGCGCGAGCGCGTTGACGACGAGCGCGGCGGCCGTGGCGGCGCCGACCCGGTACTCGCGGCGGCCCGGGTGGTCGGCGGCGTGCACGACGGCACGGGCGGCGACCTCGGGCTGGTAGACAGGCCCGAGGGGGCGGGCGCGGCCCGGCAGGCGGGAGAGCGCCCAGTCGAACTGCGGGGTGTTGACGGCCGGCAGCTGCACCATGGTGGTGCGCACCCTGCTGCCGGCGTGCAGCAACTCGCAGCGCAGGGACTCGTTCCAGCCCTGGACGGCGTGGACCGCACCGCTGTACGCGGACTGCAGCGGCACGCCCCGGTAGGCGAGGGCCGAGCCGACCTGGACGACGGTGCCGTGGTCGCGCGGCACCATGCGGCGCAGGGCGGCACGGGTGCCGTTGACGCACCCGAGGTAGGTGACCTCGGTGACGCGGCGGAACTCGTCGGCGCGGATCTCGGTGAACGGTGCGAAGAGACCGACGGCCGCGTTGTTCACCCAGACGTCGATCGGGCCGAGCTCCGTCTCGATCCGTTCGGCGGCCTCGTCGACCGCCCGCGGGTCGGAGACGTCGACGGGCACGGCCAGTGGTGTGCCGCCGGCCGCCCGCACGTCCTCGGCCGCGCCCGCCAGGCCCCGCTCGCCGCGCCCGAGCAGGGCCACGCGGTCACCGCGCACGGCGAAGGCGCGGGCGGTGGCGCGCCCGACCCCGCTGCCGGCACCGGTGATCACGACCGTGCGCGCCGCGTCCGGGAGGTTCGCGTTCATGGGCCGCGGGTACCCGGGCCGCCCGCCGGATAACGCCCGGGGCCGCCGGAGCGCCGAGGGAGGAGCCAGGCATGCCCGGAGAGGGAGACCCGCAGGACGTGGTCGCGTTCCTGACGGAACAACACGCCAGGATCCGCCGGCTCTTCGACGATGTGGCCGGGAGCCGGGGGCCTGAGCGCGCGGAGCGCTTCGGTGAACTCGTCCGGCTCCTGGCTGCGCACGAGGCGGCGGAGGAGGAGATCGTCCATCCCTTCGCCCGCGGCCGCATCGACGGCGGGGAGCCGGTCGTCGAGCAGCGACTGGAGGAGGAGCAGGCCGCCCGGCGCGCGGTAGGGGCGCTGGAGGACCTGGACACCGGTACCCCCGCGTTCCTGGAGCGGCTCGCACGGCTGCGGCAGGACGTGCTGGCGCATGCCGAGGCCGAGGAGCGGTACGAGTTCACCCATCTGCGGGTGGCCGCCGGGCGTGCCCAGCTGGAGAACCTGGCGAAGGCGGTGAAGGCGGTCCAGGCGGCGGCTCCCGCGCGGCCGCATCCGGGGACGGCACCGGCGGCGGTGCGCGACGGCCGCTCCTGAGCACGACCCCCACCGGACTGGTCCACATACCAAGACGCAGGTCTCATCACTCGATACACCGGCGTACCGTGGCGGCATGACGGACGCTGTGTACACACATGGGCACCATGAGTCGGTCCTGCGCTCGCACCGCTGGCGTACGGCCGCGAACTCGGCGGGATACCTGCTGGGTGAACTCCGGCCGGGCCTCGACGTGTTGGACGTGGGGTGCGGCCCCGGCACCATCACCGCGGACCTGGCCGCGCTCGTCGCCCCGGGCGGCCGCGTGACGGCGGTGGACACCGCCGGCGACGTCCTGGAGCAGGCCCGGACGCTGACCGCCGGGCGCGGTCTGGAGAACGTGGACTTCGCGGTCGCGGACGTCCACGCGCTGGACTTCCCCGACGACTCCTTCGACGTCGTCCACGCCCACCA
Organism: Streptomyces sp. NRRL S-118; assembly: GCF_000716335.1. Lineage (GTDB taxonomy): Bacteria > Actinomycetota > Actinomycetes > Streptomycetales > Streptomycetaceae > Streptomyces. The sequence goes on along the minus strand of NZ_KL591008.1, from coordinate 97,762 downwards.
GGTGCTCCAGCACGTGGGCGATCCGGTGCGGGCCCTGCGCGAGATGCGGCGGGTGTGCCGCCCCGGCGGCGTGGTCGCGGCCAGGGACAGCGACTACGGGGCGTTCACCTGGTTCCCGGACGTCCCCGCCCTCGACGCGTGGCAGAGCCTCTACCGCCGCGTGGCGCGCGGCAACGGCGGAGAGCCCGACGCGGGCCGCAGGCTGGTGTCGTGGGCCCGGCGGGCGGGCTTCACCGACATCACCGCCACCGCCGCGGCCTGGTGCTTCACCACACCGGAGGAGCGGGCGTGGTGGAGCGGCCTCTGGGCGGAGCGTACGACCGAATCCGTGTACGCGCGGCTCGCGGTCGAGGGCGGGTACGCCTCCGCGGAGCAGTTGGCCGCAGCCGCCGAGGGGTGGCGCACGTGGGGCCGCGAGGAGGACGGGTGGTTCCTGGTGCCGCACGGCGAGGTGCTGTGCCGGGTGTGATCCACCGGACCCGCCGAACGGATCTCACGGCCCGGCGCCGCCAACTACCCTCACCCGTATGGAGATCCTCGGGACCACCCTGCGCATCTGCCTCGACGACCTGGAGACCCTGGACCGGTCCGTGGTCTTCTACGAACGGCTCACCGGCAGCCGGGCGCTCCGCTTCGAGCGGGGCGGTGTGTCGGTGGCGGCCGTGGGCTGCTTCCTGCTGATGAGCGGCCCCGAGTCGGAGCTGGCGGTGCTGCGCAAGGTGTCGGCGACGATCGCGGTGGAGGACGTGGACACCGCGCACGCCACGCTCACCGAGGTCGGCGCGCAGGTCCTGGCGGGACCGGTGCCGACGCCGGTGGGGCGCAACCTGATCGCCGTCCACCCGGACGGGTCGGTCTTCGAGTACGTCGACCGCCGGCGCCCGTAACACCGGGGCGCCGGCGGTCGGCGCAGCCGAACACGGACGGGAAGGAACGGGCGCGGACGGGAAGGAACGGGGACGGCGTACGGCGGGGCCCGGCCGGAGGAGCTGCAGAACTGGTACGTGAACTTCGAGCACCCCACCTGCCGACCGAGGTCGGCTTCGACACCTTCGGCCTCACCGTGGACCTGGTCGTCGACCCTGACCTGACCCGCTGGGAGTGGAAGGCGACCCATGGCTCCCCCACGCCGGGCGGAGGAGTGGCTGGAGACCGCCCTGGACGTTCTGTCCTACCGGGTGACCTACCAGGTCACCGATCCCGTCCTCGCGCTCGGCAGCACACCCGACGCGAGTCAGACTCCTCGCAGGGCCGCACGGTTCAACGAGCTGAAGCGGGACCTACGCGACTGGGGATAACCGCGCGCTCCTTTGACCGCCCCGCGCTGCAGGGGGGTCGGGCCGGGTTCGCCCCTCTCCGCGCATCCTGATATTTGCGATGTCCTGCGGCGGCGCCTGGTCAGTTCGCGGCAACATGTACTCCCAGCAGACTGACGAAGCGGAACGAAGATCTCCACGACGGCGCAGCTCAAGCGGGTACTGGGAAGGACGTGCCATGACTCGATCCTCTCAAATGATCGAGTCCCTACCGAACCCGGAACGGTTCACTGGGCAATACACCTAGGCCTCCGCTCGAGTAGCGAACGGAGGCCTAACCACACGTGGGGCGTGCCGACGACAGAGTCATTGACAGGTTGAGGTGTCCTGCTGCCCGTCAGGAGCGGAACCTCGCTTCGTGCGCCTCAATGTAGATGAGGACGGGCTTGATCGTTTCTCCTTCACCTACCGGTTGCAGCTCGACGTGCAGTTCCTTGACCGCTTTGAGGGCGCCTACCTGTTCCCTGGGGAAGCCCTGTCGCCGGGCCTCAGTCTGTGCCTCGAACAGGGCACGGACCCGTTCCCAGGCGGCCGCGGGCTGGAAATGGGCGATCGTCCATGGTTGATCAGCGGTCGGTGAGGACAGCGAACCGACAAGGTCGTCACCGCACCTGACCCACCACACAATCTCTGCGTTGTTCTCGGTGCCTGTTGGCATGCGTCCTCCTAGAGCGTTCGTCCGAGGTCCCGCGTGATCTGCTCGAGGCTGGTGCCAGCGGGCCAGTACTTGACGATCGCATCACCTTGCAGGGAGAACTTCACGAGGATTTCCTTATCCCGGAAGGAGGTCTCCCCCAGTTCCAGTCCCAGCTCGCGGATGTAGTCCGGGACGTCCAGTCGGGCACCGGCGTCCACCGTTTCCGAGGTGACGCGGCTCAGGTCCCGTGCGCATCTCGTGCAGCCGTCCTGCCTGTGCCGAGCAGCGCCTGCCGTCCGCGGCCGCCGGCCGTGCGGCCGCCATCGCCCACCTCAAGGCCCACCTACGCGCCGCCCCCGCCCCCAGACCCGAGGCGTACTGCGCATGCAAGCTGGAGGGCTGCCACACCCACCTCCCCGACACCGGCCGGCATACGCGTGCCGAACCCTGGCGGTGCGGCGGCCCGGTCGTCCTGGCCGTGATCACGGACCGGGAAGGACGCTGGTGGCAGGCCCTGGAGTGCTGCTCCCGGTGCGCGGCCGCCACCCCCGGCGCCAAGACCGCAGCCACCTCCCAGCCGCCCAGCCCGCCAGCCACCGGCCGCCCGGCTCCCACAGCCACGGATACCGGCGCGGGCACGAGCGGGCCGCAGTTCTCCTCGGTGAGCGGGCGGAAGCTGACCAGGCGCTGGCCGTCCAGCCGCTCCCCGGAGCCAGAGCGCGGGGGTCGGGGCGTGGACGATCGACGGATGCGGCGCGTGCGGTGACCGTACTGGCACTCCTCGGGCACCCCGATGCCGCTGTGGGGCTGCTGTGACCGGTGGCATTCAGGTAACGGTCACCGTTCGTCGATAACCGCAGATTGGCCTGCCGGAACGCCGGTACGTAGGTGACGCAGGGCGATAAGGGAGCGCCCGGACAGGACGGTCTGGACGCGGCCCTCCTTGCTGCGAACCTCCCGCGGAGACCGACGGCTTGGAGGTGGGCGGTCAACCGCGGCGAGACGGCGGCCGGGATCTCCGGCTAGCCGAGCGCCGTACCGCCGGTGGCCGCCAGTCTGGGCTCGATCGGCCGTCAGGGTCTGCGAGCACGGTGGCGGCTGCGTGCGGACCCCCGCGTGTTTTGCCTGTGACTCGGTGTCAGCGTGGTGCGGCGGCGGGAGGCGCCCGTCGACATCACCAAGTGCCGTCTGCCGGGTTGGCGGGGCGACACCGTCGCCCGTGCCCGGGCGACATTGCTGCATCACCCCGCGGGTTCGGGCTCAGGACTCGGGCATAAGTTTGGGCCAGGCGGCCGTGAGCCGCCTGGCCCGCGTCGATCGTTTGGAACCGGGGGGGAGACGTAACGGCTTGGGTGGTGTCCGTCGTCACCCGTGGCGGGCTCCCCACACCTGGGCACCCTTGGAAACGTCGAGGCCGTCCTTGCGCTTCTCCTGCTTGCCGGTGGCGGCATCGAATGAGGTGAGGGCACCGGATTCTGTGTCAAGAACCAGCAGCCTGGACTGGGACCAAGTGGCGCTCAGGGCTCCCTCGAGGTCGATCTCGGTACCGGCCGCTGTCGGGTAGGTGCCGGCCTCCTGGCACTTGCCCGTCTCGAGGTCGAGGATGGCGACCTGGTACGCCTCGCCCGACCCTACGGCGGTGGCGTACCAGCGGCCGCTGCCGTCGATGGCCCCGCGGCCTGCCGCGTCGCCTGCCTCGCAACGCGGTGCCGGCTTCGATTTCCTGTCGTCGATGGAGTACACGTTGACGCACGAGGCGCCCTTGCAGTCGTTCTGCTTCCACACCACGCGCGGGCCGGCGGTGCTCAGCACGGTGGCGTTCTTGGCGATCACCTGGGTGACGGACTGGGCTTTCTTGTCCAGCAGGACGATGTCGGTGAGGGCGATCTTCCCGTTACCCGTTCCTGCCGCGTCCTCGGTGGTCCGGTGGGCGAGCAGTCCCTGAGGCGTCTGCGCTACGGGTGCCATGCCGCAGGGCAGGCTGAGCTTCGTGCGGGACGGCCTGCCGCTCGTGTCGTGCTCGGTGATCGTGAAGCGGGACTGCACGGACGGGGGAAGCTTTCCACCGCAGGCGGTGGCGGCCGGCTCCTCAGTGACCGCCCAGCTCTTCTCGTTGTCGGCCGCGGGGAACCAGGCGGCCGCCGGTCCCAGCAGCCGCGTTTTTTCCGGGGTGTCCGGCGAGACGGTGACGAGACTGCCGTCCTGGACGCCCGCGATACGCCCGTTCGCCAGCTGGCGGGGGGCCGCCAGGCGGTAGACGTCGAGCTTCTCGGTGCCCTCCGGCCGCTCGACGACGATCTTGGGTTTCGCGTCGATGGAGTCAAGGACGGCGATGCGACCTCCCAGATTCAGCACGATGCCCCCGGCCGTCGTGCTCCCCCCATCTCCCTGGCCGCACCCGGAGACGAGCACCAGCGCGCCGACGACCGTCGTGGCGGTCAGAAGGCGGCGCCGTGTAATACCTGCTGGGACGGTGCGGGGTGTCGAGCTCATCTTGGTTTCCCCCTGTGATGGGTGGTGGCGGAAGCTGGGCGGGGACGGCGCGACCGATGCCGTCCCCGCAGCGGCGCTTACGGCTTTGGCGTGCAGGGGCCGGTGCTGACGCACTCGGAGAAGAATGGGTACGCTGTGATCGCTTTCAGCGTGCCCATGTTGCCCATGAACTTAGGCGAACAATTCGGCTTGTCCATCCACTTCTCGATGACATAAGTGGAACGCTGAATCTTCGGGGTGGTGTACCCGTACTTCCCCCCGGGCACATCCATCCAGTTGGTGACGGTCCTGCCTCGTTCGACCGACTTTGTCACCTCCACGCCGGCTTTGGCCTCGACCGTGGCGACGGCGAACTCCATACTGCCGCCCAGCTCGACGCTCCAGGCCGTAGCCTTGGACACTGTCGTGGCCAGGGCGTAGGTAAGTCTCGAGGTGGACGAGGCCGCGTTCCGCTTGCCGGCGGTGCTGCCGATCGGCTCGTAGGTAGTCTTGATCCGCTCCACCGTGTAGTACGGGTCGCCCGGACAGGCCTGGGCGTCGCGTGTGTCGGCCGCAGCGGTCGGAACCGTCGGAGCCAGCAGCAGCCCCGCCCCCAGAACTAACGACCCCGCCAGAGCACTCTTCCGCGTAGACAACATAGTGGTTTCCCTCCCGTTTTGCCGCTGACCCGTTTGGTCGAGCAGCGCGGCAAGCAAAACGCGAAATGGCGTGCACACGACGCTCCTTGAGCAACTCCTGAGGTTTCAGATGTCCTACGTCGGCAAATCAGCCACCGAAACGGCGGAGCGCGCTGTACCAATGGCTGAATCCCTATCAGTAGTTGAATGCGGGATATCCGTTGAAGGGAGAAAACGCCGTGAGCCTCAGCGCACGGGCCGACTGCCCTGCAAATCAGTGGACGCGGCGGGATGGCAGTGCCTGTGCGGCTACCCCGGCAGTCCGCTCGACTACCACTGGCGGTGCTGGATCCAGACGGTGAGGAGGCTGATCGCCTCCTCCTTCGCTGTGTGACGGGTGTGGTCAGCGGCGGGTGAAGTCGTGGAGCTGGTCGGCCAGGCGGCGGTCGGGGCCGCCGACGATGAGGCAGGAGTCCTTCGTCGCCAGGCGGCCGACTTCCATCTCGAGGTCCCCCGTCGGCGGGGCGGCCCCTGAGCCGTTCCTGCGCACGTACCTGGCGAACATCTCCAGGCGAACCGAAGAAGCCGCCGCGCTCCGCGCGGCCACTCGTCGCGAGAAGCACCGGCCTGAAGGGCGGCGGAATGGGTTGGGCGCCTCACTCAAAGAGCCACCAGGCAAATCGGGAGGCCCACATCTGCAACCAGCTCAGGCCAAGGATGAATGCGGCAGAGGCGACGAACATGAAGCCACGTCGCAGCAGGACACTGAGCTGGGTCAGGCGCTCCTCGAAACCCGGTGCCCAGGGCTCCGGGGCAAACCGCCGTACGCTCCACACCCACAGGCCGGCGAGAAGGCCGAAGGTGACACCCAACTGACCTGGTCAGCCAGGGCCCGCCGGGCGGCCTGTTCGGACGCCGCTGCCGCGCCTTTGCCGCGCGGCCGAACCCTCGTTGGTCTCTGGCCTGGCGGGTAGGCGGGGGTACATCTGTCGGCGGTGTGGAAAGGGGCGGTTGTGGGTGGAGCGTTGGTTGCGGGCGGGTGGGGGCTGTTCGCGGGTGCGGCTCTGCTGGTGGGGGCGGCTGTCGGCTCGCTGGTGCGGGTCCCGCCACGGCTGATCGCCCTGGTCATGGCCTTCGGCAGCGGTGTGCTGATGGCCGCGGTGTCGTTCGAGCTGATCGCCGAGGCGTACGAACGCTCCGGGATATGGCCGGTGGTGGCCGGTGCGGTCGGTGGTGCGGCCGTGTACTCGGGAGCCAACGCCCTGCTGGCGCGGCGCGGCGCCCAGCACCGGAAACGCTCGGGGGAGCAGCAGCCGTCCGAGGCCGAGGCGCCGGGGTCGGGCAACGCCATCGCCCTGGGGGCCCTGCTTGACGGGGTCCCGGAGTCCGTGGTCATCGGCACCAGCCTGCTGGGCGGCGGACAACTGGGGGTGGCGACGGTGGGGGCGGTGTTCATCAGCAACCTCCCCGAGGGCCTCGCGAGCGCCGCCGGCATGCGCAGCGCCGGGCGCAGCCGCCGGTACGTGTTCACCCTGTGGGGAAGCATCGCCACCATCAGCGGTCTGGCCGCGCTGGCGGGATATGCTCTGCTGGGCGGGGCGTCCGCGACGGTGATGGCGACGATCACGGCCGTGGCGGGCGGAGCGATCCTGGCGATGATCGCCGACACCATGATCCCCGAGGCATACAGCAAGGTGCACCTGCTGACGGGACTGGTCACGGTGGTCGGATTCCTGTCGGCCTTCGCCCTGTCTCACCTTTAGGCGCGGTGGGGAGGGGGGCCGCGCGAGCATCTGGGGACGGGCGCGGCGCCGGGCGGCAGGATCCGCAGGGCGCGTATGACGGTGCGGCCTGCCGCCTTGTTGGCGGCCGCGATGAGGCGGGTCTGCTCCAGGCGGGCTTCGTTGCCCAGGCCGACGACTCCGGGCACACGGTGAGCCGGCCGGAGTCCGTGTCGTACGACACGGCGGCGACGTGCCCGGCGAATTCGTGGGCGATGGCCGCCCACCACTCCCGCAGCGTCGCGCCGGCGGCCGGGAGCTCCCAGGTCCGTTCGGTGATCAGCGCGCCGATCGCCGCTCCGAGGCTCATCGGCTCGCGCCCGTCGCGCCGCACTGTCGTGACGGCCCCCGGCTTCGTCGCTTTCTGGCCGTCGCCGTTCTTTCGGGCCGCCTCCATCGCGGCCCGCAGCGCGACCCGGGCCAGGTCGACGCCGGACTTCTCACCGCCGCTCATGCCTGCCCCCAGGTGGTGTAGCCGAGGTCCAGGTGCCCGAGGCCGGCCAGGCGCTGTACCTGGGCGACGAACGCCCGGGTGAACAGGCGCTGTGCCGACGTCTCGCCGTACCGGTCGATGTGGTCGAACACCAGCTGGTGGTCGGCGGCGGCGCGGTTGCGCCAGTCCAGGACCTGCTCGCGGGTGAGCTCCTCGAGGACCAGCTCCTGGTTGTCGTCGACATCGGCGGGCTCCGGCTGCGAAGCCGCGACGATGGCGGTGGCCGGCGCGGTGCGGGCAGCACGACCGGAGCCACCGGTTCGTCCACGACGACGTCGGCCGGCTGCGCGGCCGCGGCTTCGGCGCGGGCCTTGGCAGCGGCGGCCTGCTGCTCCCGGATCTGCTCCCACCGGCGGGCCTTGGCCCACGCTTCGGCGGTCATGTCCTGGTGCAGCCGCTGCTCGACGGCCGCACGGCGCTCGCTCTCGGAGGTGCCGGGCATAGCGGCGTCTCGGCGACCGCGACCGCACGGCGCTGGGCACGACGGTGCCGACGGCGAAGGCCGACGCGCTCACCGCACGATCCGTACTACACGGTCGCGGACAGCACGTACGACGCGATCCGCGCCGCCGTCATCCGCCTGATCCGCTCCCGGGAGATTCGCCCCCGACTCCTCCGCCGGCCCGTTCGGCCAACACCAAGAACACACCTCTGCGAGAGGAGGCTCGTTTGGCAGAACGCGCCGCTATAGGCAGGATGTTCGAGCTCGTCGACAGCGTCCTGGAGCTCGCCCGTGTCGCAGCCCCTTTGAGCACACGCCCCAATACGGGGGCTTCCCGCCCCCTCCGTCCGGTCCTCCCCGTCCGGTGCCGCCGCCCGAGCCGCCGCGGCGGCGGACACCGGCAGTTGTGGCGGCTGTCGTCGCCGGGGCGCTTCTCGTCGTCGCGGTGTGGTGTGGGCTGTCCGTGACCACGGGCGGTCGGACGCCGACGCCTCCTCCGACAAGCCTGCGGGGGCCAGCCCCTCCCCCAGGGTCCCGGCAGGACCTGTCCGTGCCGCGTCGGCGTGGGAGGTGCCTGTGCCTGAACCCGCTCCGGACGAGCGACCGGTCTCCGCTCATGGGGCGTGGTACGTCAACGGGACGTACGTCACCGGGGTCATGCACGGCGTGACGGGGTATGACCCGGCTTCCGGCGCGGTGAGATGGACCGTGCCGCTCACCGGCGACCTGTGCGCCGCGTCGTCGACAGCCACCAGCAGCGGGCAGATCGCCGTCTCCTACACCGCCGATACCGGATCGAAGTCGCCGAAAGGCGTCCTTGTGCGCTACGAGGCCATCGACACGGCGCTCGCCGCCGTCGCCGGGCAGGCGCTGGAGCTGGGCGCCTCGGTCCACATGCCGCGCATCGGCTGCGGTCTGGCGGGCGGCAAGTGGTCGCGGATCGAGCCGCTGACAGCCGCTCGGCTCACGGCACGGGGCATCGACGTCACGGTCTACGACCACGACTGACCGACGGCGTCGGCCCCCGGGCGGCGATCTAGGATGGTCGGCGGCCTTCAGGGGGAGCACATGGCGACGACGACGTACTCACTGGTCAACACCGCGCGTGGCGGCCTGCGCGGCGCGTACAAGGACCTGCCGCGCGACGGCGGACTGCCCATCATGATCGTGGCGAAGGAGGAAGGCGGGGCGCCACTGCGTCCGGTCGCCGTGCTGCAGCGCGACCACGGAGCGGGCGCGTTCCCCGCTCACGGCTCGGCACGCGAGTTCGTCCTCTGGTCCGGAGACGAGCGGGGCCAGCTGCTTGCCAGGGTGACCACCGAATCCGTCACCGGCTCCCGGACGGTCTACCGCATCGACGCCCCGGCCGGCACCGCCGTCGGCCGCATACGGATGCGGCGCGGATCGCTCCTCGCGTTCCGCCGCACCCGCTGGACCGTCGAGCCCGCGAACGGCCGCCCCGCGCAGGGGGCGGCCGGGCGGTTGTTCTGGTGGGCGATGTGGTGGACGGTGTTCATGCCCTGGAACATCGTCGTGATCATCGGTTCCTTCACCGGCCTCGCCGAGGACCCGGTGACCTGCCCGCGCCGGCTGACCCTGCGGGACGGGTCGGGCCGGGCTCCGCTGGTGTACCGGGGGATTCTCGACGAGTACCGGGCGGCAGCCGGCGCCTGGGACCCGCGGCTGGTGGCGGCTCTGGTGGGCATCCACCAGACGTACACCTCGGTCGCCGCGAGCGCCGACACCGACTGGTACGCCAAGGGCTGAGATCCGGTGGATTGGGCTCGGACCTCCGCCGCACAGGGGAGGCCGGCCCAGCCCCGCAGATGCGCGAGGACCGTGAGCGTCCGGACACGCCCGGGCTGTGACGGAACCGGGTCAGTAGACCGCGACCCCGTACGCGCTCAGTGCCTCGTGCACCGGTTGGTGCAGGGCCGAGTTGCCCGAGTGGATGCCCACCGCCGTCGAGTCCAGCGCAGCTTCGTGCCGAACGCGGGGGCGTCGGGGGCGACGTCCAGGCGGCCGGTGTCCGAGTCGAACTTCACGGCTTGGACGTGCCCGGCGAGCTCGGGCGCGACGGCGACGAGGATGGCGTCGAACTCGGCGAGGACGCTGCCGCTGGCGGCCGGGGCGATCATGCCGCGCTCGGTCATCATCATCGTGATCGCCGCGCCGAGCCCGAGCGGCTCGCGGCCGACCCGCTGCAGAACCGTGCCGGTGCGCCGCTTCCGAGACCCTGGGGGTGGCGATGTCATCGGGTACGGGCGGGGGCTACTGGGCGGACAAGGCGCTGCCCAGTGTGTTCAAGCACGATCTCCTCAAGCGGTATCTGCCGCAGTTTGGCGCGATGATGGGCACCCGGTCCCGTGACAAGCGCGTGGTCTACCTCGACGAGCGCGGCCCGGAGCGGGCGGCCGGGGACCGGCGCCCCCTCTCCGCCGTCCTGCTCCGACGCCTTGAGTCCTATATGCTGCATTTGATGCTTTTGTGCAGCTTTGGCAGTGGGTGAGCAGTGCGATGCCTTCCGAGCGACAGGCCCGCGGACCCCACCCCGACGACGCGCGCGGCGAGCCCCGCAACGACGGGCGCCGCGACGAGAGCCACGCGCCCCGGCGGCGGCTGTCGGCTCCCAAGGCGATGCGTTTCGCCGCCGAGCAACTGACGGAGCTGCTGGGAAGAACTCCGGAGTCCATCTCGGCGCTCCGGCCCACCGAGGACGGGTGGGAGGCCGAGGTCGAGGTCCTGGAGGTCGAGCGGATCCCCGAGACCACCAGCGTGCTGGCCAGCTACCGAGTGACTCTCGACGCTGAGGGCGAGCTGATGGCGTACGAGCGGATCCGTCGCTACACGCGGGGGCAGATCGACCCGCGGACGTGACACCCCGCACCGAGCGGGCCGACCGGGACCGCACCTCCGAGGCGGGTCCCGCGAGAGGAGGCACCATGACGGTGGTGCCACAGGGCGGCGGAGGCGCCGTCGCACGGGGCGGCGGCGGGAGTTCCTCGTCGCTGTACGACGTACTGGAACTCATACTCGACCGCGGCCTCGTCATCGATGTGTTCGCCCGTGTGTCCCTGGTGGGCATCGAGATCCTCAAGGTCGACGTCCGGGTCGTGGTGGCGAGCGTGGACACGTACCTGCGCTTCGCCGAGGCGTGCAACCGCCTCGACCTGGAGTCCGGCCGCAAGCAGCCGACGCAGCTGACCGAGCTGGTCGGCGAAGTCACCGAGGGCGGCGCCCGGGGGAAGAGCAAGGGGGCGCTGACCGGAGCGGTGGAGGCGTTCTCCGATTCCTTCCGCAAGGGCCGGGACGAGCAGGCCGACGAGGAGCCCGAAGCGGTCGAACGGGAGCGGTCGCGGCCCTCCCGCCGGCCTCCCAGGCACCGGGAGGAGTGAGCTCCCATGTCGGTCTACGTCTACGCGATCACGGCGGGGAGCCATCCCCTGCGCCTCGACGGTGTGACCGGGGTGGGTGACCCACCGCGGCCCCTGCGCGTGGTGGAGGCGTCGGCGTCGGAGCTCGCCGCGGTGGTCAGCGACGCACCGGACGGCCTGCGCGCCAAGCGCCGGGACGTGCTGGCCCACGAGACGGTCCTCGAGAACCTGATGGGCCAGTCGACCGTGCTCCCGCTGCGCTTCGGCGCCGTCGCGCCGGACGACGACACCGTCCGCGACACCCTGGAGGAGCGTGCGGAGGCGTACCAGGAGCGGCTGCGGGCCCTGGAGGGCTGCACCGAGTTCCACCTGAAGGTTTCGTGCGACGAGGACGCCCTGCTCCGCGAGGTGCTGCGGCAGTCGGCGGACGCACGGCGCCTGAACGACGACATCCGGGCCGGGCGCGGGGGCCAGGAGCTGAAACTGGCGCTCGGCGAACTGGTCGCCCAGGAGGTCAGGGTCCGGCACGAGTCGTTCGCGTCCGGCATCGTCGAGGCCCTGCGACCGCTGGCCCGGGAGGTCAAGTCGTCGGAGGCGGTCGGGGACGACTTCCTCAACGTCTCCTTCCTCCTCGAGAGGCCCCGGCAGCAGGAGTTCGTGGCGCGTGAGTCCACACTGGCCGAGGAGTACGGCGAGGATTTCTCCTTCCGTGTCCACGGCCCGCTCCCCCCGTACAGCTTCGTCTAGGACGCCGACGAGAGGGCCCAGGTCATGGGCGTACTGACTCAACTCCTCACCCTTCCGCTCGCTCCCGTGCGCGGGGTCGGATGGGTGGTGCGGCGCGTCACGGAAGCGGCCGAGGAGGAGTACTACGACGAAGGCCCGGTGCTCCGCGAACTCGCCGCCCTGGAGCAGGAACTGCTCGCGGGCCGGATCGACCAGGAGGCCTTCGACCGGCGCGAGGACGAACTGCTCGACCGGCTCGACGAGATCCGCCGGTTCCGCGAGGGCCGACAACCATGAGGGGTCAGGAGGACTGCCGACGATGTCGAACACGATGACCGGCGCGGCGCTGCTCAGCGGCTACGTGCTCGGGCGGACCAAGAAGGCCAAGGTCGCCATTGCGGTCGCGAGCTGGGTGCTCCGCAAGAAGATCGACCCGAAGAAGGTCACGTCCCAGATCACCGGATCGCCCGCCTTGAGCACCCTGCGCGACCAGATGCGCGAAGAACTGCTCACGGCCGGCAAGGAAGCGGCGGCGTCGGCCGTCGCCGCCCGCGCGGACCGGCTGGCCGACACCCTGCACCAGCGCACCCTCAGCCTCCGCCAGGAGGTGCCCGGTGCCGCCGGTGACCAGGAGACGGAACCACGGGAGGAACGCGAGGGGAACGGCGACGAGGAGCCGGAGCCGCGGGACGAACGCGAGGAGAACGGCGACAAGGAACCGGAGCCGCGGGACGAACGCGAGGAGAACGGCGACAAGCGGCCCGAGCGCCGCCCCGCCCGACCGGCCGCCAAGCGGCAGCGTGCCCAGGCCCGCAGCGAGAAGGCCGTCATCGCCGCCGCTCACCCGGTGACACGGGGCGCGGGCGCCGGATCCGACGGGCCGCGGCGCTCCTCGGCGGACCGGGGCCGCAGGAGCGAGGACGAAAGTGACCGGGAGACGGGCCGGACACGGATGAAGAGGAGGTCCGAGGGATGACCGGCAGCGGAGGTACGGGCCTGGCCGGCGATGCCGGCAGCCGGCTCAAGGAAGAACTGCAGCACTATCTCGAGGCCCGGGCCGAACGCGCCGTCTCCAGCATGGGGGAGCGCCTCGGCGACGCGACGAAGAAGCTGGGCGAGGGGAGCCCGCTGGGCACCACCCTCGGCTCGCTGGCCAAGGGAGGCCAGGCACTCGGCCAGGGCGCCTCTCCGGGCCGCGCCCTCGCCACGACGGCCATGTCGCAGGTCAAGGGCAGTGTGAAGGACAAGGTGTCCGGCCTGCTGGGGAAGATCGGCAAGGGGGGGCAGCAAGGGCGAGACCAGGGCCAAGAGCGTCGTCGTGATCGAGGACGTCGACGTGGGTGTCCCGGTGCGCGAGGCGTACGACCAGTGGACGCTGTTCCAGGAGTTCGGCCGCTTCACCAAGGGTGTCGTCAATGTGGAGAAGTCCGACGAGACCACCTCCCAGTGGCAGGTGAAGGTCGCCAAGTCCAACCGGAGCTGGAAGGCGAGCGTCGTCGAACAGATCCCGGACGAGCGGATCGTGTGGACGTCGGAGGGCGCCAAGGGCACCACCAAGGGAGCCGTCACCTTCCACCCGCTGGGGGACAACCTGACCAAGGTGCTCCTGGTCCTGGAGTACTTCCCGAAGGGGTTGTTCGAGAAGACCGGCAACATCTGGCGCGCCCAGGGCAGGCGGGCCCGCCTGGACCTGAAGCTCTACCGCAAGTACGTCACCCTCCGCGACGAGCCCGCCGAGGGCTGGCGCGGGGAGATCCGCGACGGCGAGGTGACGCGCGACCACGAGGAGGACGAGGAGGAGCGGGCGGAAGCGAGCGACGAGCGCCCGGAGGACGAGGAGCGCCCGGAGGACGAGGACGAGGAGCGCCCGAGGACGGCCGACCGGCACGCGGAGGAGGACGAGGAGGACGCGGAGGCGGACTGGGCCGGCGAGGACCAGGAGGACGAGGACGACGAGGACGAGGACGCGCCTCGCGACGACCGCCGGCGCGAGCCCTACGCGGACGACGCGGACGCGGAGGACGAGGAGCCGTACGAGGACGAGGACAGGTACGAGGACGAGGAGGATGACGACCGGGACGGGGAGGACGAGGCGTACGACGACGAGGACGACGCGGACGCCGAGCGGTCCCGCCGCCGCACCGCAGCCCGCCGCTGAGCCCGCCGGGTCCCCCGAATCCGCCGGGTCCGCCGAGTCCGCTGAAGTGAGGAACGACGACCGTGAACGAACCCCTCTCCCCCAACCTCGGTTCCTTCCCCTCCCGCGCCGGGTCCCCGTACGGGCAGGGAACGTCGTCCAACCTGGCGGACATCCTGGAGCGCGTCCTGGACAAGGGCATCGTCATCGCCGGGGACATCAGGATCGACCTCCTCGACATCGAGCTGCTGACCATCAAGCTGCGCCTGCTGGTGGCGTCGGTGGACAAGGCCAAGGAGATGGGCATCGACTGGTGGGAGCACGATCCGTCGCTGTCGTCCCGCGCGACCGAGCGGCCCGGGCTCGCCGACGAGAACCGGCGCCTGCGTGAGGAGATCGCCGCGCTGCGCAGCGCGCAGGAGCTTCCGGCGGCCGGTGACCGGGACGAGGAACCGGCGCCCGTGCGCCGCCGCCGCACCGGGCGCACCGAGCCGGAGGCCCCGGTCGGCCGGCCCGCCGACCCGGAACGCCCGGGCTCGGCGCGCCCGGATCCGGCCCGTCGGGACCCGGCCCGTCGGGATCCGCCGGACCGCCCGCGCCACCGCCCGGACGACCCTGAGCGCGAGCGCCGGAGGCCCGGGGGCGGGCGATGAGCGGCACGGTCCGCTACCTGTACGGGGTCGTCCCGGCGCTGCCCGAGCTGTCCGACGACGTGGCGGACCTGCGCGGCGTCGATGACGCGCCGGTCCGCGTGGTCGCCGGCGGCGAGGTGGCGGCGGTGGTCAGCGACGTGCCCTCGGACGACTTCGACGAGGAGGCCCTCGCCGCCCACCTGGAGCACCTGGACTGGCTGGAGGCCGTCGCCCGGGCTCACCACGGGGTCGTCGACGCGGTGGCGGCGCGCACCGCCGTGCTGCCGCTGCGGCTGGCCACGATCTACCGGGACGACGCGGGGGTCCGCGCCATGCTGACCGCGGGCCGGCAGGAGTTCGCGCCCCGTCTCGCCCGGCTCGCCGGTCACGTGGAGTGGGGGGTGAAGGTGTTCTTCGTGCCGCCGGCCGCGGATCCGTCGGCCGGCGCCGTGCCCGGGGACGGTCCGGCGGAAGGTGGCGCGCCGCCCGATCCGGAGCTCAGCCCGGGCCGCGCCTACCTGCGCACGCGCAGGCACGAGCGGCACGCCCGGGACAGCGCGTACGGCACGGCCATGGCGGCGGCGGAGCGCATCCACGAGGCCGCCCTCTCCTGCGCGGTCGAACACACCCGGCACCGGGTGCAGCAGGGTCCGCTGGCCCAGGGTCCGTTCGAGAACATCGCCAACGACGCCTATCTGGTGCCCGCCGACGGTTCCGACGCCTTCCGCGCCGCCGTCGCGGAGGCGGCCGCGGGCACCGGCGTGGTCCACGCGGAGGTCACCGGCCCCTGGGCCCCGTACTCCTTCGCGGCCGCCGAGCCCGCGGATCCCGCCGGCACCGCCGACGGGGCCGGCGGGACGGGGCGGGAGGCGACCGCGGGATGACGGGCACCGGTGCGCGGCCCCCCGCCGCAGGGCGTCCGGCAGCCGTGACGGCCGCGGAGCGAGCCGCGCCGACCGGCCGGCAGATCGCCCTGATCGACCTGTTGGACCGGCTGCTCACCAGCGGTGTCGTGGTCACCGGTGACATCACCCTGTCCATCGCCGACATCGACCTGGTCCGCGTCTCGCTGCGCGCGCTGATCGTGTCCGTCAGCGCGGAGAACCCCTCCCCGTGGGACGACCGGCGCGGCGGCCCCCTGCCCCCTGCGACGCGCCATGCCCCCTGACCGCCGCCCGCCCGTCGACCGGTACCAGGAGCTGGCCGATGCGGCGGCCCGTGCCTTCCGGCTGCTCCCGGCCCCACCGCGCGAGTTCCCGCCGCCCGGCGGCGGGCGGCCGTCCGTGCCCGCGCACCGGATCAACTCCGACCCCGACACGGTGGAGCGGGATCTGATGAAGCTGGTCCTCACCCTGGTGGAACTGCTGCGGCAGCTCATGGAGCGGCAGGCGCTGCACCGGGTGGACGCCGGCGACCTGACCGAGGACGAGGAGGAGCGCCTCGGGACGACGCTCATGATCCTCCACGACCGGATGGCGGACCTCTGCTCCCGTTACGGGCTGACCATGGCGGACCTGAACCTGGACCTCGGCCCCCTCGGTACCCTGCTCCCGCCGCCGGATGATCCGTACGGTTCCTGACGACACCGGTGAAGCAATTAGTCCGATTTATACCTTTATGCCCGCATGATCGACGGCGCACGGGGCAGAAACGGACTGGAGGTGACGGACATGGGCAGCGGCAAGAAGGCGAAGAACGTCGGCCGAAGCGCCAAGGGGAAGGCGAAGGAGGTCACCGGAAGGGTCTTGGGGAACGAGAGCCTGGAAGCGAAGGGCAGGGCGGAGCAGATGAAGGGGGACGCCAAGCAGGCGGTGGAGAAGGGCAAGGACACCTTCAAGCACTGACCCGGATCCCCGGCTCGGGGCGCGCACTCCGGTCCACGGCCGGCGGCGGGGCGAGGGGACGCCCCACCGCCGGCCGCCGCGTGCGCCGCGCCTGCGGGCGGGCCGGTTCCGGTGCCGTCCGGATCAGCCGGCGGTTCCGGTGACCGTGTCAGGGGTGACCATGTCCGCGGTGATCGCCCAGCGCTCGTGGTCGCGCCAGGCACCGTCGATGTGGATCATCGCGGGCGAGAAGCCCTCCAGCCGGAACCCGGCGCGGCGCACGAGCGCGAGGGAGGCGGCGTTCAGCGGCTGGATGTTGGCCTCCAGCCGGTGCAGGCCCAGCGGCCCGAAGGCGTACCCCAGGACCAGACCGAGGGCCTCGCTCATCAGGCCGCGCCCGGCCGCGTGCGCGAAGGCCCCGTACCCCAGGGTGCCGTTGAGGAAGCCTCCGCGGACGATGTTGTTGATGTTGATGAACCCGGCGACGGCCCCGCCCGCCTCGTGCTCGCACACCAGGAACCCCTCCCGGTCGCGGTCCTCGATGAGGGCGCGGACGTAGACGGCGTACGCCTCGTGCGTGTCGGGCGGGAACAGCCAGGGCCGGTGCAGCTCCCTGCTCTCCCGGGCCCGTGCGGTGAACTCCGCGGCGTCCTCGTAGGTGAAGTGCCGGAGAGCGACGCGCGGGCCCTCCGCCAGGTAAGAGCGCGGGGACGTGCGGGTTCCGTGCATCCGGTCAGGGTAGCCGGGCCGTCAGCGCGCGGTCCCGGACGGGCACTTCTCCGTCGTCTTCATGACCTCGACGGTGAGGGTCCGGTCGCCGATCTCCGTGCCGGGGGCGGGATGCTGCGAGCACACCTTCCAGCTGGACGGCCACAGCACCGTGCGGCCGTAGCCGCTGGCGTCGTGGACGTCGATCCGCGTGCGGTAGTCCATCGTGGAGAAGACACTCATCAGACCCTTGCCGCTGAAGTCCGGGACCGGCTTCGCCGCCGCTGCGGTCGCCGTCCCGCTCGCGGCGGCCGTCGCCAGGGCCAGGACCGCCGTCACCGTGGCCGCACGTACCGCACCTATCGCACGCTTCACTGTCGCCTCCTGTGGAAGAACGTTCCGGTTTCCCGGGGGGACGCCGTCCCGGGATACGGCTGCCGCCCCCGGGACCAGGATGGAGGGATCCTGGGCGCGCGGGGGCGGTGGAACGGGCCGTACGGGTGAGGAGGCGGGAAGGGCGGCCGGGTCAGTGGTGGCTGACGACCAGCTGCGGCTGCTCCTCGGCATCCGCCGTCTCCGCCGGGTCGGGGCGCTGGATGAGCAGCGCGGTGACGACGCCGACGGCGAGCAGCGCGAGCGCCGCGTACATGGCGTGCTGGTAGCCGGCCTCGGTGACGCCCTCGGCGTCGCTGCCAGCCGTGATCATGGCCGAGGCCAGCGCGATGCCGAGCGAGGCCCCGATGCCGAAGCAGGCGCCGTTGAGGCCGGAGAGCGAACCGGGCTTGTCCTTGGGGGCGGTGGTGACGGCGAGCCCGTTGAGGCCGGTGAGCATGAAACCGCCGTACGTGATACCGAGCGCGGCGAGCGAGGCGACCAGGATCCACTCGTTGTGGAGGAACAGCGTGGCGAAGACGAAGATCGCGAGGTTGGCGAGGGCGCCGGTGACCACGATGGTGCGCCAGCCGATCCGGGGGCCGAGGCGACCGGTGAGCGGGGCGGAGATCACGCCGATCAGCTGGATGGGGGTGAGGAAGAGGACCGCGGCGGTGACGGCGGACAGACCGAGGCCGACCCGGGCGTCCTGAGAGAACAGCGGGATGGTGAGCGCGATCGCTCCGAAGGCACCCCCGAGGGTGCAGATGGTGGTGATCAGCAGCGGCCAGGCACGGCGCGAGGCCAGTACGTCCAGGTCGATGACCGGGTTGGCCGCGGACTTCTGGGAGACGACGAAGAAGACCAGGGAGGCGACGCCGCCGAGGAGGAAGCCGAGGGTCAGCGCGGAGGTCCAGCCCCAGGCGGCGCCCTGGGCGAGGCCGACGAGGACACCGGTGAGGCCGAGGGCCAGGGCGGCGATGCCGCGCGAGTCGAAGCGGGCATCGGCGTCGATGGTGGGCGGCACGTCGGGGACGTACCGGCGCACGCCGATCAGGCCGGCGACGGCGATCAGGGCGGAGCAGACGAAGATGCCGCGGAAGCCGATGGTGTCGGCGATCTGGCCGCCCGCGATGGCGTCGACGCCCGCGAGACCGCCGTTGACGGCGGTGATGATGCCGGCTGCCTTGCCGAAGCCGGCGGGGCTGAGCAGCTGGTTCAGCGTGAGGAACGCGAGGGTGAACATCGCCGCGGAGACGCCCTGCAGGATGCGGCCGGCGATGAAGACCTCAATGGTGGGCGCGACGACGCAGAGCAGGTTGCCGACGATCAGGACGACCGCGCAAATGATCATCATCGGCTTGCGCCCGCGCTGGTCGCTCAGGCGGGCCAGGGTCACCTGGCCGATCGCCGCCATCAGGAAGAAGAGCGTCTGGGACAGGCCGGCCGCCGCGGTGGTGGTGCCGAGGCGCTCGATGACGTCGGGCAGGGCGGGGCTGAGCATGGTCGCGTTGATCTGGTAGCCGAGCACGGCGAGCACCATGGCCAGCAGCATGGGGCCGCGCCCCGCCAGATCGGATTCGGCTCCGGAACGCGTCCGGCCGAGCGTGATGGACATGTCGGCCCCTTTGCCTTGGATGTCATGTCGAGCGAAGAACGAAAAACGCACAGCGCAGCCTGCCTTGTCAGACAAGTGCCGCGTCACAGCCTGAGATCTACGCGCGTCAACGTCAAGCCCCCGCAGTGAACTTTTGCTGTTTCCGCAGCTCAAAAGAGACCTGGGAGCATTGCCCGCCCCGCACCGACGGCATAACTTGCTGACAACTGGAGGCCGAGGAGGGCAATGGTGGTCAGCGCACAGCAGCGGAGACCGGTGGTGGTGCTGTACGAGCGGATCGTGGACGCGATCCACGCGGGCACCTACCCGCCCGGCTCGACCCTGCCGTCCGAGCCCAAGCTCGCCGCCGAGCTGGGCGTCAGCCGCCCCGCCCTGCGCGAAGCCCTGCTGCTGCTCCAGGAGGACGGCCTGCTCTCGGTGCGCCGCGGGGTCGGCCGCACGGTGAACGACGGTCCGCCCCGGCGCGGCTTCGAACACATCCAGCCGCTGGAGGAACTCATCGGCGCGGGCGCTCCCGTCCGCGTCCGGGCGCTGCTGCGCACCGTGGAGGAGCCGACCGACTTCACCACCCAGCACCTGCTCGCGCCGGCCCGGGCGGAGCTGCGGTTCTGGGAGTCGCTGCTGGCCGCCGACGGGACGGCGGCCGCGCTCAGCCAGGAGTGGGCCGCCGCCGAGGACGTCCTGGAGCGCGCGCACCCCGGCTTCGCCGCCGCGCTGCGACAGCTCGCTCCGGGCCGGGCGGACGCCGCCGGGCCCCGGGGCGCCGGCGCGCCGGACGCCGACCGGACCTCCATGCTCGCCGTGCTGACCGGGGCCTCCCGCGGCGTGCCCCTGTCCGCGCACAGCACCGTGACGGCCACGCTCGTCGGGCTGCGGCGCGGTGAGCAGCTGGGCCGGCCCGCCGACACCCCCGCCGTGCTGGTCACCCAGGTCGTACGGGTCGGCGAGACCCCGGTGATGGCGGCCAAGCACATGCTCCCGACCGGCGCCGCCGCCCTGCCCGTCCTGCAGTCGAACTGAGCCCTGTCGTCCGGGTCACGGCGCCGGGCCGGTCCGTGGCGTACACTCCCGCCCCATGCACTTGTCTGACAACGTCTCCGCCGACACTCCCGCCGCTGCCGACTGGATCCGCCGCGCCCCCAAGGCCGTCCTCCACGACCACCTGGACGGCGGCCTGCGCCCCGCCACGATCATCGAGCTGGCCCGCGCCTGCGGCTACACCGGCCTGCCGACCGAGGACCCGGCCGAGCTCGCCGTCTGGTTCCGGGACGCCGCCGACTCCGGATCGCTGGAGCGCTACCTGGAGACGTTCGCCCACACCTGTGCGGTGATGCAGACCCGTGAGGCGCTGTTCCGCGTCGCGGCCGAGTGCGCCGAGGACCTGGCGGCCGACGGCGTCGTCTACGCGGAGGTGCGCTACGCCCCCGAGCAGCACCTGGAGGGCGGGCTGACCCTGGACGAGGTCGTCGAGGCGGTGAACGAGGGCTTCCGCGAGGGCGAGCGCCGCGCCGGCGGGCGGATCACGGTCGGCACGCTGCTGACCGGTATGCGCCACACCGACCGTTCGCTGGAGATAGCCGAGCTGACCGTCGCGCACCGCGAGCGCGGGGTGGCGGGCTTCGACATCGCGGGCGGCGAGATCGGCAACCCGCCGGCCCGCCACCTGCCGGCCTTCCAGCACCTCAAGCGGCACAACTGCCACTTCACCATCCACGCGGGCGAGGCCGTCGGCGCCGAGTCCATCCACGAGGCGGTGCAGGTCTGCGGCGCCGAGCGGATCGGGCACGGCGTGCGGATCACCGACGACATCGCCGAGGACGGAACGCTCGGCCACCTCGCCGCCTACGTCCGCGACAGCCGCATCGCGCTGGAGGTCTGCCCCACCTCCAACCTCCAGACGGGCGCCGCGAAGGACTACGCGTCGCACCCGATCGACCAGCTGCGCCGCCTCGGCTTCCGCATCACGCTGAACACCGACAACCGCCTGGTCTCCGGCACCACCATGAGCCAGGAGTTCCAGCACATGGCGGACGCCTTCGGGTACGGCCCGGAGGTCTTCGAGGAGTTCACGGTCGCCGCCGTCGAGGCCGCGTTCCTGCCGCTGCCGGAGCGCCGCCGCCTGATCGACGAGGTCATCCGCCCCGGGTACGCGGCGCTCACCGCACGCTGACCGACGGGCGTCCCGGAACACCGGTGCGGCGCCCGGCCGCGTCCGTCGCGCGGCCGGGCGTCAGACGTCGTACCCCTGGGCGGCCAGCCACCGGTGCACGGCCGCCTTGTCGGCGACGCTGACGCGGACGCGGCCCTCGGGAACGGGGCCCTCGTCCGCGTTGAACGCCGTGTCGGTGACGCGCGCGGTGACCCAGTCGGCCAGCTCCCGGGCGGCGTCCGGCGACAGGCGGCCCTGCTCCCAGCCGCGGCGGGCTTCCCCTGCCGCCCGCTCGTCGTGGCGGGCCGCTTCCTCCAGCCATACCGGTACGAGCCGCTCGGCGACCTGTTCGTCCTGCGGCGGCGTGGCGGAGTGGTGTGCGGATTCGCTCATGGTGACAGGGTGTCCGGCCGGTGCGCCGGTCATGCCGGGGCGCGCCCGAACGCCACACGGACGGCGTGACGGCCTCAGGCCAGTGCGGGCACGTCGAACGCGAGCGTGCCGGCGTCCGCGTCCAGCACGGCGGGCACACCGAGCGGCACGGTCAGGTTCGTGGGGCCGTGGCCGAAGCCCAGCTCCTCGACCACCGGGACACCGAGGCCGCCCAGCCGGTCCAGGAGCGTCGCCCGCACCTCCTCGTACGGGCCGCACTCCGCCCACGAGCCGAGCGCGACCCCGGCCACGCCGTCCAGCCGGCCGGCCCGCAGGAGCTGGGTGAGGGCGCGGTCCAGGCGGTACGGCTCCTCGCCCACGTCCTCCAGCAGCAGCAGCCCGCCGCGGGAGGAGGGGCGCGCGTGCGGCGTTCCGAGCTCCGCGGCGAGCAGACTGAGGCAGCCGCCGAAGGTGACGCCCCGCGCCCGGCCGGGCACCAGGGGCCGTGCGGTCGGCTCCCCCACGGTGCGGACCGACTCGGGCGTGAACAGCGTGGCCCGCAGGGACTCCTGGGTGCGGGCGTCCTTCAGGAACGTCACGGCGGCGGCCATCGGGCCGTGCAGTGTGGCCAGCCCCATCCGTACGGCGAACGCCTCGTGCAGCGCGGTCACGTCGCTGTAGCCGACGAACACCTTGGGGCCGGCCGCGCGCATCGCAGCCCAGTCGGCGAGGTCCGCCATGCGCTGGGCGCCGAAACCACCGCGCGCGCAGATCACCCCCGCGACGTCCGGGTCGCACCACGCCTCCGTCAGGTCGCGGGCGCGCGCCGCGTCGTCACCCGCGAGGTGTCCCAGGTGCCGGTCGAGGACGTGCGGGGCGACCACGGGGTCGAGGCCCCAGCCGCGCAGGACGTCCAGCCCGGCCCGGAGGCGCTCCTCGGGCACGGGACCGCTGGGCGCCACGACCGCGACCCGGTCGCCGGGCCGGAGGCGCCGGGGCCGCCGCAGGGGCGCGAGCGTCGTCATGTCCTCAGCTCCAGCGGCGGGACGTCCCCGCGGTCGACGCCGAACACCTCGGCGTACAGGGCGAGTTCGGCCTCCTGGGCCCGGACGGTGCTCTCGGCCCGCCGGAAGCCGTGGCCCTCGCCCGCGAAGGCGATGTACGCGTGCGGTACGCCGCGGCCCGCCATCCGGGCCAGGAAACGCTCGGTCTGCGCGGGCGGGCACACCACGTCGTCCAGCCCCTGCATCAGCAGGAACGGCGCGGTGATGTGCTCGGCGAGGGTGAGCGGCGAGCGCTCCCGGTACCGTGCCGGCACCTCCCCCGGCGGCCCGATCAGCGACTCCAGGTACCGCGACTCGAAGTCGTGGGTCTCCTCGCTCCAGCCGTCCAGGTCGAGCACCGGGTAGACGATCGTGCCGCAGGAGTAGAGCTCCGTGGTGGCCAGCGACACGGCGGCGGTCCAGCCTCCCGCACTCGCGCCGCGGATCGCGAGCCGGGCCGGATCGGCGGTGCCCTCGGCGGCGAGCGCTTCGGCGACGGCGGCGCAGTCCTCGACGTCCACCACGCCCCACTGCTCGCGCAGCCGCTCGCGGTACGCGCGCCCGTACCCGGTGGAGCCGCCGTAGTTGACCTCGGCGACGCCGATGCCGCGCGAGGTGAAGTAGGCGATCTCCAGGTCGAGGACGAGCGGGGCGTGGCCGGTGGGGCCGCCGTGCGCCCACACCACGTAGGGCGGCAGTTCGGCGTCGGGGGGCGTGCGGTCCGGGTTGTGCGGCGGGTAGATGTGGGCGTGGATCTCGCGGTTGTCGGGGCCGGTGAAGGTGCGGATCTGCGGCTCGGGGTAGTACGCCGGGTCCACGGGGTCGTCGTGGGCCGAGCCGATGACCCGGGCGCGGCCCGTTCCGGTGTCCAGCTCGACGACCTCGTACGCGCTGCGCGGGCTGGCGGCGACGCCGACGACGCGGCTGCCGTGCACGGCCAGGGTGGGCGCCCATTCGGTCCAGGGTCCGGCGGCGTCGACGAGTTCCCCGGTGTCGGGGTCGAGTATGCCGAGGGCGGTGGCGCCCTTGCCGTGGATGACGGCGATCAGGCCGTTGCCGAGGGGGTGGAACCACCGCTGCCCGATCTTCCACAGCGGGCCGCCGAACTCCTCCGCCCTGCCCGTGCACAGGCAGGCGGCGGTGGCGGAGCCGGGCCGGATGCGGTACGGCTCCCACCAGCCGCCCGTGTCGGACACGTACAGCAGCGAGCCGTCCGCCGCCCAGTCGGCCTGGCAGACCGCCTCGCCGGAGCCGCCCGCCACGGCCCGCACACCGGTGAACGGACCGTCCTTCGCCACCTCACCGGTCATCACGACCGTGCCGTCCCACGGCATGTGGGGATGGTCCCAGGCGAGCCACACGGCGTGCCGCCCGTCCGGCGAGAGCCGCGGCCCGGTGACGAACCGGTGGCGGCCGTCGGTCAGCTCGCGCACGGCGGCCCGGTCCCCGGCGGCCGAGCCGTCGAGCGGCACGGCGGCGACGACGCGCCGCACGTCACCGGGGCGCTCGCCGGTGAACTCCTCCAGCACGCACCACACTTCGCCGCGTTCGGGGTGGACGACCGGGTCCACCCAGCGCAGTCCGCCGCCCACCCCGGACACGGGCGTCAGCGGTACGGGCTGAGCGTCGCCGTCGGGCTCGTACGCGTACAGGCGCTGGTCGGCGAAGTGGCTGAAGACCACGATCGGCCCGGTGTCCCGCACCGCGCCGTCCCACGGCCGGCCGCCGTACTCGACGACCCTGCTGCGCACGTTCCACGGCGCGGGGAGCACCGGTTCCTCGGTGCCGTCCGCGTGCCGCCGCACCAGGGTGCGCCTGCCGCCCTCGGCGGGGCGCGGCTCGGTCCACCACACCTCGTCGCCGACGAACCCGACGTGTTCGGGACGGCCGTCGTGCGTGGCGGCGAGCGAGGCGTCGATGGGCGACGGCCAGGTTCCGTAAGCCCCCGTGGGTACCATTCCGGGTGCTCCCCCTCATGTGGTCCTGTTGGTCTATGCGGTCTGCAGGTAGTGGTCGAGGACGCGGATGCCGAAGTGCAGGGCCTCGACCGGGACGCGCTCGTCGACGCCGTGGAAGAGCGCCTGGTAGTCGAAGCCGATGGGCAGCCGCAGCGGTGCGAAGCCGTAGCCGGTGATGCCGAGCCGGGCGAAGTGCTTGGCGTCGGTGCCGCCGGACATGCAGAACGGCACGACGTGCGCGTCCGGCTCGAAGTGCTCCAGCGCGGCGCGCAGCTTCGCGTACGTGGGTGAGTCGACGGGCGCCTGGAGGGCGATCTCCTGGTGCTGGAACTCCCAGTCGACGTCCGGCCCGGTGAGCCGGTCCATGGTCTCCGCGAACTCCAGGTCGGAGCCGGGCAGCACCCGCCCGTCGACGTGGGCGGTGGCGATCCCCGGGATCACGTTGATCTTGTAGCCGGCGTGCAGCATGGTCGGGTTGCTGCTGTTGCGGATGGTGGGCTCGACGAGGGCGGCGGCGTGGCCGAGCTTGCCCAGCAGCGCGTCCGCGTCGAAGTCGTCCGCGTCGAGGTCCGTCTCGATGCCGTACAGCGCGGCGAGCTCGGTGAGGGCGGCGCGTACGGTCGGGGTGAGCCGTACCGGCCAGCGGTGGTCGCCGATGCGGGCGACGGCCGCGGCGATCCGGCTGACCGCGTTCTGCCGGTTGACCTTGGAGCCGTGGCCGGCCCGGCCCTCGGCGGTGAGCTTGAGCCACGCGGTACCTCGCTCGCCGGCGCCGATCGGGTACAGGGCGAGGTCGGGTCCGGCGTGGAAGGTGTAGGCGCCGGACTCGCCGATGCCCTCCGTGCAGCCCTCGAAGAGGTCCCGGTGGTGGCGTACGAGGTAGGCGGCGCCGTCGGCGGCGCTGGCCTCCTCGTCGGCGGTGTACGCGATGACGATGTCGCGGCGCGGGCGGATGCCGTGCCGGGCCCACTCGCGCACGACCGCCAGGATCATCGCGTCGGTGTTCTTCATGTCGACGGCGCCCCGGCCCCACACCAGCCCGTCGCGCACCTCGCCGGAGAAGGGGTGCACGTCCCAGTCGTCGGCGTCGGCCGGCACGACGTCGAGGTGGCCGTGGACGAGGAGAGCCTCGGCGGACGGGTCGGTGCCCTCGATCCGCGCCACGACGTTGGTGCGGCCGGGCGTGCGCTCCAGCATGGCCGGTTCCAGCCCGGCCTCGGCGAGTTTCCCGGCCACGTACTCGGCGGCCGGCCGTTCCCGGCAGTCGCCGCTGCCGCGGTTGGTCGTGTCGATCCGGATCAGCTCGGAGGTGAAGGCGACCACCTCGTCGAGGGCCTGCGAGTCCGTGTCGAAGGGCCCGTTGTCCGGGGTGTTCATGGGTGTCACGTCAGCCATACTGCTCCTCCACCGCGGCCGAGACGATCGTGGTGACCGCCTTGAAGGTGCGGATGCCCTCGTACATCGTCTCGCTGGTGTACGCGACGCGCCGTTCGCCGCTCACCGCCACGCCCGGTACGACGGTGGCGGCCGCGGCCGGGTGCGCGGCGTCGAACTCCAGCTCCACGGTGAACGGCCCGCCGCGCACCGGTTCGTACCGTACGGCGAGAGCGGCCGCGTCCTTGGCCGCGGCGCGGATGTCGGCGGCCGTACGGGTGGGGGGCCGGCACACGGCGGCGTACCGCGACACGTGGTCCTTGACGGCGACCTTGCGGGCCTCGGGGGCGTATCCGAGGGCGTCGTCGCAGGTCAGATCGTCGCCGGTGACGAGCACGACGGGAACGCCGTACTCGGCGACGACATGGGCGTTGAGCAGTCCCTCGCTCGCCCGCACGCCGTTGAGCCAGACGCCGGTGATGGTGTTGGCGAGGTAGGTGTGGGCGAGGACGCCCTCGGTGCCGGCGCCCGTGTGGTAGCCGACGAAGGCGATGCCGTCGACGTCCCCGTGCTGGACGCCCTCCACCATGGACAGCGACTTGTGGCGGCCCGTGAGCATCCCGGCGCGTTCGTCGAGGCGCTCCAGCAGCAGGTTGCGCATGGTCCAGTGGGCCTCGTTGACGAGCACCTCGTCGGCGCCGCCGTCGAAGAACCCGAGGACGGCGGCGTTCACGTCGGAGGTGAACATCGCTCTGCACCGCTCCCACTGGGGCGTGCCGGGCAGCACGTCGGCGGGCCAGGTGACGCCGGTGGCGCCTTCCATGTCGGCGCTGATGAGGATCTTCAAGGCCGCTCCGTTCCGCTCCGTCGTCACCGGGGAGGAACCCGACCCTACCGACCGTGTCGGGCAGGGAAACAGACCCCGCGCACCGCATGTCACGGGCGTCGGTGGGTACCCCGGCGGGCGGGAGCGCCGCCCGGGACGGACACAGCTGCGCGGAGGTGTGGGCCATGACGACGGCATCGCGGACCGCCCGTATCGACGCCGGTGGCGCGACCCTCGTGGGTGATCTGGTGCTGCCGGAGACCGCCCAGGGCGTGGTGGGCTTCGCCCACGGCAGCGGCAGCTCGCGGCACAGCCCCCGCAACCGGGCGGTGGCCGGGGACCTGCAGGAGTCGGGCCTGGGCACGCTGCTCCTGGACCTCCTCACGCCGCAGGAGGAGCGCGTGGACAGGGAGACGGCCGGGCTGCGCTTCGACATCCCGCTGCTGGGGCGGCGCATGACCGCCGCTGTGGACTGGCTCGATGAGCACCCGCCGGCGGCCGGCCTGCCGATCGGGCTGTTCGGCGCCAGCACCGGGGCCGCGGCCGCGCTGGTGGCGGCGGCCGAGCGGCCCGGCCCGGTGCGGGCCGTGGTGTCGCGCGGCGGCCGCCCGGACCTCGCGGGCGACGAGGTGCTGACCGCCGTGCGCGCACCGGTGCTGCTGGTCGTCGGCGGCGAGGACCACCATGTGCTGCGGCTGAACGAGGAGGCCGCCGCACGGCTGACCGCCCCGTACCGCATCCACGTCGTCCCGGGCGCCACACACCTCTTCGAGGAGCCGGGGGCCCTGGAGGAGGTCGCGGCGGTGGCGCGGGACTGGTTCCGCCACATGAGCTTCCGATGGGAGTGAGCAGCCGTGCTTCTCCGCAACCGCACGGAGGCCGGGCGTGAGCTCGCCGCCCGGCTCCTCGACCTGGAGCACGAGGGGAGCCTGAAGGATCCGGTGGTGCTGGCGCTGCCCCGCGGCGGGGTGCCGGTGGCCGTCGAGATCGCCACGGCGCTGGGCGCGCCGCTGGACGTGCTCGTCGTCCGCAAGATCGGCGCGCCGTTCAATCCGGAGCTGGGCGTCGGCGCGGTGGCCGGCGAGGCACCTCCGCTGTACGACCGGCGGACCCTGGCGATGCTCGACCTGACGGAGGAGCGCCTCGGGCCGGCGGTGGCGCGCGAGCGGACCGAGCTGCGCCGCAGGGAGGCGCTGTACCGCGGTGGCCGTCCGATGCCGGAGGTGCACGGCCGTACGGTCGTGCTGGTCGACGACGGGCTGGCGACCGGGGTGACCGCCCGTGCGGCGCTGCGGGCCGTGCGGGGCCTGGAGCCCGCCGACGTGGTCATGGCCGTGCCGGTGTGCTCGCGGGAGGCGGCGGAGCTGGTCGCGGCGGAGTCGGACCGTCTGGTGTACCTGCACCAGCCGCGGCCGTTCTCGTCGGTGGGCCAGTGGTACCTCGACTTCGAGCAGGTGGGCGACGACGAGGTGATCAGGACCCTGACGGCCGCACGGGCCGCCGGCGCGGATGCGACGGGCGGCGGCCCGTCGGACCATGGTTGACATGGCTGGCGACACGACAGCGAGCACCGCGTACGCGGCTGCGGAAGCGGCCCGGCAGGCCCTCGTCTCGACCGGGGCGTACCCGATGCCGCCGGCCGAGGTGTCGGCCTGCGTGGGCACGGGCAGGGAAGGCTGGGCGCGGTTCGCGGCCCACTGGGACGACCTCGTGGCGGATCCGTACGCGGCCGAGAACGGCACGCGCCGCCTGCGCCGCTACGGGAGCTTCGCCCTCACCCGCGAGGGTCGGCTCACTCCCCTGCCGCACGACGCGTTCGTCCAGCCCGGCGCCAGCAATCCGATGTACGTCGGCGTCGACCGGCACTTCGAGCCGCTGACCGACGCGTTCGCCGCGGATCCCCTGCTGGCGTCCGTCATCGGGCTGCTCGGGCGGGTGGCCGGGTGTCTGGACGACCGGGACGAGTGGTGGGTGAAGGTCCACCCCTTCCGGGTGCTCGCCTCCGCCGGCCGGGCGGGGCGGCCCACCCCGGAGGGCCGGCACCGTGACGGCGTCACGCTCGTCTCGTCGCTGCTGATCGACCGGGAGAACGCCACCGGCGGCGAGAGCTCGGTGTACGGGGCGGACGGCGCGCACCTGCTCACGACGACGCTCAGCGAACCGGGCAGCCTGCTGCTGGGCGACGACCGGCGCACCCTGCACGAGGTGTCGCCGATCCGCCCGCTCGACCCGGCCAGGCCGGCACGCCGGGACGTGCTGGTGACCACGCTGCTGCCACCGGCCTGAGCCCGCGCCGCAGCCGGACCGAGCCGGCCCCGCGAGGCAAGCGCGTGCCCCGTCCTCCGGGCGCGTGCCCGGAAGGCGGGCCGCCCGTGAGGCCGCCCCGGCGTCCGTGCGGGCGGCCCCGCGTCCCCGCGGCCGGGGTCACTCCTCCCCGACGGGGCACGTCTCCTCCACGAGGCCGTCGACCACCGCGCCCAGGCCCGGACCGGCGGCCAGGCGGGCGCGCTGCCGCTCCGCCCCCGACCCGCGCAGCGAGAGCCGCCGCAGGAAGGCCGTGACCTCGTCCTCGTCGCCGTAGGCGCGCAGCGCCGGGCGGACGTGCTCCACCAGGCGGGCCGCCTGGGCGGAGGAGGGCAGCACCCGTCCGGTGAGGGCGTCGACGCCGTGGCCGGACCAGCCGTCGCGGGCGGCCCGCCAGCAAGCCGCCCGCAGCAGTTCGGCACCGGTGCGCGGCCCGGGGTCGCCGTCGGCCACCCGCTGGACCGCGGTCGCGACGAGCGCCCTGATCAGCGCGGTGACGGCCACGGTGTCGTCCACGCCGGACAGCACGTCCATGGCGCGGACCTCCAGCGTCGGCAGGCGGGGATTGGGGCGGACGTCCCAGAAGGGCATGCCGGGCTCCAGCATCGCTTCCGCGGCCGCCATGGCGGTGGCGAGCCGGTCGTGGTCCTCCAGGGACTCCGCGTACGGGGGCGGTCCAAGGCACGGGAAGCGGCCGCGGATCACCGAGCGCCAGCTGGCGTAACCGGTGTCCCTGCCCTGGTGGAAGGGCGAGTTCGCGGTCATCGCGACCAGCAGCGGCAGCCAGGGCCGCAGGTGATTGCCGGTGAGGACGGCCGTTTCGCGGTCGGGCAGGTGGACGTGGGCGTGGAAGGCGCAGACGGCGAAGTCGTCGAGCATGGCGCGGTACTGCTCCGCCCCGGCCCGGTAGCGGGGGTGGCGGCCGATGTCGGTGCGTCCGCCGTCACCGCCGATGACCGGGGTGCCGGAGGCGCACAGACGCAGGCCCTCGGCCCGTGCGGCGGCGGCGAGGCCGGCGCGGACGCGGAGCAGTTCCCCGCGCAGGTCGTCCAGGCGGGAGCAGGGCGGTGTCTTCCCCTCGACCTGGTACTCGGTGAACTCCCCCGAGACACGTTCGGCGAGGGCCGGCGGGACGCGGGCGACCACGCGTGTGCCGGCCGCCGCCGCGCTGCGGGTGGCGGGGTCGATCAGGAGGAACTCCTCTTCCACGCCGATCGTCGGTGGAGGGCCCGGATCCTGGTTCTTCACCCGCTCAGGATCACGCCGCGGCGGTGCGTTGTCTCCCCGGCCACCGGGTCCGGGCGGGTTTCGGGCCGGCAGGCGGGTTTCAGGCCGCGGTCGCCAGGCGGTCCAGGAGCTCGGCGCGGTGCAGGTCGGCTATCGGCGCGAGCAGATCGGGGTGGCGCAGGAGCGCGGCAGCGCGGCGGTCGTGCTCGTCGGGGGTGACCAGCCGGCGGAAGTCGACCGGCGCGGTGGTGTCCAGCCGGCCGGCCGCGGCGAGCGCCGCCATGGCGGTCGCGGCCAGGCCCGGGGTGCACAGCAGGGCGGCTGCCCAGCTGGCGACGACCTCGTCGACCCAGGTCCGCCACGGCTCGGGCTCACCGGTGCCGCCCCCGTCGTGGGAGTCCGCCGCGGGGCCGTCGGCGCCGGTGATCCAGTCGAGCCGGGCCGAGCCGCCGGGCCCCGCGACCGCGACGAGCCCGGCGTCCATGTCCGTGGGGTAGCGCAGCCATGCCGCGACCGTGACGGCCTGCCGCGCCTGCACGCCGGCGAGAGCGGATTCCAGCGCACCGCCGGCGGACGGGTAGGAGCGGGTCAGCCACTGAGCGGTCGCCGCGATGAGCGGGGAGAGGTCTGCGAGCACGCCCGCAAGCTACCGCCGCAATTCATCACAACAAATGGCGTGGCTCACCGGGGTGCAGTGGTTTTCCCCACATCATGGGCGCTACCGGATCCCCCGCACCCGTACAGAGGAGTGGCGCCATGGGACATGGCGGAGACGTGATCACCGAGCTGACCAACGACCACGAGGAAGTGGAGGAGATCTTCACGAACATCGAGGAGCTCCCCCCGGGTGACGAGCGGCGCAAGCACTACGCGGACCAGGCCACCATGGAACTCGTCCGGCATGCGGTGGCGGAGGAGGAGTACCTGTACCCGGCGGTGCGGCAGCACGTCGACGGGGGTGACGCGCTCGCCGACAAGGAGCTGAACGACCACGCGGCGGCCGAGCGCACGATGAAGGACCTGGAGAGCTGCGAGGCGGACGACCCGCGCTTCGACATGCTGATGAGCAAGCTGATGACGGAGATCCGGGCACACGTCGTCGACGAGGAGAACAACCTCTTCCCGAGGCTGCGCGAGGCGTGCTCGGAGGAGGTCCTCATGGAGCTGGGCGACAAGGTCCGCCAGGCCAAGAAGACGGCTCCGACCCGTCCGCACCCGGCGGCTCCGGACAAGCCCCCGGCCAACAAGCTGCTCGCTCCGGGCGCTGGTCTGGTCGACCGCCTCCGCGACGCGATGTCGGGCCGCGGCAAGGAGATGTGACCTCCCCGCCACCGGCGCCGGGCTCCCCCCGTGGGGGCCCGGCGCCGTCGTACCGGCCCGCGCGGCGCGCCTGCCGGTCCGTCAGTCCCCGTGGCCCAGCTGGAGGTCCCGCTCGGTGCGGCCCCCGCCCGCGACCTGGAGCACCGTGGCCACCGGCGGGTAGCCCGAGGCGATGACGGTGTACGCGCCGGAGGAGAGGTCGGCGAAGCGGAAGAGGCCGTCGGGGCCCGTGGTGAGGGTGTCGACCACGTGGCCCGCGGTGTCGAGGAGGGTCACGCGCGCGTCCTCCACGGGCCCGCCGCCGGTGGCCCGTACGGTCCCGCGCAGCATCGCGCCGCCGGCCAGCTCGATGGTCTGCCGGGTCTCGCGG
Source organism: Streptomyces sp. NRRL S-118 (assembly GCF_000716335.1). Lineage (GTDB taxonomy): Bacteria > Actinomycetota > Actinomycetes > Streptomycetales > Streptomycetaceae > Streptomyces. The sequence goes on along the minus strand of NZ_KL591008.1, from coordinate 65,650 downwards.
GAGGCCTGGACGCTCACCGGCAGGGCGGCGGGGCGGAAGGCGGGGGCGCTGGCGGCCAGGGTGTACTCCCCCGCCACCAGCTCGGTCATCACATAGCCGCCGTCGCGCCCGGTGCGGCTGACGGCGACGACCTCGCCGCGTACGTCGGTGAGGGTGACGGCCGCGTCGCGCACGGGCGTGCCGTCGGCGGTGACGACGTTCCCGGCGAGCCGTCCGGCGCCGCCGAGGATCACGTCCGCTTCGACGGGCCGGTCCCCGACGGTGACGGTGACGGCCTGGGGCTGGTGCCCCGCTGCCGACGCGATGAGCACGTACGCGCCGGCCCCTGGCGCGCTGAGCGCGTACCGTCCGTCGTCGCCGCTCGCGCCGCGCCCGATCTGCCGCCCGTGCCCGTCCACGAGGGTGAGGACGGCGTGCGGCACACCTGAGCCGTCGTGGTGCCGGACGGCACCGAGGACGGGGACTCCTGAGCCGTACGGGGAGGGCGCGGCCGCGCTGCCGGGTCCGGCCGCCGCCGCGGCGCTCTCCGGGGTGCGGGCCGGGGGGACGGAGGCGGTGGAGGCGGCGGGGGCGAGGTGGGACACCGGCGGTTTCTCCTTGAGGAAGCAGGCCAGGAACAGCGCGAGGGCGAGCACGGGCACCAGGAGGAGGAAGGTCCGCGGCATCGTGCCGGCGTCGGCCGGCCACTCGGTGAACGGGCCGGTGAAGGGGATCGTGAACGGGCCGGCGGGCCGGTCGGTACCGAAGGCGGCGAGGGCGGCCGCGCCGAGCCAGCCGAGGGTCAGCCGCAGGTGCAGGTGCGTGCCGGTGGCGGCGCCGAGGTCGCCGGGCGGGGCCGCGTGCTGGACGGCGAGCACCAGGACCGGCAGCACCAGGCCGATCCCGGCACCGAGGACCGCCTGCCACATGCTGTGGTCCAGGCGCGGGGTGCCGCTCTCCAGGCGGGAGAGCAGCCACAGGCCGACGGCCGCGACCGCGCTGCCGAGGATGGGGAAGGCGCGGTGGTGCCCGGTGCGGCCGATGAGCCGTCCGGCCACGGCGCAGGCGACGACGAGGCCGGCGGGCAGCGGAAGCATGAGCATGACGGTCGCGGTCGGACCGGTGCCCTCGACCGCACGGAAGTGGGCCGGCAGGCAGGTCGCGACGGCGGCGAGCGCGACACCCGTCAGGGCGCCGACGGCAGCGGTGACGACGAGTGTGCGGTCGGTGAGGAGCCGCAGCGGGACCAGGGGTTCGGCCACGCAGCTCTCGACGGCGAAGAACAGAAGGAGGGTGCCGGCCGCGCCGCAGAGCAGCCCGAGGACGACGCGCGAGTCCCAGGCGTACCGCGTACCGCCCCATGAGGCGAGCAGGACCAGGCAGGTGGAGGCGGCGGCGAGGAGCAGGGCGCCGAGGAGGTCGAACCGGCCGCGCGCCTCGCGGCCGGGCGGCTCGGGGAGCCGGAGCGCCGCCCCGACGACGACGAGGACGAGGAGACCCGGCGGCACGTTGGCGTAGAACGCCCAGCGCCAGGAGGTGTGCTCGGTCAGGACGGCGCCGAGGAGCGGCCCGGTGACGGCGGCGAGTCCGAGCGCGGCGCCGAGGGCGCCCAGGGACCGGGCGCGGGCGCGCGCCGGGACGATGTCGGCGGTGAGGGCGTGCGCGCCGGCGAGGAGGCCCCCGGCGCCGATGCCCTGAAGGACGCGGCAGGCGATGAGCTGGTCCACGGTGTGCGTCCAGCCGGCGAGTGCCGAGCCCGCGAGGAAGGCGACGAGCGCGGACTGGAAGACGCCCTTGTGGCCGCGCAGGTCGCCCAGCTTGCCGAACACCGGCAGTCCGGCGGCGACGGCGAGGAGATGGGCGGTGATCACCCAGGCCGTCCGGTCGCGGCCGCCGAGCTCGGCGGTGACGGCGGGGAGGACGGCGGCGACAGCGGTCTGCTGGAGCGTGGCCAGAAGCAGCGCGAGGAGGAGCGCGGCGAGGAGGACGCGGGCGCGGCGGGGGCGGCGCTCGACGGCGTCCGCGGGGTACGGCCCGGGTGGCGGCGCGTCCTCGGGAGCTGCCGCCTGCTCGTCATCCGTCAGCGTGATCCCACCCACGAACCTGCTCCCCTCCGTCGCGTCCGCCGCGATGACGCCTGCGCGGCGCCATTCATCGCATTACGCGTCGAGGGGGAGCAAGTCGGTCGATCGGGGTACCGGGTGGGCGGGCGGGGCCGGGCGGCACCACGTCATCAGGCGGTTTCCCGCACCGCCGGGTGCGGCGTGCGCCCCGGAGTCCGCGGGAAGATCACCCGAACCGGTGAGCGCCGCTCCCGCCTGCTACTTCTCGACCTCGGCGGCGAGCCTGGCCAGCACCTGGTCGTAGATGCGGCCGAGGCCCTTGGGGGCGAAGGTCCTCTCGAAGAAGCCGCCGATGCCGCCGGCGCCGTTCCAGACGGTCGTGACGACGACCTTGGAGCGGCCCTCGCCGGCCGGGGTCACGGTCCAGGTGGTGACCATGGAGGAGTTGCGGTCCTTCTCCACCAGCCGCCCGTCGCTCGGCTCCGTGACCTCGAGCAGGCAGTCGCGGATGCGCTTGCTCGTGGCCTGGAGCTTCCAGTGGACGAGAGTGCCCTCGCCGTCGCCGCCCTCCCGCACCTGGTACTCGCTGAAGTGCTCGGGCAGCAGCTTCGCGCGGGTGTCCTTGTAGTCGGCCAGCGCGTCGAACACCGTCTCCGCGTCCGCCGCGATGACCCGTTCCGTCGTGGCCTCGACCTGCGCCATGCCTGTCCTCCAGCACTCGTTCCTAAGGGGAGCACAAGCCAACCACCTGGGCGGGGCGCGCCCAAATCCGGGGGCAAGCGATCATGGGAACATCTGTTCTATTGTCTGGGGCAGTGCCGACCGAGGAGGCGTCCATGCGCTGGGACCATCTGAGCGACGACCCCGCCCGGGGCGGGGAGCCCGTGCTGTTCGGCACGGACGCCGTCACCACCCGCACCTTCGACACGCCCGAGTTCCGCGGCATGACGTTCCACGAGGTGCGGGCACGTTCGATCCTGAACCGGGTGCCCGGCGCGTCGCGCATGCCGTTCGAATGGACCGTCAACCCGTACCGCGGCTGCTCGCACGCCTGCGTGTACTGCTTCGCCCGCAGGACGCACAGCTACCTCGACCTCGACACCGGTCTCGGCTTCGACTCCCAGATCGTGGTGAAGACCAACGCCCCGGAGCTGCTGCGCCGCCAGCTCGCCTCGCCCCGGTGGCAGGGCGCGCACATCGCGATGGGTACGAACGTCGACTGCTACCAGCGCGCCGAGGGCCGCTACCGGCTGATGCCCGGCATCATCGCCGCGCTGCGCGACCACGCGAACCCGTTCTCGATCCTCACCAAGGGAACGCTGATCCTGCGCGACCTCGACCTGCTCCGCCAGGCGGCCGAGGTCACCGAGGTCGGCATCTCCGTCTCCGTCGGCTTCACCGACCGCGAACTGTGGCGGACCGTCGAGCCCGGCACCCCCGCCCCGGAGCGCCGCCTCGACGTCGTCCGGACGCTGACCGGCCACGGGATCGGCTGCGGGGTGCTGATGGCGCCGGTCGTCCCGTTCCTGGGCGACCACCCCGACCAGCTGCGCGCCACCGTGCGCGCGATCGCCGCCTCCGGGGCCACGTCGGTGACCCCGCTCGTGCTGCACCTGCGCCCGGGCGCCCGTGAGTGGTTCATGACGTGGCTGGCCCGGCACCATCCGCACCTGGTACGGCGCTACGAGCGGCTGTACGCGGAGGGCGCCTACGCCCCGAAGTGGTACCAGCGCCGGATCACCCGTCAGGTGCACGAGCTGGCGGACGAGTTCGGGATAGGCCCCGCCCGCCGGGGAGCGGCGCGCCGCATCCCCGTGGAGCCGTCCGAGGCCGGCACCACGGGCCCCACCCAGCTCACGCTCCTCTGAGTCCTCTGATCACATCCTCTGATCGGGTCAAGTCTGACCCGAACCCACCCTTCCGGGCCGGAATGCGGGGACGATCCGCCGAGGGACGTTCCGTCCAGCTCGGGAGGCCACATGCAGAAACGCGCAGGAGTGCTGATCGCCGCCGGGGCGCTGATGGCGAGCGCCGTCACCGCCGTCCCCTCCACGGCCGAACCGCGAGCCGCCGGCCTCACGTGGAAGGCATGCGCCACCAAGGAGTACCCGAAGCTCCAGTGCGCGACGGTCCAGGTCCCGCTGGACCACGGCGCGCCGGGCGGTGAGCGGATCACGCTGGCGCTGTCCCGGATCGCGCACACCGCGAAGACCTCGCAGGGCCCACTGCTCGTCAACCCGGGCGGCCCGGGCGCGAGCGGCCTCACGATGGCCGGGTTCGTCGCGGCCTCGCTCCCGGCGAAGGTGGCGGCGCAGTACGACATCATCGGCTTCGACCCCCGGGGCGTGGGCAAGAGCACTCCGGCACTCGACTGCAAGCCCGGCTACTTCGCGCCCGTGCGGCCCGACTCCGTACCGCGCACCCTCGACGCCGAACGGACCAACCTGACGCGCGCCGCGTCGTTCGCGAGGGCGTGCGGCGACAAGTACGGCGGTCTGCTGCGGCACATGGGCACGGTCAGCTCGGCCAGGGACCTGGACGTGATCCGGCGGGCCCTGGGCGCCGAGCGGATCAACTACTTCGGGTACTCGTACGGGACCTACCTCGGTGCCGTGTACGCCAAGCTCTTCCCGCAGCGCGTGCGGCGGGTGGTCCTGGACTCCGTCGTCGACCCGCAGGGCGTCTGGTACGACGCGAACCTCGCGCAGGACCTCGCCTTCGACGCCCGCCACAAGGCGTTCCTGGCGTGGGTGGCCGAGCACGACGGGACCTACCGGCTGGGCACCGACCCGGCGAAGGTCGAGGCGCGCTGGTACGCGATGCGGGAGGCGCTGAAGAAGGCGCCGGCGGGGAAGAAGGTCGGCGCGGCCGAGCTGGAGGACACCTTCCTGCCCGGCGGCTACTTCAACGGCTTCTGGCCCATGCTGGCGGAGGCGTTCTCGGCGTACGCCAACGAGAAGGACACCGAACCGCTGGTCGCGGCGTACACCTCGCTGGCGGCGTCCGAGCCGTCGGACGACAACGGGTACTCGGTCTACACCGCCGTGCAGTGCCGGGACGCCGCCTGGCCCGGTGACTGGGGCGTGTGGCACCGCGACAACTGGGACGTGTACGCCAAGGCGCCGTTCTCCACCTGGAACAACGCCTGGTACAACGCGCCGTGCGCCTTCTGGCCGGTCGAGTCCCTGACCCCGCCGGACGTGTCGAACGACGCGCTGCCGCCGGTGCTGCTGTTCCAGGCGACGGAGGACGCGGCCACTCCGTACGGCGGCGGCGTCTCCGTCCACCACAAGCTGCGCGGCTCCAGCCTGGTCGTCGAGCAGGGCGGCGGCAACCACGCGATCACGCTCGCCGGCAACGCCTGTCTGGACCGGCACCTGGTGCGGTACCTGGAGACGGGAGAGGTGCCGCGCGGCGCCGGCGCCGGCGCGCCGGACGCGGTCTGCGCGACGGCGGCGGATCCGCTGCCGGCCAGGACGGCCCGGGCGGTGGAGGCACCCCCGCGGAAATTCACCCGCCGCTTCTGAGGACCCTGCGCCAGGATGAGGCGCATGAGCACCGCACACCTCACGCATGCGCCCGCCCCCGGCGGGCCGGTCCCGCCCGGAACCCCTCACCGGAACCGAGGAGTTCCGGGCGGCTCGCGATGATCGTCCGGGAGATGACGGTGGCGGACTGCGCCGCGGTCGCCGGTATCCGCGTACGGGGATGGCAGGCCACCTACCGCGGCCTGGTTCCCCAGGCGTACCTGGACGCGATGGACGTCGCGGCGGAGACCGCCCTGCGCCGGGAGCACCTCGCCGCGGCCGGACCGGACGTGGTGAACCTGGTGGCGGAGCGCTCCGGCGCCGTCGTCGGCTGGGCGTGCCACGGGCCGTACCGCGACGGCGGTGCGGTGACGGCCGACGCCGAGCTGTACGCCCTGTACGCCGATCCCGCGCACCTGTCCACGGGGGTGGGCCGCGCGCTGGTCACCGAGGCGCTCGCCCGCTGCGCCACCACCGGGCGCGCCGCGATGCGCCTGTGGGTCCTGGAGGCCAACACCCGGGCCCGCCGTTTCTACGAAGCCGCCGGCTTCGCTCCCGACGGGGCGGAGGAACCATGGCACGTGGCCGGCGCGGTGCTGCCCGAGCTCCGTTACACACGGCCCCTCTCGCTCTGAGTCGCGCTCAGGCCGGGACGGCGGGCAGCCGGGACAGGGCGGCCGCGGCGGCGGCGGCCAGCCGGTGGCGGCGGAGGGCCGCCTCCAGAACCGGGCGGGCCCGGGGGTCGGCCAGGACGCCGAGGCCCTCCACGCAGGCGAGGGCGACGCGCCAGTGCGGGTCGGCCGGGTCGGCGAGCCGGCGCTGCAACACGGTGACCAGCGCAGGGACGGTCTCCGGCGCGCGGAGGGCGGTCAGCAGCCGCACGGGGGTGAGCGCGTAGGCGACGCGCAGTTCGTTGGTGGCGAGCGCGGCCGCCGCCCGCGGGGTGCGGGGGTCGCCCAGCCGCGACAGCGCGTACGCGGCGGAGACGCAGCGCTCGGGGTCGCGGTGGTTCAGCAGCAGCACCAGCGCTTCGAAGGCGCGCCGGTCCCCCGCCAGCCCGAGCCGGAACGCGGCGATCTCGCGGGCCCACAGCGGCTGCCCTGGCCGCGTCAGGACGGCGGCGAGCTCCTCCGGGTCCTCGACGGCGATCAGCCGCTCGCAGGCCCCGGATCCGTCCGCCTCGTCACGTAACCGGTCCGCGAGCGACCGCAGCTCCTCGTCCATGGCCGTCATGCCCGCCAGCGTAGCGAGCGTCACACCGCGCGGGGAGTTCGCAGGACTGGCGCGCTCGTTACTCGCCGGTTAACCTCAGGTGAGCGGGACACACCCGCACACGCACTCATGGCGGCCTGGTGACGCAGCCGCCTGTGTGGACCTCCGCGGCCGCGAGGCCACGGAGAGCCGGTCGGTTCGGCATTTCGTACGACGTGACTCCGGGACAGGGTCCGTCGGTTCTCCACCGCGACTTCGCGCGCGGCACCCGCGACGGGATGCGATGCCCTGCACGCATCCCCGCGCGCCCCTCATCAGTCGTCACTCATCCCTGGAGTCCCGTGATGGACACCCCTCTCTCCACCATTGCCGTCGTCGGCCTCGGCACGATGGGCGCCGGTATCGCCGAGGTCCTGGTCCGCGCCGGCCGCGAAGTCATCGGCATCGACATCAGCGAGGCCGCCGCGCGCCGCGCCGTCGCCTCCCTGGAGGCGGCCACCGCCCGTTCGGTGGCCCGCGAGCGGATCACCGAGGAGCAGCGCCGCGGCATCCTCGCCCGTTTCCGCACCTTCTCCGACCTCCAGGCCGCGGCCGACGCCGATCTCGTGATCGAGGTCGTGCCGGAGTCGTACGAGGTCAAGCAGCAGGTCTTCCGGGCCCTGGACGGCATCGTCCGCCCGGACGCGATCCTCGCCACCGGAACCAACGCCCTGTCCGTGACGCGGCTCGCGGCCGACTCCGCGCGGCCCGAGCGGGTGCTGGGCCTGCACTTCTTCAACCCGGCCCCGGCGATGAAGCTGGTCGAGGTGGTCTCCTCGGTGCTGACGTCCCCTCAGGCCGTCGCCGCCGTCACCGACCTCGCCCACGCGCTGGGCAAGGAGCCCGTCGCGGTCGGCGACCGGCCCGGTTTCGTCGCCGACGGGCTGCTCTTCGGCTACCTGAACCAGGCCGCCGCGATGTACGAGTCGAAGTACGCCTCCCGCGAGGACATCGACGCGGCGATGCGGCTGGGCTGCGGCCTGCCGATGGGGCCGCTCGCCCTGCTGGACCTGATCGGGATCGACACCGCCCGTACCGTCCTGGAGGCCATGTACGCCGAGTCGGGCGACCGGCTGCACGCACCCGCGCCCGTCCTGAAGCACCTGGCCGAGGCGGGGCTGACGGGCCGCAAGTCGGGCCGCGGGTTCTACACGTACGAGGCGCCGGACAGCGGTGTCGTGGTGCGGGACGCCCTGACCCCGCTGGAGGCGGCCGCGACGGGCGAGTCCCGTGAGGTCCGCTCGGTCGGCGTCGCGGGTTCCGGCACCATGGCGAGCGGCATCGCGGAGGTCTTCGCGAAGGCCGGGTACGAGGTGGTCCTCGCCGCCCGCTCCCTGGAGAAGGCGGAGACGGCCAAGGCCCGGATCGCGAAGTCGCTGGCCCGTTCCGTCGACAAGGGGCGCATGACCCCGGAGGCCCGGGACGAGACGCTGGCGCGCATCACCCCGGCCGGGTCCCTCGACGCCTTCGCCGAGGTCGACCTGGCGGTGGAGGCGGTCGCCGAGGACCTGGAGGTCAAGCGGCAGCTCTTCGGGACGCTCGACAAGGTCTGCAAGCCGGGCGCGGTGCTCGCCACCACGACCTCGTCCCTGCCCGTCGTCGCCTGCGCCCGCGCCACCTCGCGCCCGCAGGACGTGATCGGGATGCACTTCTTCAACCCGGCCCCGGCGATGAAGCTGGTGGAGATCGTCCGGACGGTCCTGACCGCCGACGACGTCCACGCCACCGTCCGCGAGGTCACCACCCGGATCCGCAAGCACCCGGTGGACTGCGGCGACCGCGCCGGCTTCATCGTGAACGCGCTGCTCTTCCCGTACCTGAACAACGCGATCAAGATGGTCCAGGAGCACTACGCCTCGCTCGACGACATCGACGCCGCGATGAAGCTGGGCGGCGGCTACCCGATGGGGCCGTTCGAGTTGCTCGACGTGGTGGGCCTGGACGTCTCGCTCGCCATCGAGCAGGTGCTGCACCGCGAGTTCCGCGACCCGGGCCTCGCGCCCGCCCCGCTGCTGGAGCACCTGGTGGCGGCGGGCTGCCTCGGCCGGAAGACGGGGCGTGGCTTCCGCGAACATGCCCGGCGCTGAGCCGTACGGGGAGTGGGGCGGGCTGCTCGACAGGGCGGGCGGCCCGGCCCCCTCCACGGGCCCACAGGCGCGGTCTCCTGCACCGATGCAGTACGTTCAGGTCATGTCCCAGCCCGCTGACTCCGCCCGCCGGCCCTCCCGTTCCACCGCGACGCCCGACGCCCCCGAGAGCGCCGCGGGCAGCCGAGCCGCCGCCCAGCGGCTCAAGATGCGCCGTGAGCTCGCGGCCGCCGCCATGGAGCTGTTCGCGACCAAGGGGTACGAAGCGACGACGGTCGACGAGATCGCCGCCGCGGCGGGAGTCGCCCGCCGGACCTTCTTCCGCCACTTCCGCTCCAAGGAAGAGGCGATCTTCCCGGACCACGACGACACCCTGGTGCGGGCGGAGGCGGTGCTGAACGCGGCCCCGCCGCACGAGCACCCGCTGGACACGGTCTGCCGCGGCATCAAGGAAGTCATGAAGATGTACGCGGCGTCCCCGGCGGTCTCGGTCGAGCGCTACCGCCTCACTCGCGAGGTGCCCACCCTGCGGGAGCGCGAGATCGCCTCGGTGGCCCGCTACGAGCGGCTGTTCACCCGCTACCTGCTGGGCCACTTCGACGAGCGGGACCACCACGACGGCAATGACGACCCGCTGCTGGCCGAGGTGGCCGCGTCGGCCGTCGTCACGGCGCACAACCACGTGCTGCGCCGCTGGCTGCGGGCGGGCGGCCAGGGCGACGTGGAGGCGCAGCTGGACCACGCCTTCGCGATCGTCCGGGACACCTTCGGTACGGGCATAGGCGCCGGCCGCGCCGCCGGCGGGTCGTCCACCCCGTCCCCGGCCGCGACGGCGTCCGCCACCGGCGACGTGCTGGTGACGGTGGCCCGCACGGACGCCCCGCTGGAGGAGATCATGCGCAGCATCGAGAAGACCCTCAAGGAACACCGCTGACGCGCCTCGCGCGCCGCACGCACGCCCGCCCGGCTTGACGGCATTCGTCGAGCTCGGCGGGCTTTTCCCTGCCCGCGGAAGCCCCCTTCGATCGATCATCGCTCATGTGTGACGGGGAGATGGCAGGTGAGTGAAATTGTTGGCACTCAGTGTCTTGCGGCCTGGCACGCGGTGTCATACGTTGATGTTGTCCGGGCGGCCGGCGTGCAGAGACCACTCGTACGCCGGCTGTCCCCGCAAGCCCGTCCCGGCTCGCGCGCCCGGACGCCTGCGTCACAGGCCCTTTCGCGCTCCACCCAGCGCTGCCAGCACCACCCCGCCGAACCGACGGCACACCTCCACAGCAGCACTTCCCCGACGTTCAACCCAGCGTCTCCCCTCAAGACGCTTCTTCGCCGGAGGCAACACCGTGAAGGAAATCCTGGACGCGATCCAGTCCCCGGACACCACGTCCGCCGACTTCGCCGCCCTGCAGCTCCCCGAGTCGTACCGCGCGGTGACCGTGCACAAGGACGAGACCGAGATGTTCTCCGGTCTGACCACGCGCGAGAAGGACCCGCGCAAGTCCCTGCACCTCGACGACGTGCCCCTGCCGGAGCTCGGCCCGGGCGAGGCGCTGGTGGCCGTCATGGCGTCCTCGGTCAACTACAACTCCGTCTGGACGTCGATCTTCGAGCCGGTGTCGACGTTCAGCTTCCTGGAGCGGTACGGGCGGTTGTC
>NZ_KL591008.1:40383-54960 GCF_000716335.1 Streptomyces sp. NRRL S-118 | reverse complement strand
TCGATCTTCGAGCCGGTGTCGACGTTCAGCTTCCTGGAGCGGTACGGGCGGTTGTCGCCGCTGGCCAAGCGCCATGACCTGCCGTACCACATCATCGGTTCCGACCTCGCGGGCGTGGTGCTGCGCACCGGTCCGGGCGTCAACGCCTGGAAGCCGGGTGACGAGGTCGTCGCGCACTGCCTGTCGGTGGAGCTGGAGTCCCCCGACGGCCACAGCGACACGATGATGGACCCCGAGCAGCGCATCTGGGGCTTCGAGACCAACTTCGGTGGCCTGGCCGAGGTCGCGCTGGTGAAGTCCAACCAGCTGATGCCCAAGCCCGGCCACCTCAGCTGGGAGGAGGCGGCCGCGCCGGGCCTGGTGAACTCCACCGCCTACCGCCAGCTCGTCTCCCGCAACGGCGCCGGGATGAAGCAGGGCGACAACGTCCTGATCTGGGGCGCCAGCGGCGGCCTGGGCTCCTACGCCACCCAGTTCGCCCTCGCCGGCGGCGCCAACCCCATCTGCGTCGTCTCCAGCGAGCAGAAGGCCGACATCTGCCGCGCCATGGGCGCCGACGCGATCATCGACCGCAACGCCGAGGGCTACAAGTTCTGGAAGGACGAGCACACCCAGGACCCCAAGGAGTGGAAGCGCTTCGGCAAGCGCATCCGCGAGCTCACCGGCGGCGAGGACATCGACATCGTCTTCGAGCACCCCGGCCGTGAGACCTTCGGCGCCTCGGTCTACGTCACCCGCAAGGGCGGCACCATCACCACCTGCGCCTCGACCTCGGGCTACATGCACGAGTACGACAACCGCTACCTGTGGATGTCGCTGAAGCGGATCGTCGGCTCGCACTTCGCCAACTACCGCGAGGCGTGGGAGGCCAACCGCCTGATCGCCAAGGGCAAGATCCACCCGACGCTGTCGAAGGTGTACTCGCTGGAGGACACCGGCCAGGCCGCCTACGACGTCCACCGCAACCTCCACCAGGGCAAGGTCGGCGTCCTGTGCCTCGCTCCCGAAGAGGGCCTCGGCGTCCGCGACCAGGAGAAGCGCGCGCAGCACATCGACGCCATCAACCGCTTCCGGAACATCTGAGGTCCCCAGATGACAGAGCGTCGCAAGGACCGGCCGTGGCTGATGCGGACGTACGCCGGCCACTCCACGGCCGAGGCGTCCAACGAGCTGTACCGGCGCAATCTCGCCAAGGGCCAGACCGGCCTGTCGGTCGCGTTCGACCTGCCGACGCAGACCGGGTACGACCCCGACCACATCCTCGCCCGCGGCGAGGTGGGCCGGGTCGGGGTTCCCGTCTCGCACCTCGGTGACATGCGCAGGCTGTTCCAGGACATCCCCCTGGAGCAGATGAACACCTCCATGACCATCAACGCCACCGCCATGTGGCTGCTGGCGCTCTACCAGGTGGTCGCCGAGGAGCAGGGCGCGGACATCACCAGACTCCAGGGGACGACGCAGAACGACATCGTCAAGGAGTACCTGTCGCGCGGGACGCACGTCTTCCCGCCGGGTCCGTCCCTGCGCCTGACCACCGACATGATCACCTACACGGTGAACCACATCCCGAAGTGGAACCCGATCAACATCTGCAGCTACCACCTGCAGGAGGCGGGCGCCACGCCGGTCCAGGAGATCTCGTACGCCATGTCGACGGCGATCGCGGTCCTCGACGCGGTGTTCGCCTCCGGCCAGGTGCCCGAGGAGCGCAAGGGTGATGTGGTCGCCCGTATCTCCTTCTTCGTGAACGCGGGCGTCCGCTTCGTCGAGGAGATGTGCAAGATGCGCGCCTTCGGCCGCATCTGGGACAAGATCACGCGTGAGCGGTACGGGATCGAGGACCCCAAGCAGCGCCGCTTCCGCTACGGCGTGCAGGTCAACTCGCTCGGCCTGACCGAGGCGCAGCCGGAGAACAACGTCCAGCGGATCGTCCTCGAGATGCTGGCCGTGACGCTGTCGAAGGACGCACGCGCGCGGGCCGTCCAGCTGCCGGCCTGGAACGAGGCGCTGGGCCTCCCCCGGCCGTGGGACCAGCAGTGGTCCCTGCGCATCCAGCAGGTCCTCGCGCACGAGAGCGACCTGCTGGAGTACGACGACATCTTCGCCGGCTCGCACGTCATCGAGGCGAAGGTGGACGAGCTGGTCGGGCAGTGCCTCGCCGAGATCCGGCGGATCGAGGAGATGGGCGGCGCGATGGCCGCCGTCGAGTCCGGCTACCTCAAGTCGCAGCTCGTCTCCTCGCACGCCGAGCGGCGGGCCAGGATCGAGGCCGGCGAGGAGAAGATCGTCGGCGTCAACATCTTCGAGACGACCGAGCCCAACCCGCTCACCGCGGACCTGGACACCGCCATCATGACGGTGGACCCGGCCAACGAGGCGCGGGTGGTCGCGAAGCTGCACGAGTGGCGGGACAACCGCGACGAGGGCCGCGCCCAGGAGGCGCTGGCCCGGCTGAAGGCGACCGCGGCCGGGGACGAGAACCTCTTCCCGGCGACCCTGGAGTGCGCCCGCGCGGGCGTCACCACCGGCGAGTGGGCCTGGGCGCTGCGGGACGTCTTCGGCGAGTTCCGCGCGCCGACGGGCGTGTCGTCGGCCCCCGTGGCGATCGCCGCCGAGGCGGGCACTCCGCTCGCCGCGGTCCGCGAGAAGGTGATGCGCACGGCGTCCGAGCTGGGCGCGGGGCGGCTGCGGCTGCTGGTGGGCAAGCCGGGTCTGGACGGGCACTCCAACGGCGCCGAGCAGATCGCGGTACGCGCGCGTGACGCCGGCTTCGAGGTGGTCTACCAGGGCATCCGGCTCACGCCCGAGCAGATCGTGGACGCCTCGCTCGCCGAGGACGTGCACTGCGTGGGCCTGTCCATCCTGTCCGGCTCGCACGCCGAGCTGGTCCCCGACGTGCTGTCCCGGCTCCGCGAGGCCGGCGCGTCGGACATTCCGGTCATCGTCGGAGGGATCATCCCGAACGCCGATGCCACCGAACTGAAGCGGGCGGGCGTCGCCGCCGTCTTCACTCCGAAGGACTTCGGTATCACGGAGATCATCGGCCGTATCGTCGACGAGATCCGGAAAGCGAACAAGCTCGACCCCCTGGAGGTCCCCGCATGACCACCCCCGTGAACCGTCTCCGCCCGCGCCGCTCGTGCCTGGCGGTCCCCGGCTCGAACCCGCGCTTCCTGGAGAAGGCCCAGGGCCTGCCCGCCGACCAGGTCTTCCTCGACCTGGAGGACGCGTGCGCGCCGCTCGCCAAGCCGGAGGCGCGGCACACCATCGTCAAGTTCCTCAACGAGGGTGACTGGACGGGCAAGACCAGGGTCGTGCGGGTCAACGACTGGACCACCGAGTGGACGTACCGCGACGTGGTCACGGTCGTCGAGGGCGCGGGCCCGAACCTCGACTGCATCATGCTGCCGAAGGTGCAGAACGCCGAGCAGGTCGTGGCGCTGGACCTGCTGCTGACCCAGATCGAGAAGACCATGGGCTTCGAGGTCGGCCGGATCGGCATCGAGGCCCAGATCGAGAACGCCCAGGGCCTCAACAACGTCAACGCGATCGCGCAGGCCTCCCCGCGCATCGAGACGATCATCTTCGGCCCGGCGGACTTCATGGCGTCCATCAACATGAAGTCGCTGGTCGTCGGCGAGCAGCCGCCCGGCTACCCGGCCGACGCGTACCACTACATCCTGATGAAGATCCTGATGGCGGCCCGCGCCAACGACCTGCAGGCCATCGACGGCCCGTACCTGCAGATCAAGAACGTGGACGGCTTCCGCGAGGTGGCCGGCCGCGCCGCGGCGCTCGGCTTCGACGGCAAGTGGGTGCTGCACCCGGGTCAGGTCGACGCGGCCAACGAGGTGTTCTCGCCCTCGCAGGAGGACTTCGACCACGCCGAGCTCATCCTGGACGCGTACGAGTACTACACGTCCGAGGCGGGCGGCAAGAAGGGCTCCGCGATGCTCGGCGACGAGATGATCGACGAGGCCAGCCGCAAGATGGCGCTCGTCATCTCCGGCAAGGGCCGCGCCGCCGGCATGACCCGCACCTCGAAGTTCGAAGCCCCGGAGGCCTGAGCACCATGCAGTTCGGTCGCACCTACGAAGAGTTCGAAGTCGGCGCCGTGTACAAGCACTGGCCCGGGAAGACGGTCACCGAGTACGACGACCACCTCTTCTGCCTGCTGACGATGAACCACCACCCGCTCCACATGGACACGAACTATGCGGAGAAGACGACGGACTTCGGGAAGAACGTCGTCGTCGGCAACTACATCTACTCCCTCCTGCTGGGCATGTCCGTGCCGGACGTCTCCGGCAAGGCCATCGCCAACCTGGAGATCGAGTCGCTGCGCCACGTGGCACCGACCTTCCACGGCGACACCATCTACGGCGAGACGACCGTCCTGGACAAGTTCCCGTCCCGGTCGAAGAGCGACCGCGGGATCGTCTACGTCGAGACCAAGGGCTACAAGCAGGACGGCACCCTGGTGTGCGTGTTCCGCCGCAAGGTGATGGTCCCCACGGAGACGTACATCAAGGAGCGCGGCGGCGAGCAGCCCGGCCGCCCGGAGCTGAACGCCCCTTCGGAAAAGACGGAGAAGTAGTCATGGCCCGACTCGCGCAGACCCACGGTCTGACCGACGTCCAGCAGGAGATCCTCTCCACCGTCCGGGATTTCGTGGACAAGGAGATCATCCCGGTCGCGACCCAGCTGGAGCACCGCGACGAGTACCCGCAGGACATCGTCGACGGGCTGAAGGAGCTGGGTGTCTTCGGGCTGATGATCCCGGAGGAGTACGGGGGTCTGGGCGAGTCCCTGCTCACGTACGCGCTGTGCGTGGAGGAGATCGCGCGCGGCTGGATGTCCGTCTCGGGCATCATCAACACCCACTTCATCGTCGCGTACATGCTCAAGCAGCACGGCACGCAGGAGCAGAAAGACACCTTCCTCCCCCGGATGGCGGCCGGCGAGGTGCGCGGCGCGTTCTCCATGTCGGAGCCGGCGCTCGGCTCGGATGTGTCGGCGATCACGTCGAAGGCGGTCAAGGACGGCGACGAGTACGTCCTGAACGGCCAGAAGATGTGGCTCACGAACGGCGGCACGTCCACGCTCGTCGCCGTCCTCGTCCGAAGTGACGAAGGACACCCGGAGGGCACCGCCCCCCACAAGTCGATGACGACCTTCCTGGTGGAGAAGGAGCCCGGCTTCGGAGAGGTCCGGCCCGGCCTGACCATCCCCGGGAAGATCGACAAGATGGGCTACAAGGGGGTCGACACCACCGAGCTCATCATGGACGGACTGCGCATTCCGGCCAATCGGGTGCTCGGCGGGGTCACCGGCCGAGGGTTTTACCAAATGATGGACGGCGTCGAGGTCGGCCGGGTGAATGTGGCGGCCCGTGGCTGCGGCGTCGCGCAGCGTGCGTTCGAGCTGGGTGTCTCGTATGCCCAGCAGCGTCACACTTTCGGCAAGCCGATCGCGCAGCACCAGGCGATCCAGTTCAAGCTGGCCGAGATGGCTACCAAGGTCGAGGCTGCTCATGCCATGATGGTCAACGCAGCTCGCAAAAAGGACTCCGGGGAGCGAAACGACCTGGAAGCAGGGATGGCGAAGTACCTCGCCTCCGAATACTGCAAAGAGGTCGTGGAGGATGCCTTCCGTATCCATGGTGGCTACGGGTTCTCTAAGGAGTACGAAATCGAGCGTCTCTACCGAGAAGCTCCGATGCTGCTCATCGGTGAAGGTACCGCCGAGATCCAGAAAATGATCATTGGGCGTCGGTTGCTGGAGGAGTACCGGTTCCAGGGGTGATTGTCGCTTTTCGGTCGGTTCGGCCGCGAAGAAGATCACACCCTGTCATCGTCTTCCGGCCGCCGACTCGGCTTCTGGCTTGCCCAGTTGCGGCCCGCAACCGATAGCATCGCCGAAAAGCCGCCGTCCCCCGCATCCGCGCGGCATCATCCGCTACGAAGGTCATCCATGCCCCACAGCCAAACCTCTGCACCTCGCGACAGCCTCCTCGGCGTGCGCATCGCTCGCGGAGCGTCGCCGTGGCTTCTGCCGACCGTCGCCACCGCTGCACTCAGTCTTGCCCGCGCGCGCCGTTCCAAGCGCGCCGCGGCCATCGCTGTGCCCACCACCGCGCTGGCGGCGGGCATGCTGTGGTTCTTCCGCGACCCCGAGCGCGAGATCGCTCAGGGCAGGGTCATCTCGCCCGCCGACGGGGTGGTGCAGAGCATCATGCCGTGGAAGGACGGACGCACGCGGGTCGCCATCTTCATGAGCCCGCTGAACGTCCACGTCAACCGCGCCCCGCTCGCGGGCACGGTGACGTCGGTCGAGCACGTGCCGGGCGGGTTCGTGCCGGCGTTCAACAAGGAGAGCGAGAACAACGAGCGCGTTGTCTGGCACTTCGACACCGAGCTCGGCGACATCGAGATGGTGCAGATCGCGGGGGCGGTCGCCCGGCGCATCGTGCCGTACATCCCCCAGGGGACCAAGGTCGAGCAGGGCGAGCGCATCGGTCTGATCCGCTTCGGATCGCGCGTTGACATCTACCTTCCGGAAGGTGTCGACGTCGCTGTCGAGGTCGGTCAGACCACGACCGCGGGGGTGACTCGAATTGACCGTGATTGATCCCGATACACGGGCCGACTGGGCCGCGGAGGCGGACGCCGCCGACGAGGCCGAGGAGATGCCGCTGTCACTGCGGCTCTCAATAGCGGACACGCTCACGCTGGGCAACGCCACGTGCGGCTTCATGGCGGTGTACTTCACCACCACCGGCATCCTGATCCCGCACCTGACGGGCAGCGACGAGACCGGCATGGCGCGGCACTCCGCCGCGACCGCCGTGATCCTGATGCTGTGCGCGGCGGTCTTCGACCTGTTCGACGGGCTCGTCGCGCGCAAGCTGCGCAGCTCGCCGATGGGCGCGGAGCTCGACAACCTGTCGGACCTGATCAGCTTCGGTCTGGCCCCGGCGTACTTCGTGCTGGTGTACGGGATGGTCACGCATGACGCGCACCAGCGGGTGTCCGCGGTGGCGGCCATCGTGGTGTTGCTGGCGGTGGTGCTGCGGCTTGCGAGATTCAGCTGCGTGACCATGAAGGACGGCATGTTCCAGGGCATGCCGTCCCCGTTCGGGGCGCTGACGGTCGTCTCGATCGTGCTGCTGGAGCTGCCGTTCATCCCGACCCTGCTCGCGATCATCGGCACGGCGTGGCTGATGGTGAGCCGGGTGGAGTACCCCAAGCCGCGGGGTGTCCTCGCGGTGGCGATGCTCAGCTGGATCGTCGGGGCGATGGGCCTGCTGGCGGCGTGGGCGTTCGACGCCCCGGGCGGCCAGCTGCTGCTCCAGACCGGCTGTGCGCTCCAGGTGGTGCTGGGCGCCGTGATCCCCCTCTTCGCGACGGCCCGGCGCGTGAACACCTTCCGCGACAACCGGCGGGTGAGCCGCGAGGCGCGGGCGGCGCAGCTGCCGTAGCCTCGCAGGGACGAGAAGGAAGGGCCCGGGTGCTTCCCAGCACCCGGGCCCTTCCGCGCTGTGCCCGCACCCGGCCGAACCCTGCTCAGCCCCGGCCCAGGGCCTCGCGGTCCAGGGCTTTGTAGTAGTACGTCGTGGGGTGCGGAGCACCGTCCGGGGTCAGCGCGTAGCCGGGGATGGAGCCGGCGCGCGTCCAGCCCGCCCTGCGGTAGAGGGTCTCCGCCCCGCTGCCGGTCTCGGTGTCCAGCACCAGGAGCGTGCGCCCCTCCTCGGCCGCGGCCCGCTCGGCCGCCGCGAGCAGCCGACGGCCGAGTCCGCGGCCGCGGGCGTCGCGGTGCACCAGCAGCTTGGAGATCTCCCCGCGGTGCGGCTGGTTCGGCATGCCCGCCCGGACGAGGCTGATGACGCCCGTGACGCCGCCGCCGGGCCCGTAGGAGGCCCACACCGTGCGGACGCCCCGCTCGGCCTCCTCGGCGGCCTCCTGCCACCAGGAGGCCGCTTCGGCGTGGCCGAGCGGGGCGAGGAATCCGACGGAGGCGCCGCTGTCGACGGCGTCCACCAGCAGGGCGGCGAGCCCACCGGCGGCCTGCTCCCGGATCCGCGGCGGGGTCAGGCACTCGATCCGGTGGGCCGTGACCGTGTCGTCCTTGGTGTCTTCGCTCATGATCCGAGCTTGGCACGGGGGTGTTTCGGCACGGTGACACGGCCGGCTGCCGGGTCAGGAGCCCGGTGTGAAGCCCTTCGCCGCGTCCGAGACCTGCGGCCCGCGGACGACCCGGGCACCGCCGGGCACGGACTTGTCGGGCTGGATGACGACGCTCCGGCGCGACGAGGGCGCCTCGGGGTCGGAGAAGTCGTGCGTCACGCCGAAGCCCGCGTCGTGGGCGTTCAGGGTCAGCAGCGCCTTGCCGACGCCCTCACGGGTCAGGTCCTTGGCCTCGCACGCCTTCTTCAGGGCCTCGCCGAAGACCTGGGCGGCCGACCAGCCCGCGACGACGCCGTTGTCCAGGCTGTCCTTGGGATAGGCGGCGCGGTAGTCCGCGGCGAGCTTCCGGGGCGCCGGGGCATCGGCGCCGATCGGGAGGGTCGGCGTGGCCACGTAGTACATCTTCTCCAGCGCCGGCCCGGCCTGGGTGGCCAGCAGCTGCGGGGCGTAGGCCGAGTTGTTGCCGATGACCGGCACGGTCAGCTTCACCGCGGCCGCGACCCCGACGAGCGAGGCCGCCTGGCGCGGGCCGGCGCTCAGCACGATCGCCTTGACCCCGGCCTGCTTGAGGGCGGCCACCTGGGCCGACATGTCGTTGTCGGTCGGCTTGATCTTCTGCTCGACGACCTTGAGCCCGGCCTTGCCGGCCGCGTACTTCGAGCCCGTCAGCGCGTTCTCGCCGTAGTCGCCCTCGAAGTAGACGTGACCGATGCTGTCCCCCTTCTTCAGGCCCTTCTCCTTCAGGAGGAAGTCGACCGCGTTGATCGTCTCGATGTCGTACGTGGAGCCGATCACCCGGATGGACGGGCTGCCGAGCAGCGACGCCGACCAGGCCTGCGGCAGGACCAGCCCCTTGTCCTGGCCGTCGACCCGCTGCTTGACGGCGGCGACGAACGGCGAGCCGATGAACTGCGGGAAGCCCAGCACCTTCGGCTCCAGCTCGGTGTACCCGGCGAGCGCCTTCTGCGGGTCGTAGCCGTGGTCGCGGACCGTCAGCTCGACGGTGCGCCCGCAGACCCCTCCCGCCGCGTTGAGCTGCTTGACGTACAGCTGCTGGGCCTGCGTGACGCTCTTGCCCAGCGTGGCGTACACCCCGGTCATGTCCGTCAGGACGCCCAGCCGGATCACCTTGCCGTCGACGCCCTGGCCGGTCTTCACGCCGTCGGCGCCCGGGCCGGCGTTGTCGCCGTCCTTCGCCTTGGAGCTGCAGCCCGCGGCCGCCGTCAGGGCGACGAGCGCGGTGAGGGCCGCGGCGAGCCGCCGGTGTCTGCGTGTGGTCATCGTTCCTCCGCTGGGGTTCGTACAGGACGCCGGGCGGCCAGGCGGACCAGGCCTCCGGGCAGGAAGAGCACCACCGCGACGACGGCGGCGCCGTAGAGGTAGCGCGACGCCTCGCCCGGGGCGATCCCGCCCCCGCCGGGGGCGGAGACGAGGGGCAGCGCGTCGCTGTACCGGTTGAGGATCTGCGGCAGGAGGGAGACGAAGACGCCGCCCACCACCGCGCCCGCCACCGAGCCCAGGCCGCCGATGACGATCATGGCGAGGTACTCGAGGGAGAGCAGCATGCCGAAGTACTCCGGCACGGTCCGCTGGAACACCAGCGCGAGCAGGACGCCGGCGAGCCCGGCGTACATCGAGGACAGCACGAAGGCGGCGGCGCGGTAGCGGGCCACCGGGATGCCCAGCACCCCGGCCGCGATGCGGTGGTCACGGACGGCGTTCAGGGCGCGGCCGGGCCGGCCGCGCAGCACGCCCCGCGCGAAGAGGGCGGACGCGACGAGCAGGACCAGACCCAGGTACCAGAGCTTCTCGGCCGCGCCGAAGGGCACCTGGGCCACCAGCAGCTCGCGGTCGTCGAAGGTGAGCCCGAAGATGCTGAGCGGCGGCACGGCACGGCCGTTGAAGCCACCGGTCAGGTCGTGGGCGTTGAAGAGCACGTGCTGGCCGATGAAGATCAGCGCGAGGGTGGCGATGCCGAGGTACGCGCCGTTCAGCCGCCCGGCGATGGGACTGAACAGGCCGCCCGCCGCGCCCGCGAGCGCCACCGCGCCCACGGCGGCGAGCCAGCCGGGCATGCCCAGGCCGGTCAGCCCGTCGCTGCCGTCCCCGGCGAAGGCGCAGTAGCCGTACGCGCCGACGGCGAGGAAGAAGGCGTGGCCCATGGAGAGCTGGCCGGCGGCGCCGGTCAGCAGGTTGATGCCGATGGCGCCGATGGCGGCGGCCATCGCGAACAGCCCCGCCTGGAGCCAGAACCGCTCCAGGTAGAAGGGCAGCGCGAGGAGCAGCACCGCGGCGACGGCGACGGCGTACGTACGGGGACGGGCCAGAGCGGCGGGAAGGGCCCTGGACGTGGTGTCAGACACGGGCGAGCTCCTTCGTGCCGAAGAGTCCCGCGGGGCGGATCAGCAGGACCGCGACCATGAGCAGGTAGGGCGCCAGGTCGCCGATGCCGCGGCCGAGGAAGGTGAGGTCGCTCTGGTAGCCGGTGGCGAGCGACTCGGTGATCCCGACGAGCAGCCCGCCGACGAGCGCGCCGGTCGTGGAGTCGAGTCCGCCGAGGATGGCGGCGGGGAACGCCCTGAGGGCGGCGAGGGAGGTGGAGCGTTCCAGGCCGGGGGTCGGGAAGACGGTCAGGAAGAGGGCGGCGACGGCGGCGAGGCCGCCGGCGACGGCCCAGGCTCCGAGGGAGACCCGCCCGAGCCGTACGCCCATCAGTGCCGCGGTGGACGGGCTCTCGGCGGCGGCCCGCATGGCGACGCCCCAGGCGGTGAACCGGAAGACGAGCAGGAACGCCGTGATGAGCAGGGCGGCGGCGACGAGCGCGGCGATCCGGGTCGAGGCGATGGTCACCGGGCCGAGGCTCACCACCGCGTCGCCCCACGGGTCGCCGAGGGCGAGCACGTCCGTACCGATGCGGCGCGTCAGCTCGGTGGTCAGCAGGATGTCCACGCCGATCGTGACGATGGCCAGGACGCTGTGGTCGGCCCCGCGGTGACGGCGCATCACCAGGAACTCGACGGCGGCGCCCACGAGCGCGGCTCCCGCGATGCCCGCCGCCAGGGCGGGCCAGAAGCCGATGTCGTCGTGGAGGACGGCGGTGACGTACCCGCCGGCGAGCAGCAGCGACGCGTGGGCGAAGTTGACGACCTCGGTGGCGCGGAAGATCACCACGAATCCGAGGGCGATGAGGGCGTAGACGGAGCCGAGGGACACTCCGTTGAGGAGCAGTTCGGCGAAGGTGGTCACTCGGCGGTCTCCTGTCCGAGGTAGGCGCGGACGACGGCCGGGTCGTTCTGTACGTCGGCGGGGGCGCCGTCGGCGATACGGCGGCCGAAGTCGAGGACGGTCACGGAGTCGGCGAGCCGCATCACCATGCCCATGTCGTGTTCGACGAGGACGATGGAGATGCCGAGGCTGTCGCGGACGCCCGCGATGACGGCGGCTGTGCGGCGGCGTTCGTCGGCGGTCATGCCGGCGACCGGTTCGTCCAGCAGCAGCAGGCGCGGCTCCATGCACAGGGCACGGGCCAGTTCGGCGAGCTTCTGCTGGCCGTACGGGAGGGACGCGGCCGGGTGGTCCAGCTTGTCGGCGAGGCCCACGAAGTCGGCGATCTCGCGGACGCGGGCCCGGTGGCGGGCCTCCTCCCGGGCGGCGGACGGCAGCCGGAGCCCGGTGGCGAGGAAGCCGGCGCGGGTCAGGCGGTGGCGGCCCAGCATCAGCGCGTCGGCCACGGTGGCGTGCGGCGGCAGCGCCAGGTTCTGGAAGATGCGGGCCACGCCCAGGGCCGCGATGCGGTGCGGGGGCAGCCCGGTCAGTTCGTGGTCGCCGAAGCGGACGCTGCCGGAAGTGGCGCGGTAGACGCCGGAGAGCACGTTGAAGGTCGTGGACTTGCCGGCGCCGTTCGGGCCGATCACCGCGTGGACGGTGCCGGGCTGCACGGTGAAGCCGACGCCGTCGAGGGCGGTGAGCCCGGCGAACCGGACGGTCAGGTCGCTGACGTCGAGGATCATGCCCCTGCCTCCCAGCGGGCGAGCACCGGTCCGCCGGCGGCAGCCGTGTCCTCGGCGGCCTCCTCGTCCACGACGCCCAGGTAGCGCCGGCGCACCTCGTCGGACGCGGCCAGCTCGGCGGCGGGGCCCTCGATGGTGACCTCGCCGACTTCGAGCACGTACGCGTGGGTGGCCAGGCGCAGCGCCAGGGCGGCGTTCTGCTCCACCAGGAGGACCGAGGTGCCCTGGGCGTGGATCTCCCGGACGGTGTCGGCGATCCGGGCGGCCATCAGCGGGGCGAGCCCGAGGGACGGTTCGTCGAGCAGGAGCAGGCGCGGGGAGGCCATCAGGGCGCGGGCGACGGCGAGCATCTGCTGTTCGCCGCCCGACAGCAGGCCGGCGCGCTGGCGGGCGCGTTCGGCCAGGACCGGGAACAGCTCGTGCACCCGGCGCAGGGCGGCGGCCCTGCCCGCCCTGCCCCCGGCACGGGCGCCCAGGGCCCCGGCGCGGAGGTTGTCCTCGACGGTCATGCGGGCGAAGACCTGGCGGCCTTCCGGTACGTGGCACAGGCCGGCCGCGACGACCCGGTCGGGCGGCAGGGTGTGCAGCGGGCGGCCGGCGAAGGCGACGGTGCCGGCGGTGGCGGCGCCGCCGTGGAAGGCGAGCGTGCGCGACAGGGCGCGCAGCAGTGTGGACTTGCCGGCGCCGTTGCCGCCGAGGACCGCGACGACCGAGCCGTCCGGTACCTCCAGCGAGACGTCGCGCAGGGCCCGTACCTTGCCGTACCCGGCTGTCAGACCCCGCACCTGCAGGGCGGCAGCGCTCATGGTTCCCCCTCGTCGGTGTGTTCGATGGCGCACACCCCAGCACCGCGGCGGGATCCCCGTCCACGTTCCCGGCCCTAATCGCTGCGCGTGCCCAGCGGCCGCCGCGGCCGGTTGTGCACGCGCACAACCATGCGTGTCAGGGGCATGCCGTACCTGATGGCGGGGTGGCATCCTCCGGTCCATGGGAGCGCGCAGACCGCGAACAGGGGACGACTGGAAGCTGCTCGCCGAGGCATGCCGGGCACTGCTGGAGCGGCTGCCGGAGCTGGTGGACGAGCACGTGCGGGAGCTGCACGAGTACTCCCCCGCCTACGGGCGCGTCATCGGCTACGACCAGCACTGGCAGGAGGCGCAGGAGGCCATGCGGATCGGCATCGAGACGATCTCGGCGCCGCGTGCCTCACCGCGCCGGGACCTCGAGCACGCCGAGTGGCTCGGGCGCCGGCGCGCCGAGCAGGGGCTGCCGCTGGAGCTCGTCGTGCACGCGTACCGGCTGGCCGGGCACCTCGTGTGGGACGCGCTGCTGGAGGACGCCGGCACCGACGCGCGGCGGCTGGCCGTGCTGATGCAGGCCGCGACGATGGTGTGGTCCGCGGTGGACGCCCAGGCCGACACGGCGTCGGAGGCGTACCGCGTCACGGAGCTGGAGCTGCGGCGCCGCACCGACGAGCAGCTCCAGGCGCTGCTCGACGCGCTGCTCGACGGCGGCCGGTCGCCCGAGGTCGCGGCACGCGCGGCGGCTGGCCTGGACCTGCCGGAACGGGGACGATACGCGGTGGTGATGCTGCGCGGCGAGCGGCGCGACGTGGCCCACCGGCGGCTGTCCGGCGCGGGCCTGCGGTTCATCTGGCGGATGCGCACCGACTGCGAGATCGGTGTGGTCTCCTTCGAGGAGGACACCGGCCTCGACGCGCTGGCGGAGCTCATGGAGGGGCGCTGCCCCGGCCCCGGCGGCATCAGCCCCGTGGTCGCCGGGCTGACCGAGCTGGGCCGGGCCCGGCGCCTGGCCGCGCTGGCACTGCGCACCTGCCCGGCGGACACGCCGGGGATCGTCCGGCTCGACCGCCGGATGCCGGGCGCCCTGGTCGCGGGCCAGCCCGACCTCGCCTCCCTCCTGGTCTCCGAGGTCCTGGGCGCCCTGCTCGACCTCGATCCGCCCGACCGCACGGTGCTCCTCGAGACGCTGGACGTCTGGCTCGACTGCGAGGGCTCGGCGGGGCGCGCCGCGAGCCGGCTGTACTGCCACCGGAACACGGTCTTCAACCGCCTGCGCCGCCTGGAGCAGCTCACCTCCCGGTCGCTGTCCCGGCCGCGGGACCTGACGGAGATGACCCTGGCGCTGGACGCGTTCCGTCTGACGACGGGCTGAGGCGCCCGGGGGCGGGTGGGGGCTGGTGGGGCTTGCGCCCCGGGGCCGGGAGGTGCTCGCGCCCGTGGGGCGGGGCGGGCTGGTGGGGCTTGCGCCCTGGGGCTGGGAGGCGCTTGCGCCCGTGGGGCGGGGGCCGGGGGCTTCGGTGGGGGTGCCCGGACTCTCGTTCACCGCGCTTCGCGCGAGTTCAGTCGTCTTACGTCCGG
>NZ_KL591008.1:0-40172 GCF_000716335.1 Streptomyces sp. NRRL S-118 | reverse complement strand
CCGGACTCTCGTTCACCGCGCTTCGCGCGAGTTCAGTCGTCTTACGTCCGGGCACCCCCACGCTCCGCCCCCGTCCCCCTCGCGTGGAGGGGCGACTCCACGGTGAGTGCTCGCCTCGGGAGGTGGGCGGATGCCCGGAGGTGGGCGGCCCCGGGTGCCACATGCTCGCCGTGGTTGCCCCCCACGTGGGAGGGCGCACCCACCGTGGGTGCTCCCCTCCGGGAGGTGGGCGGATGCCCGGAGGGGGCGGCGGGGGATCTACGACAGGAAGTCGCGGGCGATGTTCGCCGCCTGGCGTTCCAGCAGTGGGCCCGCCTCGGCGATGCACTTCGCCGTGTCGGGTTCCAGGTCCGTCAGCGGGTAGGCCCGGCGGATGCCGGCCCTGCCCAGGGCCTCGGGCTGCAGGACCAGGCGGCCGCAGACGGCGACGACCTCGATGCCGGCCGCGCGGGCGGCCGCCGCGACGCCCGCGGGGGCCTTGCCGTGCAGGGTCTGTTCGTCCAGGGAGCCCTCGCCGGTGATGACCAGGGTCGCGCGGTCAAGGGCCGGGCCGAAGCCGAGCACGTCCAGCATGACCTCGATACCGGGGCGGAAGCCCGCGCCGAGGGCGACCAGCGCCCCGTACCCGATGCCGCCCGCCGCGCCCGCGCCCGGCGAGGCGGCGAGCTCGGTGGCGCGGGGGCCGATCGCGTCGGCGAGGACGGACGCGAAGTGCCCGAGGGCGGCGTCCAGCTCGGCCACGTCGTCGGGCGAGGCGCCCTTCTGCGGCCCGTACACCGCCGGCGCGCCCTTCGGCCCGGTCAGCGGATTGTCCACGTCGCTGGCGAGGACCAGCTCGACGTCCGAGAAGCGGGCGTCGAGGCCCGACAGATCGGCGATCGCCAGGTTCCGCAGACCGCCGCCGCCCGGGCCGACGGGCTTGCCGTCCGCGTCGAGGAACCGCGCGCCGAGCGCGGCGAGCATCCCGGCGCCGCCGTCGGTGGTGGCGCTGCCGCCCACGCCGAAGACGATGCTGCGCGCGCCCGCGTCGAGCGCGGCGCGCAGCAGCTCGCCGGAGCCGTAGGTGGTGGACGTCAGCGGGGCGAAGACGCCCTCGGGCAGCAGCTGGAGGCCGGACGCCTCCGCCATCTCCACGACCGCCGTGCCGTCGCGCAGCGCGTACGCCGCGGTCACCGGCTCGCCGAGCGGCCCGGTCACCCGTACCTCACGCCGTTCGAACCCGGCCGCCACCGCGGCCGCCACCGTGCCGTCCCCGCCGTCGGCGACCGGCAGGGTCTCCACCCGGAGATCGGGGACGACGTGCCGGAGCCCGGCCGTCACCCGCTCCGCGACCTGCACGGCCGTGAGCGAACCCTTGAACTTGTCAGCCGCGACGAGCACGCGCGCGGCCTCCGTTACTGCTCCGTCCGTCACCTTGCATCCCTTGCTATCGAACAGGCAGTCGCGCCGACGCCGACCCTATCCGTACGGTCGGACGGTGTGCCACCCCTGTCCGGCGTACGGACCCGCTGGTCAGACCGGTTCCGGGTCGCGCGCGCGGGCCCCTCGTGTGACGCTGCCCCCATGACGTGGGCCTCCGGCCCCGCGGAGCCGACCCTGGCCGACCGGGTCCTGGGCGGCTGGTCGGGGCGCATCGCCGGCAACATGCTGGGCAAACCCGTCGAGCGCGGCGACTACTGGACGCGCGACCGGATCGACCGGTACCTGCGCGCCACGGGCGCCCTGCCCCTGACCGACTACCTGCCGGAGCCGCCGGCCGACGCGTCCGGTTTCGAGCTGCGCCCGGAGTGGCCGCAGTGCGTGCGCGGCCGGATCCGCGGGAGCTGCCGCGACGACGACGTCGACTACGCGATCCTCGGCCTGCACCTGCTGGAGACGCACGGCTTCGGCTTCACCACCGAGCAGGTGGGCGCGCTGTGGCTGCTGCGTCTGCCCTACCTGCAGACCTTCACGGCCGAGCGCGCCGCCTACCGCAACCTGGCGGCGGGTCTGAAACCGCCGCTGACGGCCACGCACGACAATCCGTACCAGGAGTGGATCGGCGCTCTCATCCGCGCGGACGTCTTCGGCTGGACCTCCCCCGGAGATCCACGCCGGGCCGCGTCGCTGGCCCGCAGGGACGCGGTGCTGTCGCACACGGGCAACGGGGTGTACGGCGCGATGTGGGCGGCCGCGCTGATCGCCGCCGCGTTCACCGCATGCGGCGTCCGCGACGCGATCGAGGCGGCGCTGGTCCGCATCCCGGGGAGCAGCCGCCTGGCCCGCACGGTGCGGCACGCCGTCGCGCTGCACGAGGCGGGCGTGAGCTGGTCCGGCGCGCTCGCCGAGCTGGAGCGGGAGACGTCCGGGCTGCACTGGATCCATGTCGTGCCGAACGCCGCCGTGATCACGGCGGGCCTGCTGTACGGGGAGGGCGACTTCACGCGCACGATCGCCCTGACGGTGCGCGGCGGGCTGGACACCGACTCCAACGGTGCCACGGCGGGCTCGGTCGCGGGCGTGCTCTGCGGCGCCTCCCGCATCCCCCGCCGGTGGACCGATCCCCTGGAGGACCGGGTGCGCAGCGCGGTGTTCGGCTTCGACGGCGCAGGCATCGGGGAACTGGCGGAGCGCACGATACGGCTGGTGGAGTCGTGCGGACGTGCGAGCCCGGCGGGGTTGGCCGGAGAACCCCTAGGCTGATCACCGTGAGCACCGATTACGCAACGTACATCGCCGGCCTCCCCCGCGTACTGGCGGGAGCCGCCGCGATCTTCCGGGACGGCGAGGGGCGCGTGCTGCTGGTCGAGCCCAACTACCGGGACGGCTGGGCGCTGGCCGGCGGGACCATCGAGTCGGACGGGGGCGAGACCCCGCGGGAGGCCGCCCGCCGGGAGACCCTGGAGGAGATCGGGCTCGATGTCGAGCTGGGCCGGCTCCTCGCGGTGGACTGGGTGCCCGGCCCGGGGCGGCCGCCGATCGTGGCGTACGTGTACGACGGCGGGGTCCTGACCGGCGAGCAGTTCCGGGCGATCCGGCTCCAGGAGGACGAGCTGGTCTCCTGGAAGCTCGTGGAGCGCGAGGAGCTGCCGGCGTACCTGCTGGGCTCGCTGGGACCGCGGGTGCTCGCGGCGCTGGACGTGCTGGGGAACGGCGGGGGCGCGGTGGAGCTGGAGAACGGGCGCCCGCCGCGCTGACGCCCGGGCGGGCCCGGGCGTCAGCCCTGGTTGTCCTGCGGGGCGCTCTCGGTGATCCGGGGCTGCTCGTCGCGCGAGGTGACGCGCGCCTCGGTGCGGTGACCGCGCGCGATGTAGTCGCGCACAACCAGTTCGACGGCGTCCTGGGGGCTGCCGACACCCGCCAACACCATGACTTCCACGACGAGTTCGGCATCGAGCGTGACGGTGACCCTGGCCATGGGGGTGACCGTATCGCACGTGCCCCGCCGCGGGCGCGGGCAGCGGGAAAACCGGTTCGCGGGGGAGGGCGGTGCTGCCTAGGGTCGCCGTATGACTCTCGTCGCGATCCTCAGCGGTGCCGGTATCTCCACGGACTCCGGCATCAGTGACTACCGCGGGCCGAACGGGCTGTGGCGGCGCGATCCGGAGGCCGAGAAGCTCGTCACGTACGCGTACTACATGGCGGACCCGGAGATCCGGCGCCGCTCGTGGCTGATGCGGCGCGACAGCGAGGCGCTGCGGGCCGAGCCGAACGCCGCGCACCGGGCCGTCGCCGAGCTGGAGCGCACGCCCGGGTTCGCCGTGCGGGTGATCACGCAGAACGTCGACGGGCTGCACCAGCTCGCCGGGATGCCAGCCCGCAAGGTGCTCGAACTGCACGGCACCGCGCGAGCGGTGGTGTGCACCGGGTGCCGTGCGCGGTCCTCGATGGCGGAGGCGCTGGCCCGGGTGGAGGCGGGTGAGGAGGATCCGGCGTGCGAGGCGTGCGGCGGGATCCTGAAATCGGCGACGGTGATGTTCGGGGAGCGGCTGGACCCGGTGGTGCTCGGGGAGGCGATGGGGATCGCCAAGGCCGCGGAGGTGTTCATCGCGGTGGGCTCGACGCTCCAGGTCCAGCCGGCCGCCTCGCTGGCCGGGATCGCGGCGGAGCACGGGGCGCGGCTGGTCATCGTGAACGCCGAGCCGACGCCGTACGACGAACTGGCCGACGAGGTGGTGCGCGAGCCGATCGGGACGGCTCTGCCGGCCCTGCTCAAGCGGCTCGCCTAGGGTGCCTCGCCGATCCGGCGTGATCGGCGAGACGCTCCCCGCAGCGGGTGATCAGAAGAGAGCATCGCTCTCGAAAGCACTGCTCATCGGAGGGCTGCTCGTGGTGTGAGCAGCGCTCACGGGAGCACCGCTCTCGAAGGCGAGCAGCCGCTGCTTGCGGTCGAGGCCGCCGCCGTAGCCGGTGAGGCTGCCGCTCGCGCCGATGACGCGGTGGCAGGGGACGATGATGCCGATGGGGTTCTTGCCGTTGGCGAGGCCGACGGCACGGGAGGCCCCCGGTCTGCCCAGCGCCTCGGCCAGTTCGCCGTACGTGCGGGTCTCGCCGTACGGGATCGTCCGCAGCATCTGCCAGACACCGCGCTGGAAGGGCGTGCCGGCGAGGTGCAGCGGGAGGTCGAACACGGTGAGCTCACCCGCGAAGTACGCGTCGAGCTGGCGGACGGCCTCGCCGAAGGGCCGCGGGTCCGGGTGCCCGAAGGTCTCCTCGGCGGGCCGGTGGCGCTGTGCGGTCATGTACAGCCCGCTGAGGACCCCGTCGGTGGCGACGAGGGTGAGCGGGCCGTAGGGGCTGTCCGTGACGGTGTGCTGTCGGCGCATCGGTCGGCTTCCTCACGAGGGCAGGTGGTTGATGGGGTGGGTGTCGGTCGCCCACAGGTACTGGACGGCGTACGCGCGCCAGGGCCGCCAGGCGGCGGCGCGGGCGGTCAGCGCGGCGGGCGTCGACGGCAGTCCCAGCCCCTCCGCGGCGCGGCGGATGCCGAGGTCGGTGGGGAGGAAGGCGTCGGGGTCGCCGAGGGCGCGCATCGCGATCACCTCGATCGTCCAGGGGCCGAAGCCGGGCAGCCGCGCGAGGCCCGCGCGGGCCTCGTCCCAGTCGCTGTCCAGGCCGAGCCGCAGCGAACCGTCGGCGAGGGCGGCGACCAGCGTGGTCAGGGTGGTGCGGCGGCTGCGGGGCAGCGCGAGGGCCTCGGGGTCGAGGGCGGCGAGCGCCTCGGGTCCGGGGAAGAGGTGCGTCAGGCCCCCCTCGGGGTCGTCGACCGGTGTGCCGTGCGCGGCGACGAGACGCCCGGCGTGGGTGCGGGCGGCCGCCGTGGAGACCTGCTGTCCGAGCACCGCCCGTACGGCGAACTCCGCCGCGTCGACGGTACGCGGGACCCGGCGGCCGGGCGCCTTGTCCACCAGGGGCGCGAGGAGCTCGTCGCCGCGCAGCCGGGCGTCGATGGCGACGGGGTCGGCGTCCAGGTCGAGCAGCCGGCGGCAGCGGCTGATGGCGAGGGTGAGGTCGCGCGGGTCGGTCAGGGAGAGGCGGCAGGCGATGTGGTCGGGGCGGGGTGCGAGCTCGGCGATGCCGTGGCCGTGCGGGAGGGCGAGGGTGCGCCGGTAGGCGCCGTCGCGCCACTCCTCGACGCCCGGGACCGCGGTGGCGGCCAGGTGCCCGAAGAGGTTGTCGGGGTGGAGCGGGGCCCGGTACGGCAGCCGCAGCGCGATGACGCCGGGGGTCCGCGGGAGCCGGGCAGTGCTGCGTGCGGCGCGGGCGCGCAGCTCACCCGGGGCCAGCGCGAAGACCTCGCGGACGGTGTCGTTGAAGGTGCGTACGGAGGCGAAGCCGGCGGCGAACGCGACGTCCGCCATCGGCAGTTCGGTCGTCTCGATGAGCAGCCGCGCCGTCTGGGCCCGCTGGGCGCGGGCCAGCGCGAGCGGGCCCGCGCCCAGCTCGGCGAGCAGCTGGCGCTCCACCTGCCGGGTGGAGTAGCCGAGGCGGGCCGCGAGGCCGGGCACGCCCTCGCGGTCCACGACCCCGTCCTGGATGAGGCGCATGGCCCGGGCGACCGTGTCGGCGCGGGCGTTCCACTCGGGCGAGCCGGGGCTGGTGTCCGGGCGGCACCGCTTGCAGGCACGGAAGCCGGCCTGCTGGCAGGCGGCCGCGCTCGGGTAGAACGTCATGTTCTCGGCCTTCGGCGGCACCACCGGGCAGCTCGGCCGGCAGTAGATCCGGGTGGTGAGGACGGCGGTGAAGAACCAGCCGTCGAACCGGGCGTCCTTGGACTGGACGGCCCGTACGCAGCGCTCGGTGTCGGTGTGCATGGTCTCCAGCATTCCGGACCGGCGGCACACCGGGCTGGCGAAAATTCGACATCATCCTCGCGCTGCCTGCGGCCCGGTTCTCCCCCGCCTACAGCGCGCGTGCACGGCGAGCAGGTCCGCGCGAGCAAGGGCGAATCCGGCCGATGGAGCCCGCGATGCCCCGTTCAGGTCCGTCCGAGGGCGTCGGCCATGCGGCGCAGGCGCCGGTGGTGCCGCACGCTGTACCAGGTGAGCCACACCAGGAAGGCGCCGAAGAGAAGGCCGTAGCCGATCATGGCCCGCGGGCCGGACGTGGCGGCGATGAGGACGTAGAGGGTGCCCAGCATCACGCAGAGGAAGGCGAGGGCCGGCCACCGGTGGCGGGTGTGGTGCAGCCGGCGGGCCACCAGCTTCGCCATCGCCTCCCGCTCCCCCGGATCCGCGGGCACGTCGCCCCGGCGCAGCTTGTGGTCCAGGCCCGCCACCGTCGCGTCCGATCCGCCGACAGCCCGCCGCTCCCCGCGCCGGCGCGCGACGAGGACGGCCGCTCCGCCGAGCGACATGACGGTGACACGCACCAGCACCTCGCCCCATGACCTCGCCGGGTCGATCAGCAGGATGACGGCGGTGGCGGCAACCACCGAGAGCGCGATCTGGACCCATAAGTGCCGGGTGAGCCACCTGTTGACGCTGTGCATGACGCAACTCCTCCTGCCGGTGCGGTACATGGACACCGGTCCGTCTTCCCGCGCGGCCTCGCCGGCATGACCCGGTCGCGGAGCGTGTACGGACGGCCACGTTTCGCGAGGTGGGCACGTTCCGCGACCGGCTGCGTACGCGGGTGGACACGGTGCAGGTGGGGCGGGGCGCCCGGCCCGCGCGGAAGCGCAGGGCAGCCGTACGGTCGTACGAAACGCTTCATATCGGCATAACCTGGTGGTACTCGTACTCCCGCGCCTGGGGGAATCATGGAACTCGGCTTCTTGAAACCGCTCTTCGACCGGCCAGGCCCATGGGCTTCTCTGTACATCGACACCTCGCGCTCGACGGAGGACGCGGCGAAGGTCCAGGAGCTGCGCGACCGCTCCGCCGCGTCGCAGCTCATCGAGGCGGGCGCCGACGCCTACACCGTGAGGGCGGTGATGGACCGGCTCGCCCGCGAGCCCGTCTCCGGCTCGCCGCCGGGCCGGGCGCTCTTCGCCACGGGCGCCGAGGTGGTGCTCGACGTCCCCCTCGCCGTGGCCCCGCCCTCGATCGAGGCGACCTGGTCGATCCTGCCGCACATCGCGCCGCTCGCCGATCTGCGGGGCGACCGCCCACGGTGCCTCGTGGCCTACATCGACCGGACGGGCGCCGACTTCGAGCTGCGCGACGGGCACCGCCGCGAACCGCTCGGCCAGGCCCGCGGCAGGGAGTGGCAGGGGCGCGGGCACCGCAGCCTCCCCGAGGACCGCTACGAGTGGCACTACCGCAACAAGGTCGAGAACAGCGTGAACGAGACGGCCGACGCCATCGTCGGCGAGCTCGCCCGGGCGTGGCCCGGGAGCGGCGCCGAGCTGCTGGTGCTGGCCGGTGACGCCCGTGAGCGCCGGGCCGTGCACCACCGGCTGCCCGACCGCATCCGGGCCGTCACCGTCGAGGCGGAGAACGGCAGCAGGTCCCCCGGCGCCTCGAGGCGGGTGCTGGACGAGCAGATCGCGCGGGCCTGCGAGGAGTTCACGCGCGAGCGCCTCCACAGTGCGCTCGACCGCTTCCGCGTCGGGCGCGGCAGGCCCGGCGAGCACCGTGAGGCCGCCGCGCTCGACACCGGCCCCGGGCAGGCGGCCGAGGGAGTGCCGGCGGTCGTGGACGCGGTGCGCAAGCACCAGGTGGCCACCCTCCTGCTGTCCCTGGACGCGTCGGACGCACGGCGCGAGGTGTGGATCGGGCCGGGCGTCGACGAGGTCGGGGTTCAGCGCGGCCACGTCCAGGCGATGGGTGTCGCCAAGCCCCAACTGGCGCGTGCCGACGACGCCCTGCTGCGGTCCGCCGCCGCGGCGGACTGCGAGGTCCTCCTCGTCCCGGACGGCACGCCGGGTCCGGCGGGCGGGCTGGGTGCGGTGCTGCGCTGGAGCATGTGAGCGGGGACGGCCGTCCGGCGGCGCAAGGACCGGGCGCTACGGGGCCGCCCGGTCCTGGCCGGCGGCGCCGCCCGCGTCCGTTCGCCGGACCAGCCGGTAGCTCATGGTCCGGAACGGCGCGCGTCTGCGTTCCCTGAGGCGGGCGCGGGCGCGCAGGCCCAGCCCTTGCGCCTCGACCATCAGCTCGGCGAACGCGGGGTCCCGCCGTCTGCGTTTGTAGACGGCCTCCTTGGAGACACCGGCCCGGCCGGCCGCTTCGGCGACGGTGTCGCCCCGGCGCAGCGCCGCGAGGAGCGCCTCGGTGCGGGCGGGGGTCCAGCCGGTGCGGCCCGGCGGCATCCGGTGGGCGGGCGGCGTAGCTGCCGGCGACCGTTCGGCGGGCCTGGGTAAGCCGCCGGGACCGGTGCGAGCGTCCGGGGTGTACGTCGGTGGCATGCGGCGGTTCCGTTCTCAGGCGGGGCGGGTCGGGGCGGCGCCCCCCGCCGGGCGGCGGGGCGGCGGAGGCGGGGTGCGGAGGGCCGCGGCCCGTGGCGCCGCCCGGATGATCGCGGCGACCAGGTCGCCCGCGGGCGGCGGGCCGGGCGGGGGCTGCCGGGTCATGAGCGGCCGAGGAGCCGGCGGCGGTGCCCGCAGGTGCGCGTGCCGGCGAGCAACTCCTGGATGCGGTCGGCGGCTTGGGTGGCGTCGTACGCCGGGGCACGGAAGGCCAGCCGGACGTCGCGGTGGCCGCGGGCCCGTTCGAGCCGGAGGGTCAGCGCGTGGCGGTCCAGGGCGAGCGGCCATACGCGCAGGACGCCCTGGAGGTGCCGCGGGTCGACCAGGCGCGTCAGCCGTGCCATCTCCTGGGGGTGGGCGTCGGCCAGGTGGGTGAGCAGGGCGGCCTCCTGCCCGGCCAGGGGGTCCGCCACGGCCAGCACGATCTCGTCGAGGCCGACGGCCGAGGTGCCGGACGCCGTGGCCAGGGTGGCGCGTGCGGTGTCCAGGCGGAGCGCCACGCGGTCGGTGGCGCCCGGCGGGTGAAGAGGCGTCAGCCATCCCGAGAGCGTGACCCGGGCGCGGACTCTGTCGCGTACGGCGGTGGGTGCGACGTCGGTGAACTCCAGCAGGGCGGCCAGCGCGCCGCGTGGCGCGTACGCGGCCTGCGCCGCCGGTGGACTGCCGGCCGGCAGGTCGAGCCCGACCTGCCCCCGCTCGTCGACGGTGTGCAGTCCGACGAGGTCGTAGCGGTGTCCGTCCGTGGTCATGGTCAGCGAATCCGCGCGGGCCAGCACTGAACGGACCTGCTCGGCGGCGGTCGGTTCGGCCGGGGGGACGGCGGTGGCGCCCATCGAGGACCTCCCTTAGGTTAGGCATACCTAACCTAGAACAGAAGGAACCTGGATGACCAGCCCGCCGACCGGGCCGGCGAACACGATGGCCGGATCCACGACGGTGCCACCGGGCGGCACCCCCGCACCGGAGCGGCCCGCCGCAGCACAACCCGGACGCGCCGGGTGGCACCGCTCCGGCGAATCGACCGGGCCGATCCGAACCCCTCTTCGGGCTTGCGCGCAAGGGGAGTTGGAGGTACGCAGGGGGCGCACGGGTGCGCGCTAGATCTCGACCTGATCACAAGTCACATCTATTCCGGTCGAACCATTAGGTGTGCCTTACCTAAGTTGTATGGTGGCGCGGTCAGTCCGGCGGCAGGAGGGGTACGTGGTGTCCGAAGGCGATGTCCGTCTGGTGGCGAAGGATCTGGACGTCGGGCACGCGGGACGCCCGGTGCTGCGGCAGGTGGACCTGACCCTCCGGGCGGGCGGCATCACCGTCCTGGTCGGCCCCAACGGCTGCGGGAAGTCGACCCTGTTGCGGACGGTGGCCGGGCTGCTGGACCCGCTCGGCGGCGAGGTGCGCATCGACGACGTGCCCCTGCGCTCGCTCGGGCGCCGCGCGCTGTCCCAGCGCCTGGCCTTCCTCCCCCAGGCGTCGCAGGCGCCGGCCGGGGTGACCGTGCGGGAGCTCGTCCGGCACGGCCGGTACGCCCACCGCGGCGCTCTCTCCCGGCACACCGCGGAGGACACCGAGGCCATCGACTGGGCGCTGGAGGTCACCGACGCGG
This sequence comes from Streptomyces sp. NRRL S-118, assembly GCF_000716335.1. Taxonomy (GTDB): domain Bacteria; phylum Actinomycetota; class Actinomycetes; order Streptomycetales; family Streptomycetaceae; genus Streptomyces. Next base: position 29,679 of record NZ_KL591008.1, on the reverse strand, counting down.
CTCCGCTGGTCGACCGCCGGCTCGACGAACTGTCGGGCGGAGAGCGCCAACGCGCCTGGCTGGCCATGGTGCTGGCGCAGCGGGCGGGTGTGCTGCTGCTCGACGAGCCCACCACGTACCTCGACATGCGCCACCAGTTCGAGGTGCTCGACGTGGTGCGGCGGCTGGCCCGTGAGCACGGCATCGCCTGCGGCGTGGTGCTGCACGACCTGATGCAGGCGGCGGCGTACGCCGACCACGTCGTGGTGGTGGCCGACGGCGGGATCACCGCCTCCGGCACGCCCGACGACGTCATCGACCCCGAGGTCATCGACCGCGCGTTCGGCCTGCGCGTCCACGTCGTGCGCGATCCGGCGACGGGCTACCTCGCCTGCTTCCCCCAGCGGTCGGAAGCCCCCACCGCGCCCTGACCCCGAACCCGCCCCCCACGACGGTTCGCCCGCATCACCAGTACACAAGGAGAGATTCACCATGCAGAGAATGCTGCGCGCCCTCGCGACGGGCGGTACCGCTGTGGCCCTCATGCTCACCGCCGCCGGCTGCGGGTCCGGAACCGTCGGGGACACCACGGACGACAAGACGGGCGGGGACAAGGCGGCGAGCGGAAAGATCACCGTCGACACGGCACAGGGCAAGGTCACCCTGGACAAGCCGGCGGCCAAGGTGGTGACGCTGGAGTGGACGTACGCCGAGGAGCTCGTCGCGCTCGGGGTCACCCCCACGGGCAACGCCGACAACAAGGGCTACGGCACGTGGATCACGGCCAAGGGCGCGGGCCTGCCCGCCGGCGTCACCGACGTCGGTGACCGCAACGAGCCGAGCCTGGAGAAGATCCGGGCGCTCCAGCCGGACCTCATCGTGATCGACAACGACCGGTCGAAGGCCAACCTCAAGCAGCTCCAGGCCATCGCGCCCGTGCTGTCGTTCACCTACACCACCAAGCCCCAGCTCGCGACGATGAAGAAGAACTTCACCGAGCTGGCGAAGGCGGTGGGCAAGGAGGACAAGGCCGGTGAGGTGACGCAGCAGATCGACACCAAGGCCGCCGACCTCAAGGCCCGGCTGGACAAGGCCGGCAAGGGCGGGCTGAAGTACGCGCTGGCGCAGGGCTTCACCGCCAACGGCGCCGCGTCGATCCGGATGCTCACCGACGACGCCATCGCGCCCCAGGTGCTCAACCTGGCCGGCCTGAAGAACGGCTGGAAGGGCCAGTCCGACGCGTGGGGCATGACCACGGTCGGCGTCGAGGGCCTCACCAAGGTCGAGAAGGACTCCACCTTCCTGTACGTCGCCGCCGACAACGACAACCCGTTCACCGGGGACCTCGCGGGCAACGCCGTGTGGAAGGGCCTGGACTTCGTGAAGAACGACAAGGCGCTGGCGCTCGACCCCGGCACCTGGCTGTTCGGCGGCCCGCTGTCGGCGATGCACATCCTCGACGAGACCGGCAAGGCCCTGAAGGTCTGATGGCTTCGGAAGGACTGACGGCCCCCACGGCCCGTCCGCTCGGCCGCCGCCCACGAGCTGTGCTCGTGGGCGGCGCCCTGTCCGCCGTCCTGTGCGTGGTCGCCGTGGTGCACCTCGGTCTCGGAGCGTCCGGGGTGGGGATCGGCGACATCGTGGACCTGCTCCTCGGCCACGGTGATCCGCGCACCCAGGACGTCCTGGTCGGCAGCCGGCTGCCGCGCACCCTGACCGGACTCGTGGTCGGTGTCGCGCTCGGCGTCTCCGGTGTGCTCGTGCAGGGAGCGACCCGCAACCCGCTGGCGGCGCCCGACACCCTCGGTGTGAACGCCGGGGCGTACTTCGCCGTCGTGCTGGTGGCCTTCACCGGCATCAGCCTCGGCCCGGTCCCCGCCGGTGGCGCCGCGTTCCTCGGCGGGCTCCTCGCGGTCGCCGTGGTGTATGTGCTCAGCAGCGGCGGGGTGATGACGCCCGGACGGGTGCTGCTCGCCGGGGCGACCGTCGCCCTGGCCGCCACCGCGGCGGCCGAGTTCCTGCAGATGCTCGACGTGCAGGCGACCCGGGGGCTGTTCTTCTGGGGCAACGGCACCCTGATGCAGTCCGGCCTGGAACGGCCGCTCGTCCTCGGCGCGGTCGTCGCCGCCGGCGCGCTGATCGCGCCGTTCCTGGCCCGGCCGCTGGACCTGCTGGCGCTGGGGGACGAGACGGCCGAGGCGATGGGCGTACGCGTCGAGCGCGTCCGGCCCGCGGCCTTCCTCCTCGCGGTGCTGCTCTCCGCGGCCGCCGTCTCCCTCGCCGGGCCGATCGGCTTCGTCGGCCTGATCGCCCCCGTGGTGGTACGGCAGTTGGGGATGCGCAAGCACGCGGTGCTCATCCCGGCGGCCGCGCTGCTGGCCGCCGCGCTCGTGCTCGGCGCGGACGCGGCCGCCCAGCTGATCGTCAAGCCGTCCGCCACCCAGCCCGCGGAGATCCCGGTGGGCGTGGTCACGGCGCTCATCGGCGGGCCGGTGTTCATGGCGCTGGCGCGCCGGGTCAGCACCGGCGACGCCGACACCGGCGCGGCCGTCGTGGTCTCCGACCGGCGCCGCGCCCCGGGCTACGCCGTCGCGCTCGGCGGCGGGCTGCTGGCCCTGGCCGTCGCGATCGTCGTCTCGCTGCGCGTCGGCGACGTGGAGGTCACCTGGAGCCAGCTGGGTGCGGCGGTGTTCGGCTCCGCGGAGCAGATCACCGAGGCGGTGGTGGCCTACCGGCTGCCGCGCATCCTGGTGGCCGCCCTCGCCGGGGCGTGCCTGGCGGTCGCGGGGGCGGCGGTGCAGGCGGTGGTGCGCAACCCGCTGGCCGAACCCGGGCTCGTCGGCGTGACCGGCGGGGCGTCCCTCGGCGCCATGACGGTCATCCTCGTGGTCCCCTCCGCGCCGCTGGTGGCCCTGCCGGCCGCGGCGGGCGTCGGCGGCGTGCTGATGCTCGCCCTCGTGGTGCTCGTGGCCCGGGGGACGCGCGGCGGCGGCCGTAGCGGCCTGGATCCGACCCGGGTGGTGCTGGTCGGCCTCGGCGCGGCCGCCACGTCGATGGCCCTGGTGAACATCATGGTGGTCGGCGCGCAGATGAACATCTCGGCCGCGCTCAGCTGGCTCGCCGGCAGTACGTACGCCCGGGACTTCTCCGCGCTGGGGTGGCTCGCGCTGCCCGCGGTCGTCGCGGTGCTGCTGGTGATCGCGGCGCGACCGGTGAACCTGCTGGCCCTCGGCGAGGAGCTGCCGCGCGCCCTGGGCCTGGAGCTGGGCCGTGCCCGGCTGCTGGTCCTCGGTGCGGGCGCGGTGCTCGCGGCGGGCACCGCCGCGGCGGTCGGCGCGGTGGGCTTCGTCGGACTGGTCGCCCCGCACCTGGCCCGGCGCGTCGTCGGCAACAGCGCGGCCCGGATGGTGCCGATGGCCGCGGTCCTGGGTGCGGTGCTGGTGGTGTCCTCGGACGCCCTGGGCCGGTGGCTGCTGGCGCCGACCGAGATCCCGGTGGGCATCGTCACCGCCCTGGTCGGCGCCCCGTACCTGGTGTGGCTGCTGCGCCGGACGCGGGAGCTCTGACGCGGCCCGGTACATCGGCGCACGACCCGGAGCGACACGCGGACCGCCCGGGGCCCGGGCAGCCGGGCCCCGGGCGGTCCGCATCGCGGGCCCGCGCGGAGGACGCGGCGTCGCTCGCCGCGGGAGGCGGGCGTACGTGTCAGGGTGTCGCCATACGGGAGGACCGGGGGCGCTCCGGGGTGCCTCCGAGGCCCGGCGTCCCCGCCCTGAGGGTGCGGGCGGCCACCACACCGAGCAGGCAGACGAGGGCGGAGGCCAGGCAGACCGCGGTGAAGGCCCCGGCGAAGGCGGAGCGGGCGAGCGGCTGGAGCGCGGGGTCGAGCAGCTCGAAGCGTCCGGTCTCGACGGCCTCCCGCAGCGACGTGGCGCCGTCCGGGCCGGTGCCGGCTCCGGGGCCGCCGGCCAGACCGTCGCCGAGACGGGCGGAGAACACGGCTCCGAAGGCGGCGACGCCGGTCGCCGTGCCGAGCGGGTAGCAGGCGTTGGTCAGTCCGGACGCCATCCCGGCCCGGTCGGCGGGCGCGGCACCCACGGCGACGCCCATGAGGGGCGGGAAGATGACGGCCCCTCCGATGCCGAGGAGGACCAGGCCGGTGACGGTGGCGGCCCGGCCGCCGCCCGCTCCTGCGGCGGCCAGGCCGATCAGGCCCGCCCCCTGGGCCGCGAAGCCGCCGGCGACCAGGACGTCCGGGGCGAACACCTTCTGCAGCCGGGCGACGAAGAGTCCCGCCACCAGCAGACTGCCCGTCAGCGGTAACAGGTGCAGCCCGACCTCCAGCGGTGAGTACGCATGGGCGCTCTGCAGCCACAGCGTGACGAAGGCGAGCACCCCGAGGCTGGAGAGCCTGGCGAGGAAGCCCAGCACCGCGGCGCCGGAGAACGCCCTGATGCGCAGCAGCGTCATGTCGATCAGTCCGTCGCCGCGGCGCTGGCTGGCCACCAGGGCGAGGGCCAGGACGACGGCGACGGCCGCCGAGAGCAGCACCTCCGGTGCCGTCCAGCCCGCTTCCGGGCCGGTGACCAGCGGATAGTGCAGGGCCAGGAGCGTCCCGACGCCCAGGACGGCCCCGAGGGGGTCGAGTGCGCGCCGGGGCTCGGCCGGGGTGTCCGATTCCGGCATGCGGGCGAGCGCGCCGGCCACGACCAGGACCCCGATCGGCACGTTCACCAGGAAGATCCACCGCCAGCCGAGCGCCTGGACGAACAGGCCGCCGACGACGGGGCCGAGCGCCCCGGCGGCGGAGGCGATGGCCGCGAACGCGGCTATGGCGGCCTGGCGGCGGGCGCCCTCGTAGGCGGCGGCGAGCAGGGCGAGCGTCGGTGCGAACACCAGGGCGCCGCCGAGCCCCTGGGCGGCACGGGCGGCGATGAGCGTGCCGATGTCCGGTGCCAGGCCGCACCCGGCCGAGGCCACGGTGAACAGGGCCATTCCAGCCATGAAGACCGACCTGCGGCCCACGCGGTCGGAGAGCGCTCCCGCGGTCAGCAGCAACGCGCCGAAGGCCAGCGAGTAGGCGGAGACGGTCCACTGGACCTTGCCGAGTCCGCTCTCCAGGTCCCGGGCGATGCCGGAGAGCGCGACGTTCACGACGGTCACGTCGAGCGTCATCATCACCCCCCCGGCGCTGACGAGGGCGAAGGTCCATCGGGGCGTACGACGGCACGAAGGCACCGCTGAGCACCTCCAAATCGGGGGTCCGGGGTGGAACGCGCACGCCCGGCACCGACACTGATGAGCCGTCAATTCCCTTGTGGGGCCGGGTGGCTGAAAGTTGACCTTGTCTCTAAGGTAAGCCTAACCTAATCTAACTCCGCCCGAACGTCCAGGCGTTCGAGCGCACTGATCCGGACAGACATCGGAGCTGCCTGATGCCCCAACCCGCCGACCATCCCGTGCCCGCTCTGCCCGACGTGGCCCCGGCCGCCTGGCGCGAGGCCAACCGCCGGCTCCTCGCCAAAGCCATCGGCGAATGGTGCTTCGAGGACATGCTGAAAGCGGTCGAGACCGGCGACGGCGGCTACCGCGTCGACCTCGACAGCGGCACCACCTACGCGTTCAGCGCCACGCCCGGTGCGTTCGGCTCGCTGCGCGTCGACCCGGACTCCATCACCCGCACCGCGACCAGCATGCTGGGCAACGCGATCGCCCAACCCGCCTGGGACGCACAGCAGTTCCTCATGGAGGCGGCCTCGACGATCGGCAGCGACCCGTCCACCGTCGCCACCTACTTCACCGAGCTCTCCGCCACCCTCGCCGTCGACGCCGCGCGCATCACGCACGGCGGCGAGACCGTGGCCGAACTGCGCGGCCTGGGACACACGGACCTCGAGTGCCGCATGACGGGGCACAACCTCCTCGTCGCGAACAAGGGACGGATCGGCTTCTCGGCCACCGACGTACGCCGGTACGCCCCCGAGTCGGCGCAGCCGCTGAGACTGCGCTGGGTCGCCGTCCACCGCGGCCTCGCCGAGTTCCGCGGCACCTCGGACCTCTCCGAACACGGCATCCTCGCCGCCGAACTGGACGAGGTGACCCGCGCCCGCTTCACCGGCGTCCTGGAGGAGGCCGGGGTCGACCCCGCCGGGTACGTGTGGATGCCCGTCCACCCCTGGCAGTGGGACCACGCCGTCCAGATCCTGCACGCCGCCGACGTGGCACAGCGGCGCATCATCCCGCTCGGCGAGAGCCCCGACGCGTACCTGCCGGGCCAGTCCATCCGCACGATGGCCAACGTCACCACCCCCGAGCGGTACGACGTCAAGCTGCCGCTGAAGATCCTCAACACCCTGGTCTGGCGCGGGATACCGCCGCACTGCACCATGGGCGCGCCCGTGGTGACGCAGTGGCTGCGCGGACTGGTGGAGCGCGACACGTTCCTGACCGGCGAGTGCCGGACCGTGTTCCTCGGCGAGGTCGCCTCGGTGACCGTGCGCCATCCCTACCTGTCCAAGCTGGACGAGGCGCCCTACCAGCACCTGGAGACTCTGGGCTGCATCTGGCGCGAGTCGGTGTCGGCGCGCAAGGACCCCGACGAGCGGGTGCGCACCTTCGCGTCACTCCTGCACGTCGACAACTCCGGTGACGCGTTCGTCGCCGAACTCGTCCGCGCCTCGGGCCTCGACCCGCAGGAATGGCTGCGACGCCTGTTCGGCACGCTGCTCGTGCCGATCCTGCACGTGCTCTACCGGTACGGCGTCACCTTCAACCCGCACGGGCAGAACACGCTGATCGGGTACGACGAGAACGACGTACCGGCCCGCCTGTACCTGAAGGACTTCGTGGACGACGTGTGCGTCTCCTTCACCGACGTGCCGGAGCGCGGCCCCGAGCCGGACGGGCACGACCACGTCCTGCCCCGCAAGCACCCCTCGATCATCAAGCAGCACGTCATGGACCAGGTCTTCGTCGGGCACTTCCGCTATCTCGCGCCGCTGTGCGCCGAGCAGCTCGGCGTACCGGAGACGGTGTTCTGGCGCCTGGTCCGGCGGACGATCCTGGACTTCCAGCAGGACTTCCGGAAGCGGTTCCCGGAGCTGGCCGGTCGGTTCGCCGAGTACGACCTGCTGACTCCCGAGATCCCCCGGTACGGCCTGAACCGCGACCGGATCGTCGTCACGCGGTACACCGACCGCGCCCTGCGCCACGCGCTGTACCCGAACGGCACGCACCCCAACCCGCTGGCCGAGGACCGAGGAGACAGGGCGTGACACCGCTGACCGAAACGCGACCCCTGCTGTCCCCGTTCCCGCCGTCGCTGCTCGCCGGTTCCCGCGACGGGCTCGCCGAGGTCCTCGCCACGCTCACCGGGGCCATCGGCGCGGCGTCGGCCGCGCGCCGCCCGGAAGGCCCCCTGCCGGCGGGCACCCCGGCCGAGGTGCTCGCCGCCGCCACCGGCGCGCTGGGCCCGGCCGAGCTGCCGGCCGAGGGGATCGGCGCCGAGGCGGCGCTCCAGCTCCTGGCCACCCTGCTGGTGGAGCACGGCATCGACCTGTCCCACCCCCGGGCCGCCGCCCATCTGCAGCCCCCGTCGCTGGCCGTCGCGGTCGCCGCGGACACCCTGGCGAGCGCCGGCAACGCCTCGCTGGACACCTACGACTCCGGCCCCTCGGCCATCGCGGTCGAGCGCTGGCTCATCGGGGTACTGATCCAGCTGGCCGGGCTCGGTGAACGCGCCGACGGCGTCCTCACGCCCGGCGGTTCGCTGTCGAACCTGATGGGTCTGCTGCTCGCCAGGGACGCCGCCGCGCTGCGGCGCGGCATCGACGCCCGTGAGCAGGGCGTGGGTGCCCTGCCCGGCCCGGTCGTGTTCTGCTCGGAGCTCGCCCACTTCTCCACCCACCGGGCGTGCGCCGCCCTCGGGCTCGGCGAGGCCGCCGTGCACCCCGTCCCGGTCGACGCGCACCGGCGCATGCGGCCGGACGCCCTGGCCGCCGCCCTGGACGCGCTCGGCCCGGACCGGACGCCGGTCGCGGTGGTCGCGACCGCCGGCACGACGGACTTCGGCTCCATCGACCCGCTCCCGGAGATCGCCGAGATCGCCGCCGGGCACGGCATGTGGCTCCACGTGGACGCCGCGTACGGCTTCGGCGCCCTGTTCTCGCGGCGGCTGGCCGGCCGGCTGGCGGGGCTGGAGCTCGCCGACTCCATCACCCTCGACCTGCACAAGACCGGCTGGCAGCCCGCCGCCACCAGTGTGCTGCTGGTCTCCGACACCACCGCGTTCACCTCGCTCGACCGCGAGGTGGCCTACCTCAACCCGACCGACGACTCCGAGGCCGGCTACGACGGCCTGCTCGGCCGCAGCCTGCAGACCACGCGCCGCCCCGACGCGGTCAAGGCCGCCGCGACCCTCCTGACGTACGGCAGGGCCGGCATGGGTCGCATGATCGACGTCTGCCACGACCTGGCCCGCCACGCCGAACGCCGGATCCGGGACGAACCCGAGCTGGAGCTGGTCTCCCCGGCCGAGCTCACCACCGTGGTGTTCCGCTACCGCGGCACCGGCAGGTCCCGCACGGCCCACCCGGCCGCGGCCGACGAGCTCAACGGCGCCCTGCGCCGGCGGCTGCTGGAATCCGGCAGCGCGCTGATCGGGCGCACCGACGCGGCGACGGGCGGCCCGGGCTCGGCCAAGCGCGTGTGCCTGAAGTTCACCCTGCTCAACCCCACCGCCACCATCGACGACATCGACGGTCTCGTGGACATGGTCCTCGACGCCGGCCGCACCTGTGAACGACTGATCGAGGAGGGCGCCGCATGACCGTCACCACCACGGCGGCAACCACCGCATCCACGACCGCGGACCCGCTGCACGCGCTCGACGCGCGCGGCGCCGCCGAACACGCCCACATCGAGGCCCTGCTGCGGTGCTGGCTGCGCGAGACGGGCACGCCCGTCGCCGCCGGCCCGCTCCGGGTCGACCTGCCGACCGCGGGACTGGCCCTCGTCACCGAGGTCACCCACTGCTCCCCCACCGGCTGGCACCGCTTCGCGCCGGCCCGCCTGGAAGGCCCCGGAGGTCCGCTCGGTCCCGTCGCCGACCCGGTGACGGCGGTGGCGCTGCTGTCCGCCGAGGCGGCGGTCCGCGGCGGCAGCCGGCCCGGCGGCGTCCCGGCCGGTGAGGTCGCCGACCTGGTGGAGCGCACCGCCGAGTCCGTGCGCCGGGTCGCCGCGTTCATCTCCGACCGGCGTGCCCATCCGCAGCCGCCGCCCGGCACGGACGGGTTCCTCGACGCGGAACAGGCCCTGCTGCTCGGGCATTTGAACCACCCGGCCCCCAAGAGCCGCGACGGCCTGTCGGACCACGAGGCGGCGGCGTACTCGCCCGAGCTGCGCGGCTCCTTCCGGCTGCACTGGTTCGCCGCCGACGAGTCGGTCGTCTCCCACGACGCCGTCGCGTCCGCTCCCTCCCTCGCGGGCCGGGACACCGTGGCCCTCCTCGCCGACCTGGCCGAGCGCCGTCTGCACGACGGCCGGGTGCTGGTCCCGGCCCACCCCTGGCAGGCCCGGGACCTGCTGCACCGGCCCCGTATCAAGGCGCTCGTCGCCTCGGGCGCGCTGGAACCGCTCGGCGAGCTGGGCCCCGAGTGGTGGCCCACCTCCAGCGTGCGCACCGTGTACCGGCCGGACGCCGAGGTGATGCTGAAGCTGTCCCTCGGGCTGCGGCTGACCAACTCCCGCCGCGAGTCGACCCGTACGGAGCTGCGCCGCGGCCTGGAGATCAACCGGCTGCTGGACGCCGGTTACGCCGACAGCACCTTCGGGGCCCACCCCGGCTTCGCCATCACCCGCGACCCCGCCTGGCTCGCCGTCGACGAGCCGGGCCGCCCGCAGGGCCCGGACGTCACCGGCCTCGACGTGGCCGTGCGCGAGGTGCCGGACGGCATCGCCGACCTGCGCTGCCTGGTGGGGCTCGTGGCCCCGCGGCCCGGCCTCGGCCGCAGCGCGCTCGGCGACGTCGTCGCCGCCCTCGGCCCGGGCGCGGCCGAGGAGTGGACGGCCGACTACACCGACAAGGTGCTGGTGCCCATGCTGCACCTGTACGCCGCGACCGGGATCGGCCTGGAGGCGCACCAGCAGAACACCCTGGTCCGGCTGGACGCGCGGGGCCGCGTCACCGGCTCCACCTTCCGCGACAACCAGGGCTACTACCTGGCCGCGTCGTACCTGCCCGGTCTGCTGGAGCGGCTCGGCGCCGGCTCCTCCACCCTCGCCGTGGTCGACGACGCCCTCGTCGACGACCGGCTGTCGTACTACCTGCTGCGCAACCAGGCGCTGTCGGTCGTCGGCTGCCTGGCCGTCGACGGCCTGGCGGACGAGCGGGACCTGCTCGCCGTCCTCGCCGAACGGCTGCGGGCGGCGCTGCCGGCGCTCGCCGAGGCCGGTCCGGACGGCGACCGGCTGGCGCGCCGCTGGCTGGAGGCGGACACCCTGCCGTGCAAGGGCAACCTGCTGACCCGGCTGCACGGCATCGACGAGGTCCTCGCGCCCCTCGACGCCCAGTCCGTCTACCTCGACGCCCCCAACCCCCTCCAGGAGGCCTCCGTATGACCTCGGCACAGCCGGCCGCCACCGTCCCGGGCCCGCCGCTGCCCTTACTGCATGCCCCCTGGTCGGCCCGGGTCGCGCGGGCCGAAGGCGCCGACCTGGACCTGGTGCACGGCTGGATGCAGTCACCGCACATCGACGCCTTCTGGCACCAGGCGTGGCCGCGGGAGCGCTGGTACGAGGAGATCGCCGGGCACCTCGCGGGCGATGCGATCCTGCCCGTCCTGATCGACCTGGACGGGACGCCACTGGCGTACATCGAGGTGTACCGGGTGGTCCGGGACCGGCTCGCCGGGCACTACGCCGAACTGCCCCACGACCTGGGCGTGCACATCGCCATCGGGGATCCGGGCCGCACCGGGCAGGGCCTGGGCAGGGCGCTGCTGCGCGCCCTCGCCGAGGGCCTGCTGGCGGCCGACCCGGAGTGCACCCGGGTCGTCGCCGAGCCCGACGTGACCAACGCGCCCTCGCTGCGGGCGTTCGAGGCGGCGGGGTTCCGGCCGGCCGGCAAGGTCTCCTTCCCCGACAAGACCGCAGCCCTGCTCGTCCACCCGCGTGCGGAGGAGGACATGCCCCGATGACCGAGAACGGCATCACCGGCGAACACGACGTCGTCGCCATCGGCTGCGGCCCGTTCAACCTGGGCCTGGCCGCCCTGGCCTCGACCGTCGACGACGTCGACCTCGTCGTACTGGAGGAGCAGCCGGAGCTGACCTGGCACCGCGGGATGATGTTCGGCGACGCCTCGATGCAGGTGAACTTCCTCGCCGACCTCGTCACGCTCGTCGCGCCCAGCCACCCCCTGTCGTTCCTCGCGTACCTGCACGACATGGACCGGCTCTACACGTTCACCGTGCGCGAGAACTTCTTCCCCTCGCGGCGCGAGTACGAGGACTACCTGCGCTGGGCGGCGGCGAGGCTGCCGTCGGTCCGGTTCTCGCACCGGGTCGAGGAGGTCCACTGGGACGCGGACGCCGAGCGCTTCACCGTGCACGCCGTACGGGGTGACGGCACGCATCTGCGGCTGCGGGCGCGCAACCTCGTCCTGGGCATCGGCACCGCGCCGTACGTGCCGGACGCGCTGGCGGACCTGCCGCCCTCGATGCTGCTGCACACCTCGGACTACCTGTACCGGGCGGACGACGTGGCGGCCGCCGGCAAGGTCACGGTCGTCGGCTCGGGGCAGTCCGGGGCCGAGGTGACGGTCGACCTGCTGGGCCGGAACCTGGAGGGCGGCCCGGCGGTGAGCTGGCTGACCCGCACCGCGTCGTTCGCGCCGCTCGACTACACCAAGATGAACCTGGAGCTGACGACCCCGGCGTACATGCGGTACTTCCACTCGCTGCCACAGGAGGCGCGCGACCGGCTCGTCGGCGAGCAGTGGCAGTTCTACAAGGGCATCTCCACCGACACCCTGGAAGCGGTGCACGAGCTGCTCTACCGGCGCCAGCTGGAGCACGGACTGGCCGATGTGGAGCTGCGTTTCGGGATCACCGTCGAGGCGGCCGCGGTCGACGCGGTGGGGCGGGCCGTGCTGACGTGCCGGCACCGCGACACGGGGGCGCTCTTCGAGCACACCACCGATCTGGTCGTGGCCGCCACCGGGTACCGCAACCGCACGCCCGCGTTCCTGAAGCCGGTCGACGACCTGCTCCTGCGGGACGGCCGGGGGCGGCCCCGGGTGCGGGTGGACCACTCGGTGGAGCTCACCGAGGGGGTCACCGGCCGGGTGTTCGTGGCCAATGCCGAGGTCCACTCGCACGGGGTCTCCGCGCCGAACCTGGACATCGGCGCCGTGCGCAACGCGACGATCCTCAACGCGATCACGGGCCGCGAGACGTACCGCCTGCCGAAGCGCTCCGCGTTCACGAGCTTCGACGCCCCGGGGCGCACCTCGTAGGAGCCGCCTTCCCTCACCACCGGACGCGCCGCCCGCACCGCCCGCACGGCGGTACGGGTGCCGCGTCCGGGGTCCTTCATCCCCGCGGCGCGCGCGGGTCGCCGGGGCGCCGTAGCAGCGCACGGCGGCGCACGGCCGCCAGCACCTGCTCCAGGGAGCCGACGACCACCTGCGCGCCCGCGGAGCGCAGCCGAGGATCGCGCCGTGCCCCCTGCCGCCGCCCAGGAGCCGGGAGTCGGCGGCGTCCACCGGGTGCGTCGGCGTGCGGCCGGGTGCCGGCCCCGCGGGCGGGGCCGATCCTCACCGGCCGGTCCTCCGCAGGTGGCGCCAGACCGCCTTGGCCGCGTTGTGGCCCGACATGCCGTGCACGCCGGGGCCGGGCGGGGTGGCCGACGAGCAGAGGAACACGGCCGGGTGCGGGGTGCTGTAGGGGAAGAGGGTCAGGCGGGGGCGCAGCAGGAGCTGGAGCCCGCTGGCGGCGCCGCAGGCGATGTCGCCGCCGACGTAGTTGGCGTTGCGGGCGGCCATCTCGGGCGGGCCGGCGGTGGCGCGGGCGATGACGAGGTCACGGAAGCCGGGGGCGAAGCGCTCGATCTGGCGCTCCACCGCCTCGGTGAGGTCGCCCTGCCAGGCGTGCGGTACGTGACCGTACACCCAGAAGACGTGCTTGCCCTCGGGCGCGCGGGAGGGGTCGACCAGGCTGGGCTGGGCGGTGATCAGGAACGGGGTGCGGGGCGCCGTGCCGCTCGACGCCTGGTGCAGGGCGGCGCCGATCTCACGGGTGCTGGGGCCGACCTGGACGGTGCCGGCGCGGCGGGCGGCGGGTGCGGTCCAGGGCACCGGGCCGTCGAGCGCGTAATCGATCTTGTAGACGGAGGCGCCGTAGCGGTAGCCGTCGTAGAACCGGCCCAGGCCGGCGATCCGGGCCAGCGCCGTCGGAGAGGTGTCGAAGACGTAGGCGCGCGCCGGGGGCAGGTCGTCGAGGCGCTTGACCTCGAACCCGGTGTGGACGGTGCCGCCGAGGTCGCGTACGTACGCGGCGAGGGCGTCCGAGATCGACTGGGAACCGCCGCGCGGCAGCGGCCAGCCGCCGGCGTGCGCGGCGAGCGCGAAGACCAGCCCGATCGCGCCGGTGGCCAGGCCGCCGAGCGGCGCGATGACGTGCGCCACGAGTCCGGCGAACAGCGCTCGGGCCCGGTCGTCGCGGAAGCGGCGCATGAGCCAGGTGGAGGGCGGCAGGCCGTCGATGCCGAAGCGCGCGAGAGTGAGGGGGTCGCGCGGGAGGGCGGTCAGCGGCAGCGACATGAAGTCCCGGGCGAGGCTGTCCCACTTGCCGAGGTACGGCTCGACGAGCCGCCGGTACGCGCCCGCGTCCCGGGGCCCGAAGGAGGCGGCGGTCTCGGGGACGGAGCGGGACAGCACCGCGGCCGTTCCGTCGTCGAAGGGGTGGGCCATGGGCAGCTCGGGGTGCAGCCACTCCAGGCCGTACCGGTCGAGCGGCATGGCCTTGAACGCCGGTGAGCCGGCGCCCAGGGGGTGCACGGCGGAGCACGGGTCGTGCCGGAAGCCGGGCAGCGTGAGCTCCTCGGTCCTGGCACCCCCGCCGACCGTGTCGAGGGCCTCGAACACGGCGACGGAGAAGCCGCGCCGGGCGAGCTCGGCGGCGGCGGTCAGTCCGTTCGGCCCCGCCCCCACGACGACGGCATCGAGCATCGACGGCACCTTCGGACTCCTTCGTCAGCCGATGGCAGGGGCATCAAGGATATGCGGCACAGGGGCTTCTCCGGGCCCGGGGGCCGGACGGCTACTGGGCGGTCAGCAGGGCGCGGACCCGGGCGGCCGTGGTGTCGTCGCGGGCCGCCGTGAAGGGCAGGGCGTTGCCGCCGGTGATGCGGAACGGCTCGCCGGAGAGCGTCAGATGGGTGCCGCCGGCCTCCTCGACCAGGACCAGGCCCGCTGCGTGGTCCCAGGCGTACTCCCAGGTGAAGACGAGCGCGTCGGTGGCGCCCCGGGCCACGTCCAGGTAGGCCAGTCCCGCCGAACCGCACGGCGTGGCGCGTACGCCGTCGTCGGTGGCCAGGCCGGCCAGGGCGGCCTTCTGGCCGGGGGTGGTGTAGTCCGGGTGGGACGTGGCCACCTCCAGGACCGCGCCCGGCGCGGGCGATCCGGCCCGCAGGGCCGTGCCGTTCAGCCGGGCGCCGTGGCCGCGCACCGCGACGGCCATCTCCCCCAGCACCGGGGCGTAGGTCCACCCGGCCAGCACCTCGCCCCGCCGGGCGAGCGCGACGAGGGAGCAGAAGCCGGGCTCGCCGCGCACGAACTGCCGTGTGCCGTCCACGGGATCGACGATCCACACCGGGGCGTCGCCGTGCAGCGCCTCGTACACCGTCGGGTCGGCGTGGACCGCCTCCTCGCCGACCACCACGGAGCCGGGCAGCAGCCGGGTGAGCGCCGCGGTGAGGTGGGCCTCGGCGGCCCGGTCGGCGACGGTCACGAGATCGTGCGGGCCGTTCTTCTCGACGATCTCGTGCACGGCGAGCCGGCGGTGGCGCGGCACGATCTCGATGGCGGCCGCTGCGCGCACCGCCGCCTCGACCTCGCTGGACAGGGACCCGGAACCGTCGAGTAGCTCATCGATCATGGGTCCATCCCATCACGGACCTCTGACATCGAGGCGCCGGGGCGGTGTCCCGCCCGTCACTTCCCCGTCATGCCGGCGCCACCCGGCGCAGGTCCCGGAAGCTCCCGGGAGCGTCGGGCGGGCGGGGGCGGAGGGACCGGCCGTACGCTGGGCGACGGCCCTCGGGGCCGGGACGGCGGAGCGTACGGCGGACACGGGAGTCGCGGAACGTGCACGGTGAATACAAGGTCCCCGGCGGCAAACTGATCGTGGTCGATCTCGACACGGAGGACGGGGTCCTGCGCCGGGTGCGGGTCGCCGGGGACTTCTTCCTGGAGCCGGACGACGCGCTGGAAGCCATCGACCGGGCCCTGGAGGGCGCGCCCGCCGACACCGACGCGTCGGGGCTCGCCGCGCGGATCGACGCCGCCCTGCCGCCCGGCACGCAGCTGTTCGGGCTGACCACCGAGGGCATCGGGGTGGCCGTGCGGCGGGCCTTGGCGCACGCGACGGACTGGACGGACTACGCCTGGCAGCTCGTCCACGACGGGCCGCAGCCGCCCGCACTGCACATGGCCCTGGACGAGGTGCTGACCGCGGAGGTAGCGGCCGGCCGGCGCCCGCCGACGCTGCGGGTGTGGGAGTGGGGCGCGCCCGCGGTGGTGATCGGCAGCTTCCAGTCGCTGCGCAACGAGGTGGACGCGGAGGCGGCCGAGCGGCACGGCGTCACGGTGGTGCGCCGGATCAGCGGCGGGGGCGCGATGTTCATCGAGCCGGGCAACACCATCACGTACTCGCTGTCCGTCCCCGAAGCACTGGTCAAGGGCCTGTCCTTCACGGACAGTTACGCCTACCTGGACGACTGGGTGCTCGGCGCGCTCGGGGACATGGGGATCAAGGCCTGGTACCAGCCCCTGAACGACATCGCCACGGACGCGGGCAAGATCGCCGGTGCGGCGCAGAAGCGGGTCGTCGGCGGGGACGGCGCGGTGCTGCACCACGTGACGATGGCGTACGACATCGACGCGGGCAAGATGACGGAGGTGCTGCGCACCGGCCGGGAGAAGCTCGCGGACAAGGGCACGACGAGCGCGAGGAAGCGCGTGGATCCGCTGCGGCGGCAGACGGGCCTGCCGCGCGCCACGGTCATCGAGCGGATGATCGGCTCCTTCCGCGAGCGGTACGGGCTGGCCGAGGGCGGGGTCACGGACGACGAGATGGCCCGCGCGCGGGAGCTGGCCCGGACGAAGTTCTCCTCGGCGCGGTGGACGGCCCGGGTGCCCTGAGCTCGGGGCGCCTCCCGCGGAGCAGGACGCGTGTCAGGCGGCGGCCGGCCGGTTTCTCCGCCGCGCCGTCATCAGCGCCACGTACACCACCAGGGAGGCCGTGAGGCCCACCGCCCATCCGTAATCGGCGAGCGGCTTCAGCAGGGGGATGAGGCCGTCCTGCGGGAACGGGCCCTTGCCGGGGGCCGAGTGCGAGCCGCCCACCGCGAGCACCCCGCCCACGGCGAACGCGGCGACCGCCGCCGGGTTCCAGCCCCGCACGTACCAGTACCGGCCGCCCGGGCGGTACAGGTCGGCGAGGTCCAGGACCGTGCGGCGCACCAGCCAGTAGTCCGCGATCAGGATGCCGGCGACCGTGCCGAGCAGCCCGCCCACCAGCCCCAGCCAGGTGAAGATGTACAGCTCGGGCGTCCCGGTGAGCTTCCACGGCATGATGAGCACCCCCACCACGCCGGTGATGAGCGCGCCCCTGCGGAAGTCGATGCGCCGGGGGGCGAGGTTGGCCAGGTCGTACGCGGGCGAGACGACGTTGGCCGCGATGTTGACGGAGATCGTCGCGACCAGCACGGTGACCAGGGCGAAGAGCAGCCCGAAGACGTTGTCCGTGCGGGCGGCGAGCGCGACCGGGTCCCAGACGGCCACCCCGTACACCGCCTGGGAGCCGGAGGTGACGAAGACCGACAGCAGCGCGAACAGCGTCATCGTGGTGGGCAGCCCCAGCGCCTGGCCGACGGCCTGGGCGCGCTGCCCGGCGCCGAAGCGGGTGAAGTCGGGGATGTTCAGCGACAGGGTGGACCAGAAGGCGATCATGCCCATGAGGGAGGGGAAGAACACCGGCCAGAAACCGGCCCCCCAGCCGAGCGTGGACGGCTGGTCGAGCAGCGGCCCGAAGCCGCCGGCCTTGGCGGCGATCCACACCAGCAGCACCAGCGCGCCCACGATGACGAAGGGCGCCGCCCAGTTCTCGAACCGGCGCAGGGCCTCCATGCCGCGGTGGATGATGGCCAGTTCCAGTGCCCAGAACAGCGCGAAGCACAGCCACAGGGTCCACGGCTGGCCGCCGATCCGCGCCGCTTCCGCCCATCCGCCGAAGACCTTGCCGAGCAGGACGAAGATGCCCTGCCCGCCGATCCACGTCTGGATCCCGAACCACGCGCACGCGACACCCGCCCGGATCAGTGCCGGCAGGTTGGCCCCGCGCAGCCCGAACGACGCCCGTGCGAGGACGGGGAACGGTATGCCGTACTTCGGGCCGGCGTGCCCGGTCAGCAGCATCGGCACGAGGACGACGACGTTGGCCAGCGCGATGGTGAGGACGGCCTGCTTCCAGTCCATCCCGAGCGCGACCAGACCCGACGCGAGCAGCCAGGACGGGATGTTGTGGGCCATGCCCACCCAGAGGGCGGCGAAGTTGTACGTGGTCCAGCGGCGGCGCGCCACCGGCACGGGCAGGAGGTCCTCGTTGGCGAAGCGGCTGTCGGCGGGGACGTCGGCGGGCGCGAGTTCGACGCGCCCGCCGGATATCGGGGCGGTGGCGGTCATGGGGACGGAGCCCTCCCTGGAAGCGCGGTGCGGGGACGGGACGGGGCCGTGCTCGGGGCGTGGGGGGTTCCGGTGGCAGGTCAGGAGTTCAGCGCGGGGATGATCTCGGAGCCGTAGGCGTCGATCGTCGCTTCCTTCGCGTCGTGCATGTCGTAGACGGCGAACTGGTCGACGCCCAGGTCGCGCAGCGCCTCGAGCTTCCGGATGTGGGCGGCGGGCGGCCCCAGCAGGCAGAAGCGGTCGACGATCTCGTCGGGGACGAAGTCGGTGGACGGGTTCCCGGCCCGCCCGTGGTGGCTGTAGTCGTAGCCCTCGCGCTGCTTGATGTACGCGGTCAGGGCCTCGGGGACCAGGCCGGAGTGCTCGCCGTACCGGCCGACCAGGTCGGCGACGTGGTTGCCGACCATCCCGCCGAACCACCGGCACTGTTCGCGCGCGTGGGCCAGGTCGTCACCGACGTACGCGGGCGCGGCGACGCAGACGGTGATGGCGTCCGGGTCGCGTCCGGCGTCCTCGGCGGCCTTCCGCACCGCTCTGACCATCCACTCCGTCAGGAAGGGGTCGGCGAGCTGG
Organism: Streptomyces sp. NRRL S-118; assembly: GCF_000716335.1. Classification (GTDB taxonomy): domain Bacteria; phylum Actinomycetota; class Actinomycetes; order Streptomycetales; family Streptomycetaceae; genus Streptomyces. The sequence continues at coordinate 11,165 of NZ_KL591008.1, read as the reverse complement.
AGGATGAAACCGTCGGCCTTCTGCCCGGCGAGGGCGAGCGCCTTGGGCCCGTACGCGGCCATCCACACGGGCAGCTTCCCGTCGCGCACCCAGGGGATGCGCAACGGCTTGCCGTCGACGAGCGCTTCGCGGCCCTCCGCCAGGTCGCGGATGACGTCGATCGCCTCGCCGACCCGGGCCAGGGTGTTGGGTTTGCGGCCGGCGACGCGCATGGCGGAGTCGCCGCGGCCGATGCCGCACACGGTGCGGTTGCCGAACATGTCGTTGAGGGTGGCGAAGGTGGAGGCGGTGACCTCCCAGGTGCGGGTGCCCGGATTGGTGACCATCGGCCCGACGGTCAGGTCGCGGGTGTGTTCGAGGATCTGGCTGTAGATGACGAAGGGCTCCTGCCAGAGCACGGCGGAGTCGAAGGTCCAGCCGTAGCGGAAGCCGTTGCGCTCCGCGCGCCGCATGAGCCCGACGACCGCCGAGGCGGGCGGGTCGGTCTGCAGGACGAGTCCGAAGTCCACGAGGTGGCCTCCTAGTTCAGGTACTGGCAGGTGGAGCGGGGCGTGTAGAGGCCGTGACCGGCGCGGCCGGTGAAGGTGCGGCGGTCGATGACGACCTCGCCGCGCGAGAGGACGGTCTCCACCTGGCCGGTGACGGTCCTGCCCTCGTACGCGGAGTAGTCGACGTTCATGTGGTGCGTGGTGGCCGAGAGGGTCTGCTCGGCGTGGGGGTCGTAGAGGACGACGTCGGCGTCGGAGCCGGGGGCGATGGTGCCCTTCCGGGGGTAGAGGCCGAACATCCTGGCGGGGGCGGCGCAGGCGATGTCGATCCAGCGGCGCCGGCCGATGTGGCCGTCGACGACACCCTGGTGGAGCAGGTCCATGCGGTTCTCCACGCCCGGCAGCCCGTTGGGGATGCGGGAGAAGTCGCCGCGTCCGAGTTCCTTCTGGCCGGTGAAGCAGAAGGGGCAGTGGTCGGTGGAGACCACCTGGAGGTCGTCGGTGCGCAGGCCGCGCCAGAGCGCCGCCTGGTGCTCGCGCGGCCTCAGCGGTGTGCTGCACACGTACTTGGCACCCTCGAAACCGGGCTCGGCGAGGTTGTCGGTGGACAGGAAGAGGTACTGGGGGCAGGTCTCGCCGAAGACGTCGAGGCCCTTGTCGCGCGCGGCGGCGAGTTCCGCGACGGCTTCCTCGGCCGAGACGTGGACGACGTAGAGGGGCGCGCCGGCGACGCGGGCGAGCTGGATGGCGCGGTGGGTGGCTTCCGCCTCCAGCAGCACCTTGCGCACCTCGCCGTGGTGGCGGGGGTCGGTCTCGCCGCGGGCGAGGGCCTGTTCGACGAGGACGTCGATGGCGATGCCGTTCTCGGCGTGCATCATGATCAGCCCGCCGCTGACCGAAGCGCGCTGCATGGCGCGCAGGATCCTGCCGTCGTCGCTGTAGAGGACCCCGGGGTAGGCCATGAAGAGTTTGAAGGAGGTGACGCCCTCCTCGACCAGCAGGTCCATCTCCTTGAGCGACCGGTCGTTCACATCGGAGACGATCATGTGGAAGGCGTAGTCGACGGCGCACTTCCCGTCGGCCTTGGCGTGCCAGGCGTCCAGTCCCTCGCGCAGCGCGTGGCCCACCGTCTGGACGGCGAAGTCGACGATGGTGGTGGTACCGCCCCAGGCGGCGGCGCGGGTACCGCTCTCGAAGTCGTCGGAGGAGAAGGTCCCCCCGAAGGGGAAGTCCATGTGGGTGTGGGCGTCGACGCCGCCCGGGATGACGTACTTGCCGGTCGCGTCGATCGTCCGGTCGGCGCCGGCGGTCCAGGAGGCGGCGACGGCCGAACCGTGGGCGGCGAGGGCGGCGATGCGGCCGTCCTCGATCAGAACGTCGGCGTGGGTCTCGTCGGCGGCGGTGATGACGAGGCCGTTGCGGATGAGGGTGCGGGTGGTACTCATGGTGCGGCCCCCTTCGGCCGGCTGGACTGCTGGAGCTGGAGTGGGACCACCGGCCCCTAGAGGACCTGACGGCTGGACGGCCGGACCGAGGCCAGGGCCCCTTCGAGGAGGGCGGCACCCTCCTCGGCCTCGGCGATGGTGAGGGACAGCGGTGGCGCGATGCGCAGCGCGGTGGTGCGGTGGCCGCCGCCCTTGCCGATCAGCAGGCCGCCTTCGCGGGCGGCCTCCAGGACGGCCGTGGCCGCCTCCGGGTTCGGCTCGTCGGTGCCGGGCTTCACCAGCTCGACGCCGATCATCAGTCCGCGGCCGCGGACCTCGCGGACGAGGTCGGTGCCCGCCGCGGCGGCGCGCAGCCGCTCGATGAGCAGGCCGCCGACCCGGCGGGCGTTGCCCTGGAGGTCGTGTTCCAGCAGGTAGGACAGGTTCGCGAGACCGGCCGCCATGGTGACGGGCGAGCCGCCGAACGTCGAGATGGAGTTGGCCGAGAGGCAGTTCATGATCTCGGCGCGGGCCACGACCCCGCCGATGGACATGCCGTTGCCGATCCCCTTGGCGAAGGTGAGGATGTCCGGCGGGCCGCTCGCGGCGTGTGCCTGCCAGCCCCAGAAGTGTTCGCCGGTACGGCCCCACCCGGTCTGCACCTCGTCGGCGATCCAGAGGATGCCGTGCCGGTCGAGGACCTGGCGGAACGCGGCGTACAGCCCGTCGGGCGGGCAGGTGAACCCGCCGACGCCCTGGATCGGTTCGGCGATCAGCGCGGCGACGTCGGCGGTGTGCCCGAGCAGGTCCTCCAGGTCGGCGACGCACGCCTCGATGAACGCGGCGTCGCCGAGGTGCGCGTACGGGCCGCGGGTGCGGACGCCGCCGTGCACGTACAGCGTCTGCAGCGGTGAGAGGGTGGTCGGCGACCAGGCGCGGTTCCCGGTGACGGACACCGTGGAGAAGGAGCGGCCGTGGTAGCTGTTGCGCATCGCCAGGGTCTGGTTGGTGCGGCGGTACGTGGTGGCCAGGAGCAGCGCCGTGTCGTTGGCCTCCGTGCCGGAGGTGGTGAAGAAGACGCGGGCGTCCGGGATGCCGGAGAGGTGGGCGATCCGTTCGGCGAGCTCCACCATCGGGCGGTTGAGGTAGAGGGTGGAGGAGTGGAGGATCCGCCCGGCCTGTTCGGTGACCGCCTTGGTGACCTCGGGCAGCGCGTGGGCGGTCATGGTGGTGAGGATGCCGCCGAAGAAGTCGAGGTAGCGCCTGCCGTCCGCGTCCCAGACGTGGCGGCCCTCGCCGTGGGTGATCTCGATGGGGTCCCGGTAGTAGAGGGCGACCCAGTCGGGGATGACGGCCCGGTGGCGTGCGTACAGGTCGCTCATCACGGGTTCACCAGCCCGTCGTACGCGTCGGGGCGGCGGTCGCGGTAGAACGCCCAGGTCTGCCGTACGTCGTCGATGAGGCGGAAGTCGAGGTCGCGGACGACGAGTTCCTCCTCCTTGTCGGAGGCGACGTCACCCACGAACTGGCCACGGGGGTCGACGAAGTAGCTGCTGCCGTAGAAGTCGTTGTCGCCGTACTCCTCCTGGCCGACGCGGTTGATGGCGGCGACGTAGTACAGGTTGGCGACGGCCGCCGCGGGCTGCTCCAGCTGCCAGAGGTGGGAGGACAGGCCGCGGTGGGTGGCGGAGGGGTTGTAGACCAGCTGGGCGCCGTTCAGGCCGAGTTGGCGCCAGCCCTCGGGGAAGTGCCGGTCGTAGCAGATGTAGACGCCGACGCGGCCGACCGCGGTGTCGAAGACGGGCCAGCCGAGGTTGCCGGGCCGGAAGTAGTACTTCTCCCAGAAGCCCCTGACCTGGGGGATGTGGTGCTTGCGGTACTTGCCGAGGTACGAGCCGTCGGCGTCGATGACCGCGGCGGTGTTGTAGTAGAAGCCGGGGCTCTCGATCTCGAAGACGGGGACGACGATCACCATGCCGGTCTCGCGGGCGAGGTCCTGCATCCGGCGGACGGTCGGCCCGTCCGGGACGGGCTCGGCCCAGCGGTGGTGCTCCGGCTCCTGGACCTGGCAGAAGTACGGAGCGTTGAACACCTCTTGGAAACCGATGACCTTGGCGCCCTGCCGGGCCGCCTCGCGGGCGTGCTCCTCATGCTTGGCGATCATGGATTCGGTGTCGCCGGTCCAGGTGGCCTGGACCAGGGCGGCGCGCACGACGTGGGACATGAGCTGCTCCTTCGGCACGGCGTCAGAGAGCCTCTACGCACGTAGACGCGGTGCGTAGACAGTGAACGTAAGCCTCGTCACATCCCGGAGCAAGACCGCCGCCGTGAACCGGCGGAGTCGATCACGTTTCGTACCCGAGTGGTCGACACCCGGCACTTTTCGCGCGCGGGCGCGACCATCCTCAGACCAGCCCCGCGACGCGCAGCGCATGCACGAGATCGCCCCGGCCGTGTTCCCCGCGCTCCTGCGGAGGCACCTCGTTGTGGGCGGCGAGGAGCCTGGGCACCAGGCGCTGCGGGGCGTACGCGGCGAGGCGGGCGGCGTCCTCGGCGGTGCGCGACCGGATGAAGGCGTCCAGCAGGGCTTGGACATGCCCCTCCCGGCCGGCCTCGTCGAGCGCCAGCACGGCGGCGGCCGTCTCCCCCAGGGGCCGCGCCACACCCTGGCGCAGCAGGTGCCGGGCGTCCTGCTCGAGACCGGCCGCGCCGAGCTCGCCGGCCACGGTCGCGAGGTGCTCGGGCGGCAGGGACGCGGCCTCCCACAGCAGGGTGGCCCAGTCCGGCGCGAGCCCGGCCTCGTGCAGGCCGGCGGCGAGCAGGGGGAGCCTGGCGGCGGGCCCGGCCGCCGCCTCGCAGAGCAGGGCGTGCGCCTCGCCGCCGCGGCCCCGGGCGCGCAGGGCGACGAGCGCGGCCACGGTCTCCTGGGCGGCGCGCCGGTCCTCCGGGGTGGGCCCGGCGGGGGGCGGCGGCGTCTCCTCGGCGGCCGGGGCGCCCCCGAACCGCGCACCTCGGGGTACGGCGCCGGCGACGGGCAGCCGGGGCACCGCGACGGCCTCGTGGCCCGCGTCCGCGGCGCCGGCCGCCGGCCCGTCCTCCTCGCCGTCCGGTCCGGGCTCCTCGATCCAGGCGTACCGCGCGCCCCTGGGCCGCTTCCTCGGCACCCCTCCGGTGCCGCCGCGCCGGCCCCAGGCTGTCTCTTATACACATCTCTGGAGCGGGCGAGGGGGCCGAGGGTGGCGGGGGGACGGGTGACGCTGCGGCCGATGGGACGGGAGCAGGGGCGGGCGCGGGCGACGGGGCGGGAGCAGGGGCGGGGACGGCTGGCACACCGGGCGAGGGGGTGGGTGGCGCTCCGGGCGCGGGAGCGGCCGGCGGGGCCTGCGCCGGGTCGGGCGGCAGGGCGGCCAGCCGGGCGCGGAGTTCGTCGATGCGGGCGGAGGCGCGGGCGTGGTCGTCGTGGAGCCACGCCAGGTCGCGGGCGAGGCGGTCGGCCTCGTCGGAACCCTCCGCCGCGGCGGACAGCAGGCCGGTCAGTTCCTCACCGCGCCCCGCGGCGTATGCCTGTTCGCGCAGCATCCGCTCCAGCCGCCCGTGCAGCGCCGCACGGGCGCCCGGGCGGCGGTCGAGGGCCGCGACCGCCGCGGCGTACAGGTCCCGGGCGCGTGCCGCCTCCGCCTGCGCGACCCGGTCGCCGTACGCGGTGGCGAGGTCCTGGAGCAGCGCTTCCACCACGTCCCAGGGCGGGACCTCCGTACCGTCGAGGCAGGCCCGCATGCCTGCGGGGTCACGGCGGCAGAAGACGCCGTACCAGCCGCCCCGGTGGTCGAGCCGCTCCACCAGCACGCCCAGCCAGTGCGTGAACGACCCGCTGGCCGACGGATGTTGATGCAGCGTCATGCAACGCCCCTGCCCCACTGCCGACGGAAAGTCTGCGGTCCGCAGGCATTCGACCCCAGTCGTGTTACGTCCGGGCTACGGGAGCTTTTCGGGACGGAACCGGGCGCCGGCGGATGGGACGAGGAGCCGGGCACGGCGCGGCGGTGAACGCGTCCGCCCGCCTCGGCGTCCCGTCCGAGGAGTACCGCACCGCGGCGGCGAGGGCTCCGGTCGCGGGCCTGCCGGCGGCGGGCGTGCCGCGGCTGCCGGTGCTCGGCCTCGCCACCACCCCGGAGACGGCGCCCGGCGTACGTGTCATGGACGCACCCGGCTTCCCGGAGCAGTACCCGCTGTCCGCGCAGGGCCACGTCGCGGAGTGCGGACGGCCGACGGGGAAGCAGGGCCGGAGCTGGACCGGCTCATGGTGGTCCCGCCCCTGGACCGGGACGCGGCCGGACCGCGAAAGGTGCGCCACCGGACGGCGGTCGGCCGGGTGCCGGACGGCCCGGAGGGCCTGCGCCGCCCGGGGCACATCACCCACGCCGACCCGGCGATCGCGCTGCTGGACGGGATCGGCGCCCCGCGCCACCGGTGCGTCCAGCCGGCCGTGGCGGACCGACGCCACCGCGGATGGCGGCCCGGGACGGGCGGGTAGATCCTCGTCATGTCACGCCCCTGCCGCATCCCGCCCGGCCACGACCCGGAGGTCATCAGGACCGTGTACGCCGTCGGCCGCGACCTCGGCGTGTCCGGCAAGGTGATGCTCGCCGGCTTCGAAGCCGGGTGGGTCGAGTCGCACATGAACAACCTCGCCTGCGGCGACAAGGACTCGCTCGGGGTGTTCCAGCAGCGGCCGAGCCAGGGCTGGGGCACACCCGAGCGGATCATGGACGTGTCGTACGCCGCGGAGCGGTTCTTCCGCCGGGCCGTCCAGGTGGAGCGCCGGTGCCCGGACCTCACTCCCGGCCGAACCGCCCAGGAGGTCCAGCGTTCGGCCCACCCCGAGCGGTACGACGAGGCGGAGGCGAAGGCGCGCGAACTGCTGGAGGAGGCCCGGCGGTCGGCCGGCCCGACAGGCCCGGCCGACGCGGCGGACACCGGGGCGGGATGCGGCACCCGGGCGGCGGGCGGGCCGGCGCTCGACGGGACGGGACGGGACACCGCCTGAGCCGCGGCGCGGGCCGGGGTCCCGCGGCCCCGGCCGCACCGATCCCATGACGCGCCTGTCGGCCCTCCACATACTGGCGGCCACATCGATGTGACCCAGGGGGAACGGCGAGGGCCGGGTACGAGCGGCTGCTCGTACCCGGCCCTCCTGCACGGTCCCTCACGGGACGGACCCTCGCGCGGCGGTGCCGCGTCAGCGGGTCACGGGCAGCTGGCGATGGTGCTGCGAGCGCGGTCCGGCGCGGCGTGCACGACCTTGCACTCGTCGACGTCCAGGCCGCCGTCCACGACGCCCCAGCCGGGACCGGCCGACAGCACCGAGTTCGCCGTGCCGCGGATGGTGTCGACGCCGGGGCCGCCCTGGATGGTGCCGCCCGCCTCGGGGCCCACGGCCTTGGCCTCGATGAGGTCGTTCTCCGAGCCGCCGAGCACCCGGCCGCCGAAGTCGATGGTGCCACTGGTGATGTGGTCCGTGCCGTCGTTGCCGAAGACCTGGCCGCCGCCGCGGGCGTAGTCGCCGGGGGCGCCGTGGACGCTGCCGACGGTGATGCGGTCGTTGCCCATGTCGCCGTAGACGGTGGCTCCGTGGTCGGCCGTGCCGCGGACGGTGGCGACGATGACGGTGTCGTCGCCGCTGTTGCCGCGGATGGTCGAGGAGCCGTGGCGCGGCATCAGGTGGCTGGTCTGGATGGTGTCGTCGCCGTCGCCGCCGAGGATCTGCGAGTCGAGGATCAGACCCTTCACGCGGATGTTGTCGTTGCCGCCGCCGCCGAAGATGATGACGTTCTCGACGTCGTTCTCGCACTCGATCTTGTCGTCGCGGCTCGTACCGGTGACCCGCTCACCGGGGTCCACCGCCACACCGTTGACGGTGCACTGGTGGCTGGGGAGCGCGCTGTGCGCGGAGTCCTCGGCGTGGGCGGGGACCGTCGTCAGGGTCGTGGCGATGACCGAGGCGGCGAACGCACCGCGGACGGCGATGCGGGTCTTTCGGGAAATTCTGGGCATCGTGGGTCTCCTGTGGCTGTCGTGCCGACGAGCCGTCCTTGCCCGCCCGCACCGCCCGCCCCACGGTGATCGGACACACTGTCACCCATTCATACGGTCAAGTGTGTTTATTTTCTCTTTCGTCCATCCGGGGGTAGCTGACCCGGCACGGCGTCGGGCGGCGGGCGGCTCGGGAACAGATGCCGTGGCCTGAACGGACCCATCGGAAAGCGAGCACCGGGATGACGGACACGACCACGGCGCAGACCCCGCCCGCGCGGTTCTGGGCGATCGACGACCTACCGGGCCTGCAGTTCGACCCGCTGCTCGACGAGTTGCTGCGCGACGAGCCCGTGGCGCGCATCCGCCTCCCGTACGGCGAGGGCGAGGCGTGGCTCGTGACGCGGTACGAGGACGTCCGGGCGATCACCTCGGACCCGCGGCTCAGCCGACGGGCGCTGGCGGAGCGGACCGCGCGGGTGACCGGGATGACCGCCCACCAGATCGCCTCCCACGCCGGCTTCAACTACGTCGACCCGCCGGAGCACTCGCGGCTGCGCAAGGTCGTCGCCAGGGCGTTCACCGTGCAGGGGATGAAGCGGCTGCGCCCCTTGGCGCAGCAGACCGCCGACCGCCTGCTGGACGAGGTGGAGCGGCACGGCCCGCCCGCCGACCTGATGGCGATGTTCCACGGGCCGATGCCGTTGTCGGTGGTCAGCGACCTGCTGGGGGTACCGGACGAGGACCGGCACCGGCTCGCCGGATGGCCGGATCTGATCATGTCGTCGGGGCCGGGCCCGGAGCGCAGCCGGCAGGTGAAGGCCGAGCTCACCGCCTACATCACGGAGCTGCTGGAGCGGCGGCGGCGCGAACCGCGCGAGGACCTGGCGACCGTGCTCGCCGATGCCCTGGACAACGGCGAGCTCAACCAGGAGGAGGCGGTCTCCGTCACCACCGCCATCCAGGTCAGCGGCGCCCACGCGGTGCGCAACAACAGCGCCAACATGGTGTACGCGCTGCTCACCCATCCGCAGCACCTGGCCCGGCTGCGTGCCGAGCCGGAGCTGCTGCCGCAGGCCGTCGACGAGCTGCTGCGGTTCATCCCCCACCGCAACGGCGTGGGGCTGCCCCGCGTCGCCATGGAGGACATCGAGATCGGCGGGGTGACGATCCGCGCGGGCGAGGTCGTCTACGCCTCGTACCTCGCGGCCAACCGGGATCCGGGGGTGTTCAAGGACCCGGAGGTGTTGGACTTCGACCGGGCGGACGCGCCGCACATGGCCTTCGGGTACGGCTCGCACCACTGCATGGGCGCGCAGATGACCCGGATGGAGTCGGAGGTCATGATCTCCAGCCTGCTGAAGCGGTTCCCCGCCCTCCGGCTCGCGGTGGAGCCGGAGGACATGGTGTGGCAGAGCAAGGGCCTGATCCGCGGACCGCAGTCCCTGCCGGTCGCCTGGTGAGGCCGCCCCGGCGGGCGGGGCTCAGCCCGCCGGGCGCACCACCATCGCGGAGCCGCCGCCGCGGCGGGTCTTCTCCGCGGCCGCGAGCCAGCGGCCGTCGGGCAGGCGCTGGACGCCGGTGGCCGCGCCGATCTCCGGGTTCTCGCGGAAGCGGTGCCCCAGGGCTTCGAGTGCGGTGCGCAGGCCGCTGCCGTACAGCGCCGGTTCGAGCTCCGTCGTGGTCTGGTTGCGCTGGCTGGCGCGGGGCGCGGCGATGGCTTCGACCAGCGGCAGCTTGCGGTCCACCACGCCGGTCAGGGTCTGCAGGACCGTGGTGATGATGGTGGCGCCGCCCGGCGAGCCGAGGGCCAGGACCGGCCGGTCGTGGCGGTCGAGGACGATCGTGGGCGACATGGACGAGCGGGGCCGCTTGCCGGGGCCGGGCAGGTTCGGGTCGTGCACCGCCGGGTTCGCCGGGGCGAAGGAGAAGTCGGTGAGCTCGTTGTTGAGCAGGAAACCCCGCCCGGGCACGGTGATCCCGCTGCCGCCGGTCGACTCGATCGTGAGGGTGTAGGCGACGACGTTGCCCCACTTGTCGGACGTGGTCAGGTGGGTGGTGTTCTCGCCCTCGTACGTCGTCGGGGCCGCCGCCGCGCCGGCCGCGCACGGCGCCGGGTCACGGGGGTCGCCCGGTGCGACGGGGCTGGTCAGCACGGCGTCGTCGCGGATGAGGCACGCGCGCGCGTCGGCGAACCGCTGCGACAGCAGGCCCTTGACCGGCACGTCCTCGAAGGCCGGGTCACCGACCCAGCGCCCCCGGTCGGCGAAGGCGACGCGGCTCGCCTCGATGAACCGGTGCAGGTAGCGCTCCTGCGACGCGCGCGCCGGTGAGAGGTCGGTGCGCTCCAGGATGTTCAGGGCCTCGCCCACGGTGGTGCCGCCCGACGAGGAGGGCGCCATGCCGTAGACGTCCAGGCCGCGGTACGCGACCTTCGTGGGCTTGCGCCACACCGTCTCGTACGCCGCGAGGTCACGCGTCGTCAGGTCCCCGGCCCGGACGGTCCGGGTGGCGCCGTCGCGCACCGGGGGGTCCTGCACCGTGCGGACGATGTCGCGGGCGAGCTCACCCCGGTAGAGCGCCCCCGTGCCGTGGCGGCGCAGTTTGCCGTACGTCCGTGCCAGGTCGGGGTTCTTGAACACCGAGCCGACCTCGGGGAGCCGGCCGCCCGGCAGGAAGAGCTGCGCGGAGGCGGGGAAGTCGCGGAACCGCGCCTCGTTGGCGGCGGTCTGGGCACGGAAGGTCGCGTCGACGGTGAAGCCGTCGCGGGCCAGGCGTTCGGCGGGCGCCAGCAGTTCCGGCAGGGACTTGGTGCCCCAGGCGTCGAGCGCGGTGTCCCAGGTGGCGGGGGTGCCCGGGGTGCCGACGCTCAGGCCGCTGGTCATGGCCTCCTCGAACGGGAGGGGTTTGCCGTTCCCGTCGAGGAACAGGGACGCGTCGGCGGAGCGCGGCGCGGTCTCGCGGCCGTCGATGGTGTGGACGGTGCGGGTCCCGGCGTCGTAGTGGACGAAATAGCCGCCCCCGCCGATGCCCGCCGAGTACGGCTCGGTGACGCCGAGCGCCGCGGCGGTGGCCACGGCCGCGTCCACCGCGTTGCCGCCGCGCCGCAGGACCTCGATGCCGGCGGCCGAGGCGTCGGGGTCCACGCTGGCGACGGCTCCGCCGTACCCGACGGCGACCGGGGTTTTGGCCGGTGCGGCGGGAGGGGAGGGGGCGGGGG
>NZ_KL591007.1:193192-230062 GCF_000716335.1 Streptomyces sp. NRRL S-118 | reverse complement strand
ATGTGTATAAGAGACAGGTCCGCGGCCCCTCCAGGCCCTCGACGCCGCTCTCCGGGGCGCCCGCTCCCGCAGGCCCCACCCGCCCGCATCGCGAAACCAGTCGCCGACCCACCGCCCTCCTCCCATACGCTTGTGCCGTGACCCCCGCAGATCTCTCGCTCACCGTGCTGCACGCCGTGCGCCGCGCGGTCGGTGAGGGTGCGCTGCCGGGGGTCGGGGTGCCCGAGCGGGTCAAGGTCGAGCGGCCGCGGGCCGGCGGGCGCGGGGACTACGCCACCAACGCCGCGCTCCAGCTCGCCGGGCCCGCCGCGCTGCCCGCCCGCCGCGTCGCCGAGATCCTGCGCGACCGCCTCGCCGGCGCCCCCGGCATCGCGGACGTCGAGATCACCGGGCCCGGCTTCCTGAACTTCACCCTGCGGGCCGGCACCTCCCGTGCCCTGGTCGCCGCGATCCTCGCCCAGGGGCGCCGGTACGGGCACGGCGACGCGCTCGCCGGGCAGGTCCTGCAGTACCACCACCGGCGGGAGGTCCGCGCCGCCGTCGTCACCCAGGTGGTGGCCCGCCTCCAGACCGCCCAGGGCGCGCGCGTCCGCGTCAGCTGCGACGCCGTCGACCCCGCCTGGGCGGCGCTCGGCGTGCGCGTCGACGCCGAGGGCACCCCGCCCGTGCCGCTACGCGAAGCCGTCCGGCCCGTGCCCGTCACGTACGACGTCCACCCCCTCGGCCGCGACGCCGCCCGCTGGGCGCTGCTGCGCCCCGCTGCGCACGACCGCGTCGCCGGGCCCGGCGGCCTGCTCGTGCAGAGCGAGGCCAACCCCCTCTTCACCGTGCGGTACGCGCACGCCCGTACCCGCGCCCTGCTCCGCAACGCCGCACAGCTCGGTATCACCCCCGCGTACGACGACGACGTCGACGCGGGCCCCCTCCTCACGGCTCTCGGCGACCACCCCGCCGTCCTCGAAGCAGCCGCACGCCACCGCGCCCCCGACCGGGTCGCCCGGCACCTGGAGGCCACCGCCGACGCGTTCCTGGGGTTCCAGCACACCGTGCTGCCCCTCGGCGACGAGAAACCCTCGGCCGCCCACCGCTCCCGGCTCGCCCTCGCCGAAGCCGCCGGGACGGTGCTGGCCGGCGGCCTGGACCTGCTCGGCATCAGCGCCCCTGACTACTTGTGAGAGAGAAATGAGCCGTTCCGCACACCCCGCCGGGCCCCGTCACGCCGATGTCCTCCCCGAGGGCCACTACTCCGCCCCGCCCGCCGACCTCAACCGGCTCGACGAGAAGGTCTGGTCCCGCACCGTCAGCCGCGACGAGGACGGCGTGGTCACCCTCGGCGGGATCCCCGTCACCGCGCTCGCCGAGGAGTTCGGCACCCCCGCCTACTTCCTCGACGAGACCGACTTCCGCGCCCGCTGCCGCGCCTGGGCCGACGCCTTCGGCGAGGACGCCGACGTCTTCTACGCCGGGAAGGCGTTCCTGTCGCGCGCCGTCGTCCGGTGGCTCCACGAGGAGGGGCTCAACCTCGACGTGTGCTCGGGCGGCGAGCTGACCACCGCCCTCGACGCCGGCATGCCCGCCGAGCGCATCGCGTTCCACGGGAACAACAAGTCCGCGGACGAGATCGAGAAGGCCGTACGCGCCGGTGTGGGGCGGATCGTGCTGGACTCCTTCCAGGAGATCGTCCGCGTCGCGCACATCGCGCAGTCCCTCGGCACGCGCCAGAAGGTGCAGATCCGCGTGACCGTCGGCGTCGAGGCGCACACCCACGAGTTCATCGCCACCGCCCACGAGGACCAGAAGTTCGGCATCGCGCTCGCCGGCGGGCAGGCGGCCGAGGCGGTCCGCCGCGCCCTGAAGCTCGACGGGCTGGAACTCATCGGCATCCACTCGCACATCGGCTCGCAGATCTTCGACACCTCCGGGTTCGAGGTGGCAGCCCACCGCGTGATCGGCCTGCTCAAGCAGATCCGCGACGAGCACGGCGTCGAACTGCCCGAGATCGACCTCGGTGGCGGCCTCGGCATCGCGTACACCGCCGCCGACGACCCCCGTGAGCCGCACGAGATCGCCAAGGCGCTGCGCGACATCGTGACCCGCGAGTGCGAGGCGGCGGGGCTGCGGACGCCCCGCATCTCCGTCGAGCCCGGGCGTGCCATCGTCGGGCCGACCGCCTTTACGCTGTACGAGGTCGGCACCATCAAGCCGCTCGACGGGCTGCGGACGTACGTGAGCGTCGACGGCGGCATGTCGGACAACATCCGCACCGCGCTGTACGACGCCGAGTACACCGTCGCCCTGGTCTCGCGCACCTCCGAGGCCGAGCCGATGCTGTCCCGCGTCGTCGGCAAGCACTGTGAGAGTGGCGACATCGTCGTGAAGGACGCGTTCCTCCCCGCCGACCTCGCCCCGGGCGACCTGATCGCCGTGCCGGCCACCGGCGCGTACTGCCGCTCCATGGCCAGCAACTACAACCACGCACTTCGCCCGCCCGTCGTCGCCGTCGCGGACGGCACGGCGCGGGTGATCGTCCGGCGTGAGACGGAGGAAGATCTCCTGCGTCTCGATGTCGGCTGATGAAATAGATGTCTCATAATCCGGACGGAAGGTAGAAACTGCCGTCCGGTGAGTGAGACTGGATCGCACTCAAGCTGTAGAGGAAACGAGGTCGGATGATGCGTACGCGTCCGCTGAAGGTGGCGCTGCTGGGCTGTGGAGTGGTCGGCTCAGAGGTGGCGCGCATCATGACGACGCACGCCGACGACCTCGCCGCGCGCATCGGCGCCCCGGTCGAGCTCGCCGGGGTCGCCGTCCGCCGGCCCTCCAAGGTGCGCGAGGGCATCGCGCCCGAACTGATCACCACCGACGCGACGGCCCTGGTCAAACGGGGCGACATCGACGTCGTCGTCGAGGTCATCGGGGGCGTCGAGCCCGCCCGTACCCTCATCACCACCGCCTTCGAGCACGGCGCGTCCGTCGTCTCCGCGAACAAGGCGCTGCTCGCCCAGGACGGCCAGAGCCTCTACGCGGCCGCCGAGGAGCACGGCCGCGACCTGTACTACGAGGCGGCCGTCGCCGGCGCCATCCCGCTGATCCGCCCGCTGCGCGAGTCCCTCGCCGGCGACAAGGTCAACCGGGTGCTCGGCATCGTCAACGGCACCACCAACTTCATCCTCGACAAGATGGACACCTCCGGTGCCGGGTACTCCGAGGCGCTGGACGAGGCCACCGCCCTCGGGTACGCCGAGGCCGACCCGACCGCCGACGTCGAGGGCTTCGACGCCGCCGCCAAGGCCGCCATCCTCGCCGGCATCGCCTTCCACACGCGCGTGCGCCTCGACGACGTGTACCGCGAGGGCATGACCGAGGTCACCGCCGCCGACTTCGCCTCCGCCAAGCGCATGGGCTGCACCATCAAGCTGCTCGCCATCTGCGAGCGCGCCGCCGACGGCGGGTCCGTCACCGCGCGCGTGCACCCGGCGATGATCCCGCTCAGCCACCCGCTCGCCTCCGTCCGCGGCGCGTACAACGCCGTCTTCGTCGAGGCCGACGCGGCCGGGCAGCTGATGTTCTACGGACCCGGTGCCGGCGGTTCGCCGACCGCGTCCGCCGTCCTCGGCGACCTCGTCGCCGTCTGCCGCAACCGCCTCAACGACGCGACGGGGCCCGGCGAGTCCGCGTACACCCAGCTGCCCGTGAGCCCCATGGGCGACGTGGTGACGCGGTACCACATCAGCCTCGACGTGGCCGACAAGCCGGGCGTGCTCGCCCAGGTCGCGACGGTCTTCGCCGAGCACGGCGTATCCATCGATACGGTGCGCCAGCAGGGCAAGGACGGCGAGGCATCCCTCGTCGTCGTCACCCACCGCGCGCCCGACGCCGCCCTCTCCGGGACCGTCGAGGCGCTGCGCAAGCTCGACACCGTGCGCGGTGTCGCCAGCATCATGCGTGTTGAAGGGGAGTAAGGACCCATGACCAGGACCCACCAGTGGCGCGGCATCATCGAGGAGTACCGGGACCGCCTTCCGGTCACGGACACGACGCCGGTCGTCACGCTCCGTGAGGGCGGCACGCCGCTCGTCCCGGCCCAGGTCCTCTCCGAGCGCACGGGCTGCGAGGTACACCTCAAGGTCGAGGGCGCCAACCCCACCGGGTCCTTCAAGGACCGGGGCATGACCATGGCCATCACCCGGGCGAAGGAGGAGGGCGCGCAGGCCGTCATCTGCGCCTCCACCGGCAACACCTCCGCCTCGGCGGCCGCGTACGCCGTCCGCGCCGGGATGGTCTCCGCCGTCCTGGTGCCGCAGGGCAAGATCGCCCTGGGCAAGATGGGTCAGGCGCTGGTGCACGGCGCGAAGATCCTCCAGGTCGACGGCAACTTCGACGACTGCCTGACGCTGGCCCGCGCCCTGTCCGACAACTACCCGGTCGCGCTGGTCAATTCGGTCAATCCGGTCCGCATCGAGGGCCAGAAGACCGCGGCGTTCGAGATCGTGGACATGCTGGGCGACGCCCCCGACATCCACGTCCTGCCCGTCGGCAACGCCGGCAACATCACCGCGTACTGGAAGGGTTACACCGAGTACGCGGGCGACGGCATCGCCACCCGCAGGCCGCGCATGTGGGGCTTCCAGGCGTCCGGCTCCGCGCCGATCGTCCGTGGCGAGGTCGTCAAGGACCCGTCGACGATCGCCACCGCCATCCGGATCGGCAATCCGGCCTCCTGGCAGTACGCGCTCGCCGCGCGCGACGAGTCCGGCGGGTTCATCGACGAGGTGACGGACCGTGAGATCCTGCGCGCCTACCGCCTGTTGGCCTCCCAGGAGGGCGTCTTCGTCGAGCCCGCGTCCGCCGCGTCGGTGGCGGGTCTGCTGAAGGCCGCCGAGCAGGGCAAGGTCGACCCGGGCCAGACCATCGTCTGCACGGTCACCGGCAACGGCCTGAAGGACCCCGACTGGGCGGTCGCCGGAGCGCCCCAG
Source organism: Streptomyces sp. NRRL S-118 (assembly GCF_000716335.1). Classification (GTDB taxonomy): domain Bacteria; phylum Actinomycetota; class Actinomycetes; order Streptomycetales; family Streptomycetaceae; genus Streptomyces. The sequence goes on along the minus strand of NZ_KL591007.1, from coordinate 225,086 downwards.
CCGGTCACCGTGCCCGTCGACGCGGCCACGGCCGCGGAGCGGCTCGGCCTGGCGTGAAACCGGCCCACGGGCGCCTCCGGGCGCCCGTGGACGGCGCCCCGGACGCCTGAGGGCGGCCACTGGGCCGGTGCCCCGCGGCGGCCCGTGCCGCACCACCCGCGGGCCTGGCGCGGAACCGCCCGGGACGGCGTCCCGGCACCGCCCGCCCGCAGGTCCCCGGCGTGGTGCCCCACGTGGGACCTGGCGCGAAAGCGGCGTACCGGCACACCGCCGGGCCGGGCCGGAGCCGCACGCCGAGCGGCACCGGACGAAGGAGCACGGGCGGGCTCGCGACACGCATCGTGCGCCTCCTGTGCGCCCTATGTCGCCACAGAACCTTCCTTCGATAGGCTGTACTGAACCCCCCGCCGCAGATGCCCCGCATATGCGCGGTGCTGTTGCCGTTGATGCCGATGCGGCCCCTGGGTCTCCGTACACCTCGTACAACCCCCGTCGTCAGAGTCAAGGAGAGTCATCGAGCGATGGCCGGTCCCGCGTTCCGCGCCGCCGCCGTCCGGGTGCGCGTTCCCGCCACCAGCGCCAACCTCGGCCCGGGCTTCGACGCCTTCGGCCTGTCGCTGGGGCTGTACGACGACGTCGTCGTCCGGGTCGCCGACTCCGGGCTGCACATCGACATCGCCGGCGAGGGCGCCGAGACGCTCCCTCGCGACGAGAGCCACCTGCTCGTCCGCTCCCTGCGCACGGCGTTCGACCTGCTCGGCGGGCAGCCGCGCGGCCTGGAGGTCGTCTGCGCCAACCGCATCCCGCACGGGCGCGGCCTCGGCTCCTCCTCGGCCGCCATCTGCGCCGGCATCGTCGCCGCCCGCGCGGTGACCATAGGCGGCGACGCCAGGCTCGACGACGCCGCCCTGCTGGAGCTCGCCACCGAGATCGAGGGCCACCCCGACAACGTCGCGGCCTGCCTGCTCGGCGGCTTCACCCTCGCCTGGACCGAGGGGGGCTCGGCCCGGGCGATCAGGATGGAGCCCTCGCATTCCATCGTTCCGGTGGTTTTCGTGCCCGGGAAGCCGGTGCTCACCGAAACGGCCCGCGGCCTGCTGCCGCGCACCGTCCCCCATGTGGACGCCGCGGCCAACGCCGGCCGGGCCGCGCTCCTGGTCGAGGCCCTGACCCGGCGGCCCGAGCTGCTTCTTTCGGCCACCGAGGACCGGCTCCACCAGGAGTACCGGGCCCCCGCGATGCCCGAGAGCATCGCGCTTGTGAACCGACTGCGCGCGGACGGCGTCCCCGCGGTCATCTCCGGTGCGGGCCCCACGGTGCTCGCGCTGGCCGAGGACGGCGCGGCGGAGAAGGTCGCGCGACTCGCGGGCGAGGGCTGGGCGGCCAACCGGCTCACCCTCGACGTCTCCGGGGCGAGCGTCCTGCCGCTCGCTCCGTAGAACTCCGCGGTACACGGATTGCCGGTGTTGGAGAGGGGGAATGTTTGTTGGAGCCGGTAGTGTTAACCTCAAGTCTGCACCCGACGTCTTTGTGGCGCGGTGCTGAGTGTCCCCCTCCGGGACCACCATTCTTCCGGGAGCCTCCTCCACTGCCTGAGCAGCCTGCCTGAGCAGTTTCGAGCACGCTCCGGAACCGGCGCGCGACACCCCTCGCTTTTCCCAGGAGCGGGCCGAGCAGGGGGCCTCGGGCCGGACCCAAGCACGTATTTCCCTTCCGCCGTACCCCGGCGGGACCACCGCCCCGACCCGGTCCGCACACAGATCAAGGACCGCAGTCGGACAGCACAACCGGTCGCCGAGCCAGAAGGCCGACGTCCGCTCCAGGGAAGGACCCTTCGTGAGCGACACCACCGATCTGATGGGCGTGACTGCCGACAGCAGCGTCGACACCCCCGCGCCCGCCGCAGGTGCTGCCACTGGCACCACCTCACGGCGCCGCCGCTCCGGCACCGGCCTCGAGGGCATGGTCCTGGCCGAGCTGCAGCAGGTCGCGTCCGGCCTCGGCATCAGGGGCACCGCGCGGATGCGCAAGAGCCAGCTGATCGAGGTCATCAAGGAGGCGCAGGCCGCCGGAGGCACCTCCGCGCAGGCGGGCACCGCCGCGTCCGGCGCCGCCGAGACCAAGCCGAAGCGCCGCGCCACCTCCAAGGCCCGTACGGGCGACGACGCCGCCAAGCCCGCCGAGAAGGCGGAGGAGAAGGCCGGCAAGGCCGACGCGGCCCCCAGGACCGTCAAGGCGGGCCAGCCGGTCGCCCAGCAGCAGATCGAGATCCCCGGCCAGCCGTCCCCCAAGCAGTCGGCCGCGGCGGAGCAGGCCGGCGCCGGGGACGACCAGTCCGCGGGCGAGCGCCGCCGCCGCCGGGCCACCGCGCCGGCCGGCAGCCCCGAGGGCGACACCCGTACGGACGTCCGCACCGAGGCCCGCACGGACACCCGGACCGAGGCCAAGGCCGACACCCGGACCGAGGCCCAGCCCGACACCAGGGCCGAAGGCGCCGTCGAGACCGCCGAGGGCGGCCGTCGTGACCGCCGCGACCGCGGGGAGCGGGGCGACCGCGGCGACCGCGGCCGTGACCGCCAGCGCGACCGCCGCGACCGCGGCAAGGGCGACGACCAGCAGGGCGGCGGTCAGCGCCAGCAGCGCCAGGGCGGCCCGCAGGCCCAGGGCGGCCCGCAGGACGACTTCGACGAGGAAGGCGGCCGCCGGGGCCGCCGCGGCCGCTACCGCGACCGCCGGGGCCGTCGCGGACGCGACGACTTCGCGACCGGTGAGCCGCAGGTCTCCGAGGACGACGTCCTGATCCCCGTCGCGGGCATCCTGGACATCCTCGACAACTACGCGTTCATCCGGACCTCCGGCTACCTGCCCGGCCCGAACGACGTGTACGTCTCCCTCGCCCAGGTCCGCAAGAACGGCCTGCGCAAGGGCGACCACGTCACCGGTGCCGTGCGCCAGCCCAAGGAGGGCGAGCGCCGCGAGAAGTTCAACGCGCTGGTCCGCCTGGACTCGGCCAACGGCATGGCCGCCGACTCCGGCCGCGGCCGCCCCGAGTTCAACAAGCTGACCCCGCTCTACCCGCAGGACCGCCTGCGTCTGGAGACGGACCCGGGTGTGCTGACCACGCGGATCATCGACCTCGTGTCGCCGATCGGCAAGGGCCAGCGAGGCCTGATCGTGGCCCCGCCGAAGACCGGCAAGACCATGATCATGCAGGCGATCGCCAACGCGATCACCACGAACAACCCCGAGTGCCACCTGATGGTCGTCCTCGTCGACGAGCGTCCGGAAGAGGTCACCGACATGCAGCGGTCGGTCAAGGGCGAGGTCATCTCCTCGACCTTCGACCGCCCCGCCGAGGACCACACCACCGTCGCCGAGCTGGCCATCGAGCGCGCCAAGCGCCTCGTCGAGCTGGGTCACGACGTGGTCGTCCTGCTGGACTCCATCACCCGCCTGGGCCGTGCGTACAACCTCGCGGCCCCCGCCTCCGGCCGCATCCTGTCCGGTGGTGTCGACTCGACCGCGCTGTACCCGCCGAAGCGCTTCTTCGGTGCCGCGCGCAACATCGAGGACGGCGGCTCGCTGACCATCCTGGCCACCGCGCTGGTCGACACCGGCTCGCGCATGGACGAGGTGATCTTCGAGGAGTTCAAGGGCACCGGCAACATGGAGCTCAAGCTCGACCGGAAGCTCGCCGACAAGCGCATCTTCCCGGCCGTCGACGTCGACGCGTCCGGTACGCGCAAGGAGGAGATCCTGCTCGGCAGCGAGGAGCTCGCGATCGTCTGGAAGCTGCGCCGGGTGCTGCACGCGCTCGACCAGCAGCAGGCGATCGAGCTGCTGCTGGACAAGATGAAGCAGACGAAGTCGAACGCCGAGTTCCTGCTCCAGATCCAGAAGACGACCCCGTCGGCCGGAAACGGCAACGACTAGGCGCCCGGCGCACCGCACCAGGCCCGCCCCGTTACCCAAGTGACGGGGCGGGCCTGGTGTTTGTAGGATCGGGCAGCTTGTACGATCAGGCAGCCGTCCCCCACGCGGTCCCCCCCCACTTCCTCGCAGCCTCTTCCCGACTGGAGACACGCGTGCGCGCTTCGCGCCATGGCAGACCCGTCCACCGGGTCCGCAAACTGATAGCCGCCGCGGTGGCCGCCGTCGCCCTCGGGGCCGGCGCTTTCGCGATGACGGCCCAGGCGTCGGAAGACGCCCCCACCGACAAGTACCGCGCCCCCAAGGGCTACACGACGGTCTCCGAGCCGTCGGCCCAGCAGCGGATCATCGGCGGCACGGACACCACGTTCAGCAAGGCGCCCTACATGGTGCAGCTGCTGTACGACGTCTACGGTGACGGCTACCTGTACTTCAACTGCGGCGGCACGCTCGTGGCCCCCAACAAGGTGCTCACGGCCGCCCACTGCATCCGCCCGTCCTCGGCGGAGACCTACAACTACCCCGCCAAGGGCCTGATCCTCGGCGGTACGGCACTGGTCGGCGGCGGCCCCAACGACGAGGGCACCGCCGTCAACGTGAGCCGTGTCTGGATCCACCCGGGCTGGAACCCGGACGCCGGCTCCCAGAACGACATCGCCGTCATGACGCTGTCCAAGCCGCTGCCGTACGCGACGCTGCCGATGGCCGGCCCCGAGGACGCGGCCTCGTACGCGCCCGGCACGCAGGGCATCGCGCTCGGCTGGGGCCTGACCTCCGGCACCGGCAACGAGCTGGCCAGCACCCTCCAGCAGGTCACGCTGCCGCTCAACGCCGACAGCGCCTGCCAGGAGAACCTCGGCGAGTTCGGCTACACCAGCAACGGCACCATGCTGTGCGCCGGCCAGCAGGGCACCGGCAGCGACGCCACGGGCAAGACCACCTGCCCGGGCGACTCCGGCGGCCCGCTGATCGTCAAGGGCAAGATCGTCGGAATCGTCTCGTGGGGCGTCGGCAGCGACGTCGAGCACTGCAACATGCAGGGCTACTACGAGGCGTTCACCAAGGTCTCCTCGTACAAGGGCCAGGCCCAGGGCCGGGTCGACGACACCGACCTGAGCCGTGACGGCCGCGCCGACCTGTTCGCGCGCACGTCCGCGGGCGCCGACTACAGCTTCAACTCCAACGGCGTCGCCTTCGCCGGCAAGTACGCGGTCTCCGGCTCCTACACCGCCTACAACCTGGTCGTCCAGACCGACCTGAACCGTGACGGTCTGCAGGACTTCGTGGCCCGCAAGACCTCCAACGGCGAGCTGTACTGGATCCGCCGCACGCTCAGCAGCACCACCTACAGCGCGGTGCGCATCGCCACCGGGTACGGCTCCTACCGCGCGATCCTCGCGCCGGGCGACGTCACCGGTGACCGCAAGCCCGACGTGGTCGGCGTCTCCAGCTCCGGCGTCCCGGTCGTGCTGCCCGGCAACGGCAACGGCACCGTCGGCACCGTGCAGGTCGTCGGCTCCGGCTACAGCCGCTTCAACGCGGTGCGCGGCCACGGCGACTTCACCAACGACGGCCGCACCGACCTGGTCGCCCGTGAGTCGTCCTCCGGGGCGCTCTACCTGATCCCGGGCACCGGCAGCGCCTCCGCGCCGTTCGGCACCCCGGTCCGGGTCGCCGAGGGCTGGTCGTCGTACAACGCCATCGCCTCGCTCGGCGACGTCTCCGGCGACGGCATCGCCGACCTGGTGACGCGCAAGTCGGACGGCACCCTCCAGCTGCACCGCGGCACCGGCCAGTCCGGTACCGGGATGCTGCGGGCGCCGATCCAGGCCGGCACCGGCTTCGGCAGCTTCAACCTCTTCGGCTGAGAGATCCTGGTCACAGCCCCGCCCCCGTGGCGCGGCCCCGTGACCGCCCCGGGCCCCGTGCGGGCCCGGCCGGCGAAGACGCAGGTGGGGGAGGGGACACACCGCCCCTCCACCACCGTCCGTGCCCACCGCGCACCGCGCGGTGGGCACGCGCGTTTTCTCAAGGACTTCTCACGGTGCTGTGCAACCCTGTGGCCCGCTCGCCCGTCTGACGCGGCAGGGGTGAGTGCGACGACGAGGACTGAGGAGACCATGGCCCAGCAGGACAGCAGCAGCCGAATACGTGCCACCGGACGCCGTCGCAAGCCGCCCGCCAAGGGGCGCAGAGCGCTCACGATCGCCGCCTGGTCGGCGGCCGGACTGGTGGTCGTCGGCGGGTCCGGGCTCGGTTACGCGTACGTCAAGCTCAACGGCAACATCGAGAGCGTCGACATCAACGCCCAGCTCCGGGACGACGAGCGCCCGGAGAACGTCGACAACGGCTCCCTGGACATCCTCGTCCTCGGCTCCGACACCCGCTCCGGCGCCAACGCCGCGTACGGCCGCGACGAGGGCGTCGCCCGCTCCGACACCGCGATGATCCTGCACGTCTACGAGGGCCACCGGAAGGCCAGCGTGGTCTCCGTCCCCCGCGACACGCTCATCGAGCGCCCCGACTGCGCCGACAAGAGCGGCGCCACCGTCCCCGGGCAGCGCAGGGCCATGTTCAACACGGCGTACGAGGTCGGCGGGCCCGCCTGCGCGGTCAAGACCGTCGAGGCGATGTCCGGCATCCGCATGGACCACTACATCGAGGTCGACTTCACCGGCTTCAAGAAGCTCATCGACGAACTCGGCGGCGTCGAGGTGACGACCACCGAGCCGATCAAGGACGACAGCAGCCACCTCGACCTGGCGGCGGGCCCCCACACCCTCAGCGGCGAGCAGGCCCTCGGCCTCGTACGCACCCGCAAGGGTGTCGGCGACGGCAGCGACCTGGGCCGGATCCAGCTCCAGCAGGCCTTCATGAAGGCCTTCATCGACCAGGTCAAGAGCGTCGGCGTCTTCAGCAGCCCCCAGAAGCTCTGGGGCCTCGCCGACAGCGCCACCAAGGCGATCAGGCCCGACTCCGAGCTCGACTCCGTCAAGGAGCTCGCCGACTTCGCGCGCGGCCTGCAGCAGCTGGGCGCCGACGACGTCCACATGGTCACGCTGCCCGTGCAGTACGACCCGGCCGACCTCAACCGCGTCATCCCGCTGGAGGCCAAGTCCCGGCAGGTGTGGACCGCCCTGCGGCAGGACCGGCCGATCCCCGCCTCGGCGACGAAGGACACCGCGACGGGGCGGGCCCAGGGCGTGGTGAAGTAGCCGCCGGGAAGGCCGCCGGCCCCGCCCCGGGAAGGCCGCCGGCCCGGCCGGAATAGATCGGGCCCCACCCCGGTTTTGGGAGATGCGGCCGGTCCTGGCAGACTGGTACGTCGGCCCCGGTTCACGCACGGGCATCCCGCCCGGGCGACCCGGCGCCCTCCCGAAACTAGGAGACACCTTGAAGCGCGACATCCACCCCGAGTACGTCGAGACCCAGGTGAGCTGCACCTGCGGCGCGTCGTTCACCACCCGCAGCACGATCCCGAACGGCACCATCCGTGCCGAGGTCTGCTCCGAGTGCCACCCGTTCTACACGGGCAAGCAGAAGATCCTCGACACCGGTGGCCGCGTGGCCCGCTTCGAGGCCCGCTTCGGCAAGGCTGCCGGCTCCGCCAAGAAGTAGCGAGCCACTGCGCCGGTCTCCGGCCGCCCCGGTGTGGGGTGGCCGGGACCGGCGCTTTGCCGTCTCCCGCAGCAGCCACCACCCGCGTACGAAACCAGGAGCCCCCGATGTTCGAGGCGGTCGAGGAACTGATCGGCGAACACGCCGATCTCGAGAAGAAGCTCGCCGACCCTTCGGTCCACTCCGACCAGGCCAACGCGCGCAAGCTGAACAAGCGCTACGCCGAGCTGACCCCGATCGTCGCCACGTACCGCACCTGGAAGCAGACCGGTGACGACATCGAGACGGCCCGTGAGCTGGCCGCCGACGACCCCGACTTCGCCGCCGAGGTCAAGGAGCTGGAGAAGCAGCGCGAGGAGCTCACGGACAAGCTCCGCCTGCTGCTCGTCCCGCGCGACCCCAGCGACGACAAGGACGTCATCCTGGAGATCAAGGCGGGCGCGGGCGGCGACGAGTCCGCCCTGTTCGCCGGCGACCTGCTGCGCATGTACCTGCGGTACGCCGAGCGCGTCGGGTGGAAGACCGAGATCATCGACGCCACCGAGTCCGAGCTGGGCGGCTACAAGGACGTCCAGGTCGCCGTGAAGACCAAGGGCGGCCAGGGCGCCACGGAACCCGGCCAGGGCGTGTGGGCCCGGCTGAAGTACGAGGGCGGTGTGCACCGCGTGCAGCGCGTGCCCGCGACCGAGTCCCAGGGCCGCATCCACACCTCCGCCGCCGGTGTCCTGGTGACCCCCGAGGCCGAGGAGATCGAGGTCGAGATCAACCCCAACGACCTGCGCATCGACGTCTACCGTTCCTCCGGCCCCGGCGGGCAGTCCGTCAACACCACCGACTCCGCCGTCCGCATCACCCACCTGCCGACCGGCGTCGTCGCCTCCTGCCAGAACGAGAAGAGCCAGCTCCAGAACAAGGAGCAGGCCCTGCGTATCCTGCGGTCCAGGCTCCTCGCCGCCGCGCAGGAGGAGGCCGAGAAGAACGCCGCGGACGCGCGCCGCAGCCAGGTGCGCACCGTGGACCGGTCGGAGAAGATCCGTACGTACAACTTCCCGGAAAACCGGATCTCGGACCACCGGGTGGGCTTCAAGGCGTACAACTTGGACCAGGTGCTCGACGGTGACCTGGACGCCGTGATCCAGGCCTGCGTGGACGCCGACTCGGCGGCCAAGCTCGCCGCCGCGTAAAGCCATATCCCTGTACGGAGGACCAGCGTGAACCTGCTGCTTGCCGAGGTGGCCCAGGCCACCCAGCGGCTGGCCGACGCCGGCGTTCCCTCACCGCGCTTCGACGCGGAGGAGCTCGCCGCGTTCGTGCACGGCGTCAAGCGGGGAGAGCTGCACACCGTCAAGGACGCCGACTTCGACGCCCGCTACTGGGAGGCGGTGGCACGCCGCGAGGCCCGCGAGCCGCTCCAGCACATCACCGGGCGCGCGTTCTTCCGCTACCTGGAGCTCCAGGTGGGTCCGGGCGTCTTCGTACCCCGCCCGGAGACCGAGTCCGTGGTCGGCTGGGCCATAGACGCGGTACGGGCGATGGACGTCGTCGAGCCGCTCATCGTGGACCTGTGCACCGGTTCCGGCGCCATCGCGCTCGCCATGGCCCAGGAGGTGCCGCGCTCGCGCGTGCACGCCGTGGAGCTGTCCGAGCAGGCCCTGGTGTGGGCGCGCAAGAACGCCGAGGGGTCCAGGGTCACCGTCCACCACGGCGACGCCCTGACCGCCCTGCCCGAGCTCGACGGCCAGGTCGACCTGGTCATCTCCAACCCGCCCTACATCCCGCTCACCGAGTGGGAGTACGTCGCGCCCGAGGCCCGCGACCACGACCCGGAGATGGCGCTCTTCTCCGGCGAGGACGGCCTCGACACGATCCGCGGCATCGAACGCACCGCCCACCGCCTGCTGCGTCCCGGCGGCCTCGTCGTCGTCGAGCACGCCGACACGCAGGGCGGCCAGGTCCCGTGGATCTTCAACGAGGAGGCCGGCTGGACCGATGCCGCCGACCACCCGGACCTGAACAACCGCCCGCGCTTCGCGACCGCACGCAAGGCGACGCCATGACGAAGCACGTGTACGAGGAGGCCTGCTAGATGGCTCGGCGATACGACTGCAACGACGCGACCGACCGCACGACCGGCCTGCGCGAGGCCGCGTCCGCCGTTCGGCGCGGAGAGCTCGTCGTGCTGCCCACCGACACCGTGTACGGGATCGGTGCGGACGCCTTCAGCGCGGAGGCCGTCGCCGACCTGCTGGAGGCCAAGGGGCGCGGGCGCAACATGCCCACCCCGGTCCTCATCGGGTCGCCGAACACCCTGCACGGTCTGGTCACCGACTTCTCCGAGCAGGCGTGGGAGCTCGTCGACGCGTTCTGGCCCGGCGCGCTGACGCTCGTCACCAAGCACCAGCCGTCCCTCCAGTGGGACCTGGGCGACACCCGCGGCACCGTCGCGATCCGGATGCCGCTGCACCCGGTCGCCATCGAGCTGCTCACCGACGTCGGCCCGATGGCTGTGTCGTCGGCCAACCTGACCGGGCACCCCGCGCCCGAGGACTGCGACGCCGCGCAGGGCATGCTCGGCGACTCGGTGTCGGTGTACCTGGACGGCGGGCCCACCCCGGGCAACGTCCCGTCCTCGATCGTCGACGTCACCGGCAAGGTGCCGGTCCTGCTGCGCGCGGGCGCACTGTCCGCGGACGAGCTGCGCAAGGTGGTACCCGATCTCGAGGTGGCCAATTGACCGCCCCTGAGGGGCGTGGCATAGGCGGCACGGAGAACACCTTCCGCATCCTCCACGTCAGCACCGGCAACGTCTGCCGCTCGCCGATCACCGAGCGGCTGACCCGCCACGCCCTCAGCGACCGCCTGGGCGACCCCCTGGGCGGCGGCCTGATCGTGGAGAGCGCGGGCACCTGGGGCCACGAGGGTGCCCCCATGGAGGCCAACGCCGAGCTGGTCCTCGCCGACTTCGGCGCGGACCCGAGCGGCTTCGTGGGCCGTGAGCTGCTCGACGAGCACGTCATCCGCGCGGACCTCGTGCTGACGGCGACCCGCGACCACCGGGCGCAGGTCATCTCGATGGGCCACAGCGCGGGGCTGCGCACCTTCACCCTGAAGGAGTTCACCCGCCTCGTCCGGGCGATAGACCCGGCGACGCTGCCGGACCCCCTGACGGACGGCGTGGTGGAGCGCGCCCGCGCCCTGGTCCGCGCGGCGGCGGCCCTGCGCGGCTGGCTGCTGGCACCGAGCGCGGAGGCCGACGAGGTGAACGATCCTTACGGGGCGCCGATCACGTTCTTCCGCTCGATCGGCGACGAGATCCAGCAGGCGCTGGACCCCGTGGTGACGGCCATGACGGGTGTGCCGACGCGGCGGTGACCGGAGCGGGTGTCACGACGGGGCGCGCGGGGGCGCGGGGGCCTACATTGGAGCTGACGGGGCCCGTCCACGCCTGGAGCCACTGATGTCGGTCACCGCTGCTGCCACCGGCGCGCATCCCGCCGCGTACGGTCCGGACGCCGACGCGCTGCGCCGGCAGGACCCCGAGATCGCCGACGTCCTGACCGGGGAGACGCAGCGGCAGGCCGAGGGCCTGCAGCTGAACGCCGCCGAGAACTTCGTCTCGCCCGCCGTGCTCGCCGCGCTCGGCTCGCCGCTCGCCAACAAGTACGCCGAGGGCTATCCCGGCAGCCGCTACCACGGCGGGTGCGAGTACGCCGACACCGCCGAGCGGATCGCCGTCGAGCGGGCGGCCGCGCTCTTCGGCGCCGAGCACGCGAACGTCCAGCCGCACTCCGGCTCGTCGGCCGTCCTCGCGGCGTACGCGGCGCTGCTGCGCCCCGGGGACACCGTGCTGGCCCTGGGCCTGCAGTACGGCGGGCACCTGACGCACGGTTCGCCCGCCAACTTCTCCGGGCGCTGGTTCGACTTCGTCCCGTACGGCGTGGACGCCGAGACCGGGCTGATCGACTACGAGCAGGTCCGCGTCCTCGCCCACGAGCACCGGCCGAAGGCGATCGTCTGCGGCTCGATCTCGTACCCCCGGCACATGGACTACGCCGCCTTCCGCGAGATCGCCGACGAGGTCGGGGCGTGCCTGATCGCGGACGCGGCGCACCCCATCGGGCTCGTCGCGGGCGGTACGGCCCCCAGCCCGGTGCCGTACGCCGACGTCGTGTGCGCGACCACGCACAAGGTGCTGCGCGGGCCCCGCGGCGGCATGGTGCTGTGCGGGGCGGAGCTCGCGGAGCGCATCGACCGCGCGGTGTTCCCGTTCACGCAGGGCGGCGCGCAGATGCACACGATCGCGGCGAAGGCGGTGGCGTTCGGCGAGGCGGCCGGCCCCGCGTTCGCGGCGTACACCCGCCGTGTGGTGGCGAACGCGCGGGCGCTCGCGGACGCGCTGGCCGGCGAGGGGTTCGCGATCACCACCGGCGGCACGGACACCCACCTGATCACCGCCGACCCGGCACCGCTGGGTGTCGACGGACGGGTCGCCAAGGCCCGTCTCGCGGCCTGCGGCATCGTGCTGGACACCTGTGCCCTGCCGTACGGCGACGGGCGCGGCATCCGGCTCGGCACGGCCGCGGTGACCACCCAGGGCATGGGCGGCCCGGAGATGGAGCGCATCGCCGGGCTGTTCACGGAGGCGCTGGGCGCCGACGCCGACGCGGTGGGCAGGATCCGCACCGGCGTGCGTGAACTGGCCGGGAACTTTCCCCCGTATCGGGGGTAGCGGGGCGCGACCGTGCGGCCGTGGAACCGGGACGGCCCCCCTGGTGTCCTTCAGCACAGGTCCACCGGGACTAGGGTGTGGGGCTGAGATGGCCAGCGATTCCTGTGGGGCAGCCCGTGCGTGATTACCTGCTGACGCTCTGTGTCACGGCCGCGGTGACCTATCTGCTGACCGGTCCGGTGCGGAAGTTCGCCATCGCGGCCGGCGCGATGCCGGAGATCCGTGCCCGGGACGTGCACCGCGAGCCGACGCCGCGGCTCGGCGGCATCGCCATGTTCTTCGGGCTGTGCGCGGGCCTGCTGGTCGCGGACCACCTGCAGAACCTCAACAGCGTCTTCGAGCTGTCGAACGAACCACGGGCGCTGCTGTCCGGTGCCGCGCTGATCTGGCTGATCGGCGTCCTGGACGACAAGTTCGAGATCGACGCGCTGATCAAGCTCGGCGGCCAGATGATCGCCGCAGGCGTGATGGTGATGCAGGGTCTGACGATCCTGTGGCTGCCCATCCCGGGTGTCGGCACGGTCGCGCTCACGCAGTGGCAGGGCACGCTGCTCACCGTCGCGCTGGTCGTCATCACCATCAACGCGGTGAACTTCGTCGACGGCCTCGACGGGCTGGCGTCCGGCATGGTGTGCATCGCCTCGGCGGCGTTCTTCCTGTACGCGTACCGCATCTGGTTCAGCTACGGCATCGAGGCCGCGGCGCCCGCGACGCTCTTCGCCGCCATCCTCATGGGCATGTGCCTGGGCTTCCTGCCGCACAACATGCACCCCGCCCGGATCTTCATGGGCGACTCCGGGTCGATGCTGATCGGCCTGATCCTCGCCGCCTCCGCCATCTCGATCACCGGCCAGGTCGACCCCGACGCGCTGAAGATCTTCGAGGGCTCGACCCGCCAGGCCACGCACGCCGCGCTGCCGGTCTTCATCCCGCTGCTGCTGCCGCTGACCATCATCGCGATCCCGATGGCGGACCTGGTCCTGGCGATCGTGCGCCGCACCTGGAACGGGCAGTCGCCGTTCGCCGCGGACCGCGGCCACCTGCACCACCGGTTGCTGGAGATCGGGCACTCGCACAGCCGCGCGGTGCTGATCATGTACTTCTGGTCGGCGCTGATCGCCTTCGGCACGCTGGCGTACTCGGTGCACTCGGCGTCGATGTGGAGCGTGCTGGTGATCGTCGTGCTGAGCGCGATCGGGCTGGTGCTCCTGCTGCTGCCCCGCTTCACGCCGCGCGCCCCGCGCTGGGCCGAGTCGTTCGTCCCGCCGCGCTACCGGCGCCGGAGGACGGCTCCCGCCGCGGAGCCGTCGTCCTCGCCGGGGTCGGGCGAGGGGGCCGACGGGGAGCCGGAACGCGTGCCGGTGCCGGCGGGTGTCAACGGGGCGACCGCCCTCGGTGCCCGTTCCGCCGTCCACGACCGGCGGAAGGCCGGAACGCGGAGTTGACGAACTCCGCAGAGGGGTCCATTACCAGACAAAGGACCCCGCTGTCGTGCACACACGCGCAGGGTCACTCTCATGTGTGAGAGTCAGCACACCTCTGGGTAAAGACCTATTCAAATAGTTTGTGATACCGTTCACGAGTACCCGGCGACAGCGCCGAAGGACCGCAGTGCGACGGTTCGTTGGCCCCGAGACCACACCTCGGACCGGGCTTACGCTCGTCCATGACGACACCACTGCCCCCACCAGCAAGCGGAGATGCCGCCATGCCGTCCAACGACGCCCGCACCCTCCTGCACACCGCCGTACCCGCCTCTGTCGCCGGCGCCGTCGCGACCGTCGTCAGCGGCGTGGTCGCCGGTGGCAAGGGAGCCGTCGGCGCCGTCGTCGGCACCCTCGTGGTCGTCATCTTCATGGGCATCGGGCTGGTGGTGCTCCAGCGGACGGCGAAGTCGCTGCCGCAGCTGTTCCAGGCCATGGGTCTGATGCTCTACACGGCCCAGCTGCTCGTGCTCTTCATCTTCCTGACGTTGCTCAAGGGCACCACGCTGTTCGACTTCAAGGCCTTCAGTCTCACGCTGCTCGCGACGACCGTCGTCTGGGTCGCGGCGCAGGCGCGTGCGTACATGAAGGCCAAGGTCCTCTACGTCGAGCCCGAAAAGACGGGATCCACGACGTGAGAGGTAGGGCCGGGATAAATGCGTGTTCGGGATGCTGCTATCGTCCGGTGCCAACTGCGGCACTGCGGGCGCGGGCATCCGAGCTGACGCCTGTCCCAGCGCGAGGCTCGACGCCGAACCGCCGCCCCCTTATCCGTAAGACCAGTCCAGTGCCGAACCGCGGCTGCGTGCCGCGCCGACACAACGAGGTTGCCGTACCTATGCGCCACGCTGAAGGAGCCCGCGGTGAGTGCTGACCAGACGCTTGCCTTCGACCCGAGCTGTCACATCTTCACCGGATGCGGCTTCCCGGCGCCGGGCCTCCACACGTTCATGTACGAGCCCATCGCCACCATCGGCGGCTTCGAGCTGACCAAGCCGATGCTGCTGGCCCTGCTCGGCTCGATCCTGATCGTCGGGTTCTTCTGGGCCGCCTTCGCGAAGCCGAAGCTGGTCCCGGGCAAGCTCCAGATGGTCGGCGAGGCCGGGTACGACTTCGTGCGCCGCGGCATCGTCTACGAGATCATCGGCAAGAAGGACGGCGAGAAGTACGTCCCCTTCATGGTGTCGCTGTTCTTCTTCGTCTGGGTCATGAACCTCTGGTCGATCATTCCGCTCGCCCAGTTCCCGGTCACCTCGCTGATCGCCTTCCCGGCCGGCCTGGCCCTGATCGTCTACGTGATGTGGGTCAGCCTCACCTTCCGCAAGCACGGCTTCGTCGGTGGCTGGAAGAACATCACGGGTTACGACAAGTCCCTCGGCGCGATCCTGCCGCTGATCGTCTTCCTCGAGTTCTTCTCGAACCTGATCATCCGGCCCTTCACCCACGCGGTGCGACTGTTCGCGAACATGTTCGCCGGTCACCTGCTGATCGTGATGTTCTCGCTCGCGAGCTGGTACCTCCTGAACGGCATCGGCATCGCCTACGCGGCCACGTCGTTCGTCATGGTCGTCGTGATGACCGCCTTCGAGCTCTTCATCCAGGCCGTCCAGGCGTACGTCTTCGTTCTGCTGGCCTGCAACTACGTGCAGGGCGCGCTCGCCGAGCACCACTGATCGGCCCGGCCCCCAGCCACCCCAAACCACCAGACGTCCGGTGGCCAACCCCCACCGGATCCTTGAAAGAGAAGGAAGAACCGGCATGTCCGCTCTCGACAACCTCGCCGCTGTCACCGGAAACGTCGCCTCCATCGGCTACGGCCTCGCGGCCATCGGCCCCGGCGTCGGCGTCGGCATCATCTTCGGTAACGGCACCCAGGCCCTCGCCCGCCAGCCCGAGGCGGCCGGTCTGATCCGTACCAACCAGATCATGGGTTTCGCCTTCTGTGAGGCGCTCGCCCTCATCGGCATCGTCATGGGCTTCGTCTACCCGTCCGCCTGATCCGGACCGGCAGACCAACCCCTTTCACGGAAGGCACTGATGTGAACGCTCTGTTCCTTGCGGCAGCGGAGGAGCCCCAGCCTCCTCTGATCCCGCATCTCGACGAGCTCGTCATCGGCCTGATCGCCTTCGTCATCGTCTTCGGCTTCCTGGCCAAGAAGCTCCTTCCGAACATCAACAAGGTTCTGGACGAGCGTCGCGAGGCCATCGAGGGCGGCATCGAGAAGGCCGAGTCGGCCCAGATCGAAGCCCAGAGTGTGCTGGAGCAGTACAAGGCTCAGCTCGCCGAGGCCCGTCACGAGGCCGCGCGGCTGCGTCAGGAGGCGCAGGAGCAGGGCGCCGCGATCATCCAGGAGATGAAGGCGGAGGGCCAGCGCCAGCGCGAGGAGATCATCGCGGCCGGCCACGCCCAGATCGAGGCCGACCGCAAGGCCGCGGCGACCGCGCTGCGCCAGGACGTGGGCAAGCTCGCCACCGACCTGGCCGGCAAGCTGGTCGGCGAGTCCCTCGAGGACGTCGCCCGCCAGAGCCGCACCATCGACCGCTTCCTCGACGAGCTCGAGGAGAAGGCCGAGGCCGCCCGATGAACGGAGCGAGCCGCGAGGCACTGGCTGCCGCACGTGAGCGTCTCGACGCGCTGACCGACAACACCTCGGTCGACGCGGCGAAGCTCGCCGGCGAGCTGGCCGCCGTTACCGCGCTGCTCGACCGCGAGGTGTCGCTGCGTCGGGTCCTGACCGACCCGGCGCAGGCCGGCGAGGCCAAGGCCGAACTGGCCACGCGACTGCTGAGCGGTCAGGTGGGCGGCGAGACCGTCGACCTGGTCTCCGGCATGGTCCGTTCCCGCTGGTCGTACTCGCGTGACCTGGTCGACTCGCTGGAGGAGCTGGCGAACACCGCCGACCTCACGGCGGCGCAGAAGGCCGGCTCGCTGGACGACGTGGAGGACGAGCTGTTCCGGTTCGGCCGGATCGTCGCGTCCAGCACCGAGCTGCGGGCGGCCCTGACCGACCGTGCGGCCACCGCGTCCGCCAAGGCCGAGCTGCTGCGCGGCCTGCTCGGCGGCAAGACCGTTCCGGCCACGGAGCGGCTGGTCGTCCGTCTTGTGACGCAGCCGCGTGGACGTAGCCTGGAGGCGGGACTCGAGTCCCTGTCCAAGCTCGCCGCGGAGCGCCGGGACCGGATGGTCGCGGTCGTCACCTCGGCCGTGCCGCTCAGCGACCAGCAGAAGCAGCGCCTCGGCGCCGTGCTGGCGAAGCTGTACGGCCGGCAGATGCACCTGAACCTGGACGTGGACCCCACGGTCCTCGGCGGGATCTCGGTGCGGGTCGGCGACGAGGTCATCAACGGCACCGTCGCGAACCGTCTCGACGAGGCGGCCCGGCGACTGGCCGGCTGACCAGGCCACAAACTCAACAAGCGTTACCTACGGCCCGGTTGGGCCGTGCACAGGATGCAGAAGTTCTGGGGGGAGCCCCCAGATCCCCCAAAGAAACTTCGGGCCCAACAAGGAGAGCAGGGAACCCAGATGGCGGAGCTCACGATCCGGCCGGAGGAGATCCGGGACGCGCTGGAGAACTTTGTCCAGTCGTACAAGCCGGACGCGGCCTCGCGCGAGGAGGTCGGTACGGTCAGCCTTGCCGGCGACGGCATCGCGAAGGTCGAGGGTCTGCCCTCGACCATGGCGAACGAGCTGCTGAAGTTCGAGGACGGCACCCTCGGCCTCGCCCTCAACCTGGAGGAGCGCGAGATCGGTGCCATTGTCCTCGGTGAGTTCAGCGGCATCGAGGAGGGCCAGTCGGTCACGCGTACCGGCGAGGTCCTGTCCGTAGCCGTCGGCGAGGGCTACCTGGGCCGGGTCGTCGACCCGCTCGGCAACCCGATCGACGGCCTCGGCGAGATCGAGACCAGCGGCCGTCGCGCCCTCGAGCTGCAGGCCCCCACGGTCATGCAGCGCAAGTCGGTGCACGAGCCGATGGAGACCGGCTACAAGGCCGTCGACGCGATGACCCCGATCGGCCGTGGTCAGCGTCAGCTGATCATCGGCGACCGCCAGACCGGCAAGACCGCTCTGGCCGTCGACACGATCATCAACCAGCGCGACAACTGGCGCTCGGGCGACCCGAAGAAGCAGGTCCGCTGCATCTACGTCGCCATCGGCCAGAAGGGCTCCACCATCGCGTCCGTGCGCGGTGCGCTGGAGGAGGCCGGCGCCCTGGAGTACACGACCATCGTCGCCGCCCCGGCGTCCGACCCGGCCGGCTTCAAGTACCTGGCGCCCTACACCGGCTCCGCCATCGGTCAGCAGTGGATGTACGAGGGCAAGCACGTCCTCATCGTCTTCGACGACCTGTCGAAGCAGGCCGACGCCTACCGCGCCGTGTCGCTGCTGCTGCGCCGCCCGCCGGGCCGCGAGGCGTACCCGGGTGACGTCTTCTACCTGCACTCGCGTCTGCTGGAGCGCTGCGCCAAGCTCTCCGACGAGATGGGTGCCGGTTCGATGACCGGTCTGCCGATCGTCGAGACCAAGGCCAACGACGTCTCGGCGTTCATCCCGACCAACGTCATCTCCATCACCGACGGCCAGTGCTTCCTGGAGTCCGACCTGTTCAACGCCGGCCAGCGCCCGGCCCTGAACGTCGGTATCTCGGTCTCCCGTGTCGGTGGCTCCGCCCAGCACAAGGCCATGAAGCAGGTCTCCGGCCGCCTCCGTGTGGACCTCGCCCAGTTCCGTGAGCTGGAGGCGTTCGCCGCCTTCGGTTCCGACCTGGACGCCGCATCGAAGGCCGCCCTGGAGCGCGGTAAGCGCATGGTCGAGCTGCTGAAGCAGCCGCAGTACCAGCCGATGTCGACCGAGAACCAGGTCGTCTCGGTGTGGGCCGGTACCACGGGCAAGATGGACGACGTCCCGGTCAACGACATCCGCCGCTTCGAGCGCGAGCTGCTGGACTACCTGCACCGCGACCACAAGGGTCTGATGACGTCGATCCGCGAGGGCGGCAAGATGTCCGACGACACCCTCTCGTCCGTCGCGGACGCCATCACCGCGTTCAAGAAGCAGTTCGAGACGTCGGACGGCAAGCTGCTGGCCGAGGACGCGCCGGCCGCCGTCAACGTCTCGAAGTGACGACGGAAGGGACCTGACTCATGGGAGCGCAGCTCCGGGTCTACAAGCGTCGCATCCGGTCCGTCACCGCGACGAAGAAGATCACCAAGGCGATGGAGATGATCGCCGCCTCGCGCATCGTCAAGGCGCAGCGCAAGGTGGCGGCCTCCACGCCGTACGCGACCGAGCTCACCCGCGCGGTCACGGCGGTGGCGACCGGATCGAACACCAACCACCCGCTGACCACGGAGGCGGACAACCCGACCCGTGCCGCGGTCCTGCTCATCACGAGCGACCGCGGTCTGGCCGGCGGCTACTCCTCCAACGCCATCAAGCAGGCCGACCGGCTCATCGAGCGGCTGCGCGGCGAGGGCAAGGAGGTCGACACGTACATCGTCGGCCGCAAGGGTGTCGCCTACTACGGTTTCCGTGAGCGGAAGGTCACGGAGTCGTGGACCGGCTTCACCGACAGCCCGAGCTACGCGGACGCCAAGAAGGTGGCCGCGCCGCTCATCGAGGCCGTCCAGCAGGACACCGCCGAGGGTGGCGTCGACGAGCTGCACATCGTCTTCACGGAATTCGTGTCGATGATGACGCAGACGCCGGTGGACAACCGGATGCTGCCGCTCAGCCTCGAGAAGGGCACGGACGAGACGGGTAAGGGCGAGATCCTTCCCCTGTTCGACTTCGAGCCGTCGGCGGAGGACGTCCTCGACGCCCTGCTGCCGCGGTACGTCGAGAGCCGGGTCTACAACGCCCTGCTGCAGGCCGCCGCCTCCGAGCACGCGGCCCGTCGCCGGGCGATGAAGTCGGCGACCGACAACGCGGGCGAGCTGATCAACTCGCTCTCGCGCCTTGCCAACGCGGCCCGCCAGGCCGAAATCACCCAGGAAATCAGCGAGATCGTCGGTGGCGCCAGCGCCCTGGCCGACGCGACCGCGGGGAGTGACAAGTAATGACGACCACTGTTGAGACGGCCGCCGCCACGGGCCGCGTCGCCCGGGTCATCGGCCCGGTCGTCGACGTGGAGTTCCCCGTCGACGCGATGCCGGAGATCTACAACGCGCTGACGGTCCAGGTCGACGACCCGGCCGAGGAGGGCAAGCGCAAGACGCTGACGCTCGAGGTCGCGCAGCACCTCGGCGACGGCATCATCCGCGCCATCTCCATGCAGCCCACCGACGGCCTGGTCCGCCAGGCCCCGGTGACCGACACGGGCGCGGGCATCTCCGTCCCGGTCGGCGACTTCACCAAGGGCAAGGTGTTCAACACCCTCGGTGAGGTGCTGAACGCCCCGGAGGAGAACGCCAACGTCGGTGAGCGTTGGCCGATCCACCGCAAGGCCCCCGACTTCGACCAGCTCGAGTCCAAGACCGAGATGTTCGAGACCGGCCTGAAGGTCGTCGACCTTCTCACCCCGTACGTCAAGGGTGGAAAGATCGGTCTGTTCGGTGGTGCCGGTGTCGGCAAGACCGTGCTGATCCAGGAAATGATCATGCGTGTCGCCAACCTCCACGAGGGCGTCTCCGTCTTCGCGGGCGTCGGTGAGCGCACCCGTGAGGGCAACGACCTCATCGCGGAGATGGAGGAGTCCGGCGTTCTGGACAAGACCGCCCTGGTCTTCGGCCAGATGGACGAGCCCCCGGGCACCCGTCTGCGCGTCGCCCTGGCCGGTCTGACCATGGCGGAGTACTTCCGCGATGTGCAGAAGCAGGACGTGCTCTTCTTCATCGACAACATCTTCCGGTTCACCCAGGCCGGTTCCGAGGTGTCCACCCTGCTCGGCCGTATGCCGTCCGCGGTGGGTTACCAGCCGAACCTGGCCGACGAGATGGGTCTGCTGCAGGAGCGCATCACCTCGACGCGTGGCCACTCGATCACCTCGATGCAGGCGATCTACGTCCCCGCGGACGACCTGACCGACCCGGCCCCGGCCACCACCTTCGCCCACCTCGACGCGACGACGGTTCTGTCCCGTCCGATCTCGGAGAAGGGCATCTACCCGGCCGTGGACCCGCTGGACTCGACGTCCCGGATCCTGGACCCGCGCTACATCGCGCAGGACCACTACGAGGCCGCCATGCGCGTCAAGGGCATCCTGCAGAAGTACAAGGATCTCCAGGACATCATCGCGATCCTCGGTATCGACGAGCTGGGCGAGGAGGACAAGCTGGTCGTCCACCGTGCCCGTCGTGTCGAGCGCTTCCTGTCCCAGAACACCCACGCGGCGAAGCAGTTCACCGGCGTGGACGGTTCGGACGTGCCGCTCGACGAGTCGATCGCCGCGTTCAACGCGATCTGCGACGGCGAGTACGACCACTTCCCCGAGCAGGCCTTCTTCATGTGCGGTGGTCTCGAGGACCTGAAGAAGAACGCCAAGGAGCTGGGCGTCTCCTGAGCATCGTGCTCATGAAGGGGGCGGGTCCGTCCCGCCCCCTTCTGTACGCCCCGTAGAATTGACCCAACACCCGGCCGGGCGGCCGGGTGGTGACCCGAGGAGCCACCCTTGGCTGCTGAGCTGCACGTCGAGCTGGTCGCCGCGGACCGGAGTGTCTGGTCCGGCGAGGCCACCCTGGTCATCGCGCGCACCACCTCCGGCGACATCGGCGTCATGCCCGGCCACCAGCCGCTGCTCGGTGTGCTGGAGTCTGGCCCGGTGACCATCCGTACGAGTGAGGGCGGGACCGTCGTCGCCGCTGTCCACGGCGGTTTCATCACCTTCGCGGACAACAAGCTCTCGCTGCTGGCGGAGATCGCCGAGCTGGCGGACGAGATCGACACCCAGCGCGCCGAGCGTGCGCTGGAGCGCGCGAAGGCGGAGTCGGACGCCGCGGCCGAGCGCCGTGCCGACGTCCGGCTGCGTGCGGTGGCGACGGCGGTACGCTGACGCGCCGCGCGCCGACAGTTGTGCCCTCAGCCGCGGCCCGGGCTGGAATCATCCAGACCGGGCCGCGGCTGAGGCGATGCAGGTGCAGGTTGTGATCCGATACGGATCCCGGTACGGGACGATGCGAGGAGGTCGGTGGAGATGTTCCTCGCTCTGCTTGTGAGCGCCCTGGTCGTCGCACTGGTGGTGATCGGGCTCTTCCTGTTCGGGCTGCGCCGGCGCCTGATCCAGCGCTCGGGTGGCACCTTCGACTGCAGCCTGCGCTGGAACGTGCCGGAGGGCGGCGACCTGGCCGGCAAGGGCTGGGTGTACGGCGTCGCCCGTTACGGCGGGGACCGCGTCGCCTGGTTCCGGGTCTTCTCGTACGCGCCCCGGCCGCGCCGGATCCTGGAGCGCTCGGGCATCGAGGTGCTGGCGCGCCGGATGCCGGAGGGCGAGGAGGAGCTGGCGCTGCTGTCCGACTCGGTGATCCTCGGGTGTCTGCACCACGGCACGCGGCTGGAGCTGGCGATGAGCGAGGACGCGCTCACCGGGTTCCTGGCCTGGCTGGAGGCGGCGCCGCCCGGCCAGCGGGTGAACGTGGCGTAGGGAGAGTGAGCGAGGAGCCGCACCCGGACGGGCGCGGCTCCTGCTCGTCACCGGGGTTCTCCCGTGGGGGTCACTTCAGGCCGCTGCTGATCGCGCCGACCAGTTCACCGTTGCTGGTGTCGCCGCTGAATTCCCAGAAGAACGCACCGCCCAGGCCCTGGCTCTTGGCCCAGGCCATCTTGGAGGTCACGGTGGCCGGGGTGTCGTAGCTCCACCAGTTGGTGCCGCAGTGGGCGTAGGCCGTGCCGGCGACGGTGCCGTTGGCCGGGCAGGTCGTCCTGAGCACCTTGTAGTCCTCGATGCCCTGCTCGTACGTGCCGGCCGCCGGGCCGGTCGCGGTGCCACCGGGCTCCTTCTGCGTCACGCCGGTCCAGCCGCGGCCGTAGAAGCCGATGCCGAGGAGCAGCTTGGCGGAGGGGACGCCCTTGGCCTTGAACTTGGCGATGGCCTCGGCGGAGTTGAATCCGGCCTGCGGGATGCCGGGGTACGAGGTGAGCGGGGAGTGCGGGGCCGTCGGACCCTTCGCCGCCCAGGCGCCGAAGAAGTCGTAGGTCATCACGTTGTACCAGTCGAGGTACCGCGCGGCGCCGCCGTAGTCGGCGGCGTCGATCTTGCCGCCGGAGGAGGCGTCCGCGGTGACGGCGGCGGTGACCAGGTTGTTCGCGCCGAACTTCGCCCGCATGGCCTGCATCATGTTCCTGAAGGCCGCCGGACCGCTGGTGTCGCAGGTCAGCCCGCAGGCGTTCGGGTACTCCCAGTCCAGGTCGATGCCGTCGAAGACATCGGCCCAGCGCGGGTCCTCGACCAGGTCGTAGCAGGACTGGGCGAAGGCCGTCGGGTTCTTCACGGCGTCGGGGAAGCCGCCGGACCAGGTCCAGCCGCCGAACGACCACAGCACCTTGATGTGCGGGTACATGGCCTTGAGCTTGCGCAGCTGGTTGAAGTTGCCGCGCAGCGGCTGGTCCCAGGTGTCGGCCTTGCCGTCGACGGACTGGTCGGCGGTGTACGCCTTGTCGTAGTCGGCGTAGGCGTCTCCGATGGTGCACCTTCCGCCCTGGACGTTGCCGAAGGCGTAGTTGATGTGCGTGATCTTCGACGCGGAGCCGGACGTCACCAGGTTCTTGACGTGGTAGTTGCGCCCGTAGACGCCCCAGTTGGTGAAGTACCCGAGGTTGACCTTGGTGCCGGGGCCGGGGCCGGGGTCGGTGCCGCCGCCGGTGGTGCGTACCGCGCGGGAGCCGCTGACCGCGCCCGTCTGGCCGGCGGTGTCGCGGGCCTGGACCGCGTACGAGTAGTCCGTGCCGGCGGTCAGGCCGGTGTCGGTGTACGTCAGGCCGGTCACGGTGGCGACCTTGGTGCCGTCGCGCAGCACGTCGTAGTTCTTGACGCCCTTGTCGTCGGTGGCCGCGGTCCAGCTGAGCGTCACCGAGGTGTCGGTGACGCCGGAGGCCGCGGGGGTGCCGGGAGCGGAGGGCGGGGCGTCCCCGGGTACCTCGGGGCCGCCGTCGCAGGAGCCGCCGTTGAGCTTGCAGCCGGCGGGGGAGCCGGTCCCGGTGCCGTTGAAGCCGAAGGAGACGGAGGCGCCGGGGGCGAGCGTCCCGTTCCAGCTCACGTTCTTGGCGGTCCAGTGGGTGCCGCTGCTGGTGACGGTGGCGTCCCAGGCGGAGGTGACCGACGTGCCGGAGGGGAAGTCCCACTCGACGGTCCAGGAGGAGAGGGCGGTGGTGCCGGTGTTCTTCACCGTCCACTTGCCCTCGAAGCCGGAGCCCCAGTCCGCGACCTTGGTGTAGGTGGCGGTCGCGGAGGCTGCGGCCTGGGCGGGGGTGGCGAGGCCGACCATGGCGGCCAGGGGAAGCAGCAGCGCGGTGACTCCCGCGGCCGCTCTCGTTCTGAATCTGCTCAACGGTGCTCCTGAAGTCGCGGACGGGCAGGGTGGGTCGACCCGTGAACAGTTGCGTGCCGCGAGAGTAGGAAGGTCTGGACCAATCGTCAATAGGTCCAGACCATTGTGCGCCCGTGGTGGCAGGTCGTGCCCGCCGGGCGGATCAGACGCCCAACTCCTGTGCCAGCACCGCCGCTTGGACCCTGCTGCGCAGCTCCAGCTTCCCCAGCAACCGGCTGACGTGCGTCTTCACCGTCGCCTCCGCCATGTCCAGCCGTACCGCGATCTCCGCGTTCGACAGCCCCTCGCCCAGGCAGGACAGCACCTCGCGCTCCCGCCGCGTCAGCACGTCGAGCACCGCGGGGTCGGGGGTCCGTCCGCCGCGCGCCGGCCTCGACGGCGCGGCGAACTCGGCGATCAGGCGCCGGGTCACCGCGGGCGCGATCAGCCCCTCGCCGCGCGCAACCGTCCGCACCGCCTCGATCAGGTCCTTCGCCTCCGTGTTCTTCAGCAGGAACCCGGCCGCACCAGCGCGCAGCGCCCCGAAGACGTACTCGTCCAGGTCGAACGTCGTCAGCACGAGCACGTCCGCCAGTCCCTCGCCGACCACCTCGCGGGTGGCCGACACGCCGTCGAGCCGCGGCATCTGAATGTCCATCAGCACGAGGTCGGGCCGCAGCTCCCGGGCGAGCCGCACCGCCTCCTCGCCGTCGCCCGCCTCGCCGACGACCTCGATGTCCGCGGCGCTGCGCAGGATGAGCACCAGGCCGGCGCGCACCGCGCTCTGGTCCTCCGCGACGAGCACGCGGATCGGCGCGTGCGGGGTCCTCGTCATGCCGACGGCTCCTTGTCGTCCTCCGTCACGGGCAGCTCCGCCCGTACCCGCCAGATCCGCGCGCCCCGCTCCTCGGCCGGGCCCGCCTCGAACACGCCGCCCAGCAGGGCGATCCGCTCCCGCATCCCCACCAGTCCGGCGCCCGACCCCGGCGCCCGCGGCCCCGGCCGGCTGCTGTACGGGCTCGTCACCTCGACCGTCAGCGCATGGTCGGCCGACCCCAGGGTGACGGCGACCTCGCCGGGGCCGGCGTGCTTGAGCGTGTTGGTGAGCGACTCCTGCACGATCCGGTACGCCGCGAGCTCGACGGGCGCCGGCAGTGCCGTGTCCGGTGCGCGGTCGTCGGTCAGCCGGAACGTCAGGCCGCTCCCGGCGCCGCTCGTGCCCGCCTGGCGCACCAGGGCGTCCAGCCCGTCGAGGGTCGGGGCGGCGGCTGGTTCCTCGTGTTCGCCGCTGTCCCGCAGCAGTCCGATCAGGCGCCGCATTTCGGCCAGGCCCTCGACGCTGTTCTCCCGGATGACGCCGAGCGCGTCACGTGAGGTGTCCGGGTCGTCCAGCGACAGCGCGGCGGTGGAGTGGATGGCGATCGCGGACAGGTGGTTGGCCACCATGTCGTGCAGCTCGCGGGCCATCCGGGCCCGCTCGGCGATGACCGCCTGCCTGCGGTCCATCTCGGCCAGCAGCGCCGTCTGCTCCGCCCGCAGCCGGGCGGTGTCGGCGGCCTCCCGGTGGTTGCGGACGACCGCGCCGGTGATCGCCGGGAAGAAGGTGATCAGGGCCGTGACGACCCCGATGAGCAGCGCCTCCGGCCGTTGATACCAAGCCAGGAAGCCGAGCGTCACCACGACCGTGATCAGCCCGGTGGTGACCGGGATGCGGCGGGCCGAGGCGGGCGGACCGTACACGACGGCGGCGTACACGATGTCGGCGAACATCACGACCGTCATCAGGTTGCCCCGGGTGAACTGGTCCGCGACCACCGCGGCCGTCCCCGCGATCAGCGCCGTGCGCGGCAGCGTCCGGCGCACCAGCGCCAGCGCGGTCAGCACGAGCAGCGGGACCAGCACCACCGGCCCTCCGGGCAGCCCGGTCCCCGGACCCTGCGTGTGCAGCCCGAACGACCACAGCACCAGCCCGCAGGCGAATCCGGCGGCCGCGATCAGCACGTCGTCGCGATGCGTACGGGGAAGTCTCACCCGGCCATCCAACACGGTCCCCCGGCCGCGGGCCTCCCCGCCCGGGCGGAGGACGGACTACATCGAAGGATGCAGTACCGATTCGTCACCAGAGACGACGGAACGGCGCTCCGCCGGCGGAATGCTGGGAGGCGTGCCGAAGGGAGAACTGCCGTGATCGTCGCGCTGATCATCATCTGCGAGGTCGGCTTCTGGGTGCTGCTGGCCGCGGGCCTGGCCGCCCGCTACCTGTTGAAGATGCCCCGCACGGGGGCGGCGATCCTGCTGTGCGAACCGCTGCTGGAGGTGGTGCTGCTCATCGCCACCGCCGTCGACCTCCGCAACGGCGCCGAGCCCAGCGCGAAGCACGGCCTGGCCGCGCTGTACATCGGGTACACCGTCGGCCACGGCCACCGCACCGTGAAGTGGCTCGACCGCCACGCCGCCCACCGCCTCGCCGGAGCGCCCCGCCCGCCCGCGCCCCCGCGCTACGGCATGGCCCGCGCCCGCTACGAGGGCCGGCTCTGGCTGGGCACCCTCGCCGGGGCGGCGGTCGCCACGGTCCTGCTGTGGCTCGCGATGGCGTACGTGGGCGACGCGGGCCGTACCGATTCGCTGCGGAACTGGATGGGCGCCGCCTGGCGGGCGGCCGGCATCCACGGCCTGGTCGCCCTCACGTACGTGATCTGGCCGAGAAAGGCCCCCGCACCGGAAAAGGACCGCGAACCGGTGCGGGTCGAGAGGCCCTAGCGGGCCTCAGCGCTCCCCGCCGGGCACCCACAGCACGTCACCGACCGCCTTGTTCGCCGTCCGCGCCAGGATGAACAGCAGGTCGGACAGGCGGTTGAGGTACGTCGCCGTGAGGGCGTTCATCGTGTCGCCGTGCACCTCCAGCGCGGCCCACGTGGAGCGTTCGGCGCGGCGGACCACCGTGCACGCCTGGTGCAGCAGCGCCGCGCCCGGGGTGCCGCCGGGGAGGATGAAGGAGCGCAGCTTGTCCAGGTCCTCCAGGAAGCGGTCGCAGTCCGCCTCCAGCTTGTCGACGTACGACTGCTCGACCCGCAGCGGCGGGTACTGGGGGTCCGGCACGACCGGCGTCGACAGGTCCGCGCCCACGTCGAAGAGGTCGTTCTGGACGCGGACGAGGACCTTGACGACCTCCTCGTCGAGGCTGCCCAGCGCGATCGCCGTACCGATGACGGCGTTGGCCTCGTTGGCGTCGGCGTACGCCGCGATGCGCAGATCCGTCTTGGCTGTCCGGCTCATGTCGCCGAGCGCCGTCGTGCCCTTGTCGCCGGTGCGCGTGTAGATGCGCGTCAGATTGACCATACGGCCAGCCTAGTTACGCTCCCGCCTTCCGGAACACTCGTGTGCCCACCGTCACGGACAGCGTCGCGAACCCGGCGGCGACCAGCACGCCGTACAGCATCGCCGTGCCCGTGTAGTCGCCCACGTACCCGGCGCGCACCGCGTCGACCAGGTAGCGGAACGGCATGAGGTGGGAGAGGACGTCGAGCCAGGCGGGGGCCAGGGCCATCGGCAGCATCAGCCCGGACAGCAGCATCGACGGCATGCTCACCGCGTTGATGACCGGCCCGAACTCCTGTGGCTTGGACACCTTCAGCGCCAGCGCGTATGACAGCGAGGCCAGTGCGACCGTGAGGACGGCGACGAACGCGAACCCGATCAGGATCCCGCCCAGCGGCGCCCGCAGCCCCATCGCCAGGGCGGCCAGCACGAGCAGCACCGCCTGGAAGACGAAGACCGCGGCGTCCCGCAGTACCCGCCCGAGCAGCAGCGCCAGCCGGCCGACCGGGGTGACCCGCATCCGCTCGACGACCCCCATCTGCTTCTCGATGATGATCGCGAACCCGGCGAACGAGGCGCCGAAGAGACCGAGCTGCAGCAGCAGCCCGGGGACGAGGACCTGCCAGGAGTCGCCTTCCGTGCCGAGCGGCAGGCCGGTGAGGAGCGGGCCGAAGAAGAGCAGGTACAGCAGCGGCATCAGAACGCCGAAGAGCAGCTGGAACCTGGAGCGGAGCGTCTGGCGGGCGTACCGCCCGAAGACCAGCGCGGTGTCGTGGAACAGCACGGGGAACTCCTAGACGGCCACGGGGGCCTGGTCGGCGGGTGCCGGGCCGCGCCCGGTGATGGCGAGGAAGGTGTCCTGGAGCGAGGCGTCGGCCGATCCGGCGTACCGCTCCTTGAGCGCGGCCGGTGTGCCCTCGGCGACGACCGCGCCCCGGTCGACGACGACGAGCCGGTCGGACAGCTCGTCGGCCTCGTCGAGGTAGTGGGTGGTGAGGAAGACGGTGGTGCCGTAGGTGTCGCGCAGCCGCCGCACCAGCCGCCACAGGCCGGCGCGGCTGCCGGGGTCGAGGCCGGTGGTCGGCTCGTCGAGGAACAGGACTTCCGGGCGGTGGGTGAGCCCCAGGGCGATGTCCAGTCGCCGCCGCTGCCCGCCGGAGAGCGCCGCGCACGGGCGGTCCAGCAGTCCGGTGAGATCGAGCTCGCCCGCCAGCTCGTCCGCGCGGGCGGCCGCCTCGGCCTTGGAGAGGCGGTAGAGCCGGCCCTGGGTGACCAGCTCCTCGCGTACGGAGACGGAAAGGTCGACGCCGCCGGACTGGGCGACGTAGCCGATCTTCCGCCGTACGCCGACGGGGTCGCCCACCAGGTCGCAGCCCGCGACCGTGGCGGCGCCGCCGGTGGGCGGGAGGAGCGTGGTGAGCATCCGCAAGGTGGTGGTCTTGCCGGCGCCGTTGGGACCGAGGAAGCCGAGGATCTCGCCGGCCTCGACGGTGAGGTCGATGCCCCGGACGGCTTCGACCGGCCCGTTGCGGCCGCGGAAGGTGTGGGCGAGTCCGGCGGTGCTGATGATTGCCATGGCTCCAGAAAATCAGAGTCGCTTAAAATTTGCAACGACACCAAGATTTCAGTGGTCCCATCGAAGCTAGGATGAGGGCATGACGGCGACCGAGGGGCTGAGAGAGCGCAAGAAGCGGCAGACGCGGCAGCACATCTCCGATGTGGCCACGGGCCTGTTCCTGGAGCGCGGCTTCGACGCCGTGACGATCGCCGAGATCGCCAGGGCCGCCGACGTCTCCGTCAACACGGTGTACAACTACTTCCCCGCCAAGGAGGACCTCTTCCTCGACCGGGGCCAGGGGATCGTCGACCGGGTCTCCCGCTGGGTGCGCGGCCGACGCACCGGCGAGTCGGCCGCCGCCGCGGTCCTGCGGGAACTGCGTGAGGCGGTCGAGACGCTCTCGTACACCGTCGGCCTCTTCGAGGGCTACGCGGACTTCATGCGGGTGATCCTCGAGGCGGACTCGCTGCGCTCCCGGCTCTGGGCGATCCAGCAGGAGAGCCTCCAGGTCCTGGAGCTCACCGTGCGAGAGGAGGTCGGCGCGGCGGAGGACGAACTGCTGCCCGGCCTGGTCGCCGGTCAGCTGAACTGGCTGCACGCCACCCTCATGGGGTGGATCTCCGCCGAGATGCTCAAGCGCCGCGACCCCGCCGAGGTGTCCCGCGAAGCGCTCGTCCTCCTCGACGAGATGGAGGAACTTCTCGGCGACAAGGTGCTCTCCTACGCGGTCCGCTCCAACTGAGCGTCCCCGCCCCGGTCTCACCCCGTGGCCCGTACCGGTGTGATGTCCGTCATCTGAGACGTGACGCGCATCTCTTCGCCGCCACACCGGCGCCGCCGGGCGCTAACCTCCCG
Organism: Streptomyces sp. NRRL S-118; assembly: GCF_000716335.1. Lineage (GTDB taxonomy): Bacteria > Actinomycetota > Actinomycetes > Streptomycetales > Streptomycetaceae > Streptomyces. The sequence continues at coordinate 195,133 of NZ_KL591007.1, read as the reverse complement.
CCGGAGAGCCGAAATATTGGGCGTACCCCCATGCCTGTCAGGCGTCGGGGGCAGGGGCGTTAAGGGGTAGATCGTGGCCAGGAAGCTCGCCGTCATCGGGGCCGGACTCATGGGGTCCGGAATCGCGCAGGTCTCGGCCCAGGCGGGCTGGGAGGTCGTGCTGCGCGACGTCACCGACGCGGCCCTGACCCGTGGCACCGACGGCATCAAGGCGTCGTACGACAAGTTCGTCGCCAAGGGCCGGCTCGACGCCGCCGACGCGGAGGCCGCGCTCGCCCGGATCACCACGACCACCGACCTCGACGCGGCCGCCGACGCCGACATCGTCGTCGAGGCGGTCTTCGAGAAGCTGGAGGTCAAGCACGAGATCTTCCGCACGCTCGACAAGCTCGTGCGCGACGACGCCGTCCTCGCCTCCAACACCTCCGCCATCCCGATCACCAAGATCGCGGCCGTGACGGAGCGCCCGGAGCGCGTCGTCGGCACGCACTTCTTCTCGCCCGTACCGATGATGCAGCTGTGCGAGCTCGTCCGCGGCTACAAGACGAGCGACGAAACCCTCGCCGCCGCCCGCGAGTTCGCCGAGTCCGTCGGCAAGACCTGCATCGTCGTCAACCGCGACGTCGCCGGCTTCGTCACCACGCGCCTCATCTCCGCGCTCGTCGTCGAGGCGGCCAAGCTGTACGAGTCGGGCGTCGCGTCCGCCGAGGACATCGACATCGCCTGCAAGCTCGGCTTCGGCCACGCGATGGGACCGCTCGCCACCGCGGACCTGACGGGCGTCGACATCCTGCTCCACGCCACCAGCAACATCTACACCGAGTCCCAGGATGAGAAGTTCGCGCCGCCGGAGCTGATGCGCCGGATGGTGGACGCGGGTGACATCGGCCGCAAGAGCGGGCAGGGCTTCTACAAGCACTGAGCCACGTCCCGAGCGGGCGGTCAGCCGCATCGACCGTTTCGCCATCACCCCACGGGGTGAATTCGGTATCGGTTCGCTTACAGGCGGCAACTTCCGGCCCGGTCCGGCAGTCAGTTGTTGCATAGAAAGACGTGACGACCACAGCACTCTCGGGGAGCGCATATGCACATCAGGGGCGACCACGCCGAGCTGGTCGTCGGGGGCCGCCTCGACGTCCGCAGCGCGGCGGACGCCCGTACGGTCCTGCACTCGGCCGTGGACGACGGAGCCGGGGACCTGGTGCTCGACCTGACCGGCCTCGACTCCTGGGACGCCACCGGGCTCGGGGTCATCATGGGCGCTCACCGGCGTGCGGGACGCTGCGGCCGCCGGCTGGTGCTGCGGGGCGTACCGCCCCAGATGCAGCGCCTGCTGGTGGCCACCCGGCTGCACCGCATCCTCGCCATCGAGGGCGGGATCGCCGCGGAAACGTTGCCCCGCGTCTGACGCCGGCCCCGGCCGGCACGGGGCCGGTGCCGCGGGCCGCCCCGGCACTCCCGGGTGCACAATCCTCACGAGACCGTGACGTCTTGGGCGGCACACCACCCCGGCGCTTCCTGGATACTGAGCGAACGTCTAGGGTTCGGTCGCCTGCCGAATGACGGACCCACCGGCGGGCACCGGACCAGAAGCGACATCGGCGTGCGGAACGGCCGGGAGGGGCTTCGGCGCGCACCGCTTTTGGGGGGCACAGACCATGAACCCGATGAACCGAGGGCCGGAAGACAACGGCCACGACAACGATGACAACGGCACCGCAGACGGTGGCGTGCACCGCGCGCGCCCGGCCCGCGACGACGCACCGCGCGAGCGGTCCGTCGAGCGCGCCGGTGAACGGGCCGCGCCGGTCGGCCCCGCGCGTACCGCCCGGATCGTCTCCGGCGATTTCCTCCTCACTGTCAACCCGATAGACGGCAGCGAGATCGAGGTCTGTCCGCCCGGACGGCAGCCCGCGCCGCCGGGCCGCCACACCCCGGACG
>NZ_KL591007.1:186667-193139 GCF_000716335.1 Streptomyces sp. NRRL S-118 | reverse complement strand
CGAGGTCTGTCCGCCCGGACGGCAGCCCGCGCCGCCGGGCCGCCACACCCCGGACGAGCGCACCGAACAGGCGCGCGCTTCCGGCCCGCCCGTACCCCCAGGCCCCCTCGCCCGCCACCTCACGCTGCTGGAGCGCCAGGAGGAGCGGGAGCGGCTGGTGCGCCTCCTCGCGCGCGGCCGCTCCGTCCGGCTGACCGGGCCGTCGGGTTCCGGCCGGACCGCCCTGCTCGACGCCGTCGCCGCGGACTGCGCCGACCTCGCACCCGACGGGGTCGTACGGCTCAGCGGCCACCACCGCACGCCCACCGAGGTGCTGTACGAGCTCTTCGCCGCCGTGTACCGCGCGCCCGGCCACCGGCCCGACCGAGCGGGACTCCTGGCCGCCGTGCACGACATCGGCGCCGTCGTGGTCGTCGACGACCTGGAGTTCGGCGGCTCCGCGCTGGACGAGCTGCTCGACGCCACGCCCGAGTGCGCGTTCCTGCTCGCGGCCACGCCCGACGTGCCCGCGCCCTCCCCGGACTCGCACGTCGAAGAGGTCTTCCTCGCCGGACTGGGCCGCGGTTCCGTCCTCGAACTGCTGGAGCGCGCCGTCGACCGGGCGCTCACCGACGACGAGGCGAACTGGGCGGGCGACCTCTGGTTCGAGTCCGAGGGCCTGCCTCTGCGGTTCATCCAGGCCGGCGCCCTGCTGCGCCAGCGCGACGAGATGCGCGCCGGCCCCGCGGACGACGAGGTCCCCGGCGACGACGACGCGGCGGACGAGGTGTCCGGCGACGCCGACGTGTTCGCCGCGGGCCGCGACGTACCGCTGCCGAGCCTCGCCGAAGGTGCCGCTCCCGCGGCGCTGCTCGCCTCCCGCCTCTCCGAATCGGCCCGCGAGACCCTGCGCTTCGCGGTCGCGCTCGGCGGCGAGGTCCCGCACCAGGCGCACCTGCCGGCGCTCGTCGGCGACACGCACGCCGACGCCGCCCTCGGCGAACTCCTCGGGTGCGGGCTGCTCACCCCGGTCGGCACGCGCTACCGGCTCGCCTCCGGGGTGTCGGCGCAGCTCGTCGCGAGCGGATACGACGATGGTGCGGCCGGCCGTGCCCACACCGCCGCCCAGCACTACGCCTGGTGGGCCGCCCACCCCTCGGTCACCTCCGAGCGGGTGGCCGCCGAGGCGGACGCCGTGCTGGCCGCGATGGCCGCGCTGGTGCTGGGGCCGACGGCCGGGCAGGGCGCTGGGGGAGGGGAGCCGGGCCACGCGAGCGCGGCGGTCCTGCTGGCCCGCAGCGCGGTGCCCGCCTTCGCGGCCGCGCTGCACTGGGGCGCCTGGGAGCGGGCGCTGCGCACCGGCCAGGAAGCGGCCCGCATTTCGGGCGAAGTTGCCGAAGAGGCGTACTTCCACCATGAATTGGGCGTCCTCGCGCTGTGCGCCGGAAACCTGGAGCGGGCCCGCGCCGAGCTGGAGGCGTCGATCGCCCTGCGCGGCGCACTCGCCGACAAGCGCGGCACGGTCGCGGGCCGGCGAGCCCTGGCGCTGGTCGCCGACCGGGAGCGCGGACCGCTGCTCGGCGGGCGCACGGCCGCGGGCGAGGAGGTGCCCGCCGCACGCCACGACGAATCGGCGTCCCCGCCCGGCGGCGTACCCGCGAAGGGCGCCCCCGCGGGGCTGCCGCGTCTGGCGGGTCTGTCCCGCGAGCCGTCCACCCTCCCCACCCGCAAGGACACCGCGGAACCGGGCGTCGCGACCGGCGCCGCGGCGGGTGTCGCGGCCGGCGCCCCGGCGGGCGCCGCAGCCGCCCGTCCCACGGCCCGGCGCACCATCCTGACCGGCGCGCGGCGCAATCTGGTCGCGGCGGGCGCCGGTGCGCTGCTCGCCGCCGTCCTCGGCACGGTCGTGACGCTCGGCGCCACCTCGGGCAGCGCTGAGGGCGACGGCGGCTCCCGCCCCGTCACGTCGGACCAGTCGGCGAACGAGGACGACGGCAACGATGGACTCGACGCGGAGGAGCCCGGCCAGGACTCCACGCGCCGCCCGGACGGCGGCTCCATCGGTGGCACCGGCTCGACGGGCGGATCCGGTGGCACCGCGGACCCCGGTCCGGTCCGCCCCGGCGAGACCGGCTCGGCACAGGAGCCGGGCGACGGCTCGGCGACGGGCGGCGGGACGCAGACGGGCGGGACGTCCCCGTCCGGCGGCAGCTCCACCTCGACCGGCGGCAGCTCCTCGCCCACCAGCACCGGCGGCGGCAGCTCCTCCCCGACCAGCACCGGCGGGACCGGCGGCTCCCCGTCGCCGACCACCACCGGGGGCGGCGGCAGCAGTTCACCCTCGCCGACCACGAGCGGCAGCACCACGGGCTCGCCGACGACCAGCGGCTCCACCACGACCGGTGGCACCGACAGCGGGGGCACGGACGCCGGCGGGACCACCACCACGGGCGGCGGCGCGGGCGGCGGCACCAGCAGTGGCGGCACGGAGACCACCGGCGGGACCACCGGCGACGGCGGCTCACCCAGCGCGTCCTGAGCCCGGCCGCGGCGCGCGCCCCGGCGCACGACCGCGGCGCGCGTCCTGACACACGACTGCGGCCCCGGGAGATCGTCTCGTCTCCCGGGGCCGCAGCCGTACCGCCCGTTCGTGCGGCGCCTCAGAACAGGCGCAGCTTGTCGTCCTCGATGCCGCGCAGCGCGTCGTAGTCCAGCACCACGCAGCCGATGCCGCGGTCCGTCGCCAGCACCCGCGCCTGCGGCTTGATCTCCTGCGCCGCGAAGATGCCCTTCACCGGCGCCAGATGCGGGTCGCGGTTCAGCAGCTCCAGATAGCGGGTGAGCTGCTCCACGCCGTCGATCTCGCCGCGCCGCTTGATCTCCACGGCCACCGTGGCGCCGTCCGCGTCCCGGCAGAGGATGTCCACCGGCCCGATGGCGGTCGGGTATTCGCGCCGGATCAGCGAATAACCGTCCCCCAATGTCTCGATCCTGTCGGCGAGCAGCTCCTGGAGGTGTGCTTCCACGCCGTCCTTGATGAGGCCGGGGTCCACACCGAGCTCGTGCGACGAGTCATGGAGGATTTCCTCCATCGTGATGATCAATTTCTCGCCCGCCTTGTTCACGACCGTCCAGACTCTGTCGTCACCCTCCTTGAGGGTGCACGGCGGGGACATCCAGTTGAGCGGTTTGTACGCCCGGTCGTCAGCATGGATGGAGACGCTGCCGTCTGCCTTGACCAGGATCAGACGGGGGGCGGAGGGCAGGTGGGCGGTGAGCCGGCCCGCGTAGTCCACGGAACAGCGGGCGATGACGAGACGCATGGACGGCAACGCTACTCGACTCCTACGCTTCCGCGCGATTCGGCCCTAAACCCCCTTACGTACATGGCCGGTTGTGACCCCATTCTCCTGGTGCGCTCCGGACAGCGCGCTTACCGTGGAAGCGGGAGGTTGTCGCCCGGGCACTCTGCGTGGCCTACGGGGGCGTCCTCCTTCCCTGCCCGTAAGACCCCGCTACCGTCCGGGGTCGCGAGAGGAGAACCCATGTCGCTCGACGTCTCACCGGCGCTGTTGGAACAGGCCGAGCGAGGCGAGGTCGACGAAGCCGACTTCGTCGACTGCGTCCGGACCTCCCTGCCCTACGCATGGGAGATGATCAGTTCTCTGGTGGCACAGCTGAAGGTGGACGGTGGTGCGTTCGCCGACAACCAGACGCCGCCGCCGGACGAGCAGGCACGTGGACAGCTGCTGCGTGCGCTCGCGAGTGACGCGATCCGGGGTGCGCTCCAGCGGCACTTCGGGGTCCGTCTGGCGTTCCAGAACTGCCACCGCGTCGCGGTGTTCCCGTTGGACTCCTCGGTGGACGAGCGGTACACCCGCTTCACTTCCGTACGGGCCCAGCTGCTGAACCAGTCGCCCGAGCTGCGCGACTGCTGAGCCCGTGCTGCCGCTCCGTTGCGCCGCCGGCCGCAGCCGGTGCCGGGGCGGCAGCACCGATGCAGGCGACGCCCGCGCGGGCCGCGCCCCCCTCGCCGCCAGTCACGGCCTCCGCTCCCTCAGCCGAGCAGCGGCAGCACGTCCCCGCCCAGCCGCCGTACGTTCTCCTCCGTGGCCACGATGTCCCCGGACCCCTCGACGAGCAGCGCGAAGCGCCTGATGCCGGTCCGCTCGGACGTCGCCGCCAGCCGGTCCGCCGCCCCTTTCGCCGTCCCCACCGGGTGCAGCCGGCACAGCAGCTCCGTGTACGCGTACGGGTCGCGCATCGCGCGCTGCCGGCCGTCGACCGTCACATGGGCGCCGAGCCCCTGCCTCAGCCAGCCGGGCATCGCCTTCAGCAGCGCCTGGGCCGCGTCCGCCGAGCGGTCCGCGATCTGCGCCACACCCGCCGAGACGTGCCGGGCGGCAGCGCCGGCGATCACCTCCGGAGGGTGCCCGGCGGCGTGCGCCTCCGCCCGCCACAGCGCCACCATCTCCGCCTTCTCGTCGTCGCCGCAGTGCATGCCCAGCAGCATCGGCAGGGCCCGCGCCGCGGCCAGCCGCACGCTCGCGGGCGAGGTGCAGGCCAGGATCGTCTCCGGGGCGGGGTCGCCGTCGATCAGCTCGTCCGGACGCGGCACCACGGGGACCTCGCGGAACCGGTGGCGGGGGCCGTCGGCCGACACGCGCGGTTCGCGCAGCCAGCGCAGCAGCAGGTCCAGCGCTTCCGGGAAGTGCTGTTCGTACGCCCCGAGGCCCGAGCCGAAGACTTCCAGGTCCACCCAGGGCCCGCCGCGGCCGACCCCGAGCGTGAACCGGCCGCCGGAGGTCACGTGCAGCAGCGCCGCCTGCTCGCCGAGCGCCACCGGATGGGTGGTCGGCAGCACGCTGACCGCGGTCCCGACCCTGATGCGGCGGGTCCGGCCGAGCAGCAGCGCGGCGAGAGTGACGGCCGAGGGGCAGACGCCGTACGGCACGAAGTGGTGCTCGGCCAGCCAGACGGAATCCAGGCCCGCCTCCTCGGCCACCTCGGCGGAACGCACCGCCCGGTGGAGCGCTTCGCCCTGGCCCTGGCCGGGAAATTGGGCGGCCAGTACAAAAGTTCCCACACGCATCGCCTGATGCCTCCTAGCGCGGCCGACGCGACTCCCCTCAGGGGCAACAACGTCTGGCAGGTGCCAAAGGCAACGGCCCAGGCGCAAGTTGTTCCGATATTCCGTTAACTGCCGCTGCCGTAGGCTGGACGGGCCCTGTTCACGCCTGCCCCCTGTGAGGTGTCCCGTGTCCCCGCGCCGAAACCGCCCGCGTGGCGGCGACAAGCCGAACGAGAGCATCACCGGCGAGGTGGGGGACCGGTACGGCGGATTCCAGCGCTCGGAGTCCTGGCAGGGCGAGGAGTGGGCGGTGCGGCACGTGGCGGGCGCGAGCGCGCTCGGCAAGCGGTACCGCTGCCCGGGTTGCGACCAGGAGATCCCGTCCGGCCTCGCGCACGTGGTGGCCTGGCCGTCGTCGTACGGCGGTGTGGACGACCGCCGCCACTGGCACAAGGCGTGCTGGAACGCGAAGGACCGCCGCACCTCGCGGGTGCAGCGGTCCCGTAACGCGCCGCGTTATTAGGGAGCGGCCTGCCCTTCCGGCTACACGTCCCGCCGGTCGAGGGCGAAGAAGGCGGCGACCATGGCCGCCGCGGCCAGACCGGCCATGATCCACAGCGGCTCCCAGCCGGACGGGCCGGACTGGGTCACCGCGTTGTCGTAGAGGACCGCGAGCTGGCTGGGGATCGAGTACTCGAACAGGGCCTGCTGCACGTCCCGCAGCGACTCCGAGAACATGAACATCGCGGCGACGAGCGGCAGCAGGACGACACCGAGCATGACGGTGATCGCGCCGGCCGAGTGGCGCAGCAGCGCGCCGACGGCGAGCGAGAGCAGTCCGAGCGTCGCCACGTACAGGCCGACACCGATGGTGGCGCGGAACCAGTCCTCACCGGTCGTGGTGCCCGAGTCCACGATCGTGGTCTGCAGCATGCCCACCGCCGCGGCGACGGTGGTGGTGAGCACGAAGACGAGCAGGAAGAAGACGATCGACTTCGCCGCCAGCACCCGCGCGCGGCTGGGGCACGCCGTCAGGGTCGTACGGATCATGCCCGTGCCGTACTCCGACGAGATGGTGAGCACGCCCAGGGTGATCACGCAGATCGAGCCGAGCAGCACGCCGAAGAAGCCCAGCCCCAGCGCGGACTGGCCCTCGAGATTCGCGTCCGTGCCGGCGACGGCCATGGCGGAGAGGACGCCGATGCCGACCATCAGGGCGATCATCACGCCGAGCGTCCACATCGTGGACCGCACGGACCGGATCTTGGTCCACTCGGAAGCGAGCGCGTCCCCGAGGTGGGCGCGGCGGACCGGGATGGGCGAGGTGTAGGAGTACGGGGCCGGGGTCGGCGGAGTGGTCGGGGTGGTCATCGGGGGTCCTCGGAGTCGCTCTTGGTCAGGGAGGCCGGGGCCTGGGCCTGT
>NZ_KL591007.1:434-186557 GCF_000716335.1 Streptomyces sp. NRRL S-118 | reverse complement strand
GCCGGCGGCTGCGGTGCCGCGGCCGGGGCGGGGGCGGGCGGCGCGTCGTGCGGAGCCTGGGCCGGTGCGGCCGGTGCGGCCGGTGCCTGCTGGGGGTGCGGTGCCTGCGGGGCCTGTGGTGCTTGTGGTGCCTGGGTGCCGCCCGCGTACGGGTTCTGCCCGGGCGGCGGCGGGGCGTACCAGCCCTGCTGCGGGACCTCCGGGATCACCGGCGGCGTGTACCCGCCGCCCGCCATGTGCTGCGGCGGCAGCTCCATGAGCCCGGCCCGCTGGTCCGTGGTGGACCGGTAGTCGACGGCCCCCTGCGTGAGCCGCATGTACGCCTCCTCCAGCGACGCCTGGTGCGGCGACAACTCCCAGAGCCGTACGCCCGCGTCGTGCGCGAGGTCGCTGATGCGCGGCAGCGGCAGCCCGGTCACGCGCAGCGCGCCGTCCGGCTCCGACATGACCTGACCGCCGGCCTCGGCGAGGACGCCCATCAGCTTCTCGCGCAACGAGGGCTCGGTCTGCGGCGTGCGCACCCGTGCGAAGTCCGCGGAGTTGGCCGAAATGAAGTCCTTCACGCTCATGTCGGCGAGGAGCTGTCCGCGCCCGATCACGATCAGGTGCTCGGCGGTCAGCGCCATCTCGCTCATCAGGTGCGACGAGACGAAGACGGTCCGCCCCTCGGCGGCCAGCGCCTTCATCAGGTTGCGCACCCACAGGATGCCCTCGGGGTCCAGACCGTTGACGGGCTCGTCGAACAGCAGCACCTGCGGGTCACCGAGGAGCGCGGCCGCGATCCCGAGCCGCTGGCCCATACCGAGCGAGAACCCCTTGGAGCGCCGCTTGGCGACGTCCTGGAGCCCGACGACCCCCAGCACCTCGTCGACCCGCCGCGCCGGGATCCCGGCGAGCTGGGCCAGCGAGAGCAGGTGGTTGCGGGCGCTGCGCCCGCCGTGCACGGCCTTGGCGTCGAGCAGCGCGCCGACCTGCCGCGGCGCGTTGGGCAGGCTGCGGAAGGGGTGTCCCCCGATCGTGACGTGCCCGGACGTGGGCCGGTCCAGCCCGAGGATCATGCGCATGGTCGTCGACTTCCCGGAGCCGTTGGGCCCCAGGAAGCCGGTGACGGTCCCCGGCCGCACCTGGAAGGAAAGGTTGTACACGGCCGTCTTGGCGCCGTAGCGCTTCGTCAGGCCGACTGCCTCGATCATTCTCCAGCCCCATCGACAGGTCAGGTCATGCAGGGCACAGGGGCCCCCGTAGGAGGTAAGAGCGTATCGAGCGCTTGACGGTTCCGGCCAAGCCGTAAAAGCTGCCCGCTTCCCCGGGGACGCCGGGTGCGCCCCAGCTCGTCCGGCCGGTACGGAGCAGGTGATCACGTCGCCGTCACGATGCCGTCCCAGGTTGTCCGCAGGTGATCACCGGCTCTCCGACAGGGCCTAGGGTTGGCGCAGTCACGACAAGCCGGGCTCGGCAGCGGGCCTCTACGGAAAGTTGCGTCATGCGAAGCATCCTCGTCCGCCGTACCGCCGTCGCCGCCACCGCGGTCTGTCTGGCCGTGCTGGCCACCGCGTGCAGCGGCTCGGCCGACAAGGGCGGCGACAGCGGCGACAAGGCGAAGCCCTCCGCCGCCGCTCCGGAAGCCGCGGACGTCAAGGTTCCCTCCGCCGCCGAGCTGGAGAAGATGGCCCTGGCCGAGGGTGACGTGAAGCAGCACCAGGTCAGGAAGGCCGGGCCCGCGGAGAGCATCGCCGCCGGCGAGGCCCGGGCCGACAAGACCGAGTGCCTGCCCGTCGCCCGCGCGATGGGCGCCGTGCCGCAGGGCGAGCCCGCCGGGACGGCCACGGCCCGCCGGGTCACCGAGACGGGCGAGAAGAACAAGGAGGCCGTCGAGTCCGGCGACATCATGGCCGCCTTCCGCCTGACCACCACCCAGGTCGCCCTCGGGGCGTACGCGGGCAAGGGTGCGGAGGAGGCCCTGGCCGCGCTGCGCAAGGCCGCGACCGACTGCGCCGGCGGCTTCACCGCGACCCTGAAGGGCCAGCCGGCGAAGGTCACGGGGATCACCGAGGCGAAGGTCTCCGGGGGCGACGAGGCCGGCACCTGGAACCTCCTCGTCGACGGCGACGGCGGGAAGGTCACGTACAAGATCACGGCCGTGCGCAAGGGAGCCGTCCTCGCCTCCTTCGCCTCTCTCAACCTGGGGGCGGCCGGCGGCAAGGACTACCCCCTGCCCACCGCCGTCATCGATGCCCAGGCCGCCAAGCTGGGCTGACCGCCCGGCCTGAGGACGCCCCCGCGCCGGACACCGCGGGGGCGGTCCGCGAGCGCTGCCGCAGTGGCGTGCGCTCGTCAAGAGGCTGGTGCGGGGTGTGGCGCGACGCGGCACCCGGCGCCCTGCCCGGGCCCTACGCCCGCACACCGACCCCGGACGGGTGGCGCGGCGACGGTCATCCGTGCCCGACGGACGCGAACGGCACATCGGCGGCGTGCGCGGGGATCTCGACCTCGTCGCCCAGGGACCACTCCGCGACCCGCGACACCGTGACGGCCGGTACCGCGCCGCTGACGCCGGGCCGGGCGGGGATGTCGTAGGTGGCGTGGGCGTCGTGCGGCAGTACCACCCGGTGACCACGCGCGAGAGCGGCGCGGGCGGTCGCCGCGACGCACATCTCCGACATCACCCCGCACACCGCCACGGCCCGTACCCCGGCGCGGTCCAGCAGCGCGCCGAGCGCAGTGCCGTCGAAACCGTCGTCCTCCGTCTTGCGCACCACGACCTCACGTCCGTGGTCCTCGACGGGCAGGAACAGCTCCCAGCCGGGGGTGCCCGGCTCGTCGGCGGCGCCCCGCGGCCCGTCGTTCTGCAGGTGCACCACGAGCGCGCCGCTCGTCCGGGCACGGTCGAGCAGGTCCCGCGAGTGCCGCAGGAGCCGGGCGGCATCCGGTACGGCCTCGGCGCCGGCGACGAACGCCGTCTGGACATCGACGAGAAGCAGGGCCTGCACGGGGGCCACATGATCGGTCATGTGCGCGATTATCGAACGGGCGGCCCCGGAGCTGCCGCCCGATTAAATCAGCCACTCCCTGGGGTCCCCCAGCCACTCCCTGGGGTCCCCCAGCCACTCCCTGGGGTCCCCCAGCCACTCCCTGGGGTCCCCCAGCCCCTCCCGGGGGGTGTCCGCGACCTCCCGTCCGCCCAGCGTGCGGGCGGCGCCCCGCATGCGGGCCTCCCTAGGCGTCGCGCTTCCGCAGCACCGCGTACCCGCCGGCCAGCGCCGCCGCCACCCACAGCAGCATGATGCCCATCCCGCCCCACGGGCTGTACGGCGCCGGATCGCTGCCCAGCGCGCCCGGCACCACCTGCATGATCGTGGAGCCCGCCTGGTCGGGGAAGTACTCCGCGACCTCCTTCGCCTTCGGCACGGCCGACAGGATCTGCGAGATGAGGAAGAAGAACGGCACCAGGATGCCGAGCGACAGCACCGTCGAACGCAGCATCGCCGCCACGCCCATCGAGAACACCGCCATCAGGCCCATGTAGAGGCCGCCGCCGACGACCGCGCGCAGCACGTTCTCCTCACCGATGCCCGTGCGGTGCTCGCCCAGCAGCGCCTGGCCGACGAAGAAGGACAGGAAGCTGGTCAGCAGGCCCACGACCAGCGCCAGCACGCCCGCGACGGCGATCTTGCCGAAGAGGAACGTGGCCCGCTGGGGGACCGCCGCCAGCGACGTACGGATCATTCCGGTGCTGTACTCCGTGCCCACCACCAGGACGCCGAACACCACCATCGCCAGCTGGCCCAGCAGCATGCCGGAGAAGCTGACGACGGTCGGGTCGAACGTGGCCCGTTCGATGGGCGGCATCTCCTCGAAGGTCTCCCGCACGAGCGCGGACAGCGCCGCACCCATCGCGACCGTGACGACCAGGGCGCTGGCCAGCGTCCACACCGTCGACGACACCGTACGGATCTTGGTCCACTCGGAGCGCAGGACCGCGGGAACCGCTGCCATCGCGTCAGACCTCCTTCGGGGCCCACTGCGGGGCGTTCGCGGAGTGCGCGTGGTACTCGACCGCCGACGCCGTCATCTGCATGAACGCCTCCTCCAGGGACGCCCGCTGGGCGCTCAGCTCGTGCAGTGCGACCCCGTGCCGGGCCGCCAGCTCGCCGACCTCCTCGGTCGTCGCGCCGTCGACCTCCAGCACCCCGCCCTCCGTCCCGACCACCGTCAGGCCGCCCCGGTGCAGCGCGTCGAGGAGCTCCTCGCGCTGCGGTGAGCGCACCCGTACATAACTGCGGGAGTTCTGCCGGATGAATTCCGCCATCGAGGTGTCGGCCAGCAGCCTGCCCTGCCCGATCACGATCAGGTGATCCGCGGTCAGCGCCATTTCGCTCATGAGGTGACTGGAAACGAAGATCGTCCGGCCCTCCGCGGCCAGCGCCTTCATCAGATTGCGGATCCAGTGAATTCCCTCGGGGTCCAGACCATTGACGGGTTCGTCGAAGAGGAGGACCTGCGGGTCGCCCAGCAGCGCGGCGGCGATTCCCAGGCGCTGCCCCATGCCCATCGAGAAACTTTTCGGTTTCTTCCGGGTGACGGCGGTCAGCCCCACAAGATCGAGAACTTCGGGGACCCGCTGCCGCGGAATGCGATTGGACTGCGCCAGACAGAGCAGGTTGTTGTACGCGCTGCGCCCCCCGTGCATCGCCCGGGACTCCAGCAGCCCGCCGATGTACTTCAGCGGCTCGTCGAGGTCCCGGTAGTGCTTGCCGTCGATCAGGACCGTGCCGCTGGTCGGGTGGTCCAGGCCGAGCATCATCCGCATGGTGGTCGACTTGCCGGCACCGTTCGGGCCCAGGAAGCCCGTCACCAAGCCGGGGCGGACCCGGAAACTGAGACGGTCGACCGCCGTCTTCGTACCGAACCGTTTCGTCAGCCCCTCGAGCTCGATCATCCGTCCACGCTACGAGCCCGGGATGCGGGCCGCCACCGGAATGACACGCCCCTCTTCCCTCCGTGGGAACGACCGGCCGGCGGTATGCCGAGGGCCCCGCAGGGCCCACGCGAACCGCGCCGCGAGGCGCGCTCGTCGTGGGTCCCGCAGGGCCCTCGGTGACACCAGTCGTACTGCCGCGCGGGCCTCAGCGGGCCTGCTGGGCGGGGACGCCGCGGGAGGCCGGCTCGTCGTCCACGGGGGAGCCTGCCGCGGCCACCGCCGCGCCGGTCAGCGTGGCCAGCATCTCGCGGACGTTGGTCAGCTGCGCGTTGATGGAGTCGCGACGATTCGTCAGCGCCGCCAGCTCGCGCTCGGATTCGCTGCGGATACGGTCCGCCTTGGCGTTCGCGTCGGCCACGATGTCCTCGGCCTGGCGCTGTGCGGTCTCCACCGTCTGGCGGGCCCGGCGCTCCGCGTCCGTGCGCAGCTTCTCGGCCTCCAGGCGCAGCTGCTCCGCCCGGTGCTCGATCTCGGCGAGACGCTTCTCCGCCTTGGCCTGACGGGCGGCCAGGTCCCGCTCCGACTGCTCGCGCCGCTTGGCGAGGTTCGTCTCGAAGTCGGCGGCGGCCTGCGCGGCCTTCGCGCGGGTCTCCTCGAAGAGCGCGTCCGCCTCCTCGCGCTTCGACTGCGCGTCCTTCTGCGCCTCGGCGCGCAGCGTGTTCGCCTCGGACTGGGCCTTCTCGACGATCCGTACGCCCTCGTCCTCCGCCTTCGCCTTGCGCTCGGCGGCGAACGACTCGGCGTCGTTGCGCACCTGCTGGGCCGCCGACTCGGCGAGCTCGCGGTGCTGCTCCGCGGCGCGCCGGGCCTCCTCGCGCAGGTCCTTCGCCTCCTCCTCGGCCAGCCGGAGGATCTTCTCGACACGGGCACCGAGACCGGCGTACGACGGCTCGGCGTCGCTGACCTGCGCCTGGGCGTTCTGCGTCTCGAGGTGGAGCTCCTCGATGCGCTTTTCCAGAGAGGTGATTCGGGCCAGAGCACTGTCACGGTCGGCGACGAGCTTGGTAATGCGGTCGTCCACCTGACCGCGGTCGTAACCACGCCGCACGAGCTCGAAGCCGAAGGGGGAGGAAGTGTCGCTCATGGGGTTCCTGTCGAATGAGACCGGTGAGGTGTTAGGGGGAATCCTAGGGGCCAAAGCGGCGTGTCTTCGAGCGGATGCCCGTTCAAACTACAGAATGTCCAGCCTTTTGAGTGGCTTAACCGTCGGATGACTTGCTACTCGAACGGGTAACCCCGGCCGTCGCAGCCGCCTTGACTCCGCTGTCCTTCGTACCCCCTGACGGAGCTTCGAACGACTCCAGCGCCTCCAATACGTCCTGAACGCGCGAAATCTCCGCCTGAATGTCCTCGCGCCGGCGCGCCAGGACCTCCACCTCCCGCTTGCCGTCGGAGATCATCTTCTCCGCCTCGCGCTCCGCGTCCGCCTTGATCTTTTCGGCCTGACGGGTGAGCTCGGCCTTCTTCTGCTCGGCCTCCTTGAGCAGCGCCTCCGCCTTCTTCACCGCGGAGATACGGACCTTCGCGGCCTCCGAATTCGCGTCGGACAACAGTTCCTTCGCCTTGGCCTCCGCCTCGGCGCGCTGCTCGGTGGCGGCCTTGACCAGCTTGTCCACCCGTTCGCCGGCGGACTTCATCTGTTCGGCCGCCTCGCGACGCGCCCGTTCGTGGAGATCCTCGATCTCCGCCTCGGTCCGCGTACGCAGCTCCTCCATCCGCTCCCTTATGGCGGTCGCGTCGCCGCGCGCCTCGACCAGCAGGTCGTCCGCGTCCGTCCGGGCCTTCTCCACGAGGGTGTTGCCCTCGACGGTCGCCTCGGTGACGATCCGCTCGGCCTCCTTGCGGGCCGCGCCGACCATCGTGTCGGCCTGCGCCTCCGCCTCGGCGGTCGCCCGCAGCGCCTCCTCCTGCGCCTTCGCGATGAGCTGGTCGGCCTGCTCGGCCGCGTCCGCCCGGCGCTTGGCCGCCGCCTCGCGCGCCTCGTCCACCATCCGGTCCGCCTCGGCCCGCGCCTCGCCGCGCATCCGCTCGGCGGCCGCCTCCGTCTCCGTCCGGTGCCGCTCGGCCTCCGCCCGCATGCGCTCGGCGGCCTGCTGCGCGGAGCCCACGGTCTCGCTCGCCTCGGCCCGCAGCCGCTCGGCCTCGTCCGCCGCCTCGCTCCGCAGCCGCTCCGCCTCGCTCGTCGCCTCCGCCAGCAGCCGCTCGACCCGCTCGGCCGCCTCGGTGCCGATGCGCTCGGCCTCGCCCGAAGCCTCCGAGATGAGCTGGTCCGCCTGCTCGGCGGCATCGGCGCGCCGCTTGTCGGCGGCCTTGCGCGCCTCGTCCAGCACCCGCTCGCCGTCCGCCCGGGCGGCGGCGCGCAGCTCCTCGGCCTGCGCCTCGCCGTCGGCCTTGACCTGCTCGGCCTCGCCGCGCAGCCGGACCGCGTCCTGCTCCGCGCTCGACAGCAGCTCGGCGGCCTCGGCCGTGATGCGCTCGGCCTCGCTCGTCGCCTCGCCGACCAGCCGGTCCGCCTGCGCGGCGGCCTCCGAACGGATGCGGTTGGCGTCCTCGCGGGCCTCCGCACGCGTCCGCGACGCGTCCTGCTCCGCCGATGCCAGCGCGTCGGACGCCTCGGTACGCATCCGCTGGGCGTACTCCGCGCTGTCCGACCTCAGCCGCTCGGACTCGGCGAGGGCGTCCGCCATCGTCCGCTCGGCGAGCGCCTTCGCGGCGTCCGCCTCCTCCTGCGCCCGCGTGCGTACCCGGGCCGCGTCCTCCGCGGCCCGCTCCCGCTCCGCGTACGCGTCGGCGCGGACCCGGTCCGCCTCCTCCTGCGCCTCCGTGCGCGTGCGCTCCGCGGCGTGCTCGGCGGCCGACCGCAGCCCGGCGATCTCCTCCTCGGCCTGCTCCTGGAGCCCGGCGACCGACTCCCGCACCTGCTGCGCCGTCTGCTCGGCCGCCGCGACCATCTCGGTGGCGCGCCGGTCCGCCTCCTCGACCAGCCGCTGGGCCTCGGTCTGCGCCTCCTCGACGCGCTTGCGCGCCGAGGCCAGCAGCTCCTCGCTCTGCTCGCGCGCCCGCTGCCGCTCCTGGTCGGCCTCGCCGCGCGCGGCGCCGAGGATCTCCTCCGCCTCACGCCGGCGCCGGTTGGCCTCCTCCTGCGCGGCGGCCAGCTCCTCGGCGGCCTCGGCCGTGACCCGCTCGGCCGCGGCCTGGGCCTCCGCCCGCACCCGGTCGGCGGACTCCTGCGCCTCGCTGCGGAGCCGCTCGGCCTCCGTGGCGGCCTCCGTGCGGAGCCGTACCGCGTTCTCCTCCGCCTCCGCGCGGGTCGCCGACGCGTCCGACGCCGCCTCGGTGCGCAGCCGTTCGGCCTCCTGCTCGGCCTGCGCCTGGAGCGTACGGATGCGCTCGGCGGCCTCGGTGCGCTGCCGCTCGCTCTCCTCGGCCGCCTCGCGGCGGATCCGCTCGCCCTCCGCCCGCGCCTCGGCCAGCGCCTGCTCGGCGGTCGTGAGGCGGGCCTCCGCCTCCGAGTGCAGCCGGGCCAGCTCATCGGCGGCCTCCGCCTGGCGGGCCGCGATGCCCCGCTCGGCCTCCTCGCGCAGCGCGGCGACGGCCTGCTCGGCCGCGGCCTTCACCGACTCGGCCTGCTCCTCGGCCTCGGTGCGCAGCTGCTCTGCCTCCGCGCGGGTGCGCTCCAGCGTCTCCTCGGCCTGCCTGCGCAGCCCGGTCGCCCGCTCGATCGCCTCCGTGCGCACCCGCTCGCTCTCGGCGGTCGCCGCCGTGCGCAGCTCGTCCGCGTCCGCCTTGGCCTTGGTCAGCAGTTCCTCGGCGGTCCTGGCCGCCTCCTCGATCTGCTGGACGGCCTCGCGCCGCGCCTCGCCCCGGATGCGCTCGCCCTCGGCGATCGCCTCGGCCCGCAGCTGCTCGGCCTCGCCGCGCAGCCGGCGCGCCTCCTCCTGGAGCTCGACCGTCTTGGCGCGGTACTCCTTGGTGTCGTCCTTGGCCGCGCCCTTGAGCTCCTCGGCCGTGTCGTGCGCCTCGGCCCGCAGCCGGTCCGCCTCCGCCTCGGCCTCGCGGCGGATCCGCTCAGCCTCCTCGGACGCCTTGCGGGTGGTCTCCCTGGCGTCCTCCGACGCCTTGGTCAGGACCTCCTCGGCGGTACGGGCCGCCTTGGCGAGCTGCGCCGCGGAATCCTCGGCCGCCTTCGAACGGGCCTTCTCGGAAGCCTCCGCGACGAGCTTCTCCGCCACCTCGCGGGCGTCGGCGAGCGCCTGCTCGGCCTCCGCCTTGGTGGCCTCCGCCTCCTTGGTGGCCTCCCCGACCAGCCGCGCGATCTCCGCCTTGGCCGTACGGGTGCGCTGCTCGGTCTCCGACTCGGCGGTCGACAGCCGCTTGGCCGCCGCCTCCCGCGCCTCCGCGACGACCTTGTCGGCCTCCGCGCGCGCCTCGCGCAGCCGTTCGTCCGCCTCCTGGAGCCGCTGCTCGGCAGCCCGGCTCAGCTCGGTGGCCTGCTGGCGGGCCTGCTCCGACTCGGCGGAGGTGGCGCTGCGCAGCTGCTCGGCGTGGCTGGTGGCCTCGGCGGCCTGGGTCGACGCGGCGGTCAGCAGCCGCTCGGCGTCCTTGCGGGCGCGCAGCAGGATCGCCTCGGCCTCCGCGCGGGCCGTCTCGGTCTGCGAGCTGAGCCGCTGCCGGGCCTCCTCCGCGAGCCGGGTGGCCTCCGCACGGGCGGCGGCCAGCGCCTGCTCGGCCTCCGCGCGGGACTCCTCCATCAGACGGCGGGCCTGCGCCTCGGTGCGGGCGCGCAGCTGCTCCGCCCACGCCACGTTCTCGTTGACGTGCGCCTCGACGGTCTGGCGGCGCTCGGCCAGCTCCTGGTCGAGCTGCTGGCGGCGCTGCACCGCCTCCGCGTGCAACTCGGCCTGCAGCCGAGCCTGGTGCTCGGCGTGCTCCTGGAGGATCCGCTGCGTCTGGGCACGGGCCTCGCGCAGCTCGCGCTCGGCGTCCGACCGCAGCTGCTCGGCCTGGATCTGGGCGTTGCGCAGCAGCTGTTCGGCCTGGTAGCCGATGTCCGCGCTGTCGTACGCGGGCCGGGTGGCGATGGTGCGGCGCGCCTCGTGGAGCTTGGCGCGCAAGACCTCGACCTGGTAACCGAGGTCCTCGGCGTGCTGGACGGCCTTCTCCCGCTCGGTCTTCAGCCGGTCCATCTCGGCTTCGAACCGCGAAAGGTGGTCGTCAGCCCGGTGGCTCTCCTGGCGTTCGTAGCCCCGCACTGCGCGGTCCCATCCGTCCCCTGGTCGCAACTCTCTTGTACGAGCACCGTTCGCCGGGCGAACGGCCCCCCGGGGAATGGTGTCAGATCCAACGCCGGGGACGCGGCGCGGCCCCGGTCCGTCCCCGGCCCGGAGCCGCCCACTCTACCGGGCCAGGAATCCGGAGGTCAGTGCTCCGCTGAGGACGGGTCAGCGGACGTCACCAGTTCCGTGAGGACCCCGTGGCAGTCCTTCGGGTGCAGGAAGGTGATCCGCGACCCCATGGAGCCGATACGGGGCTGCTCGTACAGCACCCGCACCCCCTTCTCCCGGATCGCCGCGGCGTCCCCGTCCACGTCCGCCGTGCCGAAGGCGATGTGGTGGACACCCTCGCCGTTCTTGGCGAGCCACTTCCCGACCGCGGAGTCCTCGCGGGTGGGCTCCAGCAGCTGGAGGTAGGAGGCGCCGCCGTCGGACGTCTCGTTGATCTTGAGCATGGCCTCACGTACGCCCTGCTCTTCGTTGACCTCGGTGTGGAAGACCTCGAACCCGTACGTGGCACGGTAGAACTCGACGGTCTTGTCGAGGTCGAAACAGGCGATCCCGATGTGGTCGATTCGCGTCAGCATGGGACCAGTGCAGCGCCGAAGGAGGTGGTTACGCAACGTGCGCGCGATCACACCGGCTGGCCGGTGACCCGGCCAGTACCGCTCAGTACATTGGCAGTAAACCCTCGTTCACTCCTCAGCCCCAGGCTGGAAGGGGATCGTGCCTCATGTCTGGAACGACCGGTACCACCTCAGTCATCGTCGCGGGCGCACGCACGCCCATGGGCCGGCTGCTCGGCTCGCTGAAGTCCTTCTCGGGCGCCGACCTGGGCGGCTTCGCCATCAAGGCCGCGCTCGACCGGGCCGGCATCGGCGGTGACCAGGTGCAGTACGTGATCATGGGCCAGGTGCTGCAGGCCGGCGCCGGGCAGATCCCCGCCCGCCAGGCCGCGGTCAAGGCCGGCATCCCGATGAACGTCCCGGCGCTCACCGTCAACAAGGTCTGTCTCTCCGGCCTCGACGCCATCGCGCTCGCGGACCAGCTGATCCGCGCGGGTGAGTTCGACGTGATCGTCGCCGGCGGCCAGGAGTCCATGACGAACGCGCCGCACGCGCTGCCGAAGTCCCGCGAGGGCTTCAAGTACGGCGCCATCGAGATGCTCGACACCATGGCGCACGACGGCCTCACCGACCCGTTCGAGGGCATCGCCATGGGCGAGTCCACCGAGAAGCGCAACACCCACCTCGGCATCGCCCGCGCCGAGCAGGACGAGATCGCCGCGCTGTCGCACCAGCGCGCCGCCGCCGCGCAGAAGAACGGCATCTTCGAGGCCGAGATCACCCCGGTCGAGATCCCGCAGCGCAAGGGCGACCCGGTCATCTTCGCCAAGGACGAGGGCATCCGGGCCGACACCACGGTCGAGTCCCTGAGCAGGCTGCGCCCCGCCTTCGCCAAGGACGGCACCATCACGGCCGGCACCGCCTCGCAGATCTCCGACGGTGCCGCGGCCGTCGTCGTGATGAGCAAGGCCAAGGCCGAGGAGCTCGGTCTGGACTGGATCGCCGAGATCGGCGCCCACGGCAACGTGGCCGGGCCGGACAACTCGCTGCACTCGCAGCCGTCCAACGCGATCGTCCACGCCCTGAAGAAGGAGGGCCTGGCCGTCTCCGACCTCGACCTGATCGAAATCAACGAGGCGTTCGCGGCGGTCGCCGTACAGTCAATGAAGGATCTCGGCGTGACCCCCGAAAAGGTGAACGTCAACGGTGGTGCGATCGCCCTCGGGCACCCGATCGGCATGTCGGGCGCCCGGCTCGTCCTCCACCTGGCCCTGGAGCTCAAGCGGCGCGGCGGCGGAGTCGGCGCGGCGGCGCTGTGCGGCGGCGGCGGTCAGGGTGACGCGCTGATCCTCCGCGTCCCCGGCAACGGCAAGTAAACCGGCCTGACGGCCCGGCCCGTAAGGAGCTCTGTACGTGATGGTGGACGTCCCCGCACTGGTCGCCCAGGCACGGGAGGGCCGGCCGCGGGCCGTGGCCCGGCTGATCTCGCTCGTGGAGGGTGCGTCCCCGCAGCTCCGTGAGGTGATGGCGGCGCTCGCGCCGCTGACGGGCGGGGCGTACGTCGTCGGCCTGACCGGCTCGCCCGGTGTCGGCAAGTCGACCTCGACGTCGGCCCTGGTCACCGCGTACCGGCGGGCCGGCAAGCGGGTCGGCGTCCTGGCCGTCGACCCGTCCTCCCCCTTCAGCGGGGGCGCGCTGCTCGGCGACCGCGTCCGGATGTCGGAGCACGCCTCCGACCCGGGCGTCTACATCCGCTCCATGGCGACGCGCGGCCACCTGGGCGGTCTCGCCTGGGCCGCGCCGCAGGCGATCCGCGTCCTCGACGCGGCCGGCTGCGACGTGGTCCTCGTCGAGACGGTCGGCGTCGGGCAGTCGGAGGTCGAGATCGCCTCCCAGGCGGACACGTCCGTGGTGCTGCTCGCGCCCGGCATGGGCGACGGGATCCAGGCGGCCAAGGCCGGCATCCTGGAGATCGGCGATGTGTACGTCGTCAACAAGGCCGACCGCGACGGCGCCGACGCCACGGCGCGCGAGCTCAACCACATGCTGGGCCTCGGCGAGGCCCGCGGGCCGGGGGACTGGCGGCCGCCGATCGTCAAGACGGTCGCGGCGCGCAGCGAGGGCGTCGACGAGGTCGTCGAGGCGCTGGAGAAGCACCGCGCGTGGATGGAGGAGCGGGGCGTCCTGGACGAGCGCCGCCGGGCCCGGGCCGCGCGCGAGGTCGAGACCATCGCCGTCACGGCCCTGCGCGAACGCATCGGCGACCTCCACGGCGACCGCCGCCTGGGCACCCTCGCGGAGCGCATCGTCTCGGGCACGCTGGACCCGTACGCGGCGGCGGACGAGCTGGTGGCGGGCCTGACGGGCCGCTAGGGCCCGTTCCCGGATCCGCGGGGCTCGCTGCGGCCCGCGGCTCCGCCGCGAGCGAAGCGACCGGTCCCGCCGCGCCCCGGGGCGGGTGGCCCCCCGACTTCCGTGGAGCCGCGCCCCGCGGGTGGCCGGCGGGGGCCGGGCCCCGGCGGGCCCGGCCCGCGTGCGCGGCCGGATCAGTCCTCGTCGGCGTTCCCGGCCTGGTCCTCCTGGTCCTGGTCCTCCTGGTCCTGGTCCTTGTCCTGGACCGCCTTCGCGGTCTTCGCGTCGACCGTCCAGTCCTGGACCGTGCCGTCCTTCGTCACCAGCTCGACGTCCCACGTCCGCGCGCCGTCGTCGTCCAGCTCCAGCGAGGTCACCGTGCCGCGGCCCGCGACGGCCCGGAGCGCCTCGGCGGCCGTGACCTCGGTGCCGCGGAGGGCGTCCCGCGCCTCCTCGGGGTCGGAGGCGGCGTCCGCCGCGTCGTCGCGGTCGTCGCCGGACTGCGCCACCGCGTGGTGCGGCTTGGACGGGGCCTCTTCGGCGGCGGCGAACGCCGCCGCGGTGCCGCCGGTGACCAGGGCCGCCGCGGTGACCGTCGCGATGATGAGGTTGCGCTTCATGGGAAGGGCCTCCAGGGAGGTTCGGTTCGTTCGGTACGCACCCACCCTGCGCCCCGGTGCCTGAACGCAGCCTGAAGCCGCCTGAAGGTCTCTTCAGGTTCCCTTTGGGACCCTGAACCCATGCGTCTGTTGATCGTGGAGGACGAGAAGCGGCTCGCCCTGTCCCTCGCCGCCGGGCTGCGCGCCGAAGGGTTCGCCGTGGACGTGGTCCACGACGGGCTCGAAGGGCTGCACCGGGCCGGGGACGGAGCGTACGACCTGGTGGTCCTCGACATCATGCTGCCCGGCATGAACGGTTACCGCGTCTGCGCGGCGCTGCGGGCCGCCGGCCACGACGTACCGATCCTGATGCTCACGGCCAAGGACGGCGAGTACGACGAGGCCGAGGGACTCGACACCGGAGCCGACGACTACCTCACCAAGCCGTTCTCGTACGTCGTCCTCGTCGCGCGCGTCAAGGCCCTGCTGCGGCGCCGCGGCCGCACCGCGTCCCCCGTGCTGCGGGCCGGGGCGCTCGCCGTCGACACGGCGAGTCGCCGCGTCCTGCGGGACGGCGCGGAGGTGGGCCTCACCGCGAAGGAGTTCTCCGTCCTGGAGCAGCTGGCCCTGCGGCCCGGCGAGGTCGTGTCGAAGGCGGAGATCCTGGAGCACGTCTGGGACTTCGCGTACGAGGGCGACCCGAACATCGTCGAGGTGTACGTGAGCGCGCTGCGGCGCAAGCTGGGGGCGGGGACCATCCGGACCGTGCGCGGCGCCGGGTACCGCCTGGAGGACCGGTGAGGCACCCGCTGCGCTCCGTCCGCGCCCGTACCGCCCTCGGCGCCACCCTCGTCGTGGCGGTCGCCCTCGTCGGCGCGGGTGTCGCGTTGCTCGCGGTCCTGCGTGCCAACCTCGTCGACCAGGCCGAGCTCCAGGCGACGGTCTCGGCCCGGTCGGTCGCCTCGCAGATCGCCGACGGCAGGCCGCCGGACCGGCTGGACCTGCCCGACGACACCGAGGAGCACCCGGTGCAGGTCGTGGACGAGGACGGCCGTGTCGTCGCCGTCGGGGACGACATCGATGCCATCTCCGGCACCGGCAGCCCGCGGACGAAGGCGGTCGCGCCGCGCGCCGGCGAGGACGACGGGAGGGAGCCGGGCACCGGGGAGGTCTCCGACGACGTCGCCTACTCGAAGGGCGACGTGACCGTCGACGGCGACACCGCCACGTACCGCTTCGCCGCCGTCAAGGCTTCCGGGCCGCGGAGCGGCGAGGTCACCGTGTACGCCGGCGCGCCGCTGGCCACCGAGACGGCCACGGTCTCCGGTGTGCGGGACGCCATGCTCGGCACGCTGCCGGTGCTGCTCGCGGTGGTCGCCGCCGTGACCTGGCTGGTCACCCGGCGGGCGCTGAAGCCCGTGGAGGGCATCCGCGGCGAGATGGCGGCGATCACGGCGTCGGAGGACCTCTCGCGCCGCGTGCCCGAGCCGGGCACCCACGACGAGGTGGCGCGGCTGGCCCGCACGACCAACGAGACGCTGGCGGCGCTGGAGGCGTCCGTCGAGCGGCAGCGGCGGTTCGTCGCGGACGCCTCGCACGAACTGCGCAGCCCCATCGCGAGTCTGCGCACCCAGCTGGAGGTCGGCGCGGCGCACCCCGGGCTGCTCGACCTCCCCGGCGCGGTCGCCGACACCGTGCGGCTCCAGCAACTGGCGGCGGACCTGCTGCTGCTGGCCCGTCTGGACGCGGGGGAGCGGCCGGGACGGACCCGCTTCGACCTGGCCGAGCTCGTGCGGCAGGAGGTGTCCCAGCGGGCGGAGGACCGCGTACCGGTCCGGGTCGGGGCCGAGCGGGCCGAGGTCGGCGGCTCACGCCCCCAGCTGGCGCGGGTCCTCGCGAACCTGCTCGACAACGCCCAGCGGCACGCGGCCACCCGGGTGACGGTCACCGTCCGTACCGCCGGACGGGACGTCGTCCTGACCGTCGAGGACGACGGGGCGGGCGTGCCGGAGGCCGAGCGGGAGCGGATCTTCGAGCGGTTCGTCCGGCTGGACGACGCCCGCAGCCGCGACGCGGGCGGCGCCGGCCTGGGC
This sequence comes from Streptomyces sp. NRRL S-118, assembly GCF_000716335.1. Taxonomy (GTDB): domain Bacteria; phylum Actinomycetota; class Actinomycetes; order Streptomycetales; family Streptomycetaceae; genus Streptomyces. The sequence goes on along the minus strand of NZ_KL591007.1, from coordinate 170,693 downwards.
CTGGCGATCGCCCGTGACATCGCTGACCGCCACGGCGGCACCCTCGCGGCCCGCCGGTCCCCCTCCGGCGGCGCGCTGCTGGAACTGCGGGTGCCCCGGGACCCCGTGGACACCCCGCGGGGGGACGCCTGAAGGTCCGTCGTTCGGATCAGGCTGGGTCAGGGAACGGTGTCCGGACACCACGAGCCCAGCCGGATCCGAACGAGAGGCCCTGGCTAGGGCTTGCCGCGCAGGCCCCGCAGCTGTTCGGCGATGGGGTGCAGCGAGTCGTGCAGCTGGTGGAGTGCGTCCGGGTTCAGCAGGTCGATGAAGTGCTTGCGCACCGACTCGACGTGGTGCGGGGCGACCTTCCGCATGGTCTCCATGCCGTGGTCGGTGAGGACCGCGTACAGGCCGCGCCGGTCCGACTCGCAGTTCTCCCGGCGCACGAGCCCGGCGTTCTCCATCCGGGTGATCTGGTGGGAAAGGCGGCTCTTGGACTGAAGCGTCGCCGCCGCCAGGTCGCTCATCCGCATCCGCCGCTCGAGCGACTCCGAGAGGTTCACCAGGATCTCGTAGTCGTTGATGGTCAGTCCGAACGGCTGGAGGTCCTTCTCCAACTGGTACGTCAGCAGCCTGTTCACGTCCAGGTACGTGCGCCAGGCGCGCTGCTCGGCATCGGTCAGCCAGGGAATGGCCGTCTCGGTCTCCATGTATGGATTCTACCTAAGAAGTTGAATGCTGGACGAAATGAGGTCGGTGACGCCGGGCAGCCCCGGCCCCCCGTCCTCGACGACTGAGTACCCGCACTACAAGGGCGCAGACGTTCGAGGACGTCACACTCCGCAGACTACCGCTCACAGCCCGAAGCGACGCTGGAGGTCCCCCAGCTGACCGGGAAGGCGCGGTGCGGATCCGTGCTGACCGTGGCCGGATCCATGCGTTCCGCCCGGTACGCCCGGCTCGTGCGGCACCGCCCCGGTCGCCTGCTCGGGCATCAGCACCTCCGACGACTGGAGCAGCACCGTCCCCGCCCCCGCGAACTCGAACTGGTGCTCCTCGCCGGACGCGCCGCCGATGCCCGTCAGGTGCCGCAGCCCGCCCATCACGCCCGTCATGTAGCCGTGGTCGTAGTGGTGGCACGGCGACGGGCAGTCCGCCCAGCCCACCAGCGCCTGCGGATCCACCCGCAGCGGCGGTTCCATGAACACCACGGGACCGTTCGACGCGGCCACGAACTTCCCCGTGCCGATCAGGGTCAGGAACCCCGGCACGATCGACTGCTTCAGCGCGAGGGTGGGCTGGTACGCCAGCAGGTTCCCGGCCCGGATGGTCAGGTTCCCCTCGTCCAGGTCGAACGAGTTGACGTCGAAGGCGCGGTCCGCCAGCAGCATCTTGCCGCTGCCCTCCGCCACCACCCAGTCGCTCGCGTGCAGCGGGGAGTGGAAGCTCGTCCGGATGAGCCGCTCCAGGCGGCCGTGGCCGATGCCGTTGAAGTCGATCCGCCCGTAGTAGGCGATCATCTTCCCCTTCTGGAGGAACCACTGGGAGCCCTTCAGCTCCACGCAGAAGGTGTACGGATTGACGTTGTCGTCGCTCGGCAGCGTGCCGGGATCGAAAACGACGGGCGTGCTCACAGCTTCTCCTCCGACGCCTGGACGTACACCGCACCACTGCCGCTCAGCTCCAGCTGGAAGGCCTCGCCCGAGCCGCGCCCCACCATGTCGCGCCAGCCCAGCGCGGTGGAGAGCTTGTTGCGCACGTCGCCGTGGTGCGCGACGTACGCCTGCGGGTCGACGTGGACCGGCCGCCCCGGGGTGATCGGAAGCTCGATGACCCCGCCGTGCGCCATCACGGCGACCGCGCCGTGGCCCTTCAGGGTCGTGGTGAACAGCCCCTGGCCGGTGACCTGGCCGCGCACCATGCCCATGACGCCGCCCTGCGCGCCCAGGAACATCGTGCCCTGCTCCAGCGTTCCGTCGAAGGCCAGCAGCCGGTCCGCCTCCACGTACAGCGTGTCGCCGGACAGCTGGATCACCTGGATGTGGTGGCCGCCGTGCCCGAACATGACGGTGCCCCGGCCCTCGACCGTCATCAGCGGTGTCGCCTCGCCGGCCACCCGGCGCCCGATCATCGACATCAGGCCGCCCTGGCCGCCGGCGATGTTCGGCGTGAAAGTGACGTCGCCGCGGTACGCGAGCATCGCGCCCCGCTGGCTGAACATCTTCTGGCCGGGCGCGATCGCCGCCTCGACCATCTTCGCGTTGACCTCGCGGAACGGCATCAGACGTCCCCTCCGACGGTGTTGCGCTCGCTCGGCTGGACGTAGACCAGTCCGTCGCCCTCGAAGCGGATCTGGAACGCCTCGCCGCCGCCCTCGCCCAGAAACGTGCGGAACGTCACACCGGACTGGAAGCTCTGCCGGAGGTTGCCCTGGTGGGCGACGTACGCGCCGGGGTCCACCGACAGCGGGTACTGCGGTGACACCCGCAGCACCACGGCCGGGCCGTCCGACATGATCGCGGCCTGCCCGGAGCCCTCGACGGTCGTCGTGAACAGCCCGGTCCCGGTCGCCCCGCCGCGCAGACCGGTGAAGCTCGTGCCGGTGCGCAGCCCGCCGTCGGCGCACAGCAGGTTGCTGGCCTCCACGAAGAGCTTGTCGCCGCGCAGCGCGACCAGGTTGATCTCGCTCGCCCGGTCGGCGAAGTAGCAGGTCCCCTGCCCCTTCACCTCCATCATTTCCATCTGTTCGCCGGTGAGCCGCCGGGTGACCATCCCGCGCAGGCCCTCACCGCCGCCGGACATCTTCTTGAAGGCCATCTGGCCGTCGTACGCGACCATCGAGCCGTTCTTCGCTCTGACGGAGTCGCCGGTCATGTCGACGGCGAGCACTTTGCTGCCTTGGAGTCGGAACGTTGCCACGCGACGACGGTAACCGGTGCCCCCCGGCCGGGACAGAGCCACAGGGAGGATCCCCACCCTGGTAACGGACTGGCAAAGCCGCCTGTCACAATGGTCCGGACCCGCTTGTGCGGCGATTCACAAGATCGCCGTGCATCGCTCACGACGAAGGTGCCGCCTCGTGGACATCAAGACCGCCTCCTCCCTCCACCGCCTCCGCCTGGTCTCCGCGCCGGAGGCCGTCTCGTTCCTCCTGCTGCTGGTCTGCTCGGTGCTCAAGCGCACGACGGAGTTCAACGCGGTCCCGGTCATGGGTGCCGTCCACGGCGTGCTCTTCATCCTGTACGTGCTCTTCTGGCTGGACGCCTGGAACCGCACCAAGTGGGACGTGAGGACGGCCGCCGTCTACTTCCTCCTCTCCGTGGTGCCCTTCGGCGGCTTCTTCGCCGACCGCAGGCTCAAGCGCGCCGCCGACGACGCCGTCATCGCCTCCCGTGCCCGCCGCGAAGGCACGGTGAGCGCGTGATCGTCGCCTTCTCCGTCACTCCGCTCGGCGTCGGCGAGGACGTCGGCGAATACGTCGCAGACGCCGTGCGCGTCGTGCGCGAGTCCGGGCTCCCGAACCGCACGGACGCGATGTTCACCTCCGTCGAGGGCGAGTGGGACGAGGTCATGGACGTCGTCAGGCGCGCCGTCGCGGCCGTGGAGGCGCGGGCGCCGCGCGTCTCGCTCGTCCTCAAGGCGGACATCCGGCCGGGCGTCACGGACGGCCTGACCTCCAAGGTCGAGACGGTGGAGCGCCACCTGTCGGCCTGACCCGGGCCGGCCGGGTACCGAAAAGCGAGACGGGGCTGACCAGCATGTGACCACTCGGTAAGGTCGGTCCCGTGCCCAAGCCGCTCAGTCTCCCGTTCGACCCCATCGCCCGCGCCGACGAACTCTGGCAGCAGCGGTGGGGGCCCGTGCCCTCGATGGCGGCGATCACCTCGATCATGCGCGCCCACCAGATCCTGCTCGCCGAGGTCGATGCCGTGGTCAAGCCGTACGAGCTGACCTTCGCGCGGTACGAGGCGCTGGTGCTGCTCACCTTCTCCAAGGCGGGCGAACTGCCGATGTCCAAGATCGGCGAACGGCTGATGGTGCATCCCACCTCGGTGACCAACACCGTCGACCGCCTGGTGCGCTCCGGCCTGGTGGCCAAGCGCCCCAATCCCAACGACGGCCGCGGCACCCTCGCCTCCATCACCGACAAGGGCCGCGAGGTCGTCGAGGCCGCCACCCGCGATCTGATGGCGATGGACTTCGGGCTGGGCGTGTACGACGGCGAGGAGTGCGCGGAGATCTTCGCGATGCTGCGGCCGCTGCGGATCGCCGCGCACGACTTCGAGGAGAAGTAGGCCGCCCGGACCCGGGCGCGCCCCGGCACGCATCCGGCCCCGTGCCGGGGTCACCCGGGCGAAGATCGCCCGGAACGGGCGGTTACGCTCGATGCCATGAAGAGGAGCGTGCTGACCCGCTACCGGGTCATGGCCTATGTGACCGCCGTCATGCTGCTCGTGCTCTGCACGTGCATGGTTTTCAAATACGGGTTCGACACGGGCGAGGACGTGACCTTCATGGTCTCCCAGGCCCACGGCGTCCTCTACATCATCTACCTGATCTTCGCCTTCGACCTGGGCTCCAAGGCGAAGTGGCCCTTCGGCAAGCTGCTGTGGATCCTGCTCTCCGGCACGATCCCCTTCGCCGCCTTCTTCGTCGAGCGCACGGTCGTCCGCGACGTCGAGCCGCTGCTCGCCGGCGACGCCGCGGCCCAGCCCGCCAAGGCGTAACGCCCCCGACCGCCGCGCGCCACGCTGCGTACGGCGGTCAGCCATCGACATTTACTAGGACGTCCTAGTAAATTCGAAGGTATGGACGCTGACGCCATCGAGGAAGGCCGCCGACGCTGGCAGGCCCGCTACGACGCCGCCCGCAAGCGCGACGCCGACTTCACCACGCTCTCCGGCGACCCCGTTGAGCCCGTCTACGGGCCCCGCCCCGGCGACACCTACGACGGCTTCGAGCGGATCGGCTGGCCCGGTGAGTACCCCTTCACCCGCGGCCTGTACCCGACCGGCTACCGGGGCCGGACCTGGACCATCCGCCAGTTCGCCGGGTTCGGCAACGCCGAGCAGACCAACGAGCGCTACAAGATGATCCTCGGCAACGGCGGCGGCGGCCTGTCCGTCGCCTTCGACATGCCGACCCTCATGGGCCGCGACTCCGACGACCCCCGCTCGCTCGGCGAGGTCGGCCACTGCGGCGTCGCCATCGACTCCGCCGCCGACATGGAGATCCTCTTCAAGGACATCCCCCTCGGCGACGTCACGACGTCGATGACGATCAGCGGACCCGCCGTCCCCGTCTTCTGCATGTACCTCGTCGCCGCCGAACGCCAGGGCGTCGACCCGGGTGTGCTCAACGGCACCCTGCAGACGGACATCTTCAAGGAGTACATCGCCCAGAAGGAGTGGCTCTTCCAGCCCGAGCCCCATCTGCGCCTGATCGGCGACCTGATGGAGCACTGCGCGGCCGGCATCCCCGCGTACAAGCCGCTCTCCGTCTCCGGCTACCACATCCGCGAGGCCGGGGCGACGGCCGCGCAGGAGCTGGCGTACACGCTCGCCGACGGCTTCGGGTACGTGGAGCTGGGGCTGAGCCGCGGCCTGGACGTGGACGTCTTCGCGCCCGGCCTGTCCTTCTTCTTCGACGCGCACGTCGACTTCTTCGAGGAGATCGCCAAGTTCCGCGCCGCCCGCCGCATCTGGGCCCGCTGGATGAAGGAGGTCTACGGCGCGAGGACCGACAAGGCGCAGTGGCTGCGTTTCCACACCCAGACCGCCGGTGTCTCCCTCACCGCGCAGCAGCCGTACAACAACGTCGTCCGCACGGCGGTCGAGGCCCTCGCGGCGGTCCTCGGCGGCACCAACTCCCTGCACACCAACGCCCTGGACGAGACCCTCGCCCTGCCCAGCGAACAGGCCGCCGAGATCGCCCTGCGCACGCAGCAGGTGCTGATGGAGGAGACCGGCGTCGGCAACGTCGCCGACCCGCTGGGCGGCTCCTGGTACGTCGAGCAGCTCACCGACCGCATCGAGGCGGACGCCGAGAAGATCTTCGAGCAGATCAAGGAGCGCGGTCTGCGCGCGCACCCCGACGGGCAGCACCCCATCGGGCCGATCACCTCGGGCATCCTGCGCGGCATCGAGGACGGCTGGTTCACCGGTGAGATCGCCGAGTCCGCCTTCCGCTACCAGCAGTCGCTGGAGAAGGGCGACAAGAAGGTCGTCGGCGTCAACGTCCACACCGGCTCCGTCACCGGCGACCTGGAGATCCTGCGGGTCAGCCACGAGGTGGAGCGCGAGCAGGTGCGGCTGCTCGCCGACCGCCGGGCACGGCGTGACGACGCGCGGGTACGGGCTTCGCTGGACGCCATGCTGGACGCCGCCCGCAGCGGTGCCAACATGATCGAGCCCATGCTGGAGGCCGTCCGCGCGGAGGCCACGCTCGGCGAGATCTGCGACGCGCTGCGCGACGAGTGGGGCACCTACACCGAGCCGGCGGGCTTCTGACCGGGTGGGCCGGGTGCTCCCGCCTGCGCGGGAGCACCCGGCCCTCCGCCCGCGAAACTCCGTCGCGCCCGGGGCGCGGCCGTTGCATGCTGTGCGCATGCAGCTCACCATCCGGGACGCCACCCCCGGCGACTGGCCCGCCATCTGGCCCTTCTTCCGGGCGATCGTCGCCGCGGGGGACACGTTCACCTACCCCCTCGATCCGAGCGACGAGCAGGGCCGCGCCTGGTGGCTGCTTCCGGCCCCGAACCGTACGGTCGTCGCCGTCGAGGACGCCACGGGGACGGTCGTCGGCACGGCGAAGATGAACAACAACCAGGGCGGGAACGGCGCGCACATCGCCAGCGCCAGCTACATGGTCGACCCGGCCCACGGCGGGCGGGGCGTCGGGCGGGCCCTCGTCGAGGAGTCGCTGCGGTGGGCCCGGGCCGCGGGCTTCCGGGGCATGCAGTTCAACGCGGTCGTCGAGACCAACACGCACGCGGTGCGGCTCTACGAGTCTCTGGGCTTCGGCATCGTCGGCACGGTCCCGGAGGGCTTCCGTCACCCGGAGCGCGGGTACGTCGGCCTGCACATCATGCACCGGCCGCTGTAGGGCCTCAGGGCCTCAGGTCTGCGCGGCCGCGGCGAGGCCGCCCAGCAGCAGCGCGGTGAAGCGCTGCACCCACTGGGCGTCGACCGGTTCCGCGCTCACCAGTGCCCGGTGGACCACCGCACCCGCGATCACGTCGAAGATCAGGTCGTCGGTGCCCGCCATCGGGCCGGGTCCGGCGGGCAGCTCCCCGCGGGCCTGGGCGCGCCGGCGGCCCTCCTGGACGAGCCGCTTCTGCCGCTCCACGATCGAGGTGCGGATCCGTTCGCGCAGCGGCTCGTCACGGGTCGACTCGGCGATCACCGCCATGAGGGCCGTCTTGGTCTCGGGCCGTTCGAGGAGCGCGGCGAACTGGAGGACCACGCCTTCGATGTCCGCCATCAGGCTGCCGCGGTCGGGCAGCTGCAGCTCATCGAAGAGAACCGCGACAGCGTCCACCACCAGCTCGTTCTTGCCGGCCCAGCGCCGGTAGAGGGTCGTCTTGGCGACGCCGGCGCGGGTGGCGACGTCGCTCATCGTCAGCTTGGACCAGCCCAGCTCGACGAGCGCGGCGCGGGTGGCCTCCAGGATCGCGGTGTCGGCCGCGATGCTGCGGGGCCGTCCGGTACGGCTTCGAGGGCTGGTACGGCTGCACATGACGCCCGACCATACCGGCGAGTAGGTTGCCGCGCCCGCCGCCGTTCGTGTGATCGAGTTCACCGCGGGGGTCTCGCCGTACCCCACCTCCTGCCATTACGCTACGACCTGTAGCGAAAGGCCGCCCCGCGGCCCCAGCGACAACCACGCACTGGCGCCGAGGTGGGGACCTGGCGCCGATACGAAACGGGTGAAAACGGGCGCCCGGCTGCAATCCGGCCTCGCTCGGGCAGCGGCATGCGCCGTGACTTACCGGTTCTTACCGGTTACGACCGCGGAAGGGGGAGGATGTACCCATGCAGCCTAGGAACATGTCCATGAGCGGCGTCGTCGACCTCGCCGCGGTGAAGGCGGCCGGAGAGGCCAAGGCGAAGGCGGAGAAGGCGCGGGCCGAGGCCGCCCGGCACGGCGGCAGCGCGGCGGTGTCCCCGTCCGCGCTGGTGATCGACGTCGACGAGGCCGGCTTCGAGCGCGACGTCCTTCAGCGCTCGGCCGAGGTGCCGGTCGTCCTCGACTTCTGGGCCGAGTGGTGCGAGCCCTGCAAGCAGCTCGGTCCTCTGCTGGAGCGGCTGGCCGTCGAGTACAACGGCCGCTTCCTGCTGGCGAAGATCGACGTCGACGCCAATCAGATGCTGATGCAGCAGTTCGGGATCCAGGGCATCCCGGCCGTCTTCGCGGTGGTCGCCGGCCAGGCGCTGCCGCTCTTCCAGGGCGCGGCCCCGGAAGCCCAGATCCGGCAGACGCTGGACCAGCTGATCCAGGTCGGCGAGCAGCGCTTCGGTCTCACCGGCCTCACGGTCGACCCGGATGCCGAGGGCGCCGCGGCGCCGTCCGCCCCGGTCCGCCCGGCCGGCCCGTACGACGCGCTGCTGGAGGCGGCGGCGCAGGCGCTGGACGCCAACGACTTCGCCGGCGCCGTCCAGGCGTACAAGAACGTCCTGGTGGACGATCCGGCCAATGTCGAGGCCAAGCTGGGGCTCGCGCAGGCGGAGCTGCTGGGCCGGGTGCGGGACATGGACCCGCAGCAGGTCCGCAAGAACGCCGCGGACGACCCCGCCGACGTTCAGGCCCAGTTGGCCGCGGCCGACCTGGATCTGGTCGGCGGGCATGTGCAGGACGCGTTCGGGCGTCTCGTCGAGACGGTCCGGCGCACGGCGGGCGAGGACCGGGACACCGCGCGACTGCGGCTGCTGGAGCTGTTCGAGGTGATCGGCCCCGAGGATCCGCGCGTCCAGGCGGCCCGTTCGGCGCTGGCGAGAGTGCTCTTCTGACGCACCGTCCGGCCGGGCCGAAAGGCGCCGATCCGGCGACGGAGTGACAAATCGCGGCCGCGCTTTACCAAAACTTGGTAATCGCGGCCGCTGTTACTTCCAGTAAATCAACGCCCTCCTTATGTCCGCCTTTCGGCGGCGAAATCACCTTCTGTCGAACCGGGCGGTAGCACCCTGAGTGCCCGCCCGACGCCACCCCGTCGTGTCGCGGTTATCCAGCCGTTACTAGTGGGTAACGAACCCCCTTGTGCCCCGCCGCGGAATGGACCACGATCGGCCACGCTCGGTCCAATCCCGTACCAGTCCGGCGACCCGCCGGGCCACGGGCCTGGTCCCCACCGAGCCGGCCGGCGGCAGCACAGGCGCCGACCGTGGACAGGGGGGTTCCTGCTGACCGGCAGGGCCTGTCCGATCAGGTTGCGCGAAGGCGTGGCCAGTGGTTGTCGCTCGGGGGTGATCGCCGGTGTTCGGACGCGGCTCGCGCCTGATCCACGGGCGCTCTCCTTCCCGAGGACGTAGCACTTCTCCCATCCCAGGACGGGCCGACGGCCCTTTTGGAGATGTACGTCCGAGAAGGAGGAATCTATGAAGTCCCAGGTTCGCGGTGGGACCAGATGGAAGCGGTTCGCCGTTGTCATGGTGCCGAGCGTGGCCGCGACGGCCGCGATAGGCATCGGCATGGCGCAGGGCGCGCTCGCCGCGTCGTTCAGCATCTCCGGCCAGGAGTTCAAGGTTAAGGCCAAGGAACTCGAGGGCTACGACTTCGTCCAGTACGGCAGCGTGGCGCACGGCAAGAACCTCGAAGGCAAGGACTTCGCGGACCCGGTCGGTGTCTCGGGCTTCAGCGAGGCCTACATCACCGACATGTGCCAGTCGGTCGTCACGCCGAAGGTGCCCTTCCTCGGCAACGTCAGCCTGGAGCTGCGGGCCGGCACGCCGGGTCACGACCGCGTCTACGCCAAGGACATCTACCTGGATGTCTCGGAGCTCGACGCCGACGCCGAGTTCAGCAACATCGACATCGGTGTTGCCGCGGGCTCCCTGAAGAACCCGGGCATCCAGCCCGGTACGCAGGCGAACCCGTACGGCTTCTCGCAGCGTGCCAAGAAGGCCGTCCTGAAGAACGTCGAGCAGAAGGCGTGGGCCACCACGGCCGGCACCTTCAAGCTCAGCGGTCTGAGCCTGCGCCTGCACCAGGGCGTCAAGGAGTGCTTCTAGCACGGACCTGACGGGGCGGGGACCGCTCGACGGCCCCCGCCCCGCTCGGGCCACTTCACCACCTTTCACAGCAACACCGCTTCCAGGGAGCTGTTTTCCATGAGCGCCGAGTCCACTGGATCCCGCGGATTCACCTACTGGCGGCTTCGCTTCCGGGCCTGGCGTGGCAACCGGCCCTTCTGGGCGGGACTGTTCACTCTGCTGGGCAGCGTGCCGATCGCCTACCTCCCGTACGCCGACGTCCGGCTCGGCAACATCACGATCGCGATGGCGACCACGGCCGGCGCCGGATCGCTCATCATCGGCCTGCTGCTGGCGACACTCGGCCTGACGATGTGGTTCCACTCCATCGTCCGGGTCTTCGCCGGTGTGGCCGCCATCATCCTGGGGCTCGTGTCGCTGCCCATCTCCAACATCGGCGGCTTCCTCGTGGGGTTCCTCTTCTCCCTGATCGGCGGTGCGCTCTCCATCTCGTGGGCCCCCGGCGTCCCCCGGGACGAATCCGGCGAGGACGAGGGAGAGGGCGGGGCCGCGGTGTCCGAGGACGCCGCCGTCGTGCCCGGACAGCGGCCCGAGGGCGGGACGGACCTGCACGTGACCGAAGCGACGACCCAGGCCAACGGCGGGAGGAACAGTGCGGGGTGACGACACGCAGTCGGGGACGACTGGGGGCGATGGCACTCTGGCAAGAAGGGGGCCGCGTCACGCGGCCCCGAAGAAGTCGCTGCGAACCAGGATCCAGGCCCCCGCGGGCAAGGCGATAGCCCTGGCCGCGATGCCCACCGCAGTCCTCGTCGGCCTCGGCCTCACGCCCAAGCTGGCCCTCGCCGACGAGAAGGACATCCCCTTCGCGCCCGGTCCGTGCGTGACCCGGTCCGACGAGCCGCAGGAGACGGACGAGCAGGCGAAGCCGTCGCCGTCCGGCTCGGTCTCGCCCGAGCCGTCGGCGAGCGCCGGCGACCCGGCCGGCGGTGGTGACGGGCAGGACGCGCAGGACGGGCAGGGCGACGCCGACAAGCCGGCGCCGGGTGCCGGCCCGTCGGCGGACGACGCGGCGGAGGACACCGAGCCGGCCACCCAGCCGAAGACCGGTGCGACGGCCTCCCCGACCCCGACCCCGACCCCGACGCCGACCCCGACGCCGACCGAGTCCAAGAACCCGCTGGACCCACTGGGCATCGGCGACACGATCAAGGACATCTTCGACGGTCCGGACGACGAGCCGGCGGCGACCCCGTCGGCCGGCGCGCCCGCCCCCACCGAGCCCTCCACCACGCCGGCGCCCACCCCCTCGGACGGACAGCCGTCCACGCAGCCGGCCCCCGAGCCCTCGGCCGAGCCGCCGGCCGGATCCGTGGGCGAGGCGCCGGACCGGACGAAGGACGCCATCAAGGACGCCGCCGACAAGGCCGGCGCCACGGTGGAGGAGCTGCCGGAGGACGTCAAGGGACTCGACCCCAAGAAGGACGAGGACATCCCGGACGGCGCCAAGCCGCGCTTCCCCTGCCCGACGCCCGACCCGCAGGCCCTCGCCGACGCGAAGGCCGAGCCCGGCATCCCGCTGCTCCCGGACGATCCGTGGAAGCTGGAGAGCACGAGGCTCACCCTGCGCGGCCTGGACTACCACGGCATCGTCGAGGTGAAGACCGGCAGCGGCAAGGTGAAGAAGGTCCTGAAGTTCACCGCGAGCGAGGTCGACATCAAGGACCTGCACCAGCTCACGGTCCACTCCGAGGGCCGCACCGGCCATGTGAAGTCCCGGCCCGGTTCCACCTCCACCATCACCGGCGGCACCGTGACCATGTACACGGAGGAGCTGAAGGGCAACCTCTTCGGCCTCATCCCGATCACGTTCAGCCCCGAGACGCCGCCCCCGCTGAACGTCCCGTTCGCCTTCTTCACCGACGTGAAGGTCACGCAGGCCGGCCAGTTCGGCGGCACCCTGACCGTTCCGGGCCTGAAGAACTACATCGACGGCTGACCGCCGGATGCGCCGCGGGCCGCACCCCCTTCCCAGGGGTGCGGCCCGCGGCGTGCGTGTCGGGCGGTGTCAGGCGCGGGACTCGCCGCCCAGGTGGTGGACGCGGACCATGTTGGTCGTGCCCGGGACACCCGGAGGGGAACCCGCGGTGATGACCATGGTGTCGCCCTCGTTGTAGCGCTGGAGCTTCAGCAGCTCGGCGTCGACCAGGTCGACCATCGCGTCCGTGTTGTCGACGTGGGGGACCACGAAGGACTCGACGCCCCAGCTCAGGGCGAGCTGGTTGCGGGTGGAGACCTCGGTGGTGAACGCGAGGATCGGCTGCTGGGCGCGGTAGCGGGACAGCCGGCGGGCGGTGTCGCCGGACTTGGTGAAGGCGATCAGGGCCTTGCCGTCCAGGAAGTCCGCGATCTCGGCGGCCGCGCGGGCGACCGAGCCGCCCTGGGTGCGCGGCTTCTTGCCCGGCACCAGGGGCTGCAGGCCCTTGGAGAGCAGCTCCTCCTCCGCCGCCGCGACGATCTTCGACATCGTCTTGACCGTCTCGATGGGGTACGCGCCCACGGAGGACTCCGCCGACAGCATGACCGCGTCGGCGCCGTCCAGGATGGCGTTGGCGACGTCGGACGCCTCCGCGCGGGTCGGGCGCGAGTTGGTGATCATCGACTCCATCATCTGGGTCGCCACGATCACCGGCTTGGCGTTGCGGCGGCACAGCTCGATGAGGCGCTTCTGCACCATCGGGACCCGCTCCAGCGGGTACTCGACGGCGAGGTCGCCACGGGCCACCATCACACCGTCGAACGCCATCACGACGTCCTGCATGTTCTCGACGGCCTGCGGCTTCTCCACCTTGGCGATGACCGGCACACGGCGGCCGACCTCGTCCATCACCTTGTGGACGTCCTTGACGTCGTTGGCGTCCCGGACGAAGGACAGCGCGACCAGGTCGCAGCCCATCCGCAGGGCGAAGCGCAGGTCCTCGACGTCCTTCTCGGACAGGGCCGGGACGTTCACCGCCGCACCCGGCAGGTTGATGCCCTTGTGGTCGGAGATGACCCCGCCCTCGACGACGATGGTCTTCACGCGCTGGCCGTCGACCTCGATGACGCGCAGCTCGACGTTGCCGTCGTTGATCAGGATCTGGTCGCCCTTGGAGACGTCCCCGGGCAGACCCTTGTACGTGGTGCCACAGATGGACTTGTCCCCGGGGACGTCCTCGGTGGTGATGGTGAACTCGTCGCCGCGGACCAGTTCGACCGGCCCCTCGGCGAACGTTTCCAGACGGATCTTGGGGCCCTGGAGGTCGGCGAGGACGCCCACCGCGCGGCCGGTGTCCTCGGCGGCCTGGCGGAGGCGGTGGTACCGCTCCTCGTGCTCAGCGTGGGATCCGTGGCTCATGTTGAAGCGGGCCACATTCATACCGGCCTCGATCAGAGCTTTCAGTTGCTCGTACGAGTCGACGGCGGGGCCCAGTGTGCAGACGATTTTGGAACGGCGCATAAGGCGGATCCTATCGGTTTGTTTCACTGCGGAATATTCCGTCTGGCGGAATGTACAAATGGGCGGGGTGCCGCTCAGTCGTGGGCCGCGGAGTTGACCAGCGAGTAGGTTTGCCGGGCGATTTCGAGCTCCTCGTCCGTCGGTACCACGGCCACCGCGACCCGCGCGTACTCCGGCGAGATCAGCCGCGCCTCCCCGGACCGCACGGCGTTCAGACCGGCGTCCACCGCCAGTCCCAGCTCCTCCAGGCCCGTGACGGCGGCCTCCCGCACCGGCGCCGCGTTCTCGCCGACCCCCGCCGTGAACGCCACCGCGTCCACCCGGCCGAGCACCGCGTAATAAGCGCCGATGTACTTCTTCAAACGGTGAATGTAGATGTCGAACGCGAGCTGCGCCCGCTCGTCGCCCTCATCGATCCGGCGCCGGATCTCGCGCATGTCATTGTCACCGCAAAGCCCCACCAATCCGCTCTTCTTGTTCAGCAGCACATCGATCTCGTCGGTCGACATTCCGGCGACCCGCTCGAGGTGGAACACCACCGCGGGATCGATGTCACCGGACCGCGTACCCATGACGAGCCCCTCCAAGGGGGTCAGGCCCATCGAGGTGTCCACGCACCGGCCGCCCCGCACCGCCGACGCCGACGCGCCGTTGCCCAGGTGCAGCACGATCACGTTCGCCTCGGACGGATCCTTGCCCAGCAGCTGCGCGGTGCGCCGCGCGACGTACGCGTGCGACGTGCCGTGGAAGCCGTAGCGGCGGATCCGGTGCGCGTCCGCGGTCTCGACGTCGATCGCGTACCGCGCCGCGTGCTCCGGCATCGTGGTGTGGAACGCCGTGTCGAAGACGGCCACCTGCGGCAGGTCGGGGCGGAGCGCCTGCGCGGTCCGGATGCCCGTGATGTTCGCCGGGTTGTGCAGCGGCGCCACCGGCACCAGGCGCTCGATCTCGGCCATCACCTCGTCCGTGATGACCGTCGGGGCGGAGAACCGCAGCCCGCCGTGCACCACCCGGTGCCCGATCGCCGCGAGCTCCGGGGAGTCGAGGCCGAGCCCGTCCGCCGCCAGCTCGTCGGCGACGGCCTTCAGCGCCGCCTCGTGGTCGGCGATCGGGCCCGTGCGCTCCCGCTGCCCGGCGCCGTCGGTCAGCGGCGTGTGGACCAGGCGGGAGGTCTCCTCGCCGATGCGCTCCACCAGGCCGACGGCCAGGCGTGCCCCGTCGTGCATGTCGAGCAGCTGGTACTTCACGGACGACGAGCCGGAGTTGAGGACAAGGACGCGGGAGGCGTCGTTCGCGTTGCTCACGGGTGCGTTGCTTTCTGTGGTCATGCGGAGGCGGGCTGGGACTGGATCGCGGTGATCGCGACCGTGTTCACGATGTCGCTGACGAGCGCTCCGCGCGACAGGTCGTTCACCGGCTTGCGCAGGCCCTGCAGCACCGGGCCGACGGCCACGGCGCCGGCCGAGCGCTGCACCGCCTTGTACGTGTTGTTGCCGGTGTTCAGGTCCGGGAAGATCAGCACCGTGGCCTGGCCCGCCACCTCCGAACCCGGCAGCTTCGTCGCGGCGACGGACGGCTCCACGGCCGCGTCGTACTGGATGGGCCCTTCGATCTTCAGCTCCGGGTGCGCCTCGCGCACCAGCTTCGTCGCCTCGCGCACCTTGTCGACGTCCGCGCCCGAGCCCGACGTGCCCGTGGAGTACGACAGCATCGCGATCCGCGGCTCCACCCCGAACCGGGCGGCCGTCGCGGCCGACTGGACGGCGATGTCGGCGAGCTGCTCGGCGTTCGGGACCGGGTTGACCGCGCAGTCCCCGTACACCAGCACCTTGTCCGCCAGGCACATGAAGAAGACCGAGCTGACGATCGACGCCTCGGGCTTTGTCTTGATGATCTCGAAGGCGGGGCGGATCGTCGCCGCCGTGGAGTGCACCGACCCGGACACCATCCCGTCGGCCAGCCCCTCCTGCACCATCATCGTGCCGAAGTAGTTGACGTCCGACACCACGTCGTACGCCAGCTCCACGCTGACGCCCTTGTGGGCGCGCAGCGCGGCGTACCGCTCGGCGAAGCGCTGGCGCAGCTCCGAGGCCGCCGGGTCGATCAGCTGGCTGTCCCCGAGGTCCACGCCCAGGTCGGCGGCCTTCTTGCGGATCAGCTCGACGTCGCCGAGCAGCGTCAGGGCGCACACGTCGCGGCGCACGAGGACGTCGGCGGCGCGCAGCACCCGCTCCTCCGCGCCCTCCGGCAGCACCACGCGGCGGCGGTCGGCGCGGGCCTGCTCCAGCAGTTCGTGCTCGAACATCATCGGTGTGACGCGGCCGCTGCGGGCCACCGAGATGCGCCCCAGCAGGTCGGCCGTGTCCACGTGCCGCTCGAACAGTCCGAGGGCCGTCTCCGCCTTGCGCGGGGTCGCCGCGTTCAGCTTGCCCTCCAGCGAGAACAGCTCCGCGGCGGTGGGGAAGCTGTTGCCGCTGACCGACAGCACCGGGGTGCCGGGCGCGAGGCGGGCGGCCAGGTTCAGCACCTCCCGGCTGGGGCGCTCGTTCAGCGTGAGCAGCACGCCCGCGATGGGCGGGTTCCCGGCCGAGTGCGCGGCCAGCGCGCCCACCACCAGGTCGGCGCGGTCGCCGGGCGTGACGACCAGGCAGCCGGGGGTCAGGGCGTTGAGGAAGTTGGGCAGCATCGCGCCGCCGAAGACGAAGTCCAGCGCGTCGCGCGCCAGCCCCGAATCGTCCCCGAGCACCACCTCGGCGCCCAGCGCCTGGCGGATCTGGGCGACCGTCGGCGCGGAGAGCGCCGGCATGTCCGGCAGGACGTAGCAGGGCACCGGGAGGCGGGCCGCCAGCCGCTCGGCGATGGCGTCGCGGTCCTCGGGCGCCACCCGGTTGGCGACCATGGCGAGGATGTCGCAGCCGAGGCTCTCGTACGCCCGGAAGGCGTTGCGGGTCTCGGCGCGCACCGAGTCGGCGTCCTGGTCCTTGCCGCCCACCACGGGTATCACCGGGGCGCCGAACTCGTTGGCCAGGCGCGCGTTGAGCGCCAGCTCCTCGGGCAGCTGCGTGGCGTGGAAGTCCGTACCGAGGACCAGTACGACCTCGTAGTCCCGCGCCACCGCGTGGAAGCGGCCGACCAGTCGGGACACCAGTTCGTCCGTGCCCTTCTCGGCCTGGAGCGCGGACGCCTCGTGGTAGTCCATGCCGTACACCGTGGCCGGGTCCTGGGACAGCCGGTAGCGCACCCGCAGCAGGTCGAAGAGGCGGTCGGGGCCGTCGTGCACCAGGGGCCGGAACACCCCCACCCGGTCCACTTGGCGGGTCAGGAGCTCCATGACTCCCAGCTCCACGACCTGGCGGCCGTCACCGCGGTCGATCCCGGTCACGTACACGCTGCGCGCCACGCATGCTCTCCTGTCAAGCGAGTGCTGATGCAAAATCCCTGATCGGGTGCCCGATACCCCCTTGACAATACCTCTGGCGCTGGGTTAAGCGCCCGCCGGGCGGTGAGGTCCGTGACGACAGCCCTTCGGCCGAGCGGCGGGGAACACGCCGCGTGGCCGTACCGTGGGACAATTCGGTAAGGCTCCCCCGTACCGATACCGAGCAGGAGACACAGCACGATGCGCATCGGAGTTCTCACCGCAGGCGGCGACTGCCCGGGCCTCAACGCAGTGATCCGGTCGGTCGTGCACCGGGCGCTCACCGGTCACGGCGATGAGGTCATCGGCTTCGAGGACGGGTTCAAGGGCCTCCTCGACGGCCACTACCGACCGCTCGACCTCAACGCGGTGAGCGGCATCCTCGCCCGCGGCGGCACGATCCTCGGCTCCGCCCGGCTGGAGCGCGCCCGGCTGCGCGAAGCCGCCGAGAACTGCGGCGAGTTGCAGAAGCGGTACGGGATCGACGTGCTCATCCCCATCGGCGGCGAGGGCACGCTGTCCGCGGCGCGGCTGCTGTCCGAGGCGGGGATGCCGGTCGTCGGCGTGCCGAAGACGATCGACAACGACATCTCGTCGACCGACCGCACCTTCGGCTTCGACACGGCCGTGATGGTCGCGACCGAGGCCATAGACCGTCTGAAGACCACCGCCGAGTCGCACCAGCGGGTGATGGTCGTCGAGGTCATGGGCCGGCACGCCGGATGGATCGCGCTGGAGTCCGGCATGGCGGGCGGCGCGCACGGCATCTGCCTGCCGGAGCGGCCCTTCGAGGTCGACGACCTGGTGAAGATGGTCGAGGAGCGGTTCGCGCGCGGCAAGAAGTTCGCGGTGATCTGCGTCGCCGAGGGCGCGCACCCCGCCGAGGGCTCGATGGAGTACGAGAAGGGCGCCATCGACCAGTACGGGCACGAACGGTTCCAGGGCATCGGCAACCGGCTGGCCAAGGAACTGGAGCGCCGGCTCGGCAAGGAGGCCCGGCCGGTCATCCTCGGCCACGTCCAGCGCGGCGGCACGCCCACCGCGTACGACCGTGTCCTCGCGACCCGCTTCGGCTGGCACGCGGTGGAGGCGGCGCACCGCAAGGAGTTCGGCCGGATGACGGCCCTGCGCGGCACGGACATCCACATGGTGCCGCTCGCGGAGGCGGTCACCCAGCTGAAGACGGTGCCTGGGAACCGGATGTACGAAGCGGAGTCCGTCTTCTGACGCTTCCGCACACGGGCAGCGGCCCCGGTCGGCCCCTCGCGGACGGCCGGGGCCGCCGGCTTTCCCGCCCGGCCGCTCGAACCTCCCCCGCCGGAATCGCCCGGCCGGAATTGCCGATTTCCCCTCTTGAGACCCCTCGCCGATTCAACAAGGCTTGACTCCTGTCCCGGACGACCCGCCACTTCGTCCGGGGCGGTCGACGACGGGGCGGACGGGCGGAAGGGGCGGCGCATGACCGACGGGGAGAGAGCAGCTCCCGACCCCCGGGAGGCGCGCGACCCCGCCGGGTTCGTCGAGTTGCTCCAGGCGCTCAAGGACGGGGCCGGCCTGACCTACCGGGAGCTGTCGGCCCGTGCCGAGGCGCTCGGCGAGGTCCTGCCGCGCTCGACGGTCGCCAACATGCTGGCCCGGAACTCGCTGCCGCGCGAAGAACTGCTGTCGGCGTACGTCCGCGCCTGCGGGGTGGGCCCCGGGGAACTGGAGCGGTGGCTCGCGGTCCGCAAGGACCTCGCCGGCCGCTGCCGCGCCGACGGCTCGGCGGCCGAGACCCGGGACCGGCCGGCCGGTCCCGGCGACGGTCCTGCCGATGCTCCCGCCGCCGCTCGGGCCGGGGCGGAGACCCTCCGCCGGGCCGAGGGCCCACCGCCCGGCACGGACCGCCCGCGGGGTCCGGCCGGCGACGACGGTCCCGATCAGGCCGGGCCGCGGGACGGCGGGCCGGGTGACGGCCCCGGGGCCGCCTCCGGGAGGGGGGAGCGATTACGCACCTGGGCCGCCCGCGGATTCGTGCCGCTCGTCGGGCTGCTCGCCCTCGCCACGGCCGCGACCACGGTCGTCGCGTTCCTGCGCGGCCCCGGCGGGGACCGCCCGCGGGAGGAGGCCGCGCCGCCCGCGCCCGGGCCGGTGCTCCTGCGGGCCCTGCACTCGGGCCTCTGCCTGAACGAGCGGCCCGGCCAGCAGAGCGGGCAGGTCTACCAGGTGCCGTGCGCGGAGGCGACCGTACCGCGCTACTCCCTCGTGCGGCTCGGCGGCGGGCGGTGGCGGATCCGCTCCGACCACCCCGACTTCGGGGCCGGCTGCGCGGGCATCCCGGTCGACCTCGCCGAACAGCACGGCGCTCCCCTGGTCGACCAGGAGTGCGGAAAACGGGGCTCGCGCGAGGAGTTCCGCATCGAGGCGTTCGACGGCGCCGGCCGGGAGGCCGGCCACCGCATCAGATCCGCGCACTCGGACCTGTGCCTGCGCGTCCGGGACGCCTCGCGCGAGCCGTGGGCGGATGTGGTGCAGGAGGCGTGCCGCGAGGACGGCAAGGGCCAGCTGTTCGGCTTCGACCCGCCCCGCGCGCCCTGACCGCGGCCGGTCACAGGTGGGCGAGCGACCAGAAGTGCTCGTCTATCCGGGCCAGGAACTCCTTGCCCGCCTGACCGTCGCTGCTGTCGGTGAGGTCGACGCCCCAGCTGTTGGTGGACACCATGCGTGCCTGGTAGTCGGCGTGCAGTTGCTGGAGCACCTCCTCCAGCCGGCCCCGGTCCATCGGCAGCAGTTTCGCCACCGGGCGGACGTACGCCTGCCAGCGCGTCGAGGCGGCGCTGCGCAGCAGCTCCGCGAGCTGCTCGTGCCGGCCCGTGACGGTGAGCAGCTCGCGCGGCCCGAGGGCCAGCGCGTCCGCGAGGGCGGCGGTCTGCCGCTCGTTCCCGCGCCAGCGGCCGGACTCCTCCATGCGGAGGTACGACTTGACGTCCAGGCCGACCCGCCGGGCCAGGTCCTCGGGTGCCATGGCCCGCGCCATCCGGTGCTCGCGCAGGGTCGTGGCGGCGGCCAGCAGTTCGCCGGGCGAACACCACAGGACGCCGGCGAGCGCGGTGAGCTCGTTCGGGGTGGGCGCGGCGACGCCTCGTTCCCAGGCCATCACCGTTTCCGGGGGGACGGCCAGTCCGTACTGGGCGCGCAGACCGTAGGCGACGTGGGCGGGGCCCATGCCGAGTGCCTCGCGCAGTCGGCGGGCGGCCAGCGCGTTGAAGGGTGGAGAGGGCGGGGAGGGGTGCACGCGGCACACGGTAGGTGCGGGCCGTCACCCTTGGCTACGGTGCGTTCAGCCAACGCCACGGATCGTAGGAACGTCCAGAAAAAACACTACCTATGGGTAATTCACCGCACCGCGGTGATCCACCGGTACTGGAGTTCCGGGCGGCCGACCTGGCCGTACTGCGGACTGCGGGCCGCCCGTCCCGCCTCCACCAGGTGCTCCAGGTACCGCCGCGCCGTGATCCGCGAGATGCCGACGGCCGCCCCGGCCTCGGCGGCGGTCAGGCCGCCGGGCGACTCCCGCAGCGTGCGGGTCACCGCCTCCAGCGTCGGCGCGCTCAGGCCCTTCGGCAGCGCCGCGGGCCGCGGCGTGCGCAGCGCCGCCAGCGCCCGGTCGACCTCCTCCTGGCCGGACGCCTCCCCGGCCGCCGCCCGGAACTCCGCGTACCGGCCGAGCCGGTCCCGCAGCGTCGCGAAGGTGAACGGCTTGAGGACGTACTGCACCACGCCGAGCGACACCCCCTCGCGCACGATTCCCAGGTCGCGCGCCGAGGTGACGGCGATGACGTCCGCGTGGTGCCCGGCCGCGCGCAGCGAGCGCAGCAGGTGCAGACCGTGGCCGTCGGGCAGGTACAGGTCGAGGAGGATCAGGTCGACGGCCGTCCGCTCCAGCAGCCGCCCGGCGGCGGCCCGGGTGTGCGCCACGCCGACGACGGTGAAGCCCGGCACCCGGCCCACGTACAGGGCGTGCGCGTCGGCGGCGACCGGATCGTCCTCCACGACCAGCACCCTGATGGCCGGTGCCGCGGTCATGAGCGGGTCTCCACCGGGGCGCGCGCGGCCCCGAGCGGCAGCCGTACGGTGAACTCGGCGCCCGCGTCCGGCCCGGCGGCGACCCGCACCGAACCCCGTCCCCGGTGGGCGGCCTGGCGGACGAGCGCGAGCCCGAGGCCGCGTCCGGGACCGCGGGTGGACCAGCCGCGCTCGAAGACGGCGTCGCGGTCCTCCTGGCCGACGCCCGGACCGGTGTCGGCGACGCGCAGCAGCAGCTCGCCGGCGTCCTCGTCCGCCCGCGCGGTCACGGTGACCCGCGCGAGCCGGCTGCCCTGGGCCGCCTCCAGGGCGTTGTCGACGAGGTTGCCCAGGATGGTGACCAGGTCGCGCGGCGGGAGCGTCGGCGGCAGGACCCCGTCGTCGATGCGGCTGTCCTCGGTCAGCACCAGCTCCACGCCCCGCTCGTTGGCCTGCGCCGCCTTGCCCAGCAGCAGTGCGGCGAGGACCGGCTCGGCGACCGCGTCGACCACCCGGTCGGTGAGGGTCTGGGCCAGCTCCAGCTCCGCCGTGGCGAACTCCACCGCCTCGTCGGCCCGCCCCAGCTCGATGAGCGACACGACCGTGTGCAGACGGTTCGCCGCCTCGTGCGCCTGGGAGCGCAGGGCCTGTGTGAAGCCGCGCTCCGAGTCCAGCTCGCCCGAGAGCGCCTGGAGCTCGGTGTGGTCCCGCAGCGTCACCACCGTGCCGCGCCGCTCGCCGCCGACGACCGGACGGGTGGAGACCACGAGCACGCGGTCGGCCGTCAGGTGCAGCTCGTCCGCGCGCGGCTCCGACGCGAGCAGCGCCCCGGTCAGCGACGGCGGCAGGCCGAGCTCGGCCACCGGTGCGCCCACCGCGTCCTCGCCCAGCCCCAGCAGCTCACGGGCCCCGTCGTTGATCAGCGCGATGCGCCGCTGCCCGTCGAGCATCACCAGCCCCTCGCGCACCGCGTGCAGCGCGGCCTCGTGGTAGTCGTGCATCCGGCTCAGCTCGGCGGCGTTCATCCCGTGCGTGTGCCGCCGCAACCGCGCGTTGATCACGTACGTGCCCAGACCGCCGAGAGCCAGCGCCGCGCCCGCCATGCCCAGCAGCGCGGTGACCTGTTTGCTCAGCTGCTCGCTGATCCGGTCGACGGTGATGCCCGCGCTGACGAGTGCGGTGACCCTGCCCCTGTCGAACACCGGCGCCACGGTGCGCACCGAGCGCCCGAGCGTGCCCCGGTACGTCTCCGAGTACGTCTCGCCGCGCCGCGCCTCCTCGATGTGGCCGAGGTACTTCCTGCCGATCTGGCCCGGATCGGGGTGCGTCCAGCGCGTACCGTCCGGCGCCATGATCGTCACGAAGGCGACGCCCTGGTCGCCGACGAGCGAGGCGGCGTACGGCTGGAGCGCGGCCGTCGGGTCGCCGGACCGGGCGGCGGCGACGACGGCGGGGGAGCGGGCGACGGCCGTCGCGGTCGCCGTGACCTGGCGGCGCGCGGTCTCCTCGGCCTGGCCGCGGTCGTCGACGTAGGCGAAGAGCGCGCAGCCCGCGACGACGACGGCCACCAGCACCACCTGCATCGCGAAGAGCTGGCCCGCGAGGCTCCGCGGGCGGGGCACCCGGGACAGGCCGCGGGGGCGGGGCGCCCGCGCCGGGAGGCGGGGCGCCCGCGGTATGCGGGGCTCGCGGGGTCTGCGCATGGGGTAAGTCTGCCTGGCCGGAAAACGTGTGAACGAAAGGTACGCAACGGTGACCGCGGTCACAAGGTGAGAGATGGTCTCCGGGATCCACAGGGACAGTGGAGCGACTCACCGAGGAGGACCCCGTGGCCGCACGACGGGACCGTACCCACTATCTGTATCTGGCCGTCATCGCGGCGGTCGTGCTCGGCATCGCCGTGGGGTTCGCCGCCCCGGGTGTGGCGGTCGAGCTGAAGCCGCTGGGCACCGGCTTCGTGAACCTGATCAAGATGATGATCTCGCCGATCATCTTCTGCACGATCGTCCTGGGGGTCGGCTCGGTCCGCAAGGCGGCCAAGGTCGGCGCGGTCGGCGGACTGGCCCTGGGCTACTTCATGGTCATGTCGACCGTCGCGCTCGCCATCGGTCTGCTGGTGGGCAACCTGCTGGAGCCCGGTGCCGGGCTGCACCTCACCGACGCGGCGCGCCAGGCCGGCGAGAAGCAGGCGTCCGGCGCCGGTGAAGGCACCGTGGACTTCCTCCTCGGTGTCATCCCCAAGACCATGGTGTCCGCCTTCACCGAGGGCGAGGTCCTCCAGACCCTGCTCGTCGCGCTGCTCGCCGGCTTCGCCCTGCAGGCCATGGGCAGGTCCGGCGAGCCGGTGCTGCGCGGCATCGGGCACATCCAGCGCCTGGTGTTCCGCATCCTCGCGATGATCATGTGGGTCGCCCCGGTGGGCGCCTTCGGTGCCATCGCCGCCGTCGTCGGCGAGACCGGGCTCGACGCGCTGAAGTCGCTCGCCGTCATCATGATCGGCTTCTACATCACCTGCGCCCTGTTCGTCTTCGTCGTCCTCGGTGCGCTGCTGCGGCTGGTGGCCGGGGTGAACCTCCTCGCGCTGCTGAAGTACCTGGGCCGGGAGTTCCTGCTCATCCTGTCGACCTCCTCCTCGGAGTCGGCGCTGCCGCGGCTGATCGCGAAGATGGAGCACCTGGGCGTGAGCAAGCCGGTCGTGGGCATCACCGTGCCGACCGGGTACTCCTTCAACCTGGACGGCACCGCCATCTACCTGACGATGGCCTCGCTGTTCGTCGCCGAGGCGATGGGCAACCCGCTGTCGGTCGGGGAGCAGATCTCGCTGCTCGTCTTCATGATCATCGCGTCGAAGGGCGCGGCGGGCGTGACCGGCGCGGGCCTGGCGACACTGGCCGGGGGCCTGCAGTCGCACCGCCCCGAACTGGTCGACGGCGTCGGCCTCATCGTGGGCATCGACCGCTTCATGAGCGAGGCGCGTGCCCTGACGAACTTCGCGGGCAACGCGGTCGCCACCGTGCTGGTCGGCACCTGGACCAAGGAGATCGATCGCGGCCGGGTCGCCGAGGTCCTCGCCGGTCGCGTCCCCTTCGACGAGCGGACGCTGGTGGACGACCACGCGTCGCCGGCGCCGGGGTCGGGGCTGGGGTCGGCGGCACCGGAGGCCGAGGGTGAGGCCCCCGGGCAGCGCGAGCCCGCCAAGGTCTGAGGCGCGGCGCCGTACCCGCGGGGAGCAGCCCGCACGGAGCCGCCACCGCGCGGGAGGAGGCCGGGGTGCCCCTCCCGCGCGGTGCCGCGTGCCGGCGAGGAGGCCGGGGTGCCCCTCCCGCGCGGTGCCGCGTGCCGGCGAGGAGACCGGGGTGCCGCCTTTCGAGCGGTGCCGTGTGCCGGCAGTCCGGGGCCCGGGGCGCGGGACGGCCGCCTATCCGCCACGGGTTTCCGGTGCCGGGGCGTACCGCCGGTAACAGGATCGTGTCATCGTGGTGGGCGACGTTTCTGGCATGCACATGCAGTACTCGTGGCTCCTCCGAAGGGACGGTCCCATGCCGCGCCTCCACGCCCTGCCCGCCGTGCTCGCCCTCGCTCTCACCCTCGCCGCCGGTTCGGTGACCCCCTCCTCCGCGACGGAGCAGGCGGCCCCGCCGCGCGATGTCGTCCTGGTCGGCAACAGCGCCGACGGCACGGTGAGCTTCATCGACTCCCGTACGTACGAGAACCTCGGCTCCCTCGACGTCGTCCCCGACCTCGACGAGGTGCTGGCCGGGATGAACCCCATCCGCCGGGCCGCCTACGAGATCGTCAGACAGCAGGCCGGGGGCGACAAGTTCGTCGACGACGCCCACGTCTCGCCCGACGGCCGCACCCTGTACGTCTCGCGCGGCAACCTCGGCGACGCCGCCGCGTACGACATCGCCTCCGGGCGTCAGCTGTGGCGCACCCACCTCGACGGCTTCAAGGCCGACCACGCCGCACTGTCGGCGGACGGCTCCACCTTCGTCGTCTCCGCCATCACCGCCGCCAAGGCGCAGACGCTCGACACCGCCACCGGCCGTATCACCGGCGAGTTCCCGACCGGCACGTACCCGCACGAGAACATGTACTCGCCGGACGGCAACCGCATCTACAACATGTCCATCGGCGTCACCTCCCTTCCCAAGGCCCTCGACGCGCTCAAGGGCACCAAGCGGGTGACCGTCGCCGACGCGAAGACGTTGAAGGTGCTGCGCACGTACACCTTCGACAAGGGCGTGCGCCCGGCGGTCGTCACGCCGGACGAGAAGACGATGTACGCCCAGCTGTCGTACCTCAACGGCTTCATCGAATACGACCTGGAGGCGGGCCGCACGGTCCGCACGGTGCGGATGCCGTTCAGCGCCGCGGGCGCCGCGCTCGAGCCCGACGACTACCCGCAGAACTCCGCGCACCACGGCATGGCGCTCAACGGCACGCACGACAAGCTCTGCATGGCCGGCACCATCGACGACTACACGGCCGTCGTCTCCCGCCCCGGTCTGACCACCGACGGCTTCGTCCACTACGAGCAGGGCGCACTGCCGTACTGGGCGGTGACGGCTCCCGGCGGCACGCACTGCTTCGTCACGCTCTCCCAGCGCGACGAGGTGTCCGTGGTCGACTACCGCACCGCCCGGGAGGTCGCCCGGGTGAAGGTCGGCGACTTCCCGCAGCGGGAGCGCGCCGGGAAGGTCGCCGAGGACGCGCTGGCCGGGCTGCGCCGCTGACGCTCACGGGGCCGGCCCGCCGGGGTCCGCTCAGGCGGGCTGGTGCACCTCGCACCGCTCCTCCCGCGGCACGGGAATGGCGGTGAGCGGCGCCGGGGCCGGTACCGGCGGCAGGTCCCACGCCCGGCGCACCTCGTCGATCACCGCGCGGGCGCTGTACGGGGACAGCACGAGCTCCAGCCGGGCCTCCGCCAGGGCGTGCGGATCCCCGGCCCGGCCCCGCAGCGCCGCCACGCCGCGGCGCCGCTCGAAGGAGTGGCCGCTGAAGATCTGGAGCAGCGTGAGCCCGTAGTACGCGTACGCCGACGCCTCGTGGATCAGGTGGGCCGCGCCCTCGGGCAGCGCGTGCCCCGCCGCCGTGCCCGCCGGGGGCTCGGCGGCGAACCCGGACAGGGCCGCGGTGACGCAGGGGCAGCCCGTCCGCAGGTACGCCATGAGGGTGCGGTAGGCGTGCAGCACCCCGGCGTTCTCCGGCGTCCAGGGCTGCTTGCCCAGCAGGGTGCGGAAGCCGGTGAGCGTCTCGGCCAGTTCCTCCAGTACGAGGCGGCGGGAGATGTCCCTCAGCTCGACGGAGCTGGTGCGTTCGTGCATCTCGATGATGCGGCGGCTGTAGCGGATGAGATCGCGCGGGATGCCGCCCGAGAGGGCGTGGGCGAGCACCACGTAGGGCGGCGCCTCCGCGCCTGCCGGGGGAGGTACGAGGCCCGGAGCGCGCTTCTCGATGATGGCGCGCGACTCGTCGAGGGTGCACGGCTGCACATGGACGATGTCGTCCAGCGAACTGTCGGTGGCGTCGCGGTGCGGCAGCCCCCGCCGGACGAAGGCCGCTCCCACGTCCTCGGCGACGGAGATCAGGTAGTAGACGTGCGGCACGCCCAGGACGGCCTTGATCTCGCTCAGGAAGGCCAGGGCCTGGGTGTCGGACCCGAGGCGGTCGAGTTCGTCGACGGTGATCACGGTGCGGTGGCCCTGCTCGTGCACCTGGGCGGCGATGCGGGTCAGGAGGGAGCGGAACTCGTCCACGAGCCCGGGGAAGTTCGGGGGGACGGTGGACAGCGACGACGCGTGGCCGAACACCAGCTGGGCGGGTTGCGGGAGCCCGGCGTTCACGGTTGCCGAGGTGCTCTGCACGGTCTTGAGGTGGTACAGCTGGTCGCGGCAGAGCGTCACCAGCACGGGTTCCGCGGGTCCCGGCCGCCAGGAGGCGGCCCTCAGCAGCATCCAGCCGGCGACGGCGCAGACGAGCCGGGTCGGATGCTCCTCGTCGAGCAGCAGCGCCTTCGCGTCCGTGGTGCGCCAGAACAGCACCGCGAAGCCGGCGAGGCAGCAGAGCGAGGCCGGGGTGTACACGCGCGGTGCGGGGATCCGGTACTCGCCCAGCCGGATGTGGCCCCGCACGTAGCCGGAGACCCACAGGAGGATGGCCGCGAGCAGCAGGAAGAGTTCCCCCACGACGAAGAGGTTCTGGCCGAACAGGGCCGCCGTGTGCCTCCTCAGCCCGGCGTCCATGGGCAGGGAGACCACCGGACCGGTCAGCAGCAGCCCCCCGGCGGCGAGGCAGACGGTCCGCGGAACGGCCCGGAGCCGCCGGCGCCACAGGGCGGACCTCCGCAACCGCCAGACGCCGAGGCCGGCGACGGTGACGGCGAGTCCGGCCGCCAGGTTCTCGCCGCGCCAGACGTCCGCCGCCCAGGCAGCGACCCGGCTCCCGGCGGACTCGGCCGACGTCCACACGCTGCCGTGGTGCCGGTGCCACAGCGACCGGACCGTGGCGGCGGAGCCCAGCGCGACCAGCACGGCGGCGGGCACCGCGAAGAAGACCCGGCGCCGCAGGAGCCGCAGGGACCGGCGGATCCGGCGCAGGAGGCGGACCGCACCCGACAGCCTGGTGAACCGCGGGACCTCGTGGCCCTCCCGGGCGATGTAGCGCTCGCAGACCTTCACGAAGAGGGAGAGCAGGAAGTCGTGGGGTGCGTAGGTCGCGGGCACGTGGGCCGCGACGGTGAAGTCGCCGTCCCGGCGCGCACGGTCCAGGAGGGTGGTCTTGCCGACACCCCGGGGGCCGCACACCGCGACGGTGCCGCCCTCCAGCATGGACAGCGTGCGCTCCAGTTGCTCGGTCGAGCTGCCCGGCACGATGTACGCGTGACCGCGTGCGGCGCGCAGGCCGTCGTAGCTGTCGGGCACCAGCACGGAATGCGGATCGTCGCCGAGGAGTGCGTCGATGACGTGGTGGACGACCACTTCGGTGCCGCTCCGCGTGAGTTCGTTGCTCCACCGCTTGGTCTCGACACGCACGCCCACCGACCGCACCGCGCGCAGGACGCGGCTGCGGAGGACGGTCCACTGGTTCCGCAGGTTGCGCTGCGACCGCTGCGACCCCAGGATCCAGAGGAAGGCGACCGTCCAGGGAGCGCTCACCGCCCCGGCGGTCGCGAGTTTCCTCCAGAACGACAGGTCGGGGTAGAAGGTCGCCTGGGTGAACGCGGTGCCCAGGAAGACGGCGGTGCAGACCCAGAACGTCACCGAGCGGACGTCGTACCCGACGGCGGACCGGGCCTGTTCGAGCGCCCGTCGCGCGGCGTTCAGTTTCTCCGCGGACCTTCGGTACCCGGCGTGGGCGGAGGCGCAGGGTTCCAGCGCGCGGGCGATGTTCGCCTCGTTGCCCATCGCCTGCCGCACGGCGTCCGCGGTCACACCGGGGCGCGCGTCCAGCCGCCGTGCGACGCGGGGATCGTCCAGGCAGGCTTCCACCGTCCCGCGGTAGACGGCTTCCTCCTCCTGATCGCGCCAGCCCTCGAAGGGGGTGGGTGACACGTCCTGGACCGGCGCTTCGGGCACGCGAGGACCTCCGGGTGGGCGGTGACTGCGCGTGAGTGTACTGTCACAGCCCAGCGGCCGGTGTCCGGTCGCGGAAAGCCGGCGGACGGGGGCCGGACGGGCCGGCGAGACCGGTCACAGCGCCTGAGCCAGCTCCGTCGCCCGCTCCGCGGGCACCCCGGCCGAGATCAGCATCGTCGCGGCGGCGGACCGCCCCGCCCGCTCCGCGGCGAGCGTGCCCGCGTTCACGGCCTCCATCAGCCCGAAGAGCACGTGCTCGTGCACGTACGCGAGGGCCGACGCCGGCAGCGGGGAGGTGAACACCCCCGCGTCCAGGCCGCGTTGGAGCAGGTCCGTGGCCTCCTTGCGGACGGGTGCGAGCCGCTCCCGGATGCCCTCCATCGTGACGCTGCGCTGGGCGAGGGCCACCAGCAACCGGTAACGGTCGGCGATCTCCCACGCGGCGAGCGTGGCCCGCGCCAGTGCCTCGGCGGGGTCGTCCACGCCCGTCCGTCCGCTCGCGTGCGCCCGCGCGACGGACTCGACCGCGCTGTCCACGAGCGCGGCGATCAGTGCGTCGCGGCTCGGGAAGTGCCCGTACACGGTCCGCCGGACGACGCCGGCCGCGCGGGCGATCTGGTCCATGGAGGCGTCGGGGTCGCGCAGCAGCTCGGTGAGGGCCACCTGCTCGATGCGGCGCCGGTTCGCGTCGGCTCGTCCTGAGGTCACCCCTTCATTTTGCACATGACTGTGCAGTCACGTAACTTGCACAGCAGTGTGTATTTGCACATGCCTGTGCAAGATCTCGGACTGTATGGACCCCGGAAGGGCGGTTTGGTCATGCCACTCGTCATGAACGAGCCGGTCGAGGAGATGGACCGGCCCTACCCGCGGCGCTGGTGGGCGCTGCTCGTGCTCTGCCTGAGCCTGCTGATCATCGTCATGGCGAACACCGCGCTGACGGTCGCCGCTCCCGACATGACCCAGGACCTGGGGCTCACCAGCTCCGACCTCCAGTGGGTCATCGACGGATACACCGTTCCCTACGCGGCGCTGATGCTGCTCCTCGGCGCGATCGGCGACAAGTACAGCCGCCGCGGGGCGCTGGTGCTCGGGCTCGTCGTCTTCGGCGCGGGTTCGGTCGCGGGCTCGCTGGTCGACTCGGCCACCGGTGTCATAGCCGCCCGGGCGGTGATGGGCGTCGGCGCGGCGATGATCATGCCGGCCACGCTCTCGCTGCTGGCCGCGACCTTCCCGCGGGCCGAGCGTGCCAAGGCCATCGTGCTGTGGACCGCCACCGCGGGCATCGCCATCGCCGCCGGGCCCCTGGTCGCCGGGGCGCTGCTGGAGAACCACGGCTGGTCCTCGACCTTCCTCATCAACGTCCCGGTCGCCGTGCTCGCCGTCCTCGGCACGTTCGCCCTCGTGCCGCCGTCGAAGGCCGCACGGCACGGGCGCATCGACTACGTCGGCGGGCTGCTCTCCGTCGTCTGGACCGGCGCGCTCGTCTACATGATCATCCAGGGGCCGCACTTCGGCTGGGACGCCGAGGCGGTCGGGGCGGCGGTCGTCGCGGGCGCCGGGCTGGTCGCGTTCGTCGTCTGGGAGCTGCGCCACCCGCGGCCGGTCCTGGACGTCCGCCGCTTCCTCGACCGCGGCTTCGCCGGCTCCAACCTCGCCGTGGCGCTGTTCTTCCTCGCCGTCTTCGGCGCCTTCTACTACCTCACGCAGCACCTGCAGTTCGTGCTCGGGTACGACCCGCTCGACACGGGCGTGCGGATGCTCCCGCTGGCCGGCGCGGTCTTCGTCGGCTCGGCCCTCACCGGGTTCCTGACGCCGCGCCTCGGCATGAAGGTCACCGTCACGACGGGCATGGCGCTCGGTACGGCCGCACTCGCGCTGCTCACCCGGATCGACGCGGCGTCCGGGTACGGCGACCTCGTCGCCCCGCTCGTCGTCCTGGGCGTGGCGATCGGCCTGGCGCTGTCGCCGTGCACCGACGCGATCATGGGCGCTTTCCCCGAGTCGGAGCTGGGTGTCGGCGGCGCCGTCAACGACACCTCGCTGGAGCTGGGCGGATCGCTGGGCATCGCACTGCTCGGCTCGGTCCTGGCCTCCTCCTACTCCGACCACCTCGCCGACGCGGCGCGCGGCACCGGCCTGCCGGCCGGGGCGCTGTCCACGGCCCAGGACTCGGTGGGCGCGGGGTACGCCGTGGCGCGGTCGATCGCCGACAAGGCGGCGCAGGCCGGCTCCCCGGAGCAGGCCGCCCAGCTCGCGGAGGCGGCCCGCCGGACGGCCGACGCGGTGGGCTCGGCCTTCTCCGACGCGGTGGCCCACACCAGCCTGATCGGCGCGGCGATCCTGGCGGCGGGCACGGTGCTGGTGGCCGTCCTGCTCCCGGGCCGCACGCGCCGGGAGACCACCCTCCGCACCGAGGACCGGACCCCCGAGCGCGTCTGACCCCCGGACCGCCCGGTCCGCGACGTGCCGCCGGGGGGCCGCACGTCCCGGGCCGGGCTCAGCCTGGAAGCCCGTCCGCCGACCACTACCGGGAACCGCTGGGACATGGGGGCGGATCGGTCCGAGGGGCCGTGGGGAGGCGGTGTGGGTGGGCGTTGTTCCGGGCCGTGGGGGCTTCACCGTCCACCGTGTCGGATGAATTGCCCTCGTTCCGGTCCCTCGGCGGTCTCCAGCAGGTCAGTCCCGCCCCGGGGCTCGCGCGGCCCGCACGCGGGGCCGGCCGCCCCGCCGTATCGCCGCGCGGCGCGTTCGCCGGGCCTACGGGCCCAGCAGCCGCAGTTCCTCCGGGGTCAGGGTCAGGGCCGCGGACGAGGCGGAGTCGCGGGCCGTGGCCGGGCGGCTCGCGCCCGGGATCGGGAGGACCGCCGGGGAGCGGGACAGCGACCAGGCCAGGGCCACGCACTGGGGGCTGACGCCGCGGTCCCGGGCCACCCGGTGGAAGGCGGCGAAGCGCGGGTCCGGGGCCTGCGGCGAGGTGCCGTCGAGCGAGCTGCGCGAGATGCCGCCGAGGGGGCTCCAGGGCAGGAACGCCAGGCCCAGCTCGGCGCAGAGCCGCAGTTCCGGCTCGCTGTCCCGGACCGCCGGCGAGTAGCGGTTCTGCACGGATGCCAGCCGGTCGCCGAGGATCTCGCGGGCGAGGAGGATCTGCGCCGTGTCGACGTTGGAGATGCCCGCCAGCCGGATGGTGCCCGCGTCGAGCAGCTCCCGCAGCGCGCCCAGCGACTCCGCGTACGGCACGGCCGGGTCCGGCTTGTGCAGCTGGTACAGCCCGATCGCCTCGACGCCCAGCCGCCGCGCCGACGCCTGTGCGGCGCGGTGCAGGTGCGCGGGCCGGCCGTCGACGGTCCAGCCGCCGTCGGGGGTGCGGCCCCGGCCGCCCTTGGTGGCGACGAGCACACGGTCGCGCGCGCCGCCGCCGTACGCCGCCAGGGCCCGTGCCACCAGCAGTTCGCCGGCGCCCGGCTCCTCCCCGGGCGGATGGTACGAGTCGGCCGTGTCGACGAGCGTGACGCCCGCGTCGAGCGCCGCGTGCACCGTGGCGACGGCCCGCTCCTCGTCGGGACGGCCCTCGATGGACAGCGGCATCGCCCCGAGCCCTACGGCGCCGACCTCGATGCCGCCGATGAACCGCTGCTTCACCGCGCCGCCCCCACCGTCTCGCCGACGGCCCGCGCCAGCCAGCCCGAGGTGTGCCCGAAGGTGTGACCGAGCGCTGCCGCACGCGTGGTGTCCATCGCGTACGAGCGCCGGAAGGAGAACGGGGAGACCTCGCCCGCCTCCACCTCCCGGAACACCGCCCGCCCGCCGGTGTGGGCCTCGACGGCCGCGCAGATGTCCCCGGTCGTCAGCGGGCCGGGGGAGGCGGCGTTCACCGGGCCGGTGAAGTCCGCCTCCGCCGTGCGGGCCAGGAAGTCCGCGATGTCGTCGACGTACACGTAGGTCGCCGGGTGGTTCGTCACCGGCACGGCGATGGGCGCGCCCGCCCTGATCCGGTCCGCGTAGTGCGCGATGCGCCCGGTGAAGTCGTCGTCGCCGCCGAGGACGTGCGCCACCCGCACCGCGACGTACGGGAACGCCGGGTCCTGCGCGAAGACCGCCTCCGCCTGCCGCTTGCCCTCCCCGTAGTGGGCCTCGCCGAACTCCGGGTCGTCCCAGGGCAGGTCCAGGTCCACCGCGACCGTGCGCGGGTCGACGGCGTCCTCGCGGACGGGCGAGGCCGTGTCCTGGTGCTCGTACACCTCGACCGTCGACGTCATGACGTACCGCCGGGTACGGGACCCGAGGACGCGCCGGGCGACGGCGGCCTGGCGCGGGGTGTAGCAGACCTGGTCGATGACGACGTCGAAGGCCATCGGGCCGAGCGCCGCTTCGAGCGCCTCCTCGTCGTCGCGGTCCGCGACGACGAGGCGGGCGCCGGCGGGCGGTGCGGAGGACCCGCGGTTGATGACGGTCACCTCATGACCGGACGTCAGCAGCCTCTGGACGAGGCGCTTTCCGATGTACCGGCTCCCGCCGATCACGCATATGTGCAGCATGTGCACCAGTGTTACGTTGACGGGTCGCAGTCTGAAGGGGGAACCATGGGAGATGCGGCCGCCGCACCGAAAGAACCACGGCGCTTGCGTGCCGCCGCCGATGAAACGACGGCGGTGGGGATCGACCAGGTGGACCGGAAGATCCTGGAGCTCGTCCAGACCGACGGCCGCATCAGGCTGAGCGAGCTCGGCCGCCGCGTCCGGCTCAGCCCGGCGGCGGTGGCCGAGCGCGTCCGCCGCCTGGAGACGTGCGGCGCGATCACCGGCTACGGGGCGCACGTCTCCCCGGCCCGCCTCGGGTACGGCATCCAGGCGTTCATCCGCGTCAACCCGCACGGCGGCTACACCTTCAAGCACCCCAGGACCCTGGAGCTGCTGGCCCGCCCCGAGATCCTGGAGGCCCACCACGTGGTGGGGGAGGACTGCTGGATCCTCAAGGTGGCGGTGACGGACACCGCCCACCTGGAGGACGTCCTGGAGCAGACGTCGGCGCTGGGGCGTACGACGACGTCGATCGTGCTGTCGTCGCCGGTGCCGCGCAAACCGCTGTTGCCTTGACGCCGACGTCAAGGCGTACCTTCACGGCATGCGAATCGGCGAGCTTGCGCAGCGCGCGGGAACGACCACGCGCACCCTGCGCTACTACGAGTCCCGCGGCCTGCTCCCCGCCCGGCGGGCGGAGAACGGACACCGCACGTACGACGAGGACGACTTGCGGCTGCTGCGGCAGATCCGCACGCTGCAGGACTTCGGGTTCGATCTGGAGGAGACCCGGCCCTTCGTCGACTGCCTGCGCGCCGGCCACCCGGCCGGCGACGCGTGCCCGGCGTCGCTCGACGTCTACCGCCGCAAGCTCGCCGAACTCGACGGCCTGATCGGCCGGCTGGAGTCGGTCCGTGCGGAGGTCGCCGCCCGGCTGGCCCTGGCGACCGACACTCCCGCACCACGATGCGCCTTCGGAGGCACCTCATGAAGCACGTGACCGACGCCGACTTCGACACCCGTGTCCTGGCGGCCGACCGCCCCGTCCTCGTCGAGTTCACCGCCGGCTGGTGCGGCCCCTGCCGCCAGATGGCCCCGGTCCTCGCCGCGGTCGCGGAGGAGGAGAAGGACCGGCTGGACGTGGTGGTGATCGACGCCGACACCAGTCCGGAGACGGTGATCCGGTACGGCGTGCTGTCGATGCCGACGCTGCTGCTGTTCCGCTCCGGCGAGCCGGTGAAGTCGATGGTCGGGGCCCGCCCCAAGCGCCGTCTGCTCCAGGAGCTGGAGGACGTCCTGGAACCACGCCTCACGCCGGCGCGGTGACGGGCGGACACCGCCCGCCCGCCGCTCCGCGGTTCCTCGCCGCCTGAGTGCCCACCGCCCGGAGGGCGAACGGAAAAGACCCCGGTCCGCATTGGCGGCCGGGGTCTTTCCTCGCGTATATTTGATTGTTCGTGTGCGGGCATGGAAAGCCGCACGCGGAAGTCGAATAAACGCACTGTATCGCGTCAGGAGTCGAATTGTCAACCGAGGAATATCGGACTGAGCAGCAATTCATCGATGAGCTCTACGCGCGACTCGACCACCTGCGCGACCAGGCCGAACGGGCCGTCCGGGAGGCGCTCAAGGACGCCGGCAGCGGATTCCAGGCGCGGCTGGAGCGGGATGTGCTGGTCGCCGAGCAGTCCGGGCTGCTCGCGGCGTTCGACGCCGGGGAGAACGGTCTGTGTTTCGGACGGCTGGAGTTCCGGGACGGGCGCGACCACCACATCGGGCGCATCGGCATCCGCGACGACGACGAGGAGCGCACCCCCCTCGTCGTGGACTGGCGGGCCGAGGTGGCGCGCCCGTTCTACCTCGCCACCGGATACGAACCCATGGGCCTCAGGCGCCGCCGGCACATCACCACCCGCGGCCGCGACGTCACCGCGCTGCACGACGAGATCCTCGACCTGGCCGACACCACCCGCACCGGGCTGGAGAACCCGGACGCCGACGCCGTGCTGCTCGCCGCGCTCGACGCCGCCCGCACCGGCCGGATGGGCGACATCGTGCAGACCATCCAGGCCGAGCAGGACCGCATCATCCGCGCGCCGCACCAGGGCGTCCTCGTCGTCGAGGGCGGCCCCGGCACCGGCAAGACGGCCGTCGCGCTGCACCGGGCCGCGTACCTCCTCTACGCGCACCGCGAGCAGCTCGCCCGCCGCGCGGTCCTCATCGTCGGGCCCAACCCCGCCTTCCTCGGGTACATCGGCGAAGTCCTGCCCGCGCTCGGCGAGACCGGCGTGCTCCTCGCCACCATGGCGGAGCTCTTCCCCGGTGTACGCGCCACCGGCACCGACACCCCCGAGGCCGCCGAGATAAAGGGCCGCGCCGGCATGGCGGACGTCCTCGCCCGGTACCTGCGCGACCAGCAGACCGTGCCGCCCACCGACGCGCCGATCGAGATCGACCACGACGACTACGGCACCCTGCTCCTGGACCGCAACATGGCCGAGGACGCCCGCTGGGACGCCCGGGGCACCGGACTGCCGCACAACCTCGCGCGGCCGCGCTTCACCTTCCGCATCATCGACGCCCTCACCGAGCAGCTCGCCGAGCGGCTCGGCGCCGACCCGTTCGGCGGACCCAACCTCCTCGACCCGTCCGACATCACGCAGATGCGCAAGGAGATCGCCGCCAGCCCGTACGTCCACGCAGCCGTCGAGGAGCTGTGGCCCACGCTCACCCCGCAGCAGCTCCTCGCAGGTTTCCTCGCCGCACCGGACGGCTACCTGGCGGACGGCGAGGCCGAGTTCGTCCGCCGGGACCACGGGCCGTGGACCGAGGCCGACGTACCGCTGCTCGACGAGGCCGCCGAGCTCCTCGGCCACGACGACACCGCCGAACGCGCCGCCGCCGAGCGGGAGCGCGGCGCGCGCATCGCCTACGCGCAGGGTGTCCTGGACGTCAGCTACGCCTCGCGCACGTACGAGTTCGAGGACGAGGAGTCCGAGGTGCTCGGCGCCCACGACATCATCGACGCCGAACGGTTCGCCGAGCGCCACGAGGAGGCCGACCACCGCAGCGCCGCCGAGCGCGCCGCCGCCGACCGCACCTGGGCGTTCGGGCACGTCATCGTCGACGAGGCGCAGGAACTGTCCGCGATGGCGTGGCGGCTGCTGATGCGCCGCATCCCGACCCGCTCCATGACCCTCGTCGGCGACCCCGCCCAGACAGGGGACGCGGCCGGCTGCGGTTCCTGGGAGGAGATCCTCGCGCCGTACGTGGGCGACCGGTTCGAACACGTACGGCTCGGGGTCAACTACCGCACGCCCGCCGAGATCATGGAGGTCGCGGCAGCGGTGCGCCGCGCCGAGGACCCGGGGTTCGAGCCGCCGCGGTCGGTCCGGTCCACCGGCGTCCCGCCCTGGGAGGTGACCGCGGACGACCTGCCCGGCGCGGTCGCCGAGGCCGTGCGGCGCGAGACGCCCGCCGAAGGACGGCTCGCCGTCATCGCCCCGGCGGGCCGGCTCCAGGCGATCGGCGAGGCGCTGCCCGGCGCCGCGTACGACCCGGTGCCCGACCTCACCCGGACGGTCGTGCTGCTGGAGCCCCGCCAGGCGAAGGGCCTGGAGTTCGACACGGTGATCGTCGTGGACCCGGACGCCATCCGCGCCGCCGGGCCGCACGGCGTCAACGACCTCTACGTGGCGCTGACCCGCGCGACCCAGCGGCTCGGCGTCATCAGGGCCGGCGCCGGAACCGGAAGCTGAACAGGCGCCGGGGGGCCCTCGGCTCACGCTCCAGGTGCATGCGCGCCAGCTCGGCGGCGCCGGGCGGGGTCTCGCCGGGGAACGCGTCGCGCCAGACGCGCACGATCCGCGCCTCCAGCCCGGCGGGGTCGAACTCCCCGGTCGCCGTGACGCTCACCGGCCCGTACGGCCCTCCGGGCGCGGCCAGCCGCACCACCCTGCCGTCCGGGGCGTACGCCTCGTACTCCCCGGCGGCGACGTCGGCGGCCTCCAGGGAGTTCTCGGCGGCTTCGTACGACGGCAGGACGCAGACGCCGTCGTCGCGGTCGAAGAGCAGCAGGGCGTGCGGGGGGAGCGCGGGGCGGTCGTTCATGCCGGCCATCCTCGCCCGGCGACCGGCCGCCCCGCAGCACCGTTCCGGAAGGTCACGCGGTCACGGGGTCACGCGGGCTTCAGGTACACCGTCGCCAGCGGCGGCAGCGTCAGCCGGACGCCGTCCGCCTCCCGCTTCACCGGCTCGGCGTTGCGGACGTCACCGCCGCCGTACGCCGCGGCGTCCGTGTTGAGGACCTCCGTCCACGCCGAGATGCCCTCCGGCGCCCACAGCCGGTAGTCCTGGCGCACCACCGGGGAGAAGTTGGTCACCGCCAGCAGCGGGTTGCGCCGGGCGTCGTACCGCAGGAACGCGAAGACGTTGTCGTCGGCCGCGTCGCCCAGCACCCACTGGAAGCCCTCCGGGACGGTGTCGCGTTCCCACAGCGCGGGCGTCGCGGTGTACACCCGGTTCAGGTCGCGCACCAGGTCGCGCATGCCGCGGTGGTCGCCGGCCGAGTGGTAGTCGTCCGCCAGCAGCCACCACTCCGGGCCGTGCGCCTCGGACCACTCCGCGCCCTGCCCGAACTCCTGGCCCATGAAGAGCAGCTGCTTGCCGGGGTGCGCCCACATGAAGCCGAGGTACGCGCGGTGGTTGGCGCGCCGCTGCCACCAGTCGCCCGGCATCTTGGTCACCAGCGCCTGCTTGCCGTGCACCACCTCGTCGTGCGAGATCGGCAGGACGTAGTTCTCGCTGTACGCGTACACCATCGAGAAGGTCATCTCGTTGTGGTGGTACTTGCGGTGCACCGGCTCCTTGGAGACGTACACCAGCGAGTCGTGCATCCAGCCCATGTTCCACTTCAGGCCGAAGCCCAGACCGCCGCTGTCGGTCGGGCGGGTGACACCCTCCCAGGCCGTGGACTCCTCCGCGATCGTCACCACGCCCGGGCAGCGGCGGTAGACGGTGGCGTTCATCTCCTGGAGGAAGGACACGGCGTCGAAGTTCTCCCGGCCGCCGAACTCGTTGGGCGCCCA
The DNA here is from genome assembly GCF_000716335.1 of Streptomyces sp. NRRL S-118. GTDB lineage: Bacteria > Actinomycetota > Actinomycetes > Streptomycetales > Streptomycetaceae > Streptomyces. Next base: position 132,358 of record NZ_KL591007.1, on the reverse strand, counting down.
ATCCCCGCCCTCGCGCGAGTAGTCCAGGTACAGCATCGAGGCGACGGCGTCGACGCGCAGTCCGTCGATGTGGAACTCCTCGCACCAGTAGACCGCGTTCGCGACGAGGAAGTTGCGGACCTCGGTGCGGCCGTAGTCGAATTCGAGGGTCCCCCAGTCGGGGTGCTCGGCGCGCCGCGGGTCCGGGTGCTCGTACAGCGGCGTGCCGTCGAAGCGGGCCAGCGCCCAGTCGTCCTTCGGGAAGTGCGCCGGCACCCAGTCCACGATCACGCCGATCCCGGCGCGGTGGCAGGCGTCCACGAAGTACCTGAAGTCGTCCGGGGTGCCGAGCCGGGCCGTGGGCGCGTAGAAGCCGGTGACCTGGTAGCCCCAGGACGGGCTGTAGGGGTGCTCGGCGACCGGCATCAGCTCCACGTGGGTGAAGCCGAGCTCCTTGGCGTACGCGGGGAGCTGCTCGGCCAGTTCCTGGTAGGTCAGGCCCGGCCGCCAGGAGGGCAGGTGCACCTCGTAGACGGAGAACGGCGCCTCGTGCACCGGCCGGTCGCCGCGGTGCGCCATCCACTCCCCGTCCTGCCACTCGTAGTGGGAGGCGGTGACGATCGACGCGGTCTCCGGCGGGCACTGGGTGCGGCGGGCCATCGGGTCGGCGCGCAGCGACCGGCTGCCGTCGGGCCCGGTGACGGCGAACTTGTACAGCGCGCCCTCGCCGATGCCGGGCACGAACAACTCCCACACGCCGGTGCCGCCGAGCGACCGCATCGGCAGGCCGGTGGCCTCGTCCCAGTAGTTGAACTCGCCGACCAGCCGCACCCCGCGGGCGTTGGGCGCCCACACCGTGAAGCGGGTGCCCTCGGTGCCCTGGTGGGTCATCGGATGCGCGCCGAGTGCCGTCCACAGCTGCTCGTGGCGGCCTTCGCCGATCAGGTGCAGGTCCAGCTCCCCGAGCGCGGGCAGGTAGTGGTACGGGTCGTCCACCTCGACGACAGCGGATTCGTACGCGACCAGGAGCCGGTAGTCCGGCACCCCGGCGAGCGGCAGCACTCCCGAGAAGAGCCCGTCGCCGTCGTCGTGCAGCTCGGTGCGCGACCCGTCCGCGAGGACGGTCACGCCCACCGCGTACGGGCGCAGCGCCCGGATCGCGACGCCGCCCTCGACCGGGTGCGCGCCGAGCAGCGCGTGCGGGTCGTGGTGCTCCCCGGCGAGCAGCCGCCCCCGGTCGGCGGCGTCCAGCGGTGCGGCCGGGACGGCGCCCGCTCCGGTACGCGGCCGGGGGGTCGCGCCGGGCGGCGCCGTGGGGAGGGCGGTGGCGTCCCCGACGGGCGTTGTCTTGACGTTGCTGGGCTGGGTCCGGGCTGCGGGATTGCGGGTCGGACGACGGGGGGTCACGGGGAAGGGCCTCCTCAAGGCGTCAGGGGGTCGGCTGTGCGGCCAGGCGGCGGATGGCCGCCATCGGGACCGGTAGCCAGTCGGGTCGGTGCCGGGCCTCGTACAGGACCTCGTACACGGCCTTGTCCGTCTCGTACGCCCGCAGCAGTGCGGGCTCGTCGCGCGGATCGGTGCCGGATGCCTCGGCGTAGCCGGTGCAGTACGCGTCGCGGCAGCGTTCCGCCCAGTCCGCGTTCCAGGGGCGGAAGGAGCGGGCCGCGTAGTCGAAGGAGCGCAGTATCCCGGCCACGTCGCGGACGGGCGGCTGCGGGCGGCGGCGCTCGGCGAGCGGCTTCGCGGGCTCCCCCTCGAAGTCGATCACCGACCAGTCGCCGTCCTTCGTGCGCAGGGTCTGGCCCAGGTGGAGGTCGCCGTGGACCCGCTGCGCCCGCCAGGTGACGTCCTCGGCGGCCAGCTTGCCGACCGCGTCGAAGGCGGTGCGCAGCCCGGACACGTACGGCAGGAGCGCGGGTACGGCCTGGGCGGCGGCGTCGAGGCGGCGGGTCATCTGGATGGCCAGGTTCTCGGTCTGCGGGCGGCCGAGCGCGACCGTCGGCAGGGCTTCGGCGAGCGCGGTGTGCACCTCCGCGGTGGCGCGGCCGAGCGCCAGAGCCTCGTCGGTGAAGTCCCGGCCGTCCGCGAGCGCGTCCAGGGCGAGCTGCCAGCCGTCCTGGGAGCCCCGCAGATAGGGCTGGAGGACGCCGAGCGTGCCGGGCTCCGGGTGGTTGTTGACGGTCTCGTACCAGGCGACGGGCGCGGGGACCCGGCTGCACCCGGCGCGGGCGAGCGCGAGGGGCAGTTCCAGGTCCGGGTTGGCACCCGACCAGATCCGCCGGAACACCTTGAGGATGTACGCATCGCCGTACACCAGCGAGGAGTTGGACTGCTCCGCGTCCAGCACGCGCGGGGTGAGCCCCTCCGGGATCGCGACCGTCCTGGAGAACCGCAGCGGACCCATGGGGCCGGGGGTGCGCAACCGTTCCAGCAGCAGCGAGGCGAGGCGCGGGTCCCGCAGTCCCTCGTACACCGTGCGCCCGGCGAGCGGTCCGTCCGGTACGCGGCCGATGAGGGCGTGGGCGAGCGCCGGCGGCAGGGTGGCGCGCACGCCGAGCAGCAGTTGGTAGCAGTCGGCCTGGGCGGACGGCGCGAGCCCGGGCTGCTGGACGCGGACGAGCAGGTGCAGCAGACCGGGGCCGGCCGAGTCGACGACGGGCAGCAGTTCGGTCGCCGAGACGAGGGTGAAGCCCGTGACGGGCCGGCCCTTGCCGGCGAACCAGCGCTGCCGGGGCAGCCATTCGTGGAGCAGTGGCACCAAGGAGGGGAGCAGGGCGACCGGTGCCCGGGCGGTGGATGCGGTCTCCGACATGGCAGCGCGTCCTTTCCCCGGGCACTACAGAATGCACAGAACGTGCAGAGTGTCCCGGAATGCGGCGATTGCTGTCCGGCTGTGCGGGACGTGTCGGGCGGGGATGGTCCGTATAGACCCGAATCGACGTATGAGGGGGAGAGTTCCCAGGGTGCGGCACCGGAAACGCCCGGTTCCGAGGAACTCTCCCCGCCTGCGGGGGCCTTCGGCACGGTGTATATGCCGCCCCGGTATGCCGGTCCGCGGGCATCCGCGGACCCGGCTCCCCGGAGGGCCGTTACGCCGTTGCGGTGACGCCGTTCCGGGCGCGCCGAGACGGGCCGGCGGCCGGGGAGGGGTGTCGCCGGCCGCCGCGGAGGTCAGCCCCGGGGCGCGGGCTTCGGCGCCGGGGGCTCGGCCGCCGCCTGGGTGCCCGGCTTGATGGACTTCGCCGACTTCTTCACGGCGTCCTTGCGCAGCCGGAACCAGTAGAAGCCGTGCCCCGCGAGGGTGAGCAGGTACGGCCATTCGCCGATCGCCGGGAAGCGCACCCCGCCGATCAGCTCCACCGGGTGCATGCCGTTGAACTGCCGCAGGTCCAGCTCCGTCGGCTGCGGGAAGCGCGAGAAGTTGTGCACGCACATCACCAGGTCGTCCCCGTACTCCCGCAGGAACGCCAGGACCGCCGGGTTCGACGACGGCAGCTCGGTGTAGGAGCCGAGGCCGAAGGCCGGGTTCTGCTTGCGGATCTCGATCATCCGCTTGGTCCAGTGCAGCAGTGAGGACGGCGAGGCCATCGACGCCTCGACGTTCGTGACCTGGTAGCCGTAGACGGGATCCATGATCGTCGGCAGGTAGAGCCGTCCCGGGTCGCAGGACGAGAAGCCCGCGTTGCGGTCGGGCGTCCACTGCATGGGGGTGCGGACGCCGTCGCGGTCGCCGAGCCAGATGTTGTCGCCCATGCCGATCTCGTCGCCGTAGTAGAGGATCGGCGAGCCGGGCAGGGACAGCAGCAGCGCGGTGAACAGCTCGATCTGGTTGCGGTCGTTGTCGAGCAGCGGGGCGAGGCGCCGCCGGATGCCGATGTTGGCGCGCATCCGCGGGTCCTTGGCGTACTCCGCGTACATGTAGTCGCGCTCCTCGTCGGTGACCATCTCCAGGGTCAGCTCGTCGTGGTTGCGCAGGAAGATGCCCCACTGGCAGTTCACCGGGATCGCCGGGGTCTTGGCCAGGACTTCGGAGACGGGGTAGCGGGACTCGCGGCGCACCGCCATGAAGATGCGCGGCATGACCGGGAAGTGGAACGCCATGTGGCACTCGTCGCCGCCGGCCGCGTAGTCGCCGAAGTAGTCGACGACGTCCTCGGGCCACTGGTTGGCCTCGGCGAGCAGCACGGTGTCGGGGTAGGCGGCGTCGATCTCCTTGCGGACCCGCTTGAGGAAGGCGTGGGTGGCGGGGAGGTTCTCGCAGTTGGTGCCCTCCTGCTGGTACAGGTACGGCACGGCGTCGAGGCGGAAGCCGTCGATGCCCAGGTCCAGCCAGAAGCGCAGCGCCGACAGGATCTCCTGCTGCACGGCGGGGTTCTCGTAGTTCAGGTCGGGCTGGTGTGAGAAGAACCGGTGCCAGTAGTACTGCTTGCGGACCGGGTCGAAGGTCCAGTTCGAGGTCTCCGTGTCGACGAAGATGATCCGGGCGTCCTGGAACTGCTTGTCGTCGTCGGCCCAGACGTAGTAGTCGCCGTAGGGGCCGTCGGGGTTGGCGCGGGACTCCTGGAACCACGGGTGCTGGTCGCTGGTGTGGTTCATCACGAAGTCGATGATCACCCGCATGCCGCGCTGGTGGGCGGCGTCGACGAACTCGACGAAGTCGGCGAGGTCACCGAACTCCGGCAGGACGGAGGTGTAGTCCGAGACGTCGTAACCGCCGTCCCGGAGCGGGGACTTGAAGAACGGCGGGAGCCACAGGCAGTCCACTCCGAGCCACTGCAGGTAGTCCAGCTTGGCCGTGATGCCCTTGAGGTCCCCGACGCCGTCGCCGTTGCTGTCCTGGAAGGAGCGGACCAGCACCTCGTAGAAGACGGCCCGTTTGAACCAGTCGGGGTCGCGGTCCTTGGCGGGGGTGTCCTCGAAGGTGTCGTGGACGGGCTCGTTGACGATCATGATGTGGGTGACCCTCCGATCGGCGGGGACGGTCGCAGGACGAGGATGTGCGCGGGCGTGACGCCCGGCTCGAGGCGCACATAGTTGGCCCTGCCCCAGTGATAGGTCTCGCCGGTGAGCTCGTCGCGCACCGGTACGGTCTCGTGCCAGTCGAGGCCGAGCTCCGGCATGTCCAACGAGACCGTCGCCTCGTGGGTATGGTGCGGGTCGAGGTTGACGACCATCAGAACAATGTTCGAACCCGACCGCTTGCTGTAGGCGATCACCGCGTCGTCGTCCACGTGGTGGAAGTGGATGGAGCGGAGCTGCCGCAGCGCGGCGTTGCGCCTCCGGATCCGGTTGAGCGAGGTGATCAGCGGGGTGATCGTGCGGCCCTCGCGCTCCGCCGACTCCCAGTCGCGCGGCCGGAGTTGGTACTTCTCCGAGTCGAGGTACTCCTCGCTCCCCTCGCGCAGCGGCGTGTTCTCGCACAGCTCGTAGCCGGCGTACACGCCCCACGACGGCGACATCGTCGCGGCGAGCACCGCCCGTGCCTCGAAGGCCGGCCGGCCGCCGTGCTGGAGGTAGGCGTGCAGGATGTCGGGGGTGTTCACGAAGAAGTTCGGCCGCATGTAGGCGGCCGCCTCGCCCGACAGCTCCGTCAGGTACTCGGTCAGCTCCTGCTTGCCGTTGCGCCAGGTGAAGTACGTGTACGACTGCTGGAAGCCGACCGCGGCCAGCGTGTGCATCATGGCCGGGCGGGTGAAGGCCTCCGCCAGGAAGATCACGTCCGGGTCGGTCCTCCGGATGGACGCGATGACCTTCTCCCAGAAGATCACCGGCTTGGTGTGCGGGTTGTCCACGCGGAAGATGCGCACCCCGTGCGCCATCCAGTGCCGCAGCACCCGCAGCGTCTCGCGGACGATCCCGCGCATGTCCTGGTCGAAGGCGATCGGATAGATGTCCTGGTACTTCTTCGGCGGGTTCTCAGCGTACGCGATGGTGCCGTCGGCCCGGTGGTGGAACCACTGCGGGCGCCTGGTCACCCAGGGGTGGTCCGGCGAGCACTGCAGCGCGAAGTCCAGCGCCACCTCCAGCCGCAGCTCGCGGGCGCGCGCCACGAAGGCGTCGAAGTCCTCCATGGTGCCGAGGTCCGGGTGGATCGCGTCGTGGCCGCCCTCGTGGGAGCCGATCGCCCAGGGCACGCCCACGTCGTCCGGGCCGGCCGTGAGGGAGTTGTTGGGACCCTTGCGGTGGGTGGTGCCGATGGGGTGGATGGGCGGCAGGTACACCACGTCGAAACCCATCGCGGCGATCGCCGGCAGCCGCTCGGCGGCGGTGCGGAACGTGCCCGGGACCAGCCGGCCGTTCTCGTGGCGGGCCCCCTCCGAGCGCGGGAACATCTCGTACCACGAACCGAACAGCGCCCGCTCCCGCTCCACGAGGAGGGGCAACGGGCGCGAGGAGGTGACCAGTTCGCGCAACGGGTGCCGGGACAGTGCCTCCGTCGCCTCCGGCGCGAGCGCGGCGGCCAGCCGGTCCGCCGGCGAGCGCCGCACGTCGCGCAACGCGTCCACCACCGCCAGCACGGCCTCGCGGCCCTCGCTCTTCGGCACACCCTCGGCGGCCCGCTCGTGCAGCGCGGCGCCCTCCTCCAGGACGAGCTCGGTGTCGATGCCCGCCGGAATCTTGATCCCGGCGTGGTGGCGCCAGGTGGTGACCGGATCGCTCCACGCCTCGACCCGGTACGACCACCGGCCTTCGGCCGTCGGGGTGACCTCGGCACCCCAGCGGTCGGTGCCGGGGGCCAGTTCCCGCATGGGCGTGAACGGGCCCTCGTGACCGGCCGGGTCCGTCAGCACCACATTGGCGGCCACGGCGTCGTGACCTTCACGGAACACGGTGGCCGTAACCTGAAAGGTTTCGCCGGTCACCGCCTTGGCGGGCCTTCTACCGCAGTCGACCAGGGGGCGGACATCGAGGACGGGAATGCGACCAATCAGCGAATTCACGGCATCACCTGAGGGTTGCTTACGGGGTATCGCTCTTTGTAGCTGCTCCGTTGACGAGTGGCGGGGCGCAGGCATCACCGCTCCTGTCCGGGTTCACTCGGGTGGGCGGGTACCGCAACAGCCTTCCCCCACCCTTCGGGTGGGCAATCCGGCGCGATGTTAACTACTCCGGCGTAACCGGGAAACGGGAAACCGGCCCCGTATGGTTGATTCCGGGACCGGTTGGCCGGTTACCGCCGAACGGGTGATCGCAGCGGTGATCGGACCCGTGCTCACGCCGGTGACGGGACCCGTTCACGCCGGGGACTGGGCGTCCTGCTCCTCCGGGTCGTTCGCCCAGACCTGCCACGGCTGACGGGTCACCCACTCGTCGACCGGCGCCGGGCGCACCGACAGCGCCTCGGCCCAGGCACCGTCGTCGCCCGCCATCAGCAGCGGGTCCTCGCCCGACGCCATGTAGTGGTAGATGCCCGCCACACCGGCCGCCGCGACCGGCCCGAGGACCGGGGCCAGGCCCCGCTCGAAGGCGTCCGGGTCCAGCGCCCGGTAGCGCACGGCACGCCCGAGGCCCTGCCCGAAAGCCTCCGCCAGCTGCTCGCCCGTCAGGGACCGCGCACCGCCGATGTCGAACGTCCGTCCCTCCACGCCGTCCGCGGTGAGCGCCCCCAGCACCGCCTCCGCCAGGTCCCGGTGGGACAGCCACGCGGTCGGCGTGTGCGCGGGCAGCGGATAGGCGAGCACGCCGTCGTTCACCAGCGCCGGACCGTTCCACGGGCTGAAGAGGTTGTCCAGGTAGACCGGCGGGCGCAGCACCACCAGCGGTACGCCGCTGTCGCGCAGGACCTCCTCGGCGATGCGGCGCGTCTCGAACGCCGCCACATCGGTGGTGACGGAGGGGAGGCGGGTGTTGGCGTTGTACACCAGACGGCGCACGCCGGCGTCCAGGGCCGCGGCCGCGACGTTCCGCGCGTACCGGCGCACCCGCTCCGGCTCGTACACCAGCGGCAGCACCACCGCCGCGTGCGTCGCTCCGTCGAACAGCTGCCGGACGTCCTCGGCGTTGCCGAGGTCGCCGGAGGCGAAGGAGACGCCCGGCAGCGGCGGCCGGTCGCCGTCGGGGCGGCGGGTGAGCGTACGGACCCGGTGGTGGCGCTCGGCCAGGAGCCGGGCGACCGCGCCGCCCTGGAAACCGGTCGCACCGACGACCGCGACCCGCATCTGCGAGGGCGTCCTGGGCGCCTGCATGGGCTGGGAAAGGTGATCCGACATGTGCCTGAAAGGCCCTTCGATAGGGTGTGACTGCTGCCGAAACGGCACTCCACAGGCTGGCGGCGACGGCTTTGGCCGATCAATTAACAAACCGGGGCGGGGGTTGAAGGATCGTCCATGGACACCGTACGCACCGAGCAAGTACGCACCGACGGTGACGACCTCCTCAGCGAGCTGCTGCAGCCGCTGCGCCTGACCGGGGTCTTCGACAGCCGCTGGCACGTCAGCGCCCCGTGGGCCATCGAGGGCGACGCCGAGCAGGGCTGCGCCGTACTGCACTACATCGTCGAGGGCGGCTGCTGGATCACCGCCGAGGGACAGCCCCCGCAGGAGCTGCACACGGGGGACCTCGCCGTCTTCCCGACGGGCACCGCGCACCGGCTGTCCGACCGGCCCGGACGCCAGGGCGTGCCGCTCAAGGCGGTGCTGCCCGAGCGGCAGCCCGGCACCTCCGGCGAGATCCGCATCTCCGGGTCCGGACCGGAGAGCCGGCTGCTGTGCGCCGGGCTGCACTACGACGACAGCGCCGCCACCGGCCTGTACAAGGCGCTGCCGTGGGTGCTCGTCCTGGACGGCTCGCAGGTCGGCCGCGAACCACTGCTGCGGGACACCCTGCGGCTGCTGGCCGCGCCGGACCGGCCCGTCGGGCCCGGCGACCGGCTCATCACGCTGCGCGCGTTCGAGATGGCGCTGGTGCTGGCGCTGCGTCCGCTGCTGCGCGAGCTCACCGAGAACCCGGCGTCCCTGCCGGTGCTGCGCCACCCCGGGATCAGCCGGGCGATGGTGATGATCGCGACCAGGTTCGCCGAGCCGTGGACCATCGAGTCGCTCGCCAAGGAGGTCGGCATGTCCCGCTCCGCCTTCACCGCCGCGTTCCGTGAACTGGTCGGCGAGGCCCCGGCCCGCCATCTGACCGGGCGGCGCATGCAGGAGGCGGCGCGCCTGCTGGGCGAAACGTCACTGCCGCAGTCGGCGGTGCCGCGGCGGGTGGGCTACCAGAGCGCGGTCGGCTTCCACCTGGCCTTCCGCAAGTGGTTCGGGGTGACTCCGGGGGAGTACCGCACGAGCACGGCCGCCGCCTGAGCCCGGCCGCCGGGTCCCCGGTCGTCCCGGCGCCGGTTCACCGCGCTTGCGGAAAACGGCCGGATCCCGGCCCGATACCGGCCGGTATGGCCAGAACCGCACTGGCCGGTTCTTAAGGACCGCTGGACGGTCGTTCATTGCCCCGGCCGGGTACGGCCGGACAGGCTCTGCTGCGGCAATGACGAACCGCAAGAGGAGAACAGGTGACCAGGTCCGGTCAGGAGTATCTGGCGTCGCTGCGCGACGGGCGCGAGATATGGCTCGACGGCGAGCGCGTGGCGGACGTCACCGCGCATCCCGCCTTCCGCAACACCGCCGCATCCCTCGCGCGGCTGTACGACCTGGCCCACGATTCCGAGCACACCCCGGTCCTCACCCAGGGCGGTGTGCACCGCGCGTACGCCGTTCCCCGCTCGTACGAGGACCTCGTCGCCCGCCGCCGGGCGTACAAGGTCTGGTCGGAGGCGAGCTTCGGCTTCCTGGGCCGTACCCCCGACTGCATGGCGGGCGGCGCCGCCGGGTTCGCCGCCCTGCCGCAGGTGTTCAGGACCGAGGCGTACGACGGTTCCGCCGCTGCCCTCGCCTACCACCGGCGGCTCGCCGAGGGCGACCTGTACCCCACCTTCACCCTCACCAACCCGCAGATCGACCGCACCCGCGCCGCCTCCGAGCAGGAGGAGGACGACCTGGTGGTGAAGGTCGTCGCCGAGAAGGACGGCGGGATCGTGGTGCGCGGCGCCAAGATGATCGGCACCGCGGCCGTCTTCGGCAACGAGGTCATCGTCGGCACCATCGAGCCGCTCGCCCCGCAGGACGTCGAGCACGCGGTCTGCTTCTCCCTCCCCGTCGGCACCCCCGGCCTCAAGTTCCTCTCCCGCACCTCCTACGAGGCGCGGGCGCGCAGCGTCTTCGACAACCCGCTCTCCTCGCGCTTCGACGAGAACGACGCCCTCCTCGTGTGCGACGACGTGTTCGTCCCCTGGGAGCGCGTCCTCGCCTACCGGAACGTCGACGTGTCGTTCCGGATGTGGTGGCGCACCCCCGCCTACCTGAACTTCGTGCACCAGGCGGCCACCCGCTTCTGGACCAAGCTGGAGTTCCTCACCGGCATCGCGATCCTGCTCACCAAGGCCAACAACACCTACCAGCTCCCGCCCGTGACGCAGGCCATCGGCCGGCTGATGGGCAAGGTCGCCCAGGCCAAGGCGTTCGTCCTGGCCGCCGAGGCGTCGTACGAGGAGGTCGACGGGGGCCGCGGCGGGGTGATGCCCGGCAAGGACATCTCCTTCGCGCAGCGCATCATGGCCGGCGAGCTGTATCCGCAGGCCGTCCAGGAGATCAAGCTGCTCGCGGGCGGCGGTGTCATCCAGCTGCCCGCTTCCGGCGAGGACCTGCTGCATCCGGAGCTCGGCCCGCTGGTCCGCAAGTACATCCGCTCGCCCGGCACCTCCTCCGAGGAGCGGGTCAAGCTGCTGAAGCTCGCCTGGGACGCCCTCGGCTCGGAGTTCGCCGCCCGCCACGAGCAGTACGAGCGCTTCTACCACGGCGCCCCGCACGTCTACCTGATGCAGCAGGCGTGGGAGGGCGACACGGACAGCTGCGAGTCCCTGGCCCGCGCCTGCCTCGACGGCTACGGCCTGGAGCGGCAGAGGTGAACCGCTCCCTGCGGGGTGCGCTCGCGCTGCTCGCGGCCACCCAGCTGCTGCTGATCATGGACACGGCCATCATCAACGTCGCCCTGCCGTCGATCGGGGCCGACCTGGGTTCCGGATCCGCCGGGCTGTCCTGGGTCGCCAACGCCTACCTCATCACCTTCGGCGGGCTGCTGCTCCTCGGCGGGCGCACCGCCGACCTGGTCGGGCACCGGCGGCTGTTCGTCGCCGGGCTCGTGCTCCTCGCCGCCGCGTCCGCCGCCGGCGGGGTAGCGCGGTCCGCCGGCGCCCTGGTCGCCGCACGCGCCGCGCAGGGTGTCGGGGCGGCCTTCGCCGCGGCCGCCGCCTTCGCGCTGCTGCTGCTCCTGTTCCCGGACGGGCCCGCCCGGCACAAGGCGCTCGGCGCGTTCGCCGCGATGGGCGGCCTCGGCGGGGTGCTCGGCACCGTCCTCGGCGGCGTCCTCACCGATCTGCTCGGCTGGCGCTCCACCTTCTGGCTCAACGTCGCCGTCGCCGCGCTGCTCGGCGCCCTCGCGCTGCGGCTGCTCGACGGCCGGAGCCCCGCCCACGGTCCGCCGGGCACGCCCGGGACCGGGCGGGGCTTCGACCTCCTCGGCGCGCTCACCGTCACCGGCGGCCTCGGCCTGGTCGCGTACGCACTCGTCGGGCGCAGCCTCCCCGCCGGCGCGGCGGGCGTGGTCCTGCTGGCGGCCTTCGCGGTGGTGGAGACCCGCGCCGCACGGCCGCTGGTGCCGCCCGCCGTGCTCCGGCGCCCCGCGCTGCGGCTCGCCAACTGCCTGGGCGCCCTCGCCCAGATGGCGCTGTTCCCGATGTTCTTCCTCGTCAGCCTCTACCTCCAGAGCGTGCTGGACCACTCGCCGCTGGCCGGCGGCCTCGGGCTGCTGCCGCTGTCCGTCGTCGTCGTGGCCACCGCCCCGCAGACCGGGCGCGTCATCGCCCGCCTCGGGCTGCGCGCCACCGCGGCCCTCGGCTTCGGGCTGCTCCTCGCCGGCATGGTCTGGCTCGCCCTGGTCCTCAGCGCCGACGGCACCTTCTTCACCACCGTCCTCGCACCCAGCCTCCTGCTGGGTGCCGCCCTGCCGCTGGTCATGGTCACCACCAACGTGGCCGCCACCGCCGAGGCCTCGCTCGAGGAGACGGGCCTGGCCTCCGGCCTCATCAACACCAGCCAGCAGTTCGGCTCCGTCCTGGGGCTCGCCGTCCTGGTGGCCGTCGCCACCTCCCGTACGGACGCGGCGGACCCCGCCACCGCGACGGCCGGCTTCCAGGCCGCGCTGCTCACCGGCGCGGCCTTCGCGGCGGTGGCCGCACTGCTCTCCGTACGGCTGGGCCCGCCCGCGCCCGTACCGGCGCCGCCGCGCCAGGACCGGGTGGGCGACCCGCGGTGATCCCGTGACCGCGTGACCCGGACCCCGTCATCGCGTGACCCCGCGATCGCGTGGCCCCGCGACCGCGTGCCCGCCCGACCGAGCGGACTCGTGACCGCCCTGACCGAGCGGCCCGTCGCCACCGACCGACCCGAGACTGCCCGAGGGGGCTTGCCTTGACCCTGTACGACCTTGTCGCGCCCGGTCTGGATACCACGACCGAACCGCGCTACCGCATAGCCGAGATACGGGCCGCCGACCCGCTCGGCGCCGATCCGCTGCTCGCCGCGCTCCCCGCGATGAACCGCGACGCCGACGTCCCCGCGCTCACCGTCGCCCTGCGCACGCTCGTCCCCGACCCCGACCGGGTCGCCGAATGGAGCATCGTCGAGGCCCTCGCCGGCATGCGGGACATCGGCATGCTGCTCGGCTCGCTGAAGCGGCACGGCACCGAGCCCGTCGCGGCCGTCCCCGAGATCCTGCCGGTGCTGGAGGAACTGGCCCGCCGCACCGACATGGTGCCCCGCGACACCGTGCACCACTACACCACCTGGAACCCGCCCGGCCGGCGCCGGCGGATGTACACCGGACACGAGATGGAGGCCCACCTCCAGGAGGCCGTCCGGATGGTCTTCCCCAGCCTCGTCGCCGCCCTCGGCACCTGTACCGGCCTCGCCCGCCTCGAACCGTACGACCCGGGCTTCGCCCTCGCGCTGGACCGCACCGCGATGCACGTCCAGGCGATGGTCGACTCCATCGACTTCACCGTCGCCAACGTCTCGCCCGAGTACTTCGCGCGGACGCTGCGCCCGTACTTCGAGGAGATCGACGTGGCGGGCCGCGACTACCTCGGCCCGGCCGCCGCACAGGTCCCGCTCTGGCCGGTCGACCTGACGCTGTGGCAGTGCGACCGCTCCGACCCGGCGTACGACGCCTTCCTCGACGAGTCCGTCGCGTACAGCCTGCCGTCGTGGCGCGCCTTCCACGCGGCCCACCGGGGCGGCGTCTCCGCCGTCAGCAAGCTGTCCGCCGCGCTGAGCTGGGAGACCGTGCACCGGCTGCCGCCCGAGCTGATCGCCTCCGCCCGCTCGCTCGCGCGGGTGCTGCGCATCCTCAAGACCTTCCGGGCCCGCCACATCGGCATCGCCCGCAAGGCCTACAGTGACGACCTGCGCCTGTACGACGAGGGCAGCGGCGGCGCCCCGGTGGCGCTGCTGCGCGAGGTGCTCGACCTGACGCGGGACAACGAGACGCTGGTGCGCCGGTCGGTCGAACACCCCCGCCCCGCGGCCGTCGCGGCACAGCCCGTCCCCGCCGTCGCGGCCCGCCTCCCGGAGGCCGGCACGCCTGCCCCGGCCGCCTGACAGGAGCGCGCCCATGACCCCGCACATCCTCATCGCAGGCGGCGGCATCGCCGGCCTGTCCGCCGCGCTCTCGCTGCACGCCGCCGGCTTCGCGCGCGTCACCGTCGTCGAGGCCGCCCGCGAGATCCGCCCCGTCGGCGCCGGGCTGAACATCATGCCCAACGCCGTCCGCGAGCTGGACGCGCTCGGCGTCCTCGACCGGCTGGAGGCCGGCGCCGTACGCACCCGCGAGCTGCGCTACTACCACCGCTCCGGCGGCCTCGTCTCCCGCGAGCCGCGCGGCCTGGGCGCCGGCTACCTCTGGCCCCAGCTGTCCGTCCACCGCGGCCGGCTCCAGCTCGCCCTCGCCGAGGCCGTACGGGAACGGCTCGGCCCCGCCGCGATCGTCGCCGGTGTCCGCGTCACCGGCCTGGAGCTCCTCCCGGACGGCCGCCCCCGGGTGCGCCTCGACCACCACTGCGGCGCCACCCGCGGGCGCGCCTCCCTCGAACCGGACGTCCTGATCGGCGCCGACGGCATCCGCTCCGCGGTCCGCGCCGCCCTCAACCCGGGCGAGGGCGAGCCGCCGTGGACCGGGATGCTCGTGTGGCGCGGCGTCTCCCGGATGCCCGCCCGGAAGGCCCCCGCCTTCATGTTCATCGCGGGCGACGACCGGCAGAAGGCCGTCGTCTACCCGATGACCACCCCGGCCCCCGGCCGGCCCGAGGTCCTCGTCAACTGGGCCCTGGCGATGCCCGCCGACCACATCGCCGACACCTGCCCCGGTGCCTCGTACCCCGCCACCCGCGGCGACTGGAACCGGCCCGTCCCCCTCGGCACCTTCCTCCACCACTACGAAGGCTGGGAGTTCGACGGCGTCAGCGTCCCCGAGGTGCTGCGCGCCTGCGCCGGCGCCTACGAGTACCCCATGGTCGACCGCGAGCCCCTCACCCGCTGGAGCCACGGCCGCACCACCCTGGTCGGCGACGCCGCCCACGCCATGTATCCCATCGGCTCCAACGGCGCCACGCAGTCCGTCGTCGACGCCCGGGCACTGGCCCACGCCATGGCCCGGCACCGCGACCCCGCCGAGGCCCTCGCCGCCTACGAGCGGGACCGGCTCCCCGCCATGACGGAGCTGCAGCGCGCCAACCGGCGCCTCGGCCCGGAGGTCGTCATCAACCTGGCCCATGAGCGCGCGCCGGACGGCTTCACCGACATCGACGACGTGATCCCGCCCGGGGAGCGCGCGGAGATCGCCGCGCGCTACGCCCTGACCGGGGCCTTCGACCCGGAGACGGTCAACGCGGGGTCACCCTACGAGGTGCCGCTGAGCGCGCTCCCCTGAGTGCGCCGTGGTTGACGGGGCCGTCGTACCACTACCGTCGGAGGGTGAAGGCGGACGCACGACGCCCGTGCGTCCGCCCCGATACGTACCTGCCCTGCGAAGGTGGAACACGTGAAGGCAATCCGTCGATTCACCGTGCGCCCCGTCCTCCCCGAACCCCTTCGACCACTCAGCGACCTCGCGCGCAACCTGCGCTGGTCATGGCACGCCGAGACCCGAGAGCTGTTCCAGAGCGTCGACCCCGACGGCTGGCGGGCGGCCGGGTGCGACCCCGTGCGACTGCTGGGCTCCGTGCCCGCCGCGCGGCTCGCCGAGCTCGCCAGGGACAGGCGGTTCCTGCGCCGCCTCTCCGCCGCCGCCGACGACCTCGACGACTATCTGCACGGCCGCCGCTGGTACCAGCAGCACCAAGGCGCCTCGGACGGCGAACTGCCCGCCGCCGTCGCCTACTTCTCGCCCGAGTTCGGCATCACCGCCGCCCTGCCGCAGTACTCCGGCGGCCTCGGCATCCTCGCCGGCGACCACCTCAAGGCCGCCTCCGACCTCGGCCTCCCGCTGATCGGCGTGGGTCTGCTCTACCGGCACGGCTACTTCCGCCAGTCCCTCTCCCGCGACGGCTGGCAACAGGAGCACTACCCGCTGCTGGACCCCAACGAGATGCCGCTCAGCCTGCTCCGCCAGGAGAACGGTTCACCCGTCCGGGTCTCCCTCGCCCTCCCCGGCGGCCGCCGGCTCCACGCCCACGTCTGGGTGGCCCGCGTCGGCCGCGTACCGCTGCTGATGCTCGACTCCGACGTCGAGGACAACGGCCCCTGCGAGCGGGACGTCACCGACCGGCTGTACGGCGGCGGCAGCGAGCACCGGCTGCTGCAGGAGATGCTGCTGGGGATAGGAGGGGTGCGGGCGGTGCGCGCGTACTGCGCGCTGACCGGCCACCCGGATCCCGAGGTCTTCCACACCAACGAGGGCCACGCCGGCTTCCTCGGCCTCGAACGCATCCGCGAACTGAGCGAGGAGGGTCTGGAGTTCGACGCCGCGCTGGAGGCCGTCCGCGCCGGGACCGTCTTCACCACCCACACGCCCGTCCCGGCCGGCATCGACCGCTTCGACCGCGAGCTAGTCGCCCGCCACTTCGGCGACGGCGCGGAGCTCCCGGGCGTCGACGTCGAACGCGTCCTCCAGCTCGGCATGGAGACCTACCCCGGCGGTGAGCCCAACCTCTTCAACATGGCCGTCATGGGCCTGCGGCTCGCCCAGCGGGCCAACGGCGTGTCGACCCTGCACGGCGCCGTCAGCCGCGAGATGTTCGCCGGCCTGTGGCCCGGCTTCGACCCCGAGGAGGTGCCGATCACCTCCATCACCAACGGCGTCCACGCCCCCACCTGGGTGGCGCCCGAGGTGTTCCGGCTCGGCTCCCGCAAGATCGGCGCCCAGCGCGCCGAGGACGCCCTGAGCGTGGGCGGCTCGCAGCGCTGGGACTCGGTCGCCGACATCGCCGACTCCGAGATCTGGGAGCTGCGGCGCGAGCTGCGCGACCAGCTGGTCACGGAGGTCCGCACCCGGCTGCGCGCCTCCTGGCGGCAGCGCGGCGCCGGGTCCGCCGAGCTGGGCTGGATCGACGGGGTGCTCGACCCCGACATCCTCACCATCGGGTTCGCCCGCCGGGTCCCCTCGTACAAGCGGCTCACCCTGATGCTGCGCGACCGGGACCGGCTGATGGAGATGCTGCTGCACCCGACCCGGCCGGTGCAGATCGTCGTCGCGGGCAAGGCCCACCCGGCGGACGACGGCGGCAAGCGGCTGGTGCGGGAGCTGGTGCGGTTCGCCGACGACCCGCGGGTGCGCCACCGCATCGTCTTCCTGCCCGACTACGGCATGGGCATGGCGCAGAAGCTCTACCCCGGCTGCGACGTCTGGCTGAACAACCCGCTGCGTCCCCTGGAGGCGTGCGGGACGAGCGGGATGAAGGCCGCGCTCAACGGCTGCCTGAACCTGTCCGTGCTGGACGGCTGGTGGGACGAGTGGTACGAGCCGGACTTCGGCTGGGCCATCCCGACCGCCGACGGCCCGACGACGGACGAGGACCGGCGCGACGACCTGGAGGCGGCCGCGCTGTACGAACTGATCGAGCAGCGGGTCGCACCGCGCTTCTACGACCGGGGCGCGAGCGGCCTGCCCGAGCGGTGGATCGAGATGGTCCGCCGTACGCTCGCCAACCTGGGGCCCAAGGTGCTCGCGGGGCGGATGGTGCGCGAGTACGTGGAGCGGCTGTACACCCCGGCGGCGCTCGCCCACCGGTCCCTCGACGGCCGGACGGCCGCGGAACTCGCCGCCTGGAAGGGCCGGGTGCGCGCCGCCTGGCCGCGCGTCACCGTCGACCACGTCGAGGTGGACGAGGCCAACGGCATCGCCGAGCTCGGCGCCACCCTGGGCCTGCGGGTGCGGGTGACCCTCGGGGACCTGTCGCCCGACGACGTCGAGGTGCAGGCGGTCGCGGGCCGGGTCGACGCCGCCGACCGGCTGCGCGACCCCCAGACGGTGCCGCTGAAACCGGCGGGCGGCCCCGACCAGCAGGGGCGGTGGACGTACGAGGGGCCGCTCACCCTGGAGCGCACCGGCCCGTTCGGCTACACCGTGCGGATACTGCCGACGCACCGGCTGCTGGCGACCGGCGCGGACCTGGGCCTGGTGGCGCTGCCCACGGAGGCGACGGGCGAGGGCGCGGGCGTCCTGATGCGGTAGCGGCGCACGCGGCGCAAGCGGACGAGCCGCCCGGGGAGGTGTCCCCGGGCGGCTCGTCCCTGTCGTACGGACTACGGGAAGGTCAGCTTGAAGCTGTTGATGTAGCCGGTGTCCTGCGCGGCCTTGTCCTGGACCCGCAGCTTCCAGGCGCCGTTGGCGACCTCGCTCGACGCGTTGACCGTGTACGTGGCCTTCACGTTGTCCGCCGAGTCGGAGGAGCTGAACGGCTTCAGGTTGTAGACCGAGCCGTCCGGGGCCACCAGGTCGACGACCAGGTCGCCGCGCCAGGTGTGGACGATGTCCACGTCGACCTTGAGGGCCGACGGGGCGTTGCCGGCGATGCCGGTGACGTTGACCGTCGAGGTGACCGCCGCGCCGTTGTCCGGGATGGACACGTCCGCGGTGTTCTCGAAGATCTTGCCGGTGCCGGGGTCGCCACCGCCCGGGCGGGAGCCGACGTTGATGCCGGCCCAGGCGTGCTCGACGGCCTTGACCTCGGCGCTGCCGGCGCCGTACAGCTCGGTGGCGACGGCGACCGTGCCGGTGCGCGCGCCCGCGTAGTTCGTGGTGCTGGTGAACTTGGTGGTGAGCGCCTTGAACCAGATCAGCGCGGCCTTGTCCCGGCCGATGCCGGTGACCGCCAGGCCGTCGGAGGTCGGCGAGTCGTAGGTGACGCCGTTGATGGTCTTGGTCCCGCTGCCCTCGGAGAGCAGGTAGAACCAGTGGTTCGCCGGCCCGGAGGAGTAGTGGACGTCGATGCTGCCGATGCCCGAGTACCAGAAGTCCTTGGAGGAGCCGTCCTTGCTCGGCTTGTCCATGTAGCGCAGCGGGGTGCCGTTGCCCCGGATGTCGATCTTCTCGCCGACCAGGTAGTCGCCCTTGTCCTGGGTGTTGTTGGCGTGGAACTCGACGGCGGCCGCGAAGATGTCGGAGGTCGCCTCGTTGAGGCCGCCGGACTCGCCGCTGTAGACCAGCTTGGCCGTGACGGAGGTCAGGCCGTGGGTCATCTCGTGGGCGGCGACGTCGATGGACGTGAGCGGCTTGGCGTTGCCGGAGCCGTCGCCGTACGTCATGCAGAAGCAGCTGTCCTGCCAGAAGGCGTTGACGTAGTTGTTGCCGTAGTGGACGCGCGAGTACGCGCCGACGCCGTCACCGCGGATGCCGCTGCGGCCGTGGACGTTCTTGTAGTAGTCCCAGGTGAGCGCCGCGCCGTAGTGGGCGTCGGCGCCCGCGGTCTCCAGGTTGGCCGGGGTGCCGTCGCCCCAGACGTCGTCGGAGCCGGAGAAGAGCGTGCCGGTGCCCGAGGTGCCGCGGTTGAGGTTGTACGTCTTGTGGTTGCCGCGGGTGGTGTCCGTCAGCGTGTACGAGGGGGCCGTGCCGAGGGTGACCTGGCCGCTGTACTGCGTGTTGCCCGTGCCGGTGTGGACGGCCTGCCACTCGAAGAGCTTCTTGCCCGTGGTGGCGTCGGTGACGACGTGCAGCTCGTTCGGGGTGCCGTCGTGCTGGAGCCCGCCGACGACGGTCTCGTACGCGAGGACCGGCGTGCCCTGGCCCATCCAGACCACCTTGCGCGGCGCGCGCTCGGCGTCCGTCGCCTTGGAGCCCTCGGCGCGGGCGGCGCTCAGCGCCTGCTTCTCCGCGGCGGCCGGGGCGACGTCCGCGCTGGTGTCCACGCCCTTGAGCACCGCACGGGAGGCCTTGACGACGCCCTCGGTCCGGCCCGCCTTCGTCTCGGTGACGACGAGGTCGCCGCCCAGGACGGGGAGGCCGGCGTAGGTGCGCTCGTAGCGCGTGTGGGTGGTGCCGTCGCGGTCCTGGACGACGTCGCGGACGACGAGCTTCTCCTGGCTGCCGAGGCCGAGCTCCTTGGCCTTGGCCGCCTTGTCCGCGTCGGCGGCGCGTATCAGCGCGGTGCGCTGGGCGGGGGAGAGGTCGGCGGGCAGGGCGCCGGGGTCGGCCTTGCCGGCCGACTGCGCCTTCGGGGCGGCCGTCCACGGGTCGTCGGCGGCGGTGGCGGCACCGGTCTGCACACCCACGGTGAGCATGGCGGCGGCGGCGATCAGAGCACCCGTCGCGGTGGCGCGACGGCTAGGCGTGGATCTCACGCAGACTCCTTTTGCGAGGGGGGTTACGGGCGGCTGGGTGGGCCGCCCGGCGGAGCAAACAGAGCTGGTGGAACAGGTGTGCGGAGAACGCTGGAAGAGTGGCAGCAGCGGAGGCTCCCTGTCAGGAGCGCGTCAACAAGTTGGCCGGAAATCGTCCGTTGCCCGAATAGCCATGTTCGTTAAGCGGACGTTTCGCCGGACGCCGCCGCACTGCCGTCCGCTGTTCGCGGACGCCCCGGCGCGCCCGGCGTCCGCCGTCCGGCCCGCATGTTGGCCGTGTGAACGGCGTGTTGAGCGCCGCGAGGACCCGCCCCGCGCGGCCGCCCGGAACTGTGGCTCGTTCCGGGCCCGTCCGTTCCCGGTCGGACGCGCCGGTGTCCGGCGGTACCGCGTCAGTCGTACGGTCGCCACCGGTCCGCGTGTCGCGGAGCGTGATGTCTTAATGGTCCCGAATGTCGAGATCACTGAAAGGCAGGGACCACAGGTGCGGATCTTCTCCAGACCCGACGGACGCCCCCCGACCACCACACGCGGCCACCGGCGGAGCCGGTGGCTCGCCGCCGCCGCGCTGACCTCGGCGCTGGCCGCCCCGGCCGCCCCGGCGCATGCCGCGGCCGACCCCGGCTGGGTGCCCGTCCCGGACATGACCATGGCCCGCACCGGGCACGGCACCACCACGGCGCCCTGCCCCGATGACATCGACGCCCTCGGTGACGACGGCGTCTGCGTCTACGTCGTCGGCGGCCATCCCCTCGAAGCGGCCCTGTCGGCCCACGCGTACAGCCCCGTGACGAAGAAGTGGGCCAAGCTGCCCTCGATGTCCGTGGGCCGCTCGGGGCTCTCGGCCGTCACCGCGCCGTGCCCGCGGGACAGCGAGGCGCTGCACGGCATCTGCGTGTACGCCGTCGGCGGCACCAACGGCGGCGGCTCCCTCACCACCGTCGAGGCGTACAGCCCGGCCACCAACACCTGGGCGGAGGTGGCCCCGATGCCCACCGCCCGCGCGTTCCTCGGCGCCGCGACCGCGCCGTGCCCGCAGGACGTCCAGGGGCTGCGCGGCCTGTGCGTCTACGCCGTCGCGGGCGCCGCCCGCACGGCGGCCGCCGGCTCGGGTACGGGCACGGGCGCGGGTACGGGCACGGGCGCGGGTCATGGCACCGGGACCGGCACGGGCTCCGGCACCGGCACGGGCTCCGGGACCGGTCCCGGCACCGGTTCCGGCAGCGAGACCAGGACGCTCGCCACCGTCGAGGCGTACAGCCCCGCCACCGGCACCTGGGCGACCCTGCCCTCGCTCCCCACCCCGCGCCGCAGCCTCGGCGTCGCCGCCGCCACCTGCCCGCGTGCCGTGGTGTCCCACGCGCCGCTCTGCGTGTACGCCGTCGGCGGCAACGACACGGCCGAACCCGTGAACACCGTCGAGGTCTTCGACCCCGAGTCCCGCGCCTGGGTGAAGCTCCCCTCGGCCCCCACCGCCCGCCGCGGCATGGGCGTCGTCTCCGGCCCCTGCCCCGGCACCTCCACGCTCGCCGGCACCAGCTGCGTGTACGGCATCGGCGGCTCGCCCAGCGCGCAGCTGACCGCCGTCGCCACCACCGAGGTGTTCGCCCCGCGCACCAACGCGTGGTCGGCCCTGCCCCCGCTGCCCGAGGCCCGCTTCGGCTTCACCGCCACGGCGGCCCCCTGCTCCGAGGACCGCTCCCGCACCTGCCTCTACGCCCCCGGCGGCATGGTCGACGCCGCCCCGAGCACCCACATCTCGTCCATCGACCTCTCCCGTCTGTAGGCCCTGCAACCCCTGCGACCCCAGTCCCGGCGCACCGGGGTGAGCCGGAGCGGGCTCACCCCACCAGGCTGTCGCGCCACGCGCGGTGCAGCTCCGCGAAGCGGCCCGTCCCGCCGATCAGCTCGGCCGGCGGGCCGTCCTCCACGATGCGGCCCGCCTCCATCACCAGCACGCGGTCCGCGATCTCCACCGTCGACAGGCGGTGGGCGATCACCACCGCCGTGCGGCCCTTCAGCACCGTGTCCATCGCACGCTGCACCGCCCGCTCGCCCGGGACGTCCAGCGAACTCGTCGCCTCGTCGAGGATCAGCACCGCCGGATCGGCCAGCAGGGCGCGGGCGAAGGACACCAGCTGGCGCTGGCCCGCCGAGATGCGGCCGCCCCGCTTGCGCACATCGGTGTCGTAGCCGTCCGGCAGTGCGGCGATGAAGTCATGGGCGCCGATGGCCTTCGCCGCCCGCTCGATCTCCTCCCGCGTCGCCTCGGGGCGCCCGAGCGCGATGTTCTCCGCGACCGTCCCGGAGAACAGGAACGCCTCCTGCGTCACCATCACCACCCCGCGCCGCAGCTCCGCCACCGGCAGGTCGCGCAGGTCCACGCCGTCGAGCAGCACGCGGCCCCCGGTCGGGTCGTAGAAACGGGCCAGCAGCTTCGCCAGCGTGGACTTGCCCGCGCCGGTCGCGCCCACCACCGCGACCGTCTGCCCCGCCGGGATCGTCAGCCCGAAGCGCGGCAGCACCTCGCCGCCGGTGCGGTACGCGAACCGCACGTCCTCGAAGACCACCTCGCGGCCCGGACTGTCCGCCCGCGCGGGCGGCAGGGCCCGCGGTGCGGCCGGCTCCGGGACCGCCGGCGTCCGGTCCAGCAGCCCCGCGATCTTCTCCAGTGACGCGGCCGCGGACTGGTAGGAGTTGAGGAACATCGCGAGCCGGTCGATCGGGTCGTACAGCCGCCGCACGTACAGCACGGCCGCCGCCAGCACCCCCAGCGCCAGCGTGCCGCTCGCCACCCGGTGGGCGCCCCACAGCACCATGCCCGCGACCGCAGTGTTGGCGACCAGGCGCGAGCCGACGACGTAGCGGGCCATCTCCAGCATCGCGTCGCCGTTGCGGCGCTCGTGGCGGTGGTTCAGCTCCTGGAACCGGGCGTCGTTCGCCCGCTCGCGCCGGAACGCGCGCACCGGCCGGATGCCGTTCATCGTCTCCGCGAACTGCACGATCACCGCCGAGATCGCGGTCGAGCGCTCGCCGAACGCGACCGCGGCGCGCCGCCGGTAGAGGCGTACGA
The DNA here is from genome assembly GCF_000716335.1 of Streptomyces sp. NRRL S-118. Lineage (GTDB taxonomy): Bacteria > Actinomycetota > Actinomycetes > Streptomycetales > Streptomycetaceae > Streptomyces. The sequence continues at coordinate 109,435 of NZ_KL591007.1, read as the reverse complement.
GCAGGTACAGCGGGATGAAGGAGGCCACCGCCACCGCGCCGATGCCCAGGTCGAGCCAGATCAGCAGCAGGGAGATCGAGACGAACGACAGGACGACGCCGACCAGCTCCTGCAGGCCCTCGCTGAGCAGTTCGCGCAGCGCCTCCACATCGGTGGTGGAGCGGGAGATCAGCCGGCCCGAGGTGTACCGCTCGTGGAAGTCCACGCTGAGCGCCTGCGCGTGCCGGAAGATCCGGCCGCGCAGATCCAGCAGGACGTCCTGGTTCACGCGCGCGGCGGTGCGGATGAACGCGTACTGCAGCAGCCCGGCGCCCACCGCGCACACCCCGTACCCGGCGGCGACCACCACCAGTGGCCCGTGCTCCCCGCGGCGCAGCGCCGGTACGGCGGTGTCGATGGCGTACGCGACGAGCAGCGGGCCCGCCTGCACGGCCGCCTGCTGCAGCAGCAGGAGCAGCGCGCTGACGGCGACGCGCAGACGGCGCGGGCGCAGCAGCGACCGCAGCAGCGCCCCGGTCGCCCCCCGCCCGGCCGGCAACGCGTCCCGGTCGAACAGCTCCGCCTCCCCTCCGTCCGCCGGACCGCCCGCGTCCGCGCCCGGCTTCGTCCCCGTGTCCGGCTTCGTCCCCGTGTCCGGCTTCGTGCCCGCGCCCGGCTCCGTGCCGCCGCTGGGCGCCGGGTCGCCCGTCATCGTGCCGTCCGTCATCGCGTACCGCCCGCCGCTCCGTCCGCTCCCGACATCAGCCACGCGTACTGCGTGCTCTCCCGCAGCAGCTCCTGGTGCGTGCCCACCGCGGCGATGCGCCCCTCCGACAGCAGCGCCACGCGGTCGGCGAGCAGCACCGTGGAGGGCCGGTGCGCCACGACCAGGGCCGTCGTGTCCCGCAGGACCTCGCGCAGCGCCGCCTCCACCCGGCCCTCCGTGTGGACGTCCAGTGCCGACAGCGGATCGTCCAGGACCAGGAACCGCGGGCGGCCCACCACCGCCCGCGCCAGGGCGAGGCGCTGGCGCTGGCCGCCCGAGAGGCTCAGGCCCTGCTCGCCGACCTGGGTCGCGGTGCCCTGCGGGAGGTTGTGCACGAAGTCGGCCTGCGCCACGTCCAGCGCCCGCCGCAGTTCGCTCTCGCCCGCGCCCGCCGGTCCCGCGCCCATCAGCACGTTCTCGCCGACGCTCGCCGAGAACAGCGTCGGCTCCTCGAAGGCCACCGCCACCAGTTCCCGCAGCCGCTCCCGCGGCAGGTCCGCCACGTCGGCCCCGTCCAGCAGGATCCGGCCGCCCGTCACCTCGTGCAGCCGCGGCACCAGCGCCGTCAGCGTGGTCTTGCCGGAGCCCGTGGCGCCGACGAGTGCCATGGTCTCGCCGGGGCGCACGTGCAGGTCGATCCCGGCCAGCACCGGCGGCGCGTCGGGCGGCGCGTCCGGATACCGGAAGGTGACGTTCTCGAAGCGCAGGCCCCCGGAGAGCGGACCGGCCGGCGTCCCGGTCCGGGACGCGCCGCCGTCGTCCTCCTCCGGCTCGGCCATCACCTCGAAGTACCGGTCCGCCGCCGTCGCCGCCTCCTGGCTCATCGCCAGCAGGAACCCGATCGACTCCACCGGCCACCGCAGCGCCAGCGCCGTCGTGAGGAACGCCACCAGCGTGCCCGCCGACAGGTCGCCGTCCGCGACCCGGACGGTCCCCAGCACCAGCGCCGCGCCGATCGCCAGCTCCGGCACGATCGTGATGACCGCCCAGATGCCCGCCAGCAGCCGCGCCTTGCCCAGCTCGGTGCCCCGCAGCCGCTCCGCCAGCGAGCGGAAGGCCCGCGCCTGGCTGCGGTGCTGCCCGAAGCCCTTGATGACGCGGATGCCGAGCACGCTCTCCTCGACGACCGTCGTCAGATCACCCACCTGGTCCTGCGCGCGCCGCGCGACCACCGAGTACCGCGTCTCGAACAGCGCGCACACCACGATCAGCGGGACGACCGGCACCAGCAGCACCAGCCCCAGCACCCTGTCCTGCACCAGCAGCACCGCACAGCCCGCCAGCACCGTCACACCGTTCACGAACAGGAACGTCAGCGGGAACGCCAGGAACATCCGCAGCAGCGACAGGTCCGTGGTCGCCCGGGACAGCAGCTGCCCCGACGCCCACCGGTCGTGGAACGCCATCGGCAGCCGCTGCACGTGCCGGTACAGATCGGCGCGCATCGCGGCCTCGACCCCGGCCAGCGGGCGCGCCACCAGCCACCGCCGCAGCCCGAACAGCCCCGCCTCCGCGACCCCGAGCAGCAGCACCATCAGCGCCCCGAGCCCCACACCGCCCGGGTCCCGGTCGGTCACCGGGCCGTCCACCAGCCACTTCAGCACCAGAGGAATGACGAGTCCCAGGCAGGACGCCACGACGGCGATCACCGCCGCGGTGAACCACCGCGCGCGCACGGGACGGACGTACGGCCACAAGCGCAACAGCGAGCGAATGCTTGAACGGTCAGTCATCAGTACCGAGCGTACGGTTCGCCACTGACAACGCTCACGCGGTTTTCGGCCGACCGGCGGCAGGGCCGTACCCCGCCGGCCCGGACGCCGCCTACTCCCGCACGCGCAGCAGCAGCACCGACCTCGCCGGCACCGTCAGCACCTCCCCGCCCGCGTGGACCGTGCCCGGCGCCCCGGACTGGTCCTCCCGCGAGGTGTCCACCACCAGTTCGTACGCAGCGGCCCAGGGCGGCCCGGGGAGCAGGAAGTCCAGCGGTTCGGCGGCCGCGTGCAGGACCGCCAGGAAACTGTCGTCCGTGACCGGCTCGCCGCGCGCGTCCCGCCCCGGGATGTCCCGCCCGGACAGGTACAGCCCGATCGTCGCCGTCCGCGCGTACCAGTCCGCCTCCGTCATCTCCTCGCCGCGCGCGGTGAACCACGCCAGGTCCCGCAGCCCGTCCGCGCCCTGCGGGCGGCCCGAGAAGAACGCCCGGCGCCGCAGCACCGGGTGGGCGTGGCGCAGCGCCAGCAGCCGGGACGTCAGCTCGAGCAGCCCACGCGGGCCCGGCTGCTCCCGCAGCGACCAGTCGACCCAGCCGATCTCGTTGTCCTGGCAGTACGCGTTGTTGTTGCCGCCCTGCGTACGGCCCATCTCGTCGCCCGCGACGAGCATCGGCACGCCCGTGGAGAGCAGGAGCGTGGTGAGCAGGTTGCGCACCTGCCGCCGCCGCAGCGCCGTGACGGCCGGATCGCCGGTCTCCCCCTCGGCGCCGCAGTTCCAGGACCGGTTGTCGTTCGTGCCGTCCCGGTTGCCCTCGCCGTTGGCCTCGTTGTGCTTGTGCTCGTAGCTGACGAGGTCGCGCAGGGTGAAGCCGTCGTGGGCGGTGATGAAGTTGATCGAGGCGTACGGGCGCCGCCCGCCCCACGCGTACAGGTCGCTGGACCCGGACAGCCGGTATCCCATCTCCCGCACGTCGGGCAGGGCGCCGCGCCAGAAGTCGCGCACGGCGTCCCGGTAGCGGTCGTTCCACTCGGTCCACAGCGGCGGGAAGGCGCCCACCTGGTATCCGCCGCTGCCCACGTCCCACGGCTCGGCGATCAGCTTCACGCGCCGCAGCACCGGGTCCTGGGCGATGACCGCGAGGAACGGCGACAGCATGTCGACGTCGTGCATGGAGCGGGCCAGCGCCGCCGCCAGGTCGAAGCGGAACCCGTCGACGCCCATCTCGGTCACCCAGTAGCGCAGCGAGTCGGTGATCAGGCGCAGCACGTGCGGCTGGACGACGTGGAGGGTGTTCCCGCAACCCGTGTAGTCGGCGTACCGGCGGGCGTCCGCGGCCAGCCGGTAGTAGCCGCGGTTGTCGATGCCGCGCAGCGACAGCATCGGGCCCAGCTCGCTCGCCTCGGCGGTGTGGTTGTAGACCACGTCGAGGATGACCTCGATGCCCGCGGCGTGCAGCGCCCGGACCATCCGCTTGAACTCGCCGACCTGCTGCCCCGCCGTGCCCGACGAGCTGTACGCGGCGTGCGGCGCGAAGTAGCCGATGGAGTTGTAGCCCCAGTAGTTCCTCAGCCCCCGCCGCAGCAGGTGGTCCTCGTGCGCGAACTGGTGCACCGGCAGCAGCTCCACCGCCGTCACCCCGAGCCGTACGAGATGCTCGACCGCCGCCGGGTGGGCGAGGCCCGCGTACGTGCCGCGCAGTTCCTCGGGGATGCCGGGGTGGCGCTTGGTGAAGCCCCGTACGTGCAGCTCGTAGATGACGGAGTCGGCCCACGGGGTCTTGGGCCGCCGGTCGTCCGCCCACTCGTCGTCGGGTGCGTCGTCGTGCACGACGACGCCCTTGGGGACGTACGGCGCGGAGTCCCGGTCGTCGCGCACGGTGTCGGCGACGTGCTGCTCCGGCCAGTCCCTGACGTGCCCGTACACCTCCGGCGGCAGCGTGAAGTCGCCGTCCACCGCCCGCGCGTACGGGTCGAGCAGCAGTTTCGCCGGGTTCCACCGGGCGCCCGTCCACGGGTCCCAGCGGCCGTGCACCCGGTAGCCGTACCGCTGCCCGGGCCGCACGCCCGGCACGAAGCCGTGCCAGATCTGGTGCGTCAGCTCGGTCAGCGGTACGCGGCTCTCCGTGCCGTCCGCGTCGAACAGGCACAGCTCCACCGCCTCGGCGCCGCCCGCCCACAGCGCGAAGTTCGTGCCCGCCACCCCGTCCGGTCCGACCCGGAACCGCGCGCCCAGCGGCGTCGGTGCCCCCGGCCACACCGGCGGTCCGGGAGCCGTCCTCGGGCGCCCGTTCAGCTCGCGTACCACCCGCAGTGCGCCCTGTGTGCTCTGCTGAGCACGCCGCACCGCCTCCCGTTCCGCCGCACTCGACACCTGCCGGCTCCCCTTTTTCGTGAGGGCCCGGTCCTCCTCCGGGGCGCCTGTTGGCGGTGCCGGCGGTCGATCGTGCCCGGTTCCCGGTTTCCCGGAGCCCGCGCGCGTTCTCCCTCCCGGCACCGTCGCGCCCCTTCGGCTCACTCGCCCGGGCCCCGTCGGCTCACTCTTCGCACGCGAGCCGCGGCGTCCCGGCCGCGGCTCGCGCATGTGGTCCTCCACCTGTTCTGCCCGCACCGCCCGGCTCCCAACATGCCCCGCGCCGACGTTTCCCCTGGAGGGGGGCAGTCGTTGGGCGGATCGTGAAACACGTGATGAGACGGGCAGGGCTCGGCGCGGTCGCGGCCGTGGCATGGGCAGGACTGATGGCGGGGCTGGCCGGGTGCACGGGGGACAGCGGCCCGCTCCTCGGCGGCATCGGCGCGGGCGACAAGGCCCGGGCGCCCGGTGACACCATCCGGGTGATCCCGGAGGACGGTGCCAAGGGCGTCCCCGCCGACGGCCGCCTGGAGGTGCGGATCCCCAGCGGGCGGCTGGAGCGCGTGCGGGTGATGAAGGTGGAGGACGCCCAGCCGGCCGAGGTGCCCGGTGCCCTCTCCGAGGACGGGCTGCGGTGGCGCCCGGCGCGGGGTACGCGGCTGGCGCTGGCCGCCAAGTACAGCATCGACGCCGTCGCGCTCGACGGGCACGGCCGCCGCTCGGCCCGGCACTCCACCTTCACCACGACGGTGCCCGAGCACCGGTTCATCGGCTACTTCAAACCGGAGAACCGCTCCGTCGTCGGCACCGGCATGATCGTCTCGTTCTCCTTCAACCGGCCGATCGAGAACCGCGCCGCCGTCGAGCGGGCCATCCGGGTGACCTCCCGCCCGCCCGTCGAGGTGGCCGGGCACTGGTTCGGCAAGGACCGTCTCGACTTCCGCCCGCAGGAGTACTGGAAACCGGGCACGCAGGTCACCGTGGACCTGCGGCTGCGCGACGTCGAGGCGGCGCGCGGGGTGTACGGCATCCAGAACAAGACGGTGGGCTTCACCGTCGGCCGTTCCCAGGTCTCCGTGGTGGACGCGGAGGAGCACACCATGGAGGTGCGGCGCGACGGGAAGCTCGTCACCACCCTGCCCATCACGGCCGGGGCGCCCAAGACGACGACGTACAACGGGAAGATGGTGGTCACCGAGCTGTTCGACGTGACACGGATGAACGGTGCCACGGTCGGATTCACAGACAAGAAGACCGGAAAGGGCGAGTACGACATCAAGGACGTGCCGCATGCCATGCGGCTGACCGATTCCGGGACCTTCCTGCACGGCAACTACTGGGCGCCCCCGGCGACGTTCGGCACGGCGAACGTGAGCCACGGGTGCGTGGGGCTGCGCGACGTGAAGGGCGGCAGCGCGGACGCCCCGGCGGGCTGGTTCTTCGACCGCACGCTGATCGGCGACGTGGTGGAGGTGGTCAACTCCCGCGACCGCACCGTCGCCGCCCACAACGGGCTGGGCGGCTGGAACATGGACTGGAAGAAGTGGAAGGCCGGGTCCGCACTGGCCTGAACCGACCCCTCATACCCCCGCCGCATACGGCTGACCTGCGCGACCCGCTCACGTCTCGGACAAGTTGGGACTGAACGGTGACATTCTCGGGCGCTGCGTGGTGCCCGCAATGTGATTATCTATCGCGGTGCGCGCGGTTGGAGCGCGCGGGGGTGCGGGCCTCGGCGATGCCGATGGCCGGTGCGAGGGGAGACAGCATCGTGAACGGGCAGCCGATATCGGGGGCATCGGCCGGGGCGGGCGGTACGCGGCGCGGGGGCGGAAGCGGGGGCGGAACCGGCAGGGGTCCGCTGGCCCTGGTCCTGGGGGTCCTGCTGCTGCTGGTGACGGCGTGCGGGGGCGGTGACTCCGAGAGCGGCAGTGGCAAGGGCGGGGACACGAAGGACCGCGGGAAGGTGGAGAACGCGGCGTCGCAGGCCGTCGTCACCATCGCCCCCAAGGACGGAGCCGAGTCGGTCGCCACCAGCGGCGCCCTGAAGGTCACCGCGGAGAAGGGCACGCTGTCCACGGTCACCGTGGCCGACTCCAAGGGCAACCCGGTCGAGGGCAAGCTGGCGGCGGGGGGCACCAGCTGGGAGCCGGTCCGGCACCTGGCGTCGGGCACCAAGTACAAGGTGCACGCGGTCGCCAAGGACGCCGAGGGGCGCGAGTCCGCCAAGGACACCACGTTCACCACGCTCGTCCCCAAGAACACCTTCATCGGCCACTACACGCCCGAGGACGGCTCGACCGTCGGCGTCGGCATGCCGGTCTCCATCAACTTCACCCGGGGCATCACCGACCCGGAGGCCGTCGAGAAGGCCATCAAGGTGACCGCCGAGCCGTCCGTCCCGATCGAGGGCCACTGGTTCGGCAACGACCGCCTCGACTTCCGCCCGGAGAAGTACTGGGCCGCGGGCACCAAGGTGACCGTGCAGCTGAACCTGGACGGCGTCGAGGGCCGCCCGGGCGTGTACGGCAAGCAGTCCAAGACGGTGAAGTTCACCATCGGCCGCAGCCAGGTCTCCACCGTCGACGCGAGCGCCCACACCATGAAGGTCGTCCGCGACGGCAAGCTGATCAAGACCGTGCCGATCACCGCGGGCGCGCCGTCCACGACGACGTACAACGGCCAGATGGTCATCAGCGAGAAGTACAAGGTGACCCGCATGAACGGTGCCACGGTCGGCTTCGGCGGGGAGTACGACATCAAGGACGTGCCGCACGCCATGCGCCTGTCCACCTCGGGCACCTTCGTGCACGGCAACTACTGGGCGTCCGCCGGCACCTTCGGCTCGGCCAACGTCAGCCACGGCTGCGTGGGCCTGCGGGACGTGCGCGGCGCCTACGACGGCTCGACCCCGGCGGCCTGGTTCTACGACAACTCGATCATCGGCGACGTGGTGGTCGTGAAGAACTCCAAGGACAAGCAGATCCAGCCGGACAACGGTCTGAACGGCTGGAACATGCCGTGGTCGGAGTGGATCAAGTAGGTCCCCGGCATGTACGGGCCCGGTGCCGTCACTGTGACGGACGGCACCGGGCCCGTCGTCGTTAACGGCGGCTAACCTGCCCCGTATGACAGTCACTCTCGAAGTCTCCGAAGGCGTCGGCACCCTCCGCCTGGACCGCCCGCCGATGAACGCGCTGGACATCGCCACCCAGGACCGGCTGCGCGAACTCGCCGAAGAGGCGAGCCGACGCGACGACGTCCGCGCGGTGGTGCTGTACGGCGGCGAGAAGGTGTTCGCGGCGGGCGCGGACATCAAGGAGATGCAGGCGATGGACCACGCGGCCATGGTGCTGCGCTCCAAGGCCCTGCAGGACTCGTTCACCGCCGTCGCCCGCATCCCCAAGCCGGTCGTCGCCGCCGTCACCGGCTACGCGCTGGGCGGCGGCTGCGAGCTGGCCCTGTGCGCCGACTTCCGGATCGCGGGCGACAACGCCAAGCTGGGCCAGCCCGAGATCCTGCTGGGGCTGATCCCGGGGGCCGGCGGTACGCAGCGCCTGGCGCGGCTCGTCGGGCCGTCGAAGGCCAAGGACCTGATCTTCACGGGCCGTCATGTGAAGGCGGACGAGGCCCTCACCATCGGCCTGGTCGACCGTGTGGTGCCCGCGGCCGAGGTCTACGAGCAGGCGCACGCCTGGGCCGCGAAGCTCGCCCAGGGCCCGGCGCTCGCGCTGCGCGCCGCCAAGGAGTCCGTCGACGCGGGGCTGGAGACGGACATCGACACGGGCCTGACCGTGGAACGCAACTGGTTCGCCGGGCTGTTCGCGACCGAGGACCGCGAGCGGGGCATGCGCAGCTTCGTCGAGGAGGGGCCGGGCAAGGCCAAGTTCCTCTGACCACCGCCCTCTTGGGCACCGTTGACCGCCGTGTCAGCCGTGCGGGTGGTTTGGCGGAGCCCGGGGAGGACCCGGCCGCGGCCCTGGCGGCCCCCGGCGGGCGATGCGTGTGACCTGCGTCACCGCAGGTCACCCCCGGGTTCGGCCGACCGCCCTGCCGGAGGCATATGTCACCCGCCTCCCCGGAGTGGCTCGCTCCCCGTGCCGAATCCCGGGGAACCGCCCCGCGGACGCCTCCGGGCGGCCATCATGGTGGGCATGGCGGGGCTGGAAGGTGTGGAACAACCGCGGCAGCGCGGCAGTGCTACGGCCGCCCGGTGGGTGCCGGCCGCGGACGACGAGCGGGCCCTGGAGGCGCTGGAGTTCTTCGGCAATCCCACGGAGGACGAGGTGCGGCTGCCGTCCCGCCCCGAGTCCGCCGCGACGGCCCGGCGGCTGACCCAGTGCGTGGTCCTGCGCCAGTGGGCGCTCGGCCCGCAGATCGCCGAGCACGCGATCCTGCTCGTCTCCGAACTCGTGGGCAACGCCGTCCGGCACACCGGAGCACGGGTCTTCGGGCTGCGCATGCTGCGCCGCCGCGGCTGGATCCGGATCGAGGTGCGCGACCCCTCGCGCGGCCTGCCGTGCCTGATGCCGGTGCAGGAGATGGACACCAGCGGTCGCGGCCTCTTCCTCGTCGACAAGCTCTCCGACCGCTGGGGCGTCGACCTCCAGCCGCGCGGCAAGACCACCTGGTTCGAGATGCGGGTCTCCGACCGCTGAGGCCGGACGCACGAAAGCCCCCTCGCGCCGTGGTACGGCGCCGCGGGGGCTTTCCTGTGGGCGCCGTGGACGGGAAGTGGGGTGTGTCCACGGCGCGAACGCGACCTCGCCCGGGTCAATGGGGGTCGTGCACCGACTATGGCAGACGGGCGGCCTTGCCTCAAAAGACCCTACCGGCTCAAAAGTGTGCAAATCGGGTCAGTGGGGGTTGGAAGTCCAGGTGAGATGGGCCACTGACCTGGAAAACCATGAATAATTATGGGTTCCATCGTAGATTCTTCGGTCTGGCAGGCGGATCCTGAATTCCGGAATCGTTACTGTCCGGGCCTGTCGCGCCATACATCTCGCGTGACCCTCTCGAAGCGATCGAAGAGCCTCCTCGTCGCCGCCGCGCTCGCGGCCCTCGCCGGTTGCGGCGGCGCCGGCCACGACCGTACCGAGGCGCGGTCCACGAAGGCCGCCGTGCCCGCCCCCGTACCGAAGAAGGCCCCTGCCGGACTTCCCGGCATGCCGCCCCTCCTCGACCCCCGGGACGTCTACGCCGCCGACCGGCCCCACATGCTCTCCCCGGTGGTCAAGGGCTTCCCCTCGCGCGTCTACGTGCCCAACACCACCTCTGACACGGTCTCCGTCATCGACCCCGCCACGTACGAGGTCGTCGGGACCATCAAGGTGGGGGTCCAGCCCCAGCACGTGGTCCCGTCCTGGGATCTCAAGACCTTGTGGGTCAACAACAACCGCGGCCACACCCTCACCCCGATCGACCCGCGCACGGGCACCGCGGGCCCACCGGTCGAGGTCCACGACCCGTACAACCTCTACTTCACGCCCCAGGGCAAGTACGCCGTCGTCATGGCCTCCCTCGACCGCGAGCTGGTCTTCCGCGACCCCCACACCATGGAGCGCGTCCACACCGAGCCGGTCTCCTGCTACGGCGTCAACCACGCCGACTTCTCCGCCGACGGCCGGTACTTCATCGTCTCCTGCGAGTTCTCGGGCGAACTGCTGAAGGTCGACACGGAGCGGATGAAGGTGGTCGGCCAGCAGAGGCTGCCCTTCCGGGGCGCGATGCCGCAGGACGTCAAGCTGTCGCCGGACGGGAAGACCTTCTACATCGCCGACATGATGGCGCACGGCATGTGGGTGCTGGACGGCGAGGCGTTCACCGCACCGCGGCTGCTGCCGACCGGCAAGGGCTGCCACGGCCTGTACGTGTCCCGGGACTCCAAGGAGATGTACGTCTCCAACCGCGGCGAGGGGTCCGTCTCCGTCTTCGACTTCGCGCGGGGCGCGCTCACCAAGAAGTGGCACCTGCCGGACGGCGGCTCCCCGGACATGGGCGGCGTCTCCGCCGACGGCAAGGTGCTGTGGCTGACCGGGCGGTACGACGGCGAGGTGTACGCGATCGACACGACGACCGGCAGGCAGCTGGCCCGCATCCCGGTCGGCGGCGGCCCGCACGGCCTCGCGGTCTACCCTCAGCCCGGCCGCTACTCCCTCGGCCACACCGGCGTCTTCCGCTGACCGGCGCACGGCACCGAGCCGGTGCCCGGCCCGCCGGCCACGGCTCGCGGCGGCTCATCCGGCGACGAACAGCGCCTCCGAGCCCACCGGGCGGTAGCCCGCCGCCTGGAAGGCCCGCACGCTGCGCGCGTTGCCCGGCGACTGCTGCGCCCACACCACCGCGTCCGGCACCAGATGCCGGGCGGCGACCGCGAGGGCCCGGCCCAGGCCCCCGCCCCGGGCGGCCTCGTCCACCTCGACAGCGGCCTCCCAGCGGCCCGCGACGCCCCGGCCGAGCACCACCACACCGCCGTCGGCCGCCCAGACCCGTAGGTCGTCCCGGAACTTCCACGCGCGGGCGACACGGGGGTGGTCCGGGTCGGTGATCTCGCGCAGCGCGAGCTGCGGGGCCCCGGGGAGGGCGGGCGCGACCGTCAGCAGGTCGATGGTGTTCATGGAGCGGCCCGTGCGCGCCATGACGGCAGCGAGGAAGGCCGGGTTCATCGCGGCGGAGAGGGCGTCGCTCGCCGTGGCCGCCAGTTCCTGGCGGACCCACCGCGGGTCCTCGTCCAGGAAGACCACCGAATGAGCGGTGAAGGCCAGCACACCGGCGTCCCGCGGGCTCGGCTGCGGCACCACCCGCACCGAGCCGTCGGGCGGGGGGAAGACGCCGCGCGCCGCCGCCGCCAGGATGTCCGCCACCGCATCGCTCATGCCTCCATGGTCCACCACGGCCCCCGGACCGGACACCAGGGCCCTGCCGATAATCTGACCGCCGTCAGTTATGCACCAAGAAGGGGTGGACCTGTGGCGGACATCGAGTCGGCGCGCAAGGCATTCGAGCGGTTCGACGTGAACGGGGACGGGCTGATCTCGGCCGCCGAGTACAAGAGCGTCATGGCGCAGCTGGGTGACTTCAACGTCACCGAGACCGTGGCCCAGGCCGTCATCAACTCCCAGGACGGCAACGGCGACGGCCTGCTCACCTTCGACGAGTTCTGGGCGCACCTCAGCAAGGCGTGACCACGGGCACGGAGGACGGCGCCGTCCGGCGGTCCGGGCGGCGCCGTACGCACGCCCCGCGCGCCCGGCTCGCCGCGGCCGCCGGCCTGCTCGCCGTCCTCGCGGCCGCCCTGTTCGGCCCCGGGATCGCCGCCCAGGGCACGGGCGAGCTGCACATCCCCGCGGCCGGGACCACCACCCTGCTGCGCGTCGCCGTCCTCGCCGCCCTCGCGGTGCACCTCGGCGAACTCGCCGGGGCCCGGCTCGCGGGCCCCGGGCCGCGGCCGTCCCCCTACGCCCTGGGGGCCGCTCTCGGGGGCGCCGCCGCGTCGGCGGGGCAGATCGTGCTGCTCGCCCGCGTGAGCGACCTGGACATCACCGCGGTCTACGGCACGCGGGACGGCGGGCTGCTCCTGGCCATGGCGAACGGCTTCGCCCTCGCGGCCGGCTGCGTGGCGCTGAAGCGGCCCGGGTGGGCCACGGCCCCGCTCGCGCTGGTGATCGGCGCGGAGGCGCTGCGCGCGCACCCCGAGCCGTACACGCCGGAGATCGGCACGGCGCTGACCGTCGTGCACCTGATCGCCGCGTCCCTGTGGACCGGGGGCCTGCTGTACGTGCTGCGCGTGGTGCGGCTGCGCGGCGGGGCGCGGGAGGCGCTGCTGCGGTACGCCCGCCTCGCCAGCTGGCTCTACGCGGCGCTCGCCGTCACCGGCACGTGCTCGGCGCTGCGCCGGCTCCCGGCCGACGTCGTGCTGGGCTCCGCCTACGGGCGGGTCCTGCTGGCCAAGCTGGCGCTGATGGCCGTGGTGAGCGTCCTCGCCGTGGCCGCGCGCCGCCGGCTGGGGCCCCGGGGACGGGACGCGACGGCCCCCGCCCGCACCGAGCTGGCGGTGCTGGCGGGGGTCGTCGTGGTCTCGGCGCTCCTGACGGTCGTACCCGACCCGCACTGGGTCAGTACACGCCTGTCGCTGCGCTGATCAGCACTCGATGATGTTCACCGCGAGACCGCCGCGCGCGGTCTCCTTGTACTTCACCGACATGTCGGCGCCGGTCTCCTTCATGGTCTTGATGACCTTGTCCAGGGAGACCTTGTGGCTGCCGTCACCGCGCATCGCCATCCGCGCCGCCGTGACGGCCTTGACCGCCGCCATGCCGTTGCGCTCGATGCACGGGATCTGCACCAGACCGCCGACCGGGTCGCAGGTCAGGCCCAGGTTGTGCTCCATACCGATCTCGGCGGCGTTCTCCACCTGCTCGGGGGAGCCGCCCAGCACCTCGGCGAGGGCGCCGGCCGCCATCGAGCAGGCCGAGCCGACCTCGCCCTGGCAGCCGACCTCGGCGCCGGAGATCGAGGCGTTCTCCTTGAAGAGCATGCCGATCGCGCCCGCGGCGAGCAGGAAGCGGACCACGCCCTCCTCGTCCGCGCCGGGCACGAAGTTCATGTAGTAGTGCAGGACCGCCGGGATGATGCCCGCGGCGCCGTTGGTCGGGGCCGTCACGACGCGGCCGCCCGCGGCGTTCTCCTCGTTCACGGCCATGGCGTACAGCGTGATCCACTCCATGGCCAGGGCCTGGGCGTCGCCCTCCGAGCGCAGCTTGCGCGCGGTGGTGGCGGCGCGGCGGCGGACCTTCAGACCGCCCGGCAGGATGCCCTCGCGGGACATGCCGCGGTCCACGCACGCCTGCATCACGCGCCAGATCTCCAGCAGGCCCTCACGGATCTCCGTCTCCGTGCGCCAGGCCTTCTCGTTCTCCAGCATCAGGGCGGAGATCGACAGGCCGGTCTCCTTGGTCAGGCGCAGCAGCTCGTCACCGGTGCGGAAGGGGTGCTTCAGGACGGTGTCGTCGAGCTTGATCCGGTCCTCGCCGACCGCGTCCTCGTCGACGACGAACCCGCCGCCGACCGAGTAGTACGTCTTCTCCAGCAGCGTGCCGCCGTCGGCGTCGTACGCCCACAGGGTCATGCCGTTGGCGTGGTAGGGCAGCGCCTTGCGGCGGTGCAGGACCAGGTCCCGGTCGAAGTCGAAGGCGATCTCGTGCACGCCGAGCAGGCTGATGCGCGCCTCGCTCCTGATCCGCTCGACCTGCTCGTCGGCGGTCTCGACGTCGACCGTGCGGGGCGAGTTGCCCTCCAGGCCGAGCAGGACCGCCTTGGGGGTGCCGTGGCCGTGGCCGGTCGCGCCCAGCGAGCCGTACAGCTCGGCCCGTATCGAGGCGGTGTGGGCCAGCAGGCCCTCGTTCTTGAGCCGGCGGGCGAACATCCGGGCCGCCCGCATGGGGCCGACCGTGTGGGAGCTGGACGGGCCGATGCCGATCGAGAACAGGTCGAAGACCGAGATGGCCACGGGGGACTCCTTGGTTGGAAGACGTCGCTGTCTGCCGGGGTGGTGCAGGGACAACGGGTGGGGCGGGATGCGGGGCAAGGGACGGGGCACCGCACTCACTGTCCAGTGTGCGCGGTGCCCCGCAGATCAGTCTGTTGCGTACGTAACGCCGTAAGGGCTACAGACCAGGGTAAAGCGGGTGCTTCGCGGCGAGGGCGGAGACCCGGGCCTTGAGCGCGTCCGCGTCGTAGGACGGCTTCAGCGCCTCGGCGATGATGTCGGCGACCTCGGTGAAGTCCTCGGCCTGGAAGCCACGGGTGGCCAGGGCCGGGGTGCCGATCCGCAGACCCGAGGTGACCATCGGGGGCCGCGGGTCGTTCGGGATCGCGTTGCGGTTGACGGTGATGCCGACCTCGTGGAGCCGGTCCTCGGCCTGCTGGCCGTCGAGCTCGCTGTTGCGGAGGTCGACCAGCACCAGGTGCACGTCGGTACCGCCGGTCAGGACCGACACGCCGTGCTCGGTGACGTCCGGCCGGACCAGGCGCTCGGCCAGGATGCGGGCGCCGTCCAGGGTGCGCTGCTGGCGCTCCTTGAAGTCCTCGCTCGCGGCGACCTTGAACGCCACGGCCTTGGCGGCGATCACGTGCTCCAGCGGGCCGCCCTGCTGACCGGGGAAGACCGCGGAGTTGATCTTCTTGGCGAGCTCGGCGGTGGAGAGGATCACACCACCGCGCGGGCCGCCCAGCGTCTTGTGGGTCGTGGTGGTGACCACGTGGGCGTGCGGCACCGGGTTGGGGTGCAGACCCGCCGCGACCAGGCCCGCGAAGTGGGCCATGTCGACCATCAGGTACGCGCCGACCTCGTCCGCGATGCGGCGGAAGGCGGCGAAGTCCAGCTGGCGGGGGTAGGCGGACCAGCCGGCGACGATCAGCTTCGGCTTGGACTCCTTGGCCAGGCGCTCGACCTCGGCCATGTCGACCTGGCCGGTGGCGTCGTCGACGTGGTACGGGACCACGTTGTAGAGCTTGCCGGAGAAGTTGATCTTCATGCCGTGGGTCAGGTGCCCGCCGTGGGCGAGGTTCAGGCCCATGATGGTGTCGCCCGGCTTGAGCAGCGCGAACATCGCGGCGGCGTTCGCCTGGGCGCCCGAGTGCGGCTGCACGTTCGCGTGCTCGGCACCGAACAGGGCCTTGATGCGGTCGATGGCGATCTGCTCGACCACGTCGACGTGCTCGCAGCCGCCGTAGTAGCGGCGGCCGGGGTAACCCTCGGCGTACTTGTTGGTGAGGACCGAGCCCTGGGCCTCCATGACCGCGACCGGGGCGAAGTTCTCCGAGGCGATCATTTCCAGGGTGGACTGCTGGCGGTGGAGCTCGGCGTCGACAGCGGCGGCGACGTCCGGGTCCAGCTCGTGGAGAGGGGTGTTCAGAAGCGACATCGGGAAGGTCCTTAGCCTTAAGAGCCGGAGAACTCGGTGTACTCGTCGGCGGAGAGCAGGTCCTTCGGCTCCTCGCTGACGCGCACCTTGAAGAGCCAGCCGCCCTCGAAGGGGGCGGTGTTCACCAGCGACGGGTCGTCCACGACTTCCTGGTTGACCTCGGCGACCTCACCGGTCACGGGCGAGTACAGGTCGCTGACGGACTTGGTCGACTCCAGCTCACCACAGGTCTCGCCCGCGGTCACCGTCTCGCCGACCTCCGGGAGCTGGACGTACACGACGTCGCCGAGGGCGTTCGCCGCGTGCTCCGTGATGCCGACCGTCGACACGCCGTCCTCGGCGGCCGACAGCCACTCGTGCTCCTTGCTGTAGCGCAGCTGCTGGGGGTTGCTCATGACTGGGATTCTCCTGTACGCGGGGGAGTGCTGGTGAACGGGGGAGTGGTGCGCGGCGTCACTTCTGGCGCTTGTAGAAGGGGAGCGCCACGACCTCGTACGGCTCATGGGTACCGCGGATGTCGACGCCGACGCCCGGCGTCCCCGGTGCGGCGTGCGCCGCGTCCACGTACGCCATGGCGATCGGCCTGCCCAGCGTCGGGGACGGCGCGCCCGAGGTGACCTCGCCGATCACCGTGCCGTCCGCGACCACCTGCATCCCGGCGCGCGGGACCCGGCGGCCCTCGGCGACCAGGCCCACGAGCTTGCGCGGCGGGGCGATCCGCGCCCGCTCGGCGGCGGCGGCGAGCGCCTCGCGGCCCACGAAGTCGCCCTCCTTCTCGAACTTGACCACCCGGCCCAGCCCCGCGTCGAAGGGGGTCAGGGACGTGCTCAGCTCGTGCCCGTACAGCGGCATGCCCGCCTCCAGGCGCAGCGTGTCGCGGCAGGACAGCCCGCACGGGATCAGGCCCGCGTCCCGGCCCGCCTCCGTCAGCGCCTGCCACAGCTTCTCGGCGTGCTGCGGCTCCACGAACAGCTCGAAGCCGTCCTCGCCGGTGTAGCCCGTCCGGGCGATCAGCGCGGGCACGCCCGCGACGGTGCCCGGCAGCCCGGCGTAGTACTTCAGCCCGTCCAGGTCGGCGTCCGTGACCGACTTCAGGATGCCGGGCGACTCCGGGCCCTGGATGGCGATCAGCGCGTACGCGTCCCGGTCGTCACGCACGGCGGCGTCGAAGCCCGCGGCCCGCTCGGTGAGCGCGTCCAGCACGACCTGCGCGTTGGAGGCGTTGGCGACGACCATGTACTCGGTCCCGGCGAGGCGGTAGACGATCAGGTCGTCGAGGATCCCACCGTCCTCCCGGCAGATCATCGTGTACCGGGCGCGGCCGACGGCTACGCCGCCGATGTTGCCGACCAGCGCGTGGTCGAGCAGGGCGGCGGCCTGCGGACCGGTCACGGTGATCTCACCCATGTGGGAGAGGTCGAAGAGGCCGGCCTTGGTCCGGACGGCGTTGTGCTCGTCACGCTCGCTGCCGTACCGCAGCGGCATGTCCCAGCCCGCGAAGTCGGTCATGGTCGCGCCGAGCGCCCGATGCACGGCATCGAGGGCGGTGAGGCGTGGGGCAGTGCTCATGGATGTGGCTCCCAGGTCCCAGGACGGGCATGGCTCGAAGACGGTCCTCCCCATCTGTCATCGGAACCTGAGAGGTTCACCGTGACCGTACGGAGGTGTGGAGACGCGTGCGGTCCTCGGCTTGCACCTTGGGTGGAGCCGCCGCGGCGGCCCGCTTTTCAGATCTGCCTCATCCGCGCGGTACGGGGCCTGAGAGATTCAAGGGAGGAACTTGCTCCTTCGGCGCCCGGGCGGACCCGGAACTCTCCCGCGCGGATTCAAGCGGCCGGTATGCGGTTGTGGCGGTCGCACACCTGTGTGTGCGCCGGCGCGCACATCATTGCACGCGGGGTCTGATCGGCAAATCGCTTGTGCCTTATTACCCGTTCTTTACACTTCTTGGGCAAGGGTCGGGGTAGGCCGAGCCCGAGCAGGGGGAGTGAGCGATGACGTTGCAGCGGTGGGGTTCCACCCGGCGCGGTCCGGTGGGGAGCGCCTGTGCGGCGACCGGCGCGCACACGGGTGCCATGCCGGGTGCCGTGACCCGGGCGGCCATGCCGGGTGCCGTGCCCCGGGCGGCCGTATCCGGAGTGGTGACCGGTGCCGTGCCGACGCGCCGCCGCCCGGCACCGGCCGCGCCCGTCCTGCGCGACCTGCGGGACCGCGCGGGACGCTGCCCGCGCACCCTCGGCTTCGCCGACGGCGACCTGGTGGTCGTCTCCGGCCTGCCCGGCAGCGGCAAGTCCACCCTCATCGCCCGCGCGGCCGGCGGACGTGGCATCGACTCGCAGGACACCCGCGAGCGCTGGGAGGCCCGGATGCCCCGGTTCCTGCCGTACGCCGTGTACCGCCCGCTCGTCCGCATCGCCCACTACGCCGGGCTCCACCGCGCGCTGCGCTCCGGCGCCGGCGTGGTCGTCCACGACTGCGGCACCCAGGCCTGGGTGCGGCGCTGGCTCGCCCGCGAGGCCCGCCGGCGCGGCAGGGCCCTGCACCTCGTCCTGCTCGACGTCACCGCCGAGGTGGCCCGCGAGGGCCAGCGCCACCGGGGGCGCGGTGTGTCCGGGTACGCCTTCGCGCGGCACCGCAGGGCGGTGGGGCGGCTGGTGCGGGACGCCGAGAAGGGGGTCCTGCCCGGCGGCTGCGCCTCCGCCGTGCTGCTGGACCGCCCGGCCGCGGCGGCGCTGACCCGCATCACGTTCGGCTGAGCCGCGGCCCGGGCGCTAGGGTGCTGGCGCAGACCCCGCGCGGGTGGGACGCGCGGGCGGGGACGAGGGGACACCAGTGGACACTGCCTGGCCGGTCAACGAGCTCGAAGAGGTGCTCGCCGCCTCGCTCGGCAACCCGGCGGCCGGAGGCCGGCTCGTCGAGGTGCTGGGCCGCAGCCCCGTCTGGGTGCCCCTGCCCGAGGGCGGCGGCCCCGACAGCGCCGATCTGGACCTGCCGATGCTGGAGCTCGACGGCCAGGCGTACGTCCCCGTCTTCAGCTCCGAGCAGCAGTTCCTGCACTGCGTGGGCCCCCACATGGCGTACACCGTCGCGCCCGCCGTCGAGTTCGCCCGTGGCCTGCCCCCGCAGGTCGGCATCGCGGTGAACCCCGGCGGGGCCGTCGGCGCGCCCCTCCCGCCGCCCGCGGTCGCCGAGCTGTGCCGGGCCGGCCGCACGCCCCTGGACGGCCCCGCGAGCGGCGGCCGGGTGCGCCTGTCCGAACCGGACTGGCAGGAGGACCCGGTCGACTTCCTGTCCGCCGCGGCCGCCGAGTTCCGTGCCACCGGTACCGTGCTCACCGCCCGTCGCGCCCTCGCGAGCGTCGAGGGGGACGCCCCGTCGCTCTTCATCGGCGTGCAGCTCTCCTCCTGGGAGGGCGCCGACCGCAACGCGCCCATGGACGCGCTCGGCCGGGCACTGGGCCGCGTCCAGGTGCCCTGGCCGGTCAACCTGGTCCTGCTCGACATCGCGCAGGACCCGGTCGGCGACTGGATGCTGGAGAAGGTGCGGCCCTTCTACCAGCGCGAGCAGGTGTAGACGCACATAAGCTGGTGCGGTGGATCGACGAGGGGCGGGACCCAGGGTGAGCGCGCAAGGCACCGCGGCGGCCGGGCAGGCAGCCGGGCGGATCGAGCAGCTGCTGAGCCAGGTCACGCCCGGACGCTACGACCAGTACGAGGCGCTGCTGGCGGCCCTCGCCGACGCCCCGCTGTGGATGCTGCTCTGGCACGGCCGGGCCGGCGCGCCCGACGCGCAGTACGGGAACATGGAGGTCGACGGCCTCGGCTACGCGCCGTGCGTCACCTCCGCCCAGGAGCTCGCCGTCTCCGGCTGGAACCGCGCCCACGAGGTCATCACCGGCCGTGACATCGCCCGCGCCCTCTACCCCGACCGCTGGGGCATCTGGCTCAACCCGCACGCCCCCGGTGGCGGCGTCGGCATCCCGTGGCCCGACCTGCGCCGGATCGCCACCGGGCTGGACCGGATGCCCGCGGGGCCGCTGAAGCTCTCCGAACCCGCCATCCAGATCCCCCAGTTCTACGCCCTGCTCACGCAGAACGCCCACCGCACGCCGGCCGTGCGCTCGCTGCGCCGCGCCTGGGTGCAGCCCGCGCTCGGTTCCCCGTACCTCGCCATCGGCCTGGACCTGTACGACACGACGCAGGCGTCCGTCGACGCGGTGCGCACCATGATGAGCCAGTCGATCGCGGCCGTCCCGGACGGGTTGCCCGTCTCGACGGTCGCCATGTCCGACGAGTACGACCCGGTGACGATGTGGCTGCGGGCCAACGCCCGGCCCTTCTACGACCGCGAGGCCCACGTGACCGCGCCCGTCGCGGGCGGGTACGGCTATCCCCCCGGCGCGCCCCGCACGCCCTGACGCGTGTCCGTTCTGCCGAAATACCGCCCGAGTTGGTCCGCTGAGCCGATCAACCGGTCCGCATAACGGAAGCCACCGGACCGCATCACGGTTGCGCAAACATTCCCCGCCAGGTCTGGCGGGTGATCGCGAACCCATTGAAGACTCCCCCCAACCAGGGGGCGTCGCACATACGTGCAGCGCAACGCGCACCTCCTGAGCACCTGCACCACGGACCGCATCGCAGACCCGGGCGGCCCGTAGAGGCGCTGCCGGCGACCGTCGGCACGGGCGAGCACGAGGGACGATGACCGCACCCATGGAGACCACCGGAGCACAGGCCGAGGCAGCGCCTGAGGCCGTACTCGCAGGCGTCAAGTCCAAGCAGATCGAGGGCCGTTCACTCGGACAGATCGCTTGGACCCGCTTCAAGCGGGACAAGCTGGCCGTCACCGGCGGAGTCGTCGTCATCCTCCTCATCCTGGTCGCGGTGCTGTCCCGGCCGCTCCAAACGCTCCTCGGCCTCGACCCGAACGCCCTCCAGCAGGACCTGATCGACCCGAACACCTCGCTGCCCAAGGGGTCGTTCGGCGGCATGAGCCTGGACCACCCGCTGGGCGTCGACCCGAAGTTCGGCCGCGACATCCTCGCCCGCATCCTCGAGGGGTCCTGGGTCTCGCTGGTCGTCGCCTTCGGAGCCACGGTCCTGTCCAACGTCATCGGCGTGGTGCTCGGCCTGATGGCCGGTTACTACGGCGGCCGCGTGGACACCTTCATCAGCCGGCTCATGGACACGTTCCTCGCGTTCCCGCTGCTGCTGTTCGCCATCGCCATCTCGGCGACCCTGCAGGGAGGTGCCTTCGGCCTGGAGGGCCTGCCCCTCCACATCAGTGTGCTCATCTTCGTCATCGGCTTCTTCAACTGGCCCTACATGGCCCGTATCGTCCGCGGTCAGACGCTGGCGCTGCGGGAACGCGAGTTCATCGACGCCTCGCGCGGGATGGGGGCCCGCGGCCCGTACATCCTCTTCCGCGAGCTGCTGCCGAACCTCGTAGGACCCATCACCGTCTACGCCACGCTGCTCATCCCGACCAACATCATCTTCGAGGCGTCGCTCAGCTTCCTCGGGGTCGGTATCCAGCCGCCGCAGGCCTCATGGGGAGGCATGCTCCGGGAGGCGGTCACGTTCTTCGAGGTCGACCCGCAGTTCATGCTCGTCCCCGGCCTCGCGATCTTCATCACCGTACTGGCCTTCAACCTGCTCGGTGATGGCCTTCGGGACGCTCTCGATCCGCGCAGCCGCTGAAGGCCGCGCACCACCGGGATCGTTCCCGATCAATTGTCGGAACAAAAAGGGGAGTTCGACGAAAATGCGAAGGTCAGCAGTGGCCGCACTCGCGGTCGTCAGCAGTGCGAGCCTGCTCCTCGCGGGCTGCAGCAAGGCGGACGACGGCAGCGGCGAGGACGGCGCCAAGGGCAATGCCAAGGCGAACGCGGCGACGACCGGGGTCGTCAACGTCTCGGACAAGACGGGCGGCACGGTCACCTACGCGATGGCCGACGCCCCCGAGTCGTTCGACCCGGGCAACACGTACTACGCCTTCCTCTACAACTTCAGCCGCCTCTACGCGCGTCCGTTGACGACCTTCAAGCCGGCCCCCGGTGAGAAGGGCAACGAGCTCGTGCCGGACCTCGCCGAGTCGATGGGCGTCCCGAGCGACGGCGGCAAGACGTGGACGTACAAGCTCCGCAAGGGCGTCAAGTACGACGACGGCACGCCGGTCACGGCCAAGGACGTCAAGTACGCGGTCGAGCGCTCCAACTTCGCGCGTGACGTGCTCTCCAACGGCCCCAACTACTTCCAGACGCTGCTGGACGGCGGGGACAAGTACAAGGGCCCGTACAAGGACAAGAGCGACAAGGGCCTGGCGTCCATCCAGACCCCGGACGACCACACCATCGTCTTCAAGCTCAACCAGCCGTTCGCGGACTTCGACTACCTGGTCAGCGCCCCGCAGACCGCTCCGGTGCCGAAGGCCAAGGACAAGGGCGCGCAGTACACCTCCTCCGTGGTCTCCTCGGGCTCGTACAAGTTCGAGACCTACCAGGAGGGCAAGCAGGTCGTCCTGACCCGCAACGAGCACTGGGACGCCAAGACCGACCCGCTGCGCAAGCAGTACCCGGACAAGATCGTCCTGAACATGAAGGTCAACCAGGCCACCATCGACAAGGACCTGATGGCCGGTGAGATCATCGCCGACCTGAAGGGCGCGGGTGTCGACGCCCAGACCCAGGCGCAGGTGATGGCCAAGGAGGACCTCAAGGCCAACACCGACAACGCGTACGGCGGCCGCCTCGTCTACACGGCGATCAACACCAAGGTGAAGCCGTTCGACAACGTCGAGTGCCGCAAGGCCGTGCAGTACGCCATCGACAAGGTCTCCGTGCAGACCTCGATGGGCGGGCCGATCCGCGGCGAGATCGCCTCGACGATCATGCCGAACGACCTCCCCGGCTACCAGAAGTTCGACCTGTACCCCACCGAGGGCAACAAGGGTGACGTGGCGAAGGCCAAGCAGCACCTGAAGGCCTGCGGCCAGGAGAAGATCTCCACCTTCATCTCCGCGCGCAGCGAGCGCCAGAGCGAGGTCGACGCCGCCACCGCCGTCGTCGCGGCGCTGAAGAAGGTCGGCATCGACGCCAAGATCAAGCAGTACCCGGGCAGCAAGTACTTCACGGACTACGCGGGTGTCCCCTCCTTCACCAAGAAGGAGAACATCGGCCTGATGATGATGCAGTGGGGCTCCGACTGGCCGACCGGCTACGGCTACCTGAAGCAGATCCTGCACGGCAAGGCCATCAGCCAGTCCGGCAACACCAACCTCTCCGAGCTGGACGACCCGGCGATCAACAAGCTGTTCGACCAGGCCATCGCGAACACCGACAAGGCGGCGCGTGACGCGGCCTACGCGGAGATCGACAAGAAGGCCATGGAGCAGGCGGTCATCGTCCCGCTGACCTACTTCAAGGTCCTGCACTACCGCTCGCCGTACGGCACCAACATGACGGCCTCCTCGGCCTGGAGCGGTCAGTACGACTACCTCAACATCGGCACCACGAAGAAGTAGCCCCGGAAGGCAGGTGAAGGCATTGGTGCCCGCGGTTCCCCGCGTCCCCCGACGCGCGGCCCGCGGGCACCGGCGCCGGTCCCCGTGATCTCGTACATCATCCGCCGGCTGATAGCAGCGGTGATCCTGCTGCTGGTCGTCACGGCGGTCACCTTCGGCATCTTCTTCGTCCTGCCGAAGCTGGCCGGACAGACCGCCGATCAGCTGGCCCAGCAGTACATCGGCAAGAACCCCACGCCCGAGGACATCGCGGCGGTCAAGCGGAACCTTGGCCTCGACGAACCGGTCTACGTGCAGTACTGGGACTTCGTCAGGGGACTCGTCGGCGGCGCCACCTACGACCAGGGGCCGACCACCGTACGGTGCGACGCCCCCTGCTTCGGGTACTCCTTCAAGACCCACATGGAGGTCTGGCCGGAGCTCGTCGACCGGCTGCCGATCACCATCTCGCTCGCCATCGGTGCCGCGCTGCTGTGGCTGGTCTCCGGCGTCCTGGTCGGCGTGGTCTCGGCGCTCAAGCCCGGCTCGTTCTTCGACCGGGCCGCCATGGGCGGTGCGCTCGCCGGCGTCTCGCTGCCCATCTTCTTCACCGCCCAGCTGTTCCTGCTGCTCTTCAGCTACAAGCTGGAGATCTTCGGACGGACCTACGTGCCGTTCACCGAGAACCCCTCGCAGTGGGCGAACACCCTCTTCCTGCCGTGGTGTTCGCTGGCCCTGCTCTACGCGGCCATCTACGCCCGCCTCACCCGCTCCGGGATGCTGGAGGCGATGAGCGAGGACTTCATCCGCACCGCGCGCGCCAAAGGCCTGCGCGAGCGCCGGGTGGTCGCCAAGCACGGCCTGCGGGCCGCGCTCACCCCGATCGTCACCGTCTTCGGCATGGACATCGGCCTGCTGCTCGGCGGTGCGGTCATCACCGAGTCCGTGTACTCGCTGCACGGCATCGGCGAGTACGCGGTGCAGTCGATCGTCGCCAACGACCTGCCGCCGATCCTCGGCGTCACCCTGCTCGCCGCGTTCTTCGTCGTCTTCCTCAACCTCGTGGTTGACCTTCTGTACGCCGTCGTCGACCCGCGCGTGAGGGTGTCATGACCGAACTGACCAAGAGCGGCGCCGCGGTGGGCGAGCCGGTGCAGAGCCCGCCGTCGCGGGCCTTCCTCGACGTACGCGACCTCAAGGTCCACTTCCCCACCGACGACGGCCTGGTCAAGTCCGTCGACGGCCTCTCCTTCCAGCTGGAGAAGGGCCGCACACTGGGCGTCGTCGGCGAGTCCGGCTCCGGCAAGTCCGTCACCTCGCTCGCGATCATGGGCCTGCACCGGCTCGGCGCACGCGGCAAGAACGTACGGATGAGCGGTGAGATCTGGCTCGACGGCAAGGAGCTGGTGAACGCCGACCCCGACGAGGTGCGGCGGCTCCGCGGCCGCGAGATGGCGATGATCTTCCAGGACCCGCTGTCCGCGATGCACCCGTACTACACGGTGGGCAGCCAGATCGTGGAGGCCTACCGAGTCCACCACAAGGTGCCGAAGAAGGTCGCCCGCGCCCGGGCCGTCGAGCTGCTGGACCGTGTCGGCATCCCCGAGCCCGGCAAGCGCGTGGACTCCTACCCGCACGAGTTCTCGGGCGGCATGCGCCAGCGCGCGATGATCGCGATGGCGCTCGTCAACAACCCCGAGCTGCTCATCGCGGACGAGCCGACCACCGCGCTGGACGTGACCGTCCAGGCGCAGATCCTGGACCTGATCCGGGACCTGCAGAAGGAGTTCGGCTCGGCGGTCATCATCATCACCCACGACCTGGGCGTGGTCGCCGAGATCGCCGACGACATCCTGGTGATGTACGGCGGGCGCTGCGTGGAGCGCGGGCCGGTCGACACGATCTTCTCCGCGCCGAAGCACCCCTACACCTGGGGCCTGCTCGGCTCGATGCCCCGCATCGACCGGGAGCAGACCGACCGGCTCATCCCGGTCAAGGGCCAGCCGCCGTCCCTGATCAACGTGCCGAGCGGCTGCGCGTTCAACCCGCGCTGCCCGTACGCGGACGTGCCGAAGGGCGGGATCACCCGCACCGAGCGTCCGGACCTGCGTGAGGTGGGCTCCGGCCACTTCTCCGCCTGCCACATGCCGCAGGAGGAGCGCACGCGGATCTGGACCGAAGAGATTGCGCCGAAGCTGTGACCAACGAACCGACCAACACGACCGGCACCTCCTCCGACGCCCTGCTGAAGGTCGAGGGCCTGGTCAAACACTTCCCCATCAAGAAGGGCGTGCTGCGGCGGCAGGCCGGCGCGGTGAAGGCGGTCGACGGCATCGACTTCGAGGTGCGCCGGGGGGAGACCCTGGGCGTGGTCGGCGAGTCGGGCTGCGGCAAGTCCACGATGGGCCGGCTGATCACGCGTCTGCTGGAGCCCAGCGGCGGCAGGATCGAGTTCGACGGCACGGACATCACGCACCTGAAGACGGCCGGGATGCGGCCGCTGCGGCGCGACATCCAGATGATCTTCCAGGACCCGTACGGCTCGCTGAACCCGCGCCACACCATCGGCACCATCGTCTCCGCGCCCTTCCGGCTGCAGGGCGTGGAGCCCGAGGGCGGCGTGAAGAAGGAGGTCCAGGGCCTCCTGGAGCGGGTCGGCCTGAGCCCGGAGCACTACAACCGCTACCCGCACGAGTTCTCCGGCGGACAGCGCCAGCGCATCGGCATCGCCCGCGCCCTGGCGCTGAAGCCGCGGCTCGTGGTCGCGGACGAGCCGGTCTCCGCGCTGGACGTCTCCATCCAGGCGCAGGTCGTGAACCTGCTGGACGACCTCCAGCAGGACCTCGGGCTCACGTACGTGATCATCGCGCACGACCTGTCGGTCGTCCGGCACGTCTCGGACCGGATCGCGGTGATGTACCTCGGCAAGATCGTGGAGCTGGCGGACCGGACCTCGCTGTACGAGGCGCCGATGCACCCGTACACCAAGGCCCTGATGTCGGCGGTGCCGGTCCCGGACCCCAGGCGCCGGCACGCCAGGAGTGAGCGCATCCTGCTCAAGGGCGACGTGCCGTCGCCGATCTCCCCGCCGAGCGGCTGCCGCTTCCACACGCGGTGCTGGAAGGCGACGGAGGTCTGCAAGGTCCAGGAGCCCCCGCTGCTGGAGCTGGCCCCGGGCCGCCGGGTCGCCTGTCACCACCCGGAGAACGCCCCCGACCAGGTCCCGGGCGACGCGCTGCTGGCCTCCGCGGGCGAGGCGATCGAGATCGTCCCGGCGACGAAGGCGGTGGCGGAGGCGGCGGAGGCCGGAACCGAGGCCGCGGCTTCCGCTTCCTCTTCGCAGGGCGGGACCCCGGCTTCCGGGGCGTCGCCGCGGGACGAGGCCCCGGAGAAGCTCTGATCCGTCCGGACGCGGTGCGGGGGCCCGGCCCCCGGCCGCGGGTCCGCCTCCCGGGCGCTGCCGCCGCGGCCGGGGCGCGCCCCCGGATGCCGGCGCACCCGCCGGGTGAGGTCGCGGCGGGCCGGACGTCCGGCGGAGCGGAGCCTTCCGCGGGAGGCGGCACAATTGTGCGGTGCTCCAGGAATTGTTCACGCCGTCCGTCCAACACGCGCTCGACCTCGCCGGGATCTTCGTCTTCGCGATCTCCGGCGCGCTCCTTGCGGTCCGCAAGAACTTCGACGTGTTCGGCATCGCCGTCCTCGCCGAGGTCACGGCGCTCGGCGGCGGGCTCTTCCGGGACCTCGTGATCGGCGCGGTGCCGCCCGCCGCCTTCACCGATCTCGGGTACTTCGTCATGCCCCTGGTCGCGACCGTCCTCGTCTTCTTCCTGCACCCCCAGGTCGAGCGCACCCAGACCGCTGTCAACGTCTTCGACGCCGCGGGCCTCGGGCTCTTCTGCGTCTCCGGGACGACCAAGGCGTACGAGCACGGGCTCGGGCTGACGTTCTCCGCCGTGCTCGGGCTCGCCACCGGGGTGGGCGGCGGCGTGTTGCGCGACGTCCTCGCCAACGAGGTCCCGTCGCTGCTCCGCTGGGACCGGGATCTCTACGCCGTGCCCGCCATCGTCGGCGCCACGATGGTGGCGCTCTGCATCCGCTTCGACATGCTGAACCCCTTCACCAGCGGCCTCGCGGCCCTGACCACGTTCGTGCTGCGACTCCTCGCCCTGCGCTTCCACTGGCGGGCGCCGCGGGCCTGGAACCGCCGTTCCGCCCGCTCCGAGGACGAGCTCCCCAGGAAAGCTACCGCTTAGTATTTTTCTGCTGTACGGTTCCGAGCCATGGACAGCGAGTTCGACCGCGACACCGCGGTGACCCTCCGCGAGCCGGGCGTCTACGACGCCGAGCTCTCCGCCGGCTGGACGATCATCTCCGCGGTCAACGGCGGCTACCTGCTCGCCCTGCTGGGCCGCGCCCTCGGGGAGGCCCTGCCGCACCCCGACCCGTTCACCGTCTCGGCGTACTACCTCACGCCCTCCGTGCCCGGCCCGGCCGTCATCCGGACCGAGACCGTCCGCACCGGCCGGACGCTCTCCACGGGTCAGGCGTCCCTCTTCCAGAACGGGCCGGACGGCGCCGAGGTCGAGCGCATCCGGGTCCTCGCCTCCTACGGCGACCTCGACACGCTCCCCGACGACGTCCGCACCTCGGCCAAGCCGCCGGCCATCCCGCCCCGCGAGCACTGCCTCGGCCCCTCGGACGGCCCGGCGCCCATCCCCGGCTCCTCGGCCATCACCGAGCGCCTCGACATCAAGCTCGACCCCGCGACCCTGGGCTGGGCGCTCGGCGCGCCCTCCGGGAAGGGCGAGATGCGCGGCTGGTTCGGACTGGCCGACGGCCGCGACCCCGACCCGCTGTCGCTGCTCCTGACCGTCGACGCGCTGCCCCCGACCTCGTTCGAGCTCGGCCTGACCGGCTGGACCCCGACCGTCGAACTCACCACCCACATACGCTGCCGCCCGGCCCCCGGCCCGCTGCGCGTCGCCATCACCACCCGCAACCTCGCCGGCGGCTTCCTGGAGGAGGACGCCGAGGTCTGGGACAGTGCCGACCGTCTGGTCGCCCAGTCCCGCCAGCTGGCCCGCGCACCGCGCGGGTAGCCGCGCCACCGAGCTCGCCGAGCGCCTCGACGCCCCGTACGCACCACCCGCCGGGACGTCGGGGCGCTCTTCCGCGTCGTGGCGTCCGGGGTGCCGGGCTCGGCGGACGGGGTCGGTCAGTCCAGCCAGTGGCGGCGCCCCAGGGCGACCAGCCGCAGCTGCCGGCGTGCGGTCCGCGCCACGCGCTCGTGCTCCCCGCGGTCCCGTGCCGCCCGGCCCTGCGCCTCGTGGTTCCGGGCGTCGCCGCCCCCTGCCTCGCGGTCGGGGCCGACGGCCAGGAACGCCGAGGCGGTCATCACCATGTGGTCCACGTACAGACCGGCGAGCATGAGCAGATCGTCCCGGTCCCAGCCGCGGGACTCCGGCTGCCGAGCCAGCTCGTCGGCCACCTCCCGGACGAACAGGTCGAGTTGACCGCCGATCGCCTCCCGTACGCGCCGCACGCCGCCGTGCCGCTCGCGGACGATGAACCGGACGTGGGCGGGGTACCCGTGGACCAGGTCGGCGATCAACTCGACTGCCGCGGCGATCCGTTCGCCGCTGTCCCCGGTCGTCGCCAGTGTCGTACGGAGGGTCTCGTGCAGACTGCCGAGGGCCTCGTCGACCAGCGCGACACCGAGGTCGGCGGTGTCGCGGAAGTGGCGGTAGAAGGCGGCCGGGGCGACGCCGACGGCGCGGGTGACCTCGCGCAGGCCGAGGCTGCTCAGGCTCTGCTCCTCCAGCAGCAGCAGGGCGGCGTCCAGCAGGGCCTGACGGGTCTTCTGCTTCTGGGCCCGGCGGATCCCGGTCCCCGTCCCGGCGGCGTGACTCATTCCATGAGTAAACAACCGTTGCCCGCGACGCGACAGTCATCGCATTCGTTAGACTGGGTAGTCAGTGAACAACTGTTTCCGATTCAGGAGGTTGTTTCCGATGCTCTTCCTCGTGGCAGCCCTGCTCCTGCTGGGGGTGCTCATGGGGTCCGTGGCCCATGTGCCCCTGCCCGTCACCGTCGTCGCGGCCGCCGTCATCGGCGCCTGGCTGCTCGTCTTCGCCGCGCGCGAGCGGCGGCGGCACCGCCACCACTGACGCACCGCCACCACTGACGCACCACCACGGAACGTCACCGCGGTGGCTGACGCCACCGTCCTCACCGAAGGAGCGTCGTCATGGAACTCACCGCACCGCCCCGGCGCCGCACCGGCATCCGGGACGCCGACGGCATGGCCGTCGCCGCGTTCGTCCTGGGACTGCTGGGGCTGCTGGTCCTCAACATCATCCTCGGGCCCATCGCCATCGGACTCGCCCTGCTGGCACTGCGCCGCGGTACCGCGCGCCGCGGGCGCGCCCTGCTCGGCCTCGGCCTCGGCATCGCGGACCTGGTGGTCCTCGCCGCGCTGGCCTCGGCCGACGGCACGCTCTCCTGGAACCTCGGCTGACGGCCCCGGGTCCGCCCGCGGCCCCCGCCGCGCGGACCGCGCGCCGACCGGGTGCCGACCGCACCGGGCGGCCTCCGGCGGCCCCGGGGAGCCTCGTAGAATCGAGGCACCATGGCCTACCTCGACCACGCCGCGACCACTCCGATGCTCCCGGAGGCGATCGAGGCGATGACCGCCCAGCTCGCCGTCACCGGCAACGCGTCCTCGCTGCACGCCGCCGGCCGCCGGGCCCGCCGTACCGTCGAGGAGGCCCGCGAGATCCTCGCCGAGGCGCTGGGGGCGCGCCCCAGCGAGGTCGTCCTCACCTCGGGGGGTACGGAATCGGACAATCTCGCCGTCAAGGGCCTGTACTGGGCCCGGCGCGATGCCGACCCGCGCCGCGTGCGGGTATTGGCCAGCCCCGTCGAGCACCACGCCGTCCTCGACGCCGTGCACTGGCTCGGCGAGCACGAGGGCGCGACCGTCGAGTACCTGCCCGTCGACGTGTACGGACGCGTCCACCCCGACGCGCTGCGCGAGGCCGTCGAGCGGGACCCGGAGAGCGTCGCCCTCATCACCGTGATGTGGGCCAACAACGAGATCGGCACCGTCATGCCGGTCGCCGAACTCGCCGCCGTGGCCCGCGAGTTCGGCATCCCCCTGCACTCCGACGCGGTCCAGGCGTTCGGCCAGGTCCCGGTCGGCTTCGCCGCCTCGGACCTCGCCGCCCTGACCGTGTCCAGCCACAAGATCGGCGGTCCGTACGGCATCGGCGCCCTGCTGCTGGGACGCGAGCACAGCCCCGTCCCGGTGCTGCACGGCGGCGGCCAGGAGCGCCACGTCCGCTCCGGCACCCTCGACGTCCCGGCCGTCGCCGCCTTCGCCGTGGCCGCGCGACTGGCCGCCGAGCGCCGCGAGGAGCACGCCCGGGACATCGGCGCCCTGCGCGACCGGCTGATCGACGCCGTCCGCGCGGCCGTCCCGGACGCCGTCCTCGGCGGGGACCCGGACGCGGCCGGCCGCCTGCCCGCCAACGCCCACTTCGCCTTCCCCGGCTGCGAGGGCGACTCGCTGCTGCTGCTGCTGGACGCCCAGGGCATCGAGTGCTCCACCGGCTCCGCCTGCACGGCCGGCATCGCCCAGCCCAGCCATGTGCTGCTGGCCACCGGGACCGACCCCGACCTGGCCCGCGGCACCCTGCGCTTCACGCTCGGCCACACCTCCACCGACGCGGACGTGGAGGCCGTGGCGAAGGCCATCGGCCCGGCGGTGGAGCGGGCCCGCACGGCCGGTCTCAGCTAGGGCCCGTCCTCCGGACCCTCCCGGGCCCGCCCGCCTCGGCCGGCGGCCGCTCCGCCGCGGCCCGTACCAGGCGCATGTACCGGTCCCAGTCCCAGTGCGGGCCCGGGTCGGTGTGGTCGGTGCCCTCCACCTCCACGTGGCCGATGATGTGCTCCCGGTCGACCGGTATCCCGTACCGGGCGCATATCCCCGCCGTCAGCCGCGCCGACGCCTCGTACATCGCCGCCGTGAAGTCCTGCGGGCGGTGCACGAAACCCTCGTGCTCGATGCCGATGCTGCGCTCGTTCATGTCGCGGTTGCCGGCGTGGAAGGCCACGTCCAGCTCGCGGATCATCTGGGCGACGTGGCCGTCCTTGCGGACGACGTAGTGGGTCGCGGCGCCGTGCCCGGGGTTCTTGAACACCTTCAGGGCCGTGGGATAGCTGCCCTGGACGACATGGATCACCACCCGGTCGATCGTGTAGTCGTCCGGCCGGTCGGCCCGCCGCCAGTTCGCCCGCGCCGCCGCCGTCCACTCCGCGCCCTTGTGGTCCAGCTCGCCCTCGACGCGCTTCTTCTCCATGCCGGGCAGCCGCCACCAGGCACGTCTCAGTTCGTCCCGGGCCAGCACGGCCGTACCGACGACGGCCGCGCCACCACCGATCAGCACCGCGCGGCGGCCGACTCCCCGCCTGTGAGCACTCCCCATGTGATCGTCAACGCATGCGCATGCGTATTCGGTTCCCGTGTCCTTCCGCCCGCCCCGTACCCTGGTGGGGCTATGACTGAGACTCCCCAGCGCCCCCTCCGCGTCCTCGCCGCCATGTCGGGCGGCGTGGACTCCGCCGTCGCCGCCGCCCGTGCCGCCGAAGCCGGGCACGACGTCACCGGGGTGCACCTGGCCCTGTCCGCGAACCCGCAGTCCTTCCGCACCGGCGCCCGCGGCTGCTGCACCATCGAGGACTCGCGCGACGCGCGCCGCGCGGCCGACGTCATCGGCATCCCGTTCTATGTGTGGGACCTGGCCGAGCGGTTCCGCGAGGACGTGGTCGAGGACTTCGTCGCCGAGTACGAGGCCGGCCGCACCCCCAACCCGTGCCTGCGCTGCAACGAGAAGATCAAGTTCGCGGCGCTGCTCGACAAGGCGCTCGCGCTGGGCTTCGACGCGGTCTGCACCGGCCACTACGCCACGGTCGTGACCCGCGAGGACGGCAGCCGGGAGCTCCACCGCGCCTCCGACATGGCCAAGGACCAGTCGTACGTCCTCGGCGTGCTCGACGAGCGCCAGCTCGCCCACGCCATGTTCCCGCTGGGCGACACGCTCACCACCAAGGACGAGATCCGCGCGGAGGCGGAGCGGCGGGGCCTGGCGGTGGCGAAGAAGCCCGACAGCCACGACATCTGCTTCATCGCGGACGGCGACACCCAGGGCTTCCTGGCGTCCCGGCTGGGCAAGGCGGAGGGCGACATCGTCGACGAGTCCGGCGCCAAGGTCGGCACGCACGAGGGCGCGTACGGCTTCACCATCGGCCAGCGCAAGGGCCTGCGCATCGGCCACCCGGCGCCCGACGGAAAGCCGCGCTACGTGCTGGACATCTCGCCCGTGGACAACCGGGTGACCGTCGGCCCCGCCGAGGCACTGGACGTCACCGCGCTGACCGCGATCAAGCCCCGCTGGTGCGGCACGGCCCCCTCGGGCCCCGGCACGTACACGGCCCAGCTGCGCGCCCACGGCGGCGAGACCCCGGTGACGGCCTCCCTGGAGGGCGGAGAACTGCACGTCACCTTCGATGAACCGGTCCGCGGCGTGGCCCCCGGCCAGGCGATCGTCCTGTACGACGGCACCCGCGTGGTCGGCTCGGCGACCATCGCCACGACCACGCGGCGCAGCGCGGCGCCGGCCACGGCCTGATCCCGGGGCGGCCGCGGCCCGCGTCGCTCCGCCGCCACTCCGCGCTCGCGGAGAAACGCTCCGGCACCTGCGGCGCCACCGCGTGCACCTGGCCGGTCAGCGTGCGTGCCGCCGGGCGCGGCGCCGCCTCCGCGACCGCGCGCGCCGCGTCGCGTCGCGCGGCTCCGTCCTCGCGCGCCCACGGCGTACGGCCGGTGTCCGCGCTGCCGCCGCGCCCGCGCCGGCCGGAGGTGTCCGCGGTGACGCGCGATGCCGGCAGCCCGGCGAGCGGCGCGTCACCCGCCCCGGTGCTCAGCTCCCCGCCCGCCAGGATCAGCGGCGCTCCCGCTTCCGCGCCCGTGCGCGAGGCGCGTGCCGTCGGCCGACTCGATCGCCCCGCTCGGGTCCTCCGTGCGGGGGCGGACCGGCGCCCGCGGCGGAGCCCCGACGCCGGCCGGTCACACCACGTCGGTCCGGTAGAAGCAGAGGTGGCCGGCGATGGCGGCGACATCCGGCGACGGGTCGGGATACGCCCACGCCACGTCCCTCGCCCCGTCCAGGGACCAGTACGACGCCGTGCCCTTGAACGGGCAGTACGTCTGCGTGTCGGACGGGGACAGCAGGTCCGTGCGGACGTCCGCCACGGGCAGGTAGTAGCGCACGGGACAGCCCGTCTCGCGCAGCACGAGCGGCCGCCGGCTCTCCGCCACCAGCCGCCCGTCGAGGACGACGCGCACATGGTCGGTGCCCGGTTCGATGGTGATGCGGTGTCCTGTCGTCATGGCCGGTGCAACGGCGGTGACCGGCCGTCGATTCCCGGGCCGTGGTGCCGGCAGGCCCGTAGGGTTGCGTCGTGAACATCTGTGTCTTCCTCTCCGCCGCCGACCTCGACGAGCGCTACACGGTCCCGGCCCGCGAGTTCGCCCAGCTGCTCGGCAAGGCCGGCCACACCCTCGTGTGGGGCGGCTCCGACGCCGGCCTCATGAAGGTCGTCGCGGACGGCGTCCAGGAGGCCGGCGGCCGGCTCGTCGGCGTCTCCGTGGAGTTCCTGTCCCACAAGGCCCGTCCCGGGGTCGACGAGATGGTCGTCGCCAAGGACCTCGCCGAGCGCAAGGCGCTCCTGCTGGCCAAGGCCGACGCGATCGTGATCATGGTCGGCGGCACGGGCACACTCGACGAGGCCACCGAGATCCTGGAGCTGAAGAAGCACGGCCTGCACGGCAAACCGGTCGTGCTGCTCAACACCGCCGGGTTCTACGACGGACTGAAGGAGCAGTTCCGGCGGATGGACGCCGAGGGCTTCCTCCCCGTGCCCCTGACGGACCTGGTGTTCTTCGCGGAGGACGGCGTCGCCGCCCTCGCGTACCTGGAGGAGAGCGCCGGGCTCCGGTAGCGGGCCGGGAGTGCGAGCATGGCCCGTATGGCTACACATCTGATCACCGGCGCAGGGTCCGGCATCGGCGCGGCCGTCGCGCGCCGGCTGCACGAGCGGGGCGACGACCTCGTGCTGCTGGCACGTGACGCCGGACGCGCCAAGGAACTGGCCGGCGCCTACCCCGGCGCCCGTACGCTCGTCGGCGACCTCGCCACCCCCGACCGGCTCTCCTGGGCCTTCTCGCACCAGTCCCTCCCGGACCGCCTCGACTCGCTGCTGCACGTCGCGGGCGTCGTCGACCTCGGCCGGGTCGGCGACCTGACCCCCAGGACGTGGCGCCACCAGCTCGACGTGAACCTGGTCGCCCCCGCCGAGCTGACCCGGCTGCTCCTGCCGCAACTGCGGCTTTCCCAGGGGCACATCGTGTTCGTCAACTCGGGCGCCGGGCTCAACGCCCATGCCGAGTGGGCCGCGTACGCCGCCTCCAAGCACGGCCTGAAGGCGCTGGCCGACGCACTGCGCCACGAGGAGCACCCGGCCGGCGTACGGGTCACGTCCGTCTATCCGGGCCGTACGGCCAGCCCCATGCAGGCCAAGGTCCACCAGCAGGAGGGCAAGGAGTACGACGCCTCCCGGTGGATCGACCCGGAGTCGGTCGCCACCGCGATCCTCACCGCCCTGGACCTGCCGCGCGACGCGGAGATCAACGACCTGACGGTGCGACCGGGACGATAGGGGGCCGCGGGGATGGGGGATTTCGTTCGCAACGTCGTCACCGGGGGCCGGCAGGAGACGCTGATCCAGGCGGGCCGCATCGAGCACCTCGTGGTGGGCGATGCCCGCGCGGTGCCCGAGGAGGTGACCGTCGCGCCGCCGTGGGGTGATCGCGGCACCCCGCTGCGCGGTCGCGAGGAACTGCTGGGGCGGCTCATGGCCGAGCCGGGCGTCCACGTGCTGTACGGGCTGGGCGGCGTCGGCAAGACGAGCCTCGCCCTGGAAGCCGCGCACCGCCACCGCGAGCGGGGCGCGCCGGTGTGGTGGGTCGCCGCACAGGACGGCACCCGGCTGTCCGGGGGCATGCGGGCCGTCGCCCGGCACTTGGGGGCGACCGACGACGACCTGGCCGCCGGGCTCACCGCCGACCTGCTGTGGCAGCGCCTGGACCGGCTCGACGGTCCGTGGCTGCTCGTGGTCGACAACGCCGACGACCTGGGCCTCCTGGACGGTCCGGGGCGGCTCGCGTCCGGCACCGGCTGGGTGCGCCCCCACAGCGCCCCGCGCGGGCTGGTCCTGGTGACCACGCGCGACGGCGACCCGGCCGGCTGGGGCCCGCTGCCGGTGCTCCACCCGGTCGGGCCGCTGGCCCGCGCGGAGGGCGCACAGGCGCTGCACGACCGGGCGGGGGAGAGCGCCGGCCGGTCCGAGGACGCGGCCCGGGTGGCCGTACGGCTCGGAGGGCTGCCGCTCGCCCTCGACACGGCCGGGCGCTACCTGGCCTCGGTCAACGAACGGCCCCCGTTCCTCCGGGGCGCCGACGAGCCCGCCTCGTACGCCGCGTACCTGGCGGCCATCGGCAGCGGTGACCTGACCGTCGACGGCGACGGGACGCTGGCCCGTATCTGGGACATGTCGCTCGCCCTCGCCGAGGCCCGCGGGCACACCTGCGCCCGGCCGGTGCTGCGCCTGCTGGCCGGCTTCGCCGACGCGCCGGTCCCGCTGCGGATCCTCGACCCCGCCCGCGTCCCGGGGACGACCCCCGCGGGCCTGTGGGGTGCCCTCCAGGCCCTGGACCGGCTCGGCCTGGCCGAACTGCGCGACGGCGACGGCGACCAGCCGGTCGTCGCCCTGCACCCCCTGGTGCGGGACGCCCACCGGACGGACGCCGCCCGGGCCCTGGCCGAGGACCTGGCGGCGCGCGCCGCCGCCGCCGACCGCCGGCCGGAGGACCCCGCCCGGTGGCCCTTCTGGTCGCTGCTGCTGCCGCACCTGCTGGAGCTCGAACCGGGGGACGGCTCGCCCGAGCACCTGTGGGTGGGGGCGCTGTGCGCGGCCGACCACCTGACGCGCACCGGCGCTCCGGAGCGGGGGCTGGCGGCGGTGCGGCCGCTCGCGGCGCGGGCCCCGCAGATGCTGGGCGCCGCGCACCGGCTGAGCCACTGGGCGCGCTCCCTGGAGGTGAGCGCGCTGCTCGACGCGGGGCAATCCGCGCAGGCGCGGGCGGCGTGCGGGGCACTGCTGCGGGACTGCGAGGAGCACTTCGGCCCGGACGGGCCGGTGACCCTGCGCACCCGCCACCTGTACGCGGTGGCGGCCCAGCAGACCGGCGACATGGCGGCGGCCCGGGACGCCTACGGAAAGGTGCTGGAGGTGTACGTCCGGCTGCTGGGCCCCACCGACCGGCACTCCCTGGCCACCCGGCACAACCTCGCCATGCTGCACCACCTGGACGGTGACCCGGCCGGCGCCCGCGCCGAGTACGAGGCCGTCCTCGCCGCGGAGACGGAGACGCTGGGCGCCGAGCACCCGAGCACCCTGACGACCCGGCACAACCTGGCCACCGCGCTCGCCGACTGCGGGGAGACGGAACGGGCGGTCGCCGAGTACGCAGCCGTCCTGGAGGCCCGCTCCCGCGTCCTCGGCTCCGAGCACCGGGAGACGGAGGCCACCCGCCTCATGCTGGCACGTACGCTGCCGGGGTGAGCGAGAACAACGACTTCAGCTGGGGCCCGGCCACCGGGATCGGGTCCATGCCGGGCGGCGACGCGCGCGAGGCCGCCAAGACGGTCGTGGGGTCCTTCGAGGACTTCCCCCACCTCCCGGAGCTGCCGGCCCGCGGCCCCGGCGCGGACATGGTCGGGCGGACCATCGGGCTGCTGGTGGAGATGTACGCGCACGTCGAGCCGAGCGGCTGGCGGATCAGCGACCGGCCCGGCCGCGACACCCGCCGGGCCAGGTCCTGGATGGGCGAGGACCTGGACGCCCTGGAGGAGTTCACGCAGGGGTACGAAGGCGTCGTGAAGGTCCAGGCCGTGGGCCCTTGGACGCTGGCCGCCGCGCTGGAGCTGCGGGGCGGGGAGGCCGCGCTGGGCGACCCGGGCGCGTGCCGGGACCTGGTCGCGTCGCTCGCCGAAGGGCTGCGGGCCCATCTCGCGGAGGTGCGGCGCCGGGTGCCCGGCGCGCGGGTGGCGCTCCAGCTGGACGAGCCGTCCCTCACCGCCGTCCTGCGCGGGCAGGTCAGGACCGCCAGCGGGTACCGCACCCACCGGGCGGTGGACCGCCAGGTCGTCGAGGGCGCGCTGCGGGACGTCGTCGCGGTCCACGACGGCCCGGTGGTCGTCCACTCGTGCGCGCCGGACGTGCCGTTCGCGCTGCTGCGCCGGGCGGGCGCCACGGCCGTTTCGTTCGATTTCAACCTCCTCACGGAGCGTGACGAGGAGCAGATCGGTGAGGCGGTCGAGAGCGGGACGCGGCTGTTCGCGGGCGTCGTGGCGTCCACCGACGGCCCATTGTCGGACCCTGCCGGTAGCGTCATGGGTGTCAGGACGCTGTGGCGCAGGCTGGGGCTGCCTCCGGGGACTCTCGCCGAGTCGCTGGTGATCACCCCGACGTGCGGGCTGGCGGGCGCCTCGCCCGCGTACGCCCGGGCGGCGCTCGCCCACTGCGTCAAGGCGGCGAGATCGCTCGCGGACAACCCTGAGTAACGTCGTAACGGGAGGAACACGGTGGCTGTCGAACAGCAGGACGCGGTGCCGGCCGAGGCACGGGAGAAGCACGCGCAGCTGGCCGAGCAGGTGGAGGAGCACCGCTTCCGCTACTACGTGAAGGACCAGCCCGTCATCAGCGACGCGGAGTTCGACCGGCTGCTGCGCTCGCTGGAGGCGATGGAGGAGGAGTATCCGGAGCTGCGGACGCCCGACTCGCCGACCCAGAAGGTCGCCGGGGCGTACGAGACGGAGTTCACCGCCGTCCAGCACCGCGAGCGGATGCTCTCGCTGGACAACGCCTTCGAGGACCTGGAGCTGGCGTCCTGGGCGGACCGGGTCGCCAAGGAGGTCGGCACCTCGGACCACCACTTCCTGTGCGAGCTGAAGGTCGACGGCCTCGCCGTCAACCTGACGTACGAGAACGGCCGGCTCACCCGCGCGGCGACGCGCGGCGACGGGCGGACGGGCGAGGACATCACGCCGAACATCCGCACCATCGCCGACGTCCCCGAGCGGCTGAAGGGCGACCGGATCCCGGCCCTCGTCGAGATCCGCGGCGAGGTCTACTTCCCGATGGAGAAGTTCGAGGAGCTCAACGCCCGGCTGGTGGAGGCCGGTGACAAGCCGTTCGCCAACCCCCGCAACGCCGCGGCCGGTTCGCTGCGCCAGAAGGACCCGAAGGTCACGGCGACGCGCCCGCTGCACATGGTGGTGCACGGCATCGGCGCCCGCGAGGGCCTTGAGATCCGCCGCCTGTCGGAGGCGTACGAACTGCTGCGGGAGTGGGGCCTGCCGACCGCGCGGCACAACAAGGTCGTCGACGGCATCGACGGCGTGCGGGAGTTCATCGCGTACTTCGGGGAGAACCGGCACTCCGTGGAGCACGAGATCGACGGTGTGGTCGTCAAGCTCGACGAGATCCCGCTCCAGGGGCGGCTGGGGTCCACCTCGCGCGCGCCGCGCTGGGCGATCGCCTGGAAGTACGCGCCGGAGGAGGTCAACACCAAGCTGGTCAACATCCGCGTGGGCGTGGGCCGTACGGGCCGGGTGACGCCGTACGCGCAGGTGGAGCCGGTGACGGTCGCGGGCTCGGAGGTCGAGTTCGCCACCTTGCACAACCAGGACGTGGTCAAGGCCAAGGGCGTGCTCATCGGTGACACGGTGGTGCTGCGCAAGGCCGGTGACGTCATCCCGGAGATCCTCGGGCCGGTGGTGGACCTGCGGGACGGCACCGAGCGGGAGTTCGTGATGCCGGCGGAGTGCCCGGAGTGCGGTACGCCGCTGCGGCCGATGAAGGAGGGCGACGTCGACCTGCGCTGCCCCAACGGGCGCACCTGCCCGGCGCAGCTGCGGGAGCGGCTGTTCTACCTGGGCAGCCGCAAGTGCCTCGACATCGAGAACTTCGGCTACGTGGCGGCGGCCGCGCTCACCAAGCCGCTGGAGCCCGCGGAACCGCCGCTGGTGGACGAGGGCGATCTGTTCGACCTCACCATCGAGCAGCTGCTGCCCATCAAGGCGTACGTCCTGGACCAGGACAGCGGTCTGCCCAAGCGGGACGCCAGAACGGGTGAGGAGAAGGTCGTCACGGTCTTCGCCAACCAGCAGGGCGAGCCCCGCAAGAACGCGCTGGCGATGCTGGAGAACATCGCGGCGGCCAAGCAGCGGCCGCTCGCCCGGATCATCACGGGCCTGTCGATCCGTCATGTCGGTCCGGTGGCGGCGGAGGCGCTGGCGCGGGAGTTCCGCTCGATCGACCGGATCGAACAGGCCACCGAGGAGGAGCTGGCGGCGGTCGAGGGCGTCGGGCCGACCATCGCGGCCTCGCTCAAGCAGTGGTTCGAGGTGGACTGGCACCGGGAGATCCTGCGCAAGTGGCGGGCGGCGGGCGTCCGCATGGAGGAGGAGAGCTCCGGGGAGGACGAAGGCCCGCGTCCGCTGGAGGGGCTGACGGTGGTCGTCACCGGCACCCTGCAGAACCACACCAGGGATGGCGCAAAAGAGGCGCTCCAGAGCCGCGGAGCGAAAGTGACCGGTTCCGTTTCGAAGAAAACCGCCTTCGTGGTGGTGGGTGACAACCCTGGTTCAAAGTACGACAAGGCCATGCAACTGAAGGTTCCGGTTCTGGACGAGGACGGGTTCGCTGTCCTGCTGGAACAAGGGCCTGACGCGGCGAAGGAGGCGGCGGTACCCGTCGAACAGTAGGCCGGGGACAAGCCACGGAACGACCGGAAAACGTCACCCGTTCAGCGCATACCAGATGGATAAGGGTGGCCGGGTCGCATTCGGGCAAGAGCTGTAGAGCGGTGCCCGTCGGAGCCTTCCGCGGCCTACTGTTGAGACGTGCGTTTGTCGTGCACGGCCGCGGGGTCCGGTTCCGGCCGTGGTGGCATGACGACGGGCCATCACGTGGCAACGGCACAGCCGGCTGTGAGAGGGACGGAATGAAACCGACCGAGAGTGCCGCCCCGGTCTCACGGCCGCGTGCCCGCGCGGCCTGCACGGGTATCGCGGCGCGCCTCCCCGCCACGGCGGTGGCCCTGGCCGCGCTCCTCCTGGCGACCGGCATCACCAGCGCGGTGCGCGAGGGCCACGGACTCTTCCCCGGCGGCACGGCGGGCTGGTCGCTCGCCGTGCTCACCGGCATCATCGTCGCCCACCTCGTGGCCCTCGGCCGCGACCGCTGGTGGGGCGGCACGGGATCGGGCGCCGCGCTGACGCTCGCCGTCCTCCTGCTGTACGGGTGGCTGCCGGCCGGACTGGTGAGCCTCGCCGTCGTCGTGCTGGTCGGCGCGGCGCGACGGCACCGCTGGCGGCAGGGGCTGCTGCACGGCGCCGCGGACATCCTGGGCATCGGTGTGGCCGCGCTCGTGCTCGCCGCGTTCGGGGACGTGCCGAGCGTCGAACGACCGTGGCAGCCCCTCGAATGGGGGATCGAAGCCGTACCGGAAGTGGCGCTGGCGGCGGTGGCGTATCTGGTGGTGACCCGGCTCATGCTGTGGTACACGCTGGCCCCGCAGGGCGGCGGCCTGCCGACGGCCGCCCGTACGGCCCTGCTGCGCCAGGGGCTGGTCGCCGTCGCGCTGCTCGGCATCGCCCCCCTGATCTGCGCCGTGGCCGTCTCCCTGCCCGTGCTGCTGCCGCTGTTCGCCGTCCCGCTGATCGCACTCGACTCCACCCTGTGGATCGCGCGCGCCCGGGCGGAGGAACAACTGCGCGACCCGCTCACCGGGCTGCCGAACCGTCAGTGGCTGCTGGAGCGCACCTGGACCGCGCTGGAGGACGCGGAGGGCGAGGGCCTCAGGACGGCCCTGGTCCTGATCGACCTCGATCGGTTCCGGTCGGTCAACGACACGCTCGGTCATCTGGCGGGCGACCGGCTCCTCCTCCAGATCGCCGACCGGCTGCGGCTGGCCCTGCCGCGCGGGGCCGAGGCGGCCCGCCTCGGCGGGGACGAGTTCGCCGTCCTGCTCCCGACCGCCGACTCCACGACGAGCGCCCAGCGGATCGCCCGGCAGCTCGCCGCCGAACTCTCCTCGCCGCTCGACCTCGACGGGCTGACGCTCGTCCTGGAGGCCAGCGCGGGCGTCGCGGTCTTCCCCGACCACGCGACCGACGCCGAAGGGCTCCTGCAGCGCGCCGACGTGGCGATGTACCAGGCCAAGCGGGACCGTACGGGCGTGGAGGTGTACGAGTCCAAGCGCGACTCCAACACCCCCGACCGGCTCGGGCTCCTCGGCGACCTGCGGCGCGCCCTGGACGCCGGCGACGTCGAACTGCACTACCAGCCCAAGGTCGGGTTCGACGGGCACGTGGCCGGCCTGGAGGCCCTCGTGCGCTGGGTGCACCCCGAGCGCGGACGGGTCCCTCCCGACGAGTTCATCGCCATCGCGGAGACCTCCGGCCTGATGCCGCACCTCACGGAGTACGTCCTGGAGACGGCCCTCGGCCAGGTCGCGAAGTGGCGCGCCCAGGGCCTGGAGGTCCCCGTCGCGGTGAACGTCTCCCCGCGGGACGTCCACAGCCCCGGCTTCGCGGGCGCGGTCGCCGCGCGGCTCGCCCGGCACGGCGTCCCGGCCGGGGCGCTGCAACTGGAGATAACCGAGCACGTCCTGCTGGAGGACCCCCAGCGCGCCGCGGACACTCTCGCGGGCCTGACCGGCCACGGCGTGAAGATGTCCCTGGACGACTTCGGCACCGGCTACTCCTCCCTGGTCCACCTGCGCCGCCTCCCGGTCAGCGAGCTGAAGATCGACCGCTCCTTCGTGGCACGCCTGGCCGTCGACACCGAGGACGCCGAGATCGTCCGCTGCACGGTCGACCTCGCCCACTCGCTGGGCCTCCTCGTGGTCGCCGAGGGCGTCGAGGACGACGAGACGTGGGAGCGCCTGCGGGACCTCGGCTGCGACGCGGTCCAGGGCTGGCTGGTCGCCGCGGCGATGCCGCCGGCCGAGACCACCGCCTGGCTCCGCGCCCGGGACGCCCCGGCACCCCGGCCCACCGCGGAACTCCCGCCCCCGAAGGACGCCGGACAGGTGGTCCAGTAACCGCCGCACCCGCCGCGCGCCGGGCGGCCCCGCCCGGCCGGCGCCGCCGCCGCGGGTCACGGGACGCAGGGCCCGGGAGCAGGTGGCGCAGCAGGGGTGCACACGGCCGATCCGGGGACGCGCGGACAGCGCCGCGGGGCCCCCGGGGAAACCGTTTCACGGGCATGGGGCCCGGCCCCATAGGATTGGGCCAAAACCATCACACTCACCCCTGAGGATCGCTGCATGCCTGGCATCACGCGCGAGGAGGTCGCCCACCTCGCACGGCTGGCGCGTCTGGAGCTGAAGGACGAAGAGCTCGACCACTTCGCCGGACAGCTCGACGACATCATCGGCGCGGTCGCCCGCGTCTCCGAGGTCGCCGACCAAGACGTACCGCCGACCTCCCACCCGCTGCCGCTGACCAACGTCATGCGCGCGGACGAGGTCCGTCCTTCGCTCACCCCCGAGCAGGCGCTCTCCGGCGCGCCCGCCCAGGAGCAGCAGCGTTTCAAGGTGCCGCAGATCCTGGGGGAGGACTAACACCGCCATGACGGACATCATCAAGCTCACCGCCGCCGGGATCGCGGAGAAGATCGCATCCGGCGAGCTCACCGCCGTCGAGGTCACCGAGGCCCACCTCGCCCGCATCGAGGCCGTCGACGAGAAGGTCCACGCCTTCCTGCACGTCGACCGCGAGGGCGCGCTCGCCCAGGCCCGCGCCGTGGACGAGAAGCGCGCCAGGGGCGAGAAGCTCGGCCCGCTCGCGGGCG
Source organism: Streptomyces sp. NRRL S-118 (assembly GCF_000716335.1). Lineage (GTDB taxonomy): Bacteria > Actinomycetota > Actinomycetes > Streptomycetales > Streptomycetaceae > Streptomyces. Next base: position 66,154 of record NZ_KL591007.1, on the reverse strand, counting down.
TGCCGCTCGCGCTGAAGGACATCTTCACCACCGCGGACATGCCGACCACCGTCGGCTCGAGGATCCTCGAGGGCTGGATCCCGCCGTACGACGCGACGCTCGTGCGGAAGCTGCGCGCCGCCGACGTCGTCATCCTCGGCAAGACCAACATGGACGAGTTCGCCATGGGGTCGTCCACCGAGAACAGCGCGTACGGGCCGACCGGCAACCCGTGGGACCTCACCCGCATCCCCGGCGGCTCCGGCGGCGGCTCCTCCGCCGCCCTCGCGTCGTACGAGGCCCCGCTCGCCATCGGCACCGACACCGGCGGTTCCATCCGCCAGCCCGCCGCCGTCACCGGCACCGTCGGCGTCAAGCCGACCTACGGCGGCGTCTCCCGCTACGGCATGGTCGCCTTCTCCAGCTCCCTCGACCAGGGCGGCCCCTGCGCCCGTACGGTCCTGGACACGGCGCTGCTCCACGAGGTCATCGGCGGCCACGACCCGCTCGACTCCACCTCCATCGACGCCCCGGTCCCGCCGGTCGTCGAGGCCGCCCGCAACGGCTCCGTGCAGGGCATGCGCGTCGGCGTCGTCAAGCAGTTCCGCGGCGAGGGCTACCAGGCCGGCGTCGTGCAGCGCTTCGACGAGTCCGTCGAGCTGCTCAAGGAGCTGGGCGCCGAGATCGTCGAGCTGGACTGCCCGTCCTTCGACCTCGCCCTCTCCGCGTACTACCTGATCGCCCCGTCCGAGTGCTCCTCCAACCTCGCCCGGTTCGACGGCCTGCGCTACGGCCTGCGGACCGGCGACGACGGCACGCGCTCCGCCGAGGAGGTCACCGCCCTCACCCGCGAGGCCGGCTTCGGAGCCGAGGTCAAGCGCCGCATCATGCTCGGCACGTACGCGCTCAGCTCCGGCTACTACGACGCGTACTACGGCTCCGCGCAGAAGGTCCGCACGCTCATCACCCGGGACTTCGAGAAGGCCTTCGAGCAGGTCGACGTGATCGTCTCCCCGACGACGCCGACCACCGCCTTCCCGATCGGCGAGCGTGCCGACGACCCGATGGCGATGTACCTCGCCGACCTGTGCACCATCCCGACCAACCTGGCCGGCAACGCCGCCATGTCGCTGCCCTGCGGCCTCGCCCCGGAGGACAACCTCCCGGTCGGCCTGCAGATCATCGCCCCCGCCATGAAGGACGACCGCCTCTACACGGTCGGTGCGGCCGTCGAGGCCGCCTTCGTGGCACGCTGGGGCCACCCGCTGCTGGAGGAGGCTCCGTCGCTGTGAGCGCACTGACCAAGGCCAAGGGCTTCAAGAAGTCCAAGACCGGTACGTATCTGTCCATCGGCACCACCGCGTTCGGCGCCCTCAGCGTGGTCAAGCAGCTGCGCAAGGCCCGCACCGAGAGCGACACGCTGCTGCTGCTGGACGCCGTCGTGTCCGCCGCCGCCATCGCGACCGGCCTCGCCATCCTGGTGCGCGAGCTGAAGCGCGTCGGCGACGACGACGTCCTGTTCGGCTGAGAGGGAAAGTTTCACCGTGACCGTCATCACCGAACTGGTGCCGTACGACGACGCCCTCGCCGCCTACGACCCCGTCATGGGCCTCGAGGTGCACGTCGAACTCGGCACCCGCACCAAGATGTTCTGCGGCTGCTCGACCGAGCTGGGCGCCGAGCCCAACGCGCAGACCTGCCCCACCTGCCTCGGCATGCCCGGCTCGCTCCCGGTCGTGAACGCGACCGCGGTCGAGTCCGCCATCAAGATCGGCCTCGCCCTCCACTGCGAGATCGCCGAGTGGTGCCGCTTCGCCCGGAAGAACTACTTCTATCCGGACATGCCGAAGAACTTCCAGACCTCCCAGTACGACGAGCCGATCGCCTTCAACGGCTACCTGGACGTCCAGCTGGAGGACGGTGAGGTCTTCCGCGTGGAGATCGAGCGCGCCCACATGGAGGAGGACACCGGCAAGTCGACCCACGTCGGCGGCGCCACCGGCCGGATCCACGGCGCGTCCCACTCCCTGCTCGACTACAACCGCGCCGGCATCCCGCTGATCGAGATCGTCACCAAGCCGATCGTCGGCGCCGGCGAGCGCGCCCCCGAGGTGGCCAAGGCGTACGTCGCCGAACTGCGCGAGCTCATCAAGGCGCTCGGCGTGTCCGAGGCCCGCATGGAGATGGGCCAGATGCGCTGCGACGTGAACCTGTCGCTGCGCCCCCGGGGCACCGAGAAGTTCGGCACCCGCAGCGAGACGAAGAACGTCAACTCGCTGCGCTCCGTCGAGCGGGCCGTCCGGTTCGAGATCAGCCGCCACGCGGGCGTGCTGAACGCGGGCGGCACGGTCATCCAGGAGACCCGCCACTTCCACGAGGAGGACGGCTCCACCACCTCCGGCCGGGTGAAGGAGGAGGCCGAGGACTACCGGTACTTCCCGGAGCCCGACCTCGTCCCCGTGGCCCCGTCCCGCGAGTGGGTCGAGGAGCTGCGCGCCACGCTGCCCGAGCTGCCGCGCGTGCGCCGCAACCGGCTGCGCGAGGAGTGGGGGATCTCCGAGCTCGACATGCAGGCGATCCTCAACGCGGGCGCGGTCGACCTGATCGTCGCCACGACCGAGGCGGGCGCCCCGGCCGACCAGGCCCGCAAGTGGTGGATGGGCGAGCTGGCCCGTAACGCCAACGAGTCCGGCACCCCGCTGGACGAGCTGGCCATCACCCCGGCCGAGGTCGCCCGTGTCTCCGCGCTCGTCGCGTCCGGCGACCTCAACGACAAGCTGGCCCGCCAGGTCATCGAGGGCGTGCTGGCGGGCGAGGGCGACCCCGACACGGTCGTCGAGAAGCGCGGCCTGAAGGTCGTCTCCGACGAGGGCGCGCTCGGCGCGGCCGTGGACGAGGCGATTGCCGCCAACGGCGCCATCGCGGACAAGATCCGCGGCGGCAAGGTGGCCGCGGCCGGCGCCCTGGTGGGTGCCGTCATGAAGGCCACCCGCGGCCAGGCGGACGCCGCCCGCGTGCGCGAGCTGATCCTGGAGAAGCTCGGCGTCGAGGGCTGACCCACCTCACCGGCCCCCGTGCTCCCTCGCGGAGCACGGGGGCCGAGTCGTATCCGGCGAACGGTGCCCGCGCGCCGGCCGGTCCGGGATGATGATCCGCCGACGTGCTGTTGCGCGGAGGATCACCACTGAGGAGGACACATGCGTTACGCAGATGGGCCCCGGGTCGAGTGCGACGTCCACGTGGGGGCGCCACCGCAGCGGGTCTGGGAGCTGGTGACCGACATTCAGCTGCCGGCCAGGCTGAGCCCCGAACTGCAGCGTGCGGAGTGGACGGACGCGGCGACGACTGCTCCGGCGCTCGGGGAGACCTTCGTCGGGCACAACCGCCACCCCCTGCTCGGCGAGTGGCGGACGATGTCCCGCGTGGTGGAGCTGCGGGAGCAGCGGGTGTTCGGCTGGGCCGTGGTGGATCCGGACGGCGTCTTCGGGGGCGGCGCCCCGGACTTCGACCGGCCCCTGGCCACGTGGCGCTTCACCCTGAGCCCCGAGGCCGGAGGCACCCGGCTGCACCAGTCGGCCCGGCTGGGGCCGGCGCGTTCCGGGGTCAGCCTGGCCATAGACCGGATGCCGGACCGGGAGGAGCAGATCGTGTCCTCCCGCCTGGAGGAGCTCCGGGCGAACATCGAGGCGTCGCTACGGGGCATCAAGGCGCTGGCGGAGACCGCCGAGGGCCAGAGCGTGTCTCTTTGATCGGCTGGTCGGTTGATCGGACAGGTCCGTCCGATCAGTGATCACTGATGCGATGCGGGACCGGATCGAGCCGCTGATGCCGGCCGATCCGGTCCGTGGGCGGCGATGGGCCGGCCACCGCCGAACCCTGGAAGCCATCGCATGGAAGTACCGCACCTGCTCGCACTCCAGCGGGGCCGTGACGGCGATGCCCGCGTTGTTGACCAGCCTCCACGGTCCGGCGTCACCGGCCAGGTCCGTGACCTCGTGCACGGCTGCCTGAACCGACTTCTGTCCGTCACGTCGACGACCAGCGGGGTCCGCCGCCCCATGGCGGCAACGCGCAACCGCTCCCCGTCCTCGGGGCGTCGTACCCCTGCGATGACATGGAAGCCCACCCGGACAGGTGGAGCGCGCAGGCTTCCCCCAGTCCGGACGAGGCTCCTGTGATCAGCACGACCCGGCCCGCCGGAGGGGCGTCGGACCCGACGGCTTCAACACGCGCTCACTCCAGTTCAGGACACAGGGGCGGAGGCGCCGCGCCCAGTGACCGGCCGGCGAGCCGTCTCACTCGCTCTGCCATGACGACGCCTTGCACGGAGATCCGGTGCATCGCCTCTCGGCACGCCGTGTCCGTCGCCGCAACACGGTAGTGACGGGCAGTCCCTGGAGACCTCTCCGCGAACCCGAGCAGGGGTACCCGGGCGGCGTTCGCGACAGGAACGCGCAGGCGGCGAAGCACGGCGCCGACGCACAGCCCTCACCCTGCTGGCATCGGGTTCCCCCTCACGCCGCCAACATCCACCAACAGGGCCACAGTGAGGGGGGCACGGTCGCCCGAAGGGATGAAGGGCGGGCTCGATGTGTTGCGGCCTCACGAGGGGCCCAGTGATGATCAACATGCCAATCTCTCCCACACGCACGCCAAAGGGACGCAGTATGACTATTGCGGCGCAGGACTTCATCACCACCAAGCTCGAACGTACGTTCGAAGCGCTGGATGGCAACAACGACGGCTATGTCGACGGGTCGGACTACCAGAAGCTCGCCGACCGCCTCCTGGAGGCCTACAAGCTCGGCAAGGACGACCGTCGGGCCAGGGCGCTCCACGCCTTCGTCCAGACGTACTGGCTGGAGCTGCTTCGTCACATCGGCGCACAGGAGAACCGGCTCACGAAGGACCAGTTCGTCACCGCTCAGTACCTCGCGAGCGTCGACACCAGCCGGCTCAACATGGTCGAGGGCAGTGGTCATGTGATCTTCGACGTCATCGACGTCGACGGCGACAACGAGATCAGCAAGGCCGAGTTCACCCGCTTCCTCAAGGACGTGTGGAGGAGCGACTCGCCCGAAGCGATGTCCATGTTCTCCAAGCTGGACACCGACGGGGACGGGGTGATCTCCCGTCAGGAGTTCATCCGTGCGCAGCGTGAGCACTACCTCTCGGGCAACCCTGACGCGCCGGGCAGCCTCTTCTTCGGGCACGTCTGAGTCGGTACGGGTGAGCCGGCCCCCAACCGTACTCACTACGGGGGCTGACTCACCTGACGAACGGGGTCATGACGGTGCGACTCGCTCCACTGCGAGGAGCCGAGGTGTAGTCACCTGCGCGGCCCAACCACTCCAGGTGTCCACCAGCTCGACGTCGACGCTGCCCAAGGGTCTGGGCCGACGCCTGGCCCACCTCGCACCGTCATGGCCGCGCGCGGTTCGGGGTCGCAGCTTCCCGGCCCCGCCGAAATCCCGGGGTGAACCCGTGCCGGAAGGGCGGGCCGAGGGCGAGGGGGCCCGGGTTCCCGGGCCGGGCGAATCGTTCCGGCAGCGCCGGCCGAGCGCGACGGGCCCCCTTTCCCGGCCCGGGGGCCGTGCCGGAAGGGCGGGGCCGCGCACGCGAGGGGGCCGTCCCGGCATCCATGCCGGAACGGCCCCCGGAAGAGCGAGCTTCCGCCTACCGCTTGAAGGCGTCCTTGCCCTTCTCCTTCGCCTGCCGGACGTCGCCGCGGGCCTGCTCGGCCCGGCCTTCCGTCGCCAGTTCCTCATTGCCCGACGCCCGGCCCGCGGCCTCCTTCAGCTTGCCCTTGGCCTGCTCGGTCTTCGCCTTGGCCTTTTCGTTTGCCGACACGAGGATCACTCCTTCGACGGGAACAACGACAACCTTCCGCGTAACCGGCCGCGCGTCCGGCAAACGCATCCGTCACCCGAAGGGACGCCTTCACCGCACACCCGCACGGAATCGGCCACGGAAGGTGTGTCACCCGAAAGGCGGGGCATACGGCGGATCGGAGGTGGAAAACAATGGTCCCTTTGCTTCTCGTTCTTCTGCTCGCCCTGATCCTCTTCGGTGCGGGTTTCGCCCTGAAGGCTCTGTGGTGGATCGCCGTCATCGTCCTGGTGGTCTGGCTGCTCGGCTTCGTCATGCGCTCCGCAGGTCCCAGTGGGACACGCGGCCGCTGGTACCGCTGGTAGGCGAGTACCGGTGGACCCGGACAAGGAGCTGCTGGGCGGGCTGACCGTTGACGACAGCCGGCCCGAGCAGCCGATCCTGCTGGACGGGCAGGGCATGCCCCTGCGCACGTGGCAGGAGAACTACCCGTACGACCGCAAGGTGCGGCGCGGTGAGTACGAACGCACCAAGCGCGTGCTGCAGATCGAGCTGCTGAAGCTCCAGCGGTGGATCAAGGACACCGGTGGACGGCTCGTCGTGGTCTGCGAGGGCCGGGACGCCGCGGGCAAGGGCGGGACCATACAACGGTTCATGGAACGCCTGAATCCCCGCGGCGCCCGGGTCGTCGCGCTGGACAAGCCCACCGAGCGGGAATCCGGGCAGTGGTATTTCCAGCGTTACATCGCCCACCTGCCCGCCCCCGGTGAGATCGTCTTCTTCGACCGGTCCTGGTACAACCGGGCCGGAGTGGAAAAGGTGATGGGATTTTGCTCGCAGGACGAGTACGAACTGTTCCTGCGGCAATGCCCGCAATTCGAGCGGATGCTGGTCGAGGACGGGATTGTCCTCGTCAAATTCTGGTTCTCGGTTTCCCGGTCGGAACAGCGCACGCGGTTCGCGATCCGTCAGGTGGATCCCGTCCGGCAGTGGAAACTCTCCCCGACCGACCTGTCGTCCCTCGACCGCTGGGACGAGTACACCACGGCGAAGGTCGCCATGTTCCGGGCGACCGACACGACGGAGGCGCCGTGGACGGTCGTCAAGAACAATGACAAGCGCCGCGGCCGTCTGGAGGCCATGCGGCACCTGCTGTGGCGCATCGACTACGACCGGAAGGACCCCGAGGCGGTCGGCACTCCGGACCCGCTGATCGTCGGGGCCGCGCAGACCCTGCTCGAACCGGGTGAGGAGGACAGCGTCCTGTCGCCCACCCCGCTGGCGGACAACATCACCGGCCCGGGGGAGCACCCCCGCACGTAGGGGGCACCCCCGCGGACGCTTGGTGCATGGCCTTGCCGCCCCCGCAGTGGGGGCGGCAAGGCCATGCACGGGACCGGACTGTCCCGTGGGGGGTGCGGTGCTTCTGCCCCGAGTCCCGTCGATCATGCCTGTCCGGTGCGGACCGGTTGCGGCACGGTGCCGACCGGGCCCGATGACGCGTGCGACCGTCCGGCCGTCGGGCACGTCGACGAGGCGAACCCGGGGCACCGGACCCGGACGATCACCGCCGAGCCCGGCCGGACCCGTACCGTCGTGCACTCCGCCGCCGACGCACACGACCGGTGCGACGTCGAGGTCACCGGCCCGGAGGGCTTCCGCCGCCGCCTCATGGGGCGCATCGAGAACGGCTGTCCGGGTGTCTCCGGCCGGACACCTCACCGGGCGTGGCCTTTCTCACAGCCCCTCACCGGCGCGTATCGCTGTGAGTAAGGCCACGAAAAGGGCAAACGATCACTTTAGGCTGCCAGAGTGACCGTACGAAATTCATGTGTTCTATACGGGCAATCCCCGATATAGGGGCACGAACCACAGGGAGCAACCCGTTGGCAGCCCTCGCCCGGTGGTGCATCGATCATCGCCTCGTCGCCGTCCTGCTCTGGCTTCTCGCCTTCGGCGGCGTCTCGGCGGCCGCGAGCATCGCCGGCCCCGCGTACTCCAATGACTACGGGGTCTCCGGCACCGAGTCGGGGCGGGCCGCCTCCCTCCTCGAGGAAGGCTTCCGGGGCACCGGCGGGGACAGCAACACCATCGTCTGGCACACCGACCGCGGCAGTGTCCGCGCCACCGGTGTCGAGGAGCGCGTCACCGGCATGCTGGACGAGGTCGCCGAGCTGCCCGGCATCGCCGCCGTGATCAGTCCGTACGACGACGAGGGCGCCGGCGGGATCAGCGAGGACGGCCGGACCGCCTACGCCACCGTGACTTTCGACAAGCCGGCCGAGGACATCACCGAGGGTGAGGCCCGGGCCGTCGTCGACACCGCGCGCCAGGCCGCCGGCGACGGCGTCCAGGTGGAGCTCGGGGGCAGTGCCATCGCCCTCACCGAGGCGCCCGCCTCGCACACCGCCGAGATCGTCGGCGTGGCCGTCGCCGCCGTCGTCCTCTTCCTGGCCTTCGGCTCGCTCGCCGCCAGCCTGCTGCCGATCGCCACCGCCCTCGTCGGCGTCGGCACCGCGTACGCGGGCATCGTGCTGCTCGGCCACGCCATGACGGTCGCCGACTTCGCGCCCATGCTGGGCATGCTCGTCGGACTGGGCGTCGGCATCGACTACGCGCTCTTCATCGTCACCCGGCACCGCAAGAACCTCAAACGCGGTCTGCCCGTCGCCGAAGCCGCCCGGAACGCCGTCGCCACCACCGGCCGGGCGGTCGTCTTCGCCGGAGCCACCGTCTGCATCGCCCTGCTCGGCATGCTCATCCTGCGGCTCGGCTTCCTCAACGGCGTCGCCATCGCCGCCTCGCTCACCGTCGTCCTGACCGTCGCCGCGTCCGTCACGCTGCTGCCCGCACTGCTGTCCTTCATCGGGATGCGCGCCCTGTCCCGCCGCGAGCGCCGCAAGCTCGCCGAGCACGGCCCGCAGCCCGAACCGCCGACCGGCTTCGCCGCCCGCTGGTCCGCCTTCGTCGAACGCCACCCCAAGCTCCTCGGCGGCATCGCCGCCGTCGTCATGCTGGTCCTGGCCCTGCCCACGCTCGGCCTGCACCTCGGTACCTCCGACCAGGGCAACCATCCAGCCACCACGACCACCCGCAAGGCGTACGACCTCCTCGCGGACGGCTTCGGCCCCGGGGTCAACGGCCCCCTCACCCTGGTCGCCGAGCTCGACGGCGCCGACGACCGGCTCGCCCTCACCGCCCTGCCCGAGGCGCTGCGCGACACCCCGGGCGTGGAGACGGTCAGCCCGGTCGCCTACAACGCGAGCGGCGACACGGCCGTCCTCACCGTCGTCCCCGACTCCGCACCCCAGTCCCAGCAGACCAGCGACCTCGTCGACCGGCTGCGCGACGACGTCCTGCCGCGCGCCGGGCACGGCACCTCCCTGGAGGTGCACGTCGGCGGCGTCACGGCCGGCTACGACGACTTCGCCCAGGTCATCATCGGCAAGCTGCCCCTCTTCGTCGGCGTCGTCATCGCCCTCGGATGCCTGCTGCTCCTGCTCGCCTTCCGCTCGATCGGCATCCCGCTCAAGGCCGCCGCGATGAACGTCGCCGCCGTCGCCGCCGCCTTCGGCATCGTCGTCGCGGTCTTCCAGTGGGGCTGGGGCAGCGAACTGCTCGGCCTCGGCCGGGCCGGGCCCATCGAACCCTTCCTCCCGGTGATCGCCGTCTCCGTGCTGTTCGGCCTGTCCATGGACTACCAGGTCTTCCTGGTCAGCCGGATGTACGAGGAGTGGCTGGAAACCGGCGACAACCGGCGGGCTGTCCGGGTCGGCCTCGCCGAGACCAGCCGTGTGATCAACTCCGCCGCCGTCATCATGATCGCCGTCTTCCTGGCGTTCGTCCTGTCCGGCGACCGGGTCATCGCGATGTTCGGCATCGGTCTGGCGGCCGCCGTCGCCCTCGACGCCTTCGTCCTGCGGACGCTGCTCGTGCCCGCCCTGATGCACCTGCTCGGCGGCGCCAACTGGTGGCTGCCGCGCTGGCTGGACCGGATCCTGCCGCGGATCAGCATCGAAACCCCCGAGGCCCGCGCCACGACCCGTGCGAGGATCGCCGGTCAGCGCACGAGCGAGGACGGGGAACTCGTGCCCTAGGTTCTGTCGTCGAATGTCACGCCCCCATCAGGAGTGAGGCGAGGGTGACGGCTGCTTCGAAGGACGGGGCGACATGATCCACCAGCGATGATCATTCAAGACGCCGCCCGGTCCCGCAGGACCTTCACGGCCCGGTCGAAGGCCGAGTCCTTGTTCTGGTCGAACTCCTCCGCGGTGAAGACCGGCTCGGTGAGGTGCGGCGGAATGCCCGCGCCGTCGAAGGTCCTGCCCGACCGGCTCAGCAGCTCCTCGTTCGGCAGCCAGACCGACATGCCGTTGGGGAGCTTGCGCACCATGACGTCCGAGAAGACGCCCTGCGTGGGCTGCCCGATCCGCACGGTCCGGCCGGGCCGGTCCATGAGGGCCTGGGTGAAGGTCTCTCCCGCGCTGACGGTCGAGCCGCCGGTCAGCACGGCGACCGGTCCGGTGTAGCGGGGGCCCTGGGCGGGCGTGACGTACAGGGGCTGGGGGCGCGTGTGCCGGGTGGGGTCCGCGGGATCGTTGCGAGCCCGCTTGGAGTAGGCGAGGTAGGGGGTGTCGGTCAGCCGCCCGGCGATGTGGAGCCCCATGGCGTCGGAGCCGCCGCCGTTGATCCGCAGGTCGATGACCAGGCCCTTCAGGTGCCGGGTGCGCTCCTGGTCGAGGACCGTGTCGAGCGCCTTGTCGAGCTCGGCCAGCTCGGCGGCGTAGGAGGCCTCGCCGCCCGCGTAGCCGCCGAAGCCGGAGATCCGCAGGTAGCCCTGCCCGCCGGGGAGGTCGGCGTAGGTGATCCGCCCGGCGGCGAAGTCCTGGAGGGTCCGGGCGTTCTTGAGGTCGCGCTCCACGACGAACTTCTTGACCTTGGCGTCGAGCTTCCCGTCGGGCCGGACGGTGCCTGGGCGGACCTGCGCGAAGGCCCGGTCGGGGTCGCCGTCGCCGTCGCCGTCGGCGTCCCGGACGGCGACGTGGGCGTCGTGGAGCGGCTCGACCATCCTGCTGAAGACGGCGAAGAGTTCGTCCGGGGTCGTCCCTTCGTGGACGGTGGGCCGGTAGCGGTCGCGTACGGCGTGCCAGTCGATGCCCTTGGCGGCGAAGAAGGGGTAGTTCTCCTCGAAGGACTGCCAGAAGACGTCGAAGGAGGCGAGCGGGCCCCCGGGGGCGGGACGCCTGCAGGCGTCGGGTAGTTCCGTCATCCGGCGCAGGTTCCGTTCGCCGACGTCGCCGTCCAGCCGTACGGAAGCGCGGTCGCGGTCCCCGCGGGTGCGCACGGTGAGGACGGTGCCTCCAGGCGCGGTGTAGGCGCCGGGGCCGGTCCGCTGCGCGGTGTCGCCCGCGATGCAGCTGACGGCGGTGATCTGGTACTCCTGGAGGGTTCCGTTCCGGATGGACAGCACGGTGCCGTAGCCGTCGGTGCGCCAGATTCCGTCGGTGGCCGGCTGGTGGGCGGTGGCGGCCGGCGCGGCTGCGCCGACGAGGGCCAGGACGACGGCGGTGGCCGTGACGATGCGCACGATCTTGCCTTGTCTGTGGGTGACTTGCTGGGTACCACCCCACGGTCGCCGACAGGGGATCCACCGGGCCATCCGGCTGCCCGGCCGATCGGGGGTGGGGCCAGCCCCCGCTACCCGCGGTACCCGGGGAGCACACACCTGGGGAGTGTCCTCGAAGTGGCGCCAGCCGGACGAGACTTCGACGACACGGCCCAGGGGTGTCCTGCCGGCCGGGTCGGCCCGACGAGCGGTGTCCGGTGCGTGCAGCTGCCAGGCGGAGGAGGGAGCCACCGCGGTGGGGGCGCCTCCCGTGCCGAAGGGCGACGGGGGACACGGGCGGCCGGCCACAGCCGGTAAATGCGTGTGCCGGACGCCGCCGGCCCGGCATGATCGGCAGGACACCCCCTGCCGGTCGTGGAGGACTGAGGACGATGTACGCGATATCCCTGGGCGACGACGGAGCGGAACTGCGTCCCCTCGAACCGTGGCAGGCCGAGGAGTACCTCGCCCACCTCGACAGGGGACGCGACTACATCGGCCGGTACGTCGGCCTGCCCGACGTCTGCACGGACCTGCCCGCGACGCGGGCCTTCCTCCAGGGCTACGCCGACAAGGCCGCCGCCGACACCGGCCGCATCTGCGGCATCTGGCTGGAGGACGTCCTGGTGGGCGGGGTCATGCTGCGCACCATGGACGTGGCCACAGGGGTGTGCGAAGCCGGCTGCTGGCTGGAACCCACGGCCGCCGGACGCGGGCTCGTCACCCGCGCCGCCCGCGTCCTGATCGACTGGGCGGTCGAGCAGCGCGGCATGCACCGCGTCGAATGGCACGTCTCCTCCGAGAACACCGCCAGCATCAACGTCGCAAAGCGCCTCGGCATGAGCAAGGACGGCGTGCTGCGCGAGTCGTACCCCTACCGGGGCGTCCGGCACGACATGGAGGTCTGGTCCGTCCTCGCCCCCGAATGGCGTGCCCTGCGCACGACTTAGACCCCGCCCCGGGGCGGGCGGGTGCCCGCCTAAGGCCCTCCGGGGCCCCGGGATGAGGCACTCGCCCGATGCGGCCGCCCCACCTGGCGCACGAGAGTGGAGACACACCGCACGTCCCACCTCGACCAGGGAGAACACGATGTTCGCGTACGAACTCCACCGGGCCCGCCACGCCGACCTCGTCCGCCAGGCGGAGGCCCACCGGCTGGCCGGACTCGTCCGCAACGGCCGCCGCGCCCGCCGCACCACCGTCCGCCGCCCCGGCGGCAACGGCCCCGAAGGGCCGGTGAACAGCACCGGCGACAGCCCGCGGTCCCGCTTCGCCCGGGCCGCGTGAGCCCGGCGCCATGGCGGCCGCGCCCGTCCTGCCGAAATCCTGTCCCGCGTGGTCGGACGCCTGTGCGATGCTCGGCGACGTGGAAACCAGGTCCGTCAGCCCGGTGTTCGTCGGCAGAGCCGGCGAACTGACCGAACTCACCGAAGCGCTCGCCCGCGCCGCCGCGGGCGAGCCGCAGGCACTGGTCGTCGGCGGCGAGGCAGGCGTGGGCAAGACCCGGCTCCTGGAGGAGTTCCTCGACCGGGCGCGCGCCGAGGGCGCCGTCGTCGCCGTCGGCGGCTGCGTGGAGATCGGCGCGGACGGGCTGCCCTTCGCCCCCTTCTCCGCCGCCCTGCGCTCCCTGCGCCGACTGCTCCCCGACGAGCTCGTCGCCGCCGCCGAGGGCCAGGAGGGCGAACTGGCCCGGCTGCTGCCCGAACTGGGCGACGCGGCCGGTCACGAGCCGCACCACGAGGACAGCACCGCCCGGCTGTTCGAGCTGACCGTCCGCCTGCTCGAACGCATCGCCGCGGACCGTACCGTCGTCCTCGCCCTGGAGGACCTGCACTGGGCCGACGCCTCCACGCGCCACCTCCTCGCCTACCTCTTCCGCACACTGCGCCGAGGACGGCTCGTCGTCGTGGCCACGTACCGCGCGGACGACATCCACCGCCGCCACCCGCTGCGCCCCCTGCTCGCCGAGCTGGACCGGATGCGCACCGTGCGCCGCATCGAGCTGCCCCGCTTCACCCGCACCGAGGTGCACCGCCAGCTCACCGGCATCCTCGCCGCCGAGCCCGCCCCCGCCCTGGTCGACGACATCTTCGGCCGCTCCGACGGCAACGCCTTCTTCGTCGAGGAGCTCGCCGTCTGCAGCGACTGCGGCCCCGGCGAGCTCAGCGCGTCGCTGCGCGACCTGCTGCTCGTCCGCGTCGAGCGGCTCCCCGAGGACGCCCAGAAGGTCGTCAGGACCGTCGCCGAGGGCGGCTCCACCGTCGAGTACGGACTGCTGGCCGCGGTCGCCCGGCTGCCGGAGGACGACCTCATCGAGGCGCTGCGGGCCGCCGTCAACGCCAACATCCTGCTCGCCGTGCCCGACGGCGAGGGGTACCGCTTCCGGCACTCCCTCGTCCGCGAGGCCGTCAGCGACGACCTGCTGCCCGGCGAGCGCTCCCGCCTCAACCGCCGGTACGCCGAAGCGCTGGAGGCCGAACCCGCGCTCGTACGGGCCGACGAGCGCGCCACCCGGCTCGCCAGCTACTGGTACCACGCCCACGACGCCGCCAAGGCCCTCCCCGTCGTCCTGCAGGCCTCCGTCGAGACCCGCAAGCGCCACGCGTACGCCGAGCAACTCCGCCTGCTGGAGCGGGCCATGGAGCTGTGGGACGACGTCCCCGAGGAGGTCCGCGCCTCCCTGCGGCCGATCGACCACGCCGACGCCTACCCCGCGTGCGGCTGCGACTCCGACGCCACCCCGCTGCGCTACCTCGACCTGCTCGCCGAGGCCGCCGTCGCCGCGCGGCTGTGCGGCGAGCGCGAACGGGCCCTGAAGACGGTCAAGCGGGCGCTGCGCCTCCTCGACGAGGAGAACGACCACCTGCGCGCCGCCTGGTTCTGGGCCGAGCGCTCCCGCCTCATCTCCAACCTGGGCCGCGGCGACGGCTGGGCCGAGATCGCCAGGGCCCAGGAACTGGTCAGCGGTCTGCCGCCGTCCGCCGTGCACGCCCGGGTCCTCGCCGTCGCCGCCGGCTGGGGCATGCTGCACGCCCCCGGCCCGGAGAGCCTCGCCGCCGCCGAACGGGCCGTCGAGTACGCCCGGCTCGTCCAGGCCGAGCCCATCGAACTCAACGCCCGGCTCACCCTCGGCGGCCTCATGGTCGACGCGGGTGACATCGAGGACGGGCTGGCCACCATGTACGCGGTACGGGACCGGGCCCGCGAACTGTGCCTGCGCGCCGAGACCGGGCGCGCCTACACCAACCTCAGCTCCTGCCTGGAGGCCGTCGGCCGGTCCCGTGAGTCGGTACGGGTCGCCACGGAAGGCGTCGCGTACTCGCGCAGCCGCGGCCTCATCGACAACGAGGGCTGGGTCCTCAGCAACCTGATCGAGGCACAGATCTCGCTGGGCCACTGGGACGAGGCGAGCGAGGGCGCCCACCGGCTCCAGCGCATCGCCTACAGCACCAAGCCGCGCGGCTCCGCGCACCAGAAACGCGCCGAGATGGCCCTGCTCCGCGGCGAGGCGTCCCTGTGCCAGGAGCACGTGGCGCTCGCCCACGAGGCCTACGGCAAGCACGACCCGATGATGCAGTACCTGCTGCCGCTGGACCGGCTCGCCCTGGGCGCCGCCGCAGCGCGGGGCTGCATCGCCGACGTACGCACCGGACTCGCCCGCACCGCGCGGACCGGGTTTCCGACCGGCAGCCATCGGTACGCCTGGCCGCTCCTGCTCACCGCCGCCACCGCCGAGGCGGACACCCTGGGGCTGCCCTCCTCGGCCGAGGGGCGACCCGAGGCGCTGGAACTGATCCGCTCCTGCGCCCGGCAGCTCGCCACGCCCGTCCCCCTCTGGCGTGCCTACGCCCTTTACGTCGCCGCCGAGCTGGACCGCGCCGAGGGCCGCACCGACGCCGACCGCTGGGCGGAGGTGGCCGGCGCCTTCGCTCCGCTGGAGCGCCCCTACGACCTCGCCCGCGTCCGGCACCGCTGGGCCGACGCGCTGCTGGTCGAGGGCGGCAGCCGCGAGCGGGCCGCCGCGCTGCTGCGCGAGGCGCACCTGGTCGCCGTCCACCTCGCGGCCCATCCCTTGCGCGAGGAGCTCGAACTGCTCGCCGCCCGTGCCCGGCTTCCCCTGAGTCCCGAGCCCGCCGCGCCCGGCCCCGGGGAGGAGACCGGTGACGGCTTCGGCCTGACGCCCCGCGAACAGGACGTCCTGCGACTGGTGGCGGAGGGCCGCACCAACCGCCAGATAGCCGAGGAGCTGTTCATCTCACCGAAGACGGCGAGCGTCCACGTCTCCAACATCCTGTCCAAGCTCGGCGTCTCCGGCCGTGGCGAGGCGGCCGCCCTCGCCCACCGCCTCCACCTGCTGTCCGGGGCCACCGCCTGACGCCCCGCGGGGCGCCGGCGCCGGGGGCTCGGGAGTGTCGCCGGCCCGGGGAGCGACGCGGATCGTGACCCGGCCCGACGTGAGGTCTATCGGACCGCGCGAGGGGTCGTTGTCCCCCAGGTCCTCACGGGTCAGGGCGAGGCGGCGCTCCTCGTCACGGGTGTGCTTGCGGCCCGGCGCGAAGAGCTCTTCCATCAGGTTGAACACCGGCTGCCGCCTCTCAGGTCACCTCCAGCAGGAGGATCTTGTCGTCGCCCGGCTCCGGCGTGCCCCTGGTGTCCGTCTCGCTGGTGACCAGCCAGAGCCTGTTCCCGCCCGCCGACAGCACCGTGCGCAGCCGGCCGTGCTCCTGACCGAGGAACGCCTGCGGGTCCGCGGAAGGTTCCGCTCCGGCCAGCGGCACCCGCCACAGTCGCTCGCCGCGCAGCCCCGCCATCCACACCGAGCCCGCGGCGACGGCGATCCCGCTCGGTGAGGCGTCCTCCGGCTTCCACTGCGCCACCGGGTCGACGAGCCCGCGCCGGCCCGCCCGGCCCTCCGCCTCCGGCCAGCCGTAGTTCTTCCCGGGCTCGACCAGATTGAGTTCGTCCCAGGTGTTCTGCCCGAACTCGGCCGCCCACAGCCGCTTGTCGGCGTCCCAGGCGAGCCCCTGCACATTGCGGTGCCCGGAGGAGTAGACGACGGAGTCCTCCGCCGGATTGCCGTGCACCGGCTGCCCGTCCGGGGTCATCCGCAGGATCTTGCCGCCCAGCGAGGACATGTCCTGCGCCAGGCTCGTGTCACCGGTCTCACCCGTGCCCGCGTACAGCATCTTGTCCGGGCCGAAGGCGATCCGGCCGCCGTTGTGGACGGTGCCCTTCGGGATGCCCCGCAGCACCGTGTCCGGCGCTCCGAGCTGCTGGCCGGCCGGCTTCTTCTCGTCGTACAGCATCCGGGCGATGCGGTTGTCCGACTCGGTGGTGAAGTAGGCGTAGACCAGGTGGTCCGAGGCGTACGACGGCGACACCGCGAGCCCCATCAGGCCGCCCTCGCCCGCCGGAGCCACCCCGGGCACGGAGCCGATCACGGTCTCCTCGCCGCTCTCCGCGTCGATCCGGCTGATCGTGCCCTCGTCACGCGAGGAGACCAGCAGGTCCCCGCCGGGCAGCGCGGCCAGGCCCCACGGCGACTTCAGCCCCTCGGCCAGGGTCCGCACCACCTTCACCGTGCCCTTGGCGGGGGGCGCGGACGGCGACGGCGAGGGGGACGCGTCAGGTGAGGCGGGCGAGGACCTGGCCGGGGGCGAGGTGCTGGCGGCGCCGGCGGGCCCCGGGCCCCCGCTCCCCGAGCAACCGGCCGCGAACACGAGCGCGGAAGCGGCCAACACGGCCGTCACAGCGGGACGTTGCACGGTACGAATTCCTTCCACAACGGCGGTGCGAGCTGCATGACACCCCTTGATACACCGCCCGGGTCGATCAGGTTCCCCTCCCGGCCGGGCCGATCCGACGAGGTTCCCGTTCCCGTCCCCTGTCCGGCCCGGCCGGCCCGGACCGGCGGGTCAGTCCCACGAACCCTGCGCCGGCGGCAGCGCCGCGATCTCCGCGAGGTCCTCGGCCGAAAGCCTCAGCGCGGCCGCCCGCGCGTTCTCCACCGCCCACCGCTCGTGCTTCGTGCCCGGCACCGGTACGACATGGCGGCCCCGCGTCAGCGCCCACGCCAGCGCCACCTGCGCCGTCGTCACCCCGGCCGCGGGGCCGCCGTGCCGCGCGGCGATCCGGCGCAGCCCCGCCACCACCGGCTGGTTCGCCGCCATCATCTCGGCCGTGAAGCGCGGGTGCCGCGCCCGCAGGTCCTCCGGCTCGAAGCCGCCGCCCGGCGTCAGTGTGCCGGTCAGGAAGCCGTTGCCCAGCGGCATCGCGGCCAGGAACCCCACGCCCCGCGACTCGCACCACGGCAGCAGCCGCCGGAGCGCCTCCGGCGACCACACCGACAGCTCGGCCTGCACGGCGCTCACCGGGAAGACCTGCTGGACCCGCTCCAGCTGGCGAATCGTTCCGTCGTACAGGTCCGCCGCACCGTCCCCGCCCCCGCGCCGGCCCGACCGGACCGCCATCGCGCACAGCCCCAGCGCCCGCACCTTCCCCGCCGTCACCAGCTCCGCCATCGCGCCCCACGTCTCCTCGACGGGCACCTCCGGATCGGCGCGGTGCAGCTGGTACAGGTCGATCACGTCGGTCTGGAGGCGCCGCAGCGAGGCGTCGCACGCCCGGCGCACGTACCCGGGGCGGCCGTTGGCGACGATGTGCTGGTCCCCGACGAGCAGTCCGCACTTCGTCGACACGAAGGCATCCGCCCGGCGCTCCTTCAACACCCGCCCCAGCAAAAGCTCGTTGGTGAACGGCCCGTACATGTCGGCCGTGTCGAGCAGGGTCACACCCGCGTCGAGCGCGGCGTGCACGGTGCGCACGGAGCGGTCGCCACGCTGCTGCGAGGCGCTGTACGCCCAGCTCATCGGCATGCAGCCCAGGCCGATCGCCCCCACTTCGAGCGCCGTCGCCCCGATTGTCCTGCGCTCCAACTCCCCGTACCCCTCCTCGTGCCGCTCCCCAAACTAACCTCCTGGCCATGACTACCGATGTGTGGCTCCCCTTTCCCGCCGAGGAGATCGACGGGCTCCCCGACCCCGCCGACTCGGGCCTGACGTACCGCCTGTGGGACGGGGAGCCCGACTTCCCGGCCGACCCGGCCGACTGCGTCTTCTACGTCGTCCCGTACATGAAGCCGACGAGCGTCGCGGTGCGCCCTTTCGCAGGCATGACCTCCCTGCGCGTCGTGCAGACCCTCACCGCCGGGATGGACCACGTGACGCCGGGCATCGGCTCGCTCCGGCCCGGTGTGGTGCTGTGCAACGCCAAGGGGGTGCACGAGGCCAGCACCGCCGAGCTCACGCTGGCGCTCATCCTCGCCTCGCTGCGCGGCATCCCGGGCTTCGTGCGCGGCCAGGAACGGGAGGAGTGGCGGTCCGGCTTCTACCCGGCGCTCGCCGACAAGTCCGTGCTGATCGTCGGGTACGGATCGATCGGCGCCGCCATCGAGGACCGGCTCGCGCCCTTCGAGTGCGCGCGGGTGGTACGCGTCGCGCGCTCCGCCCGTGCCACCGAGCGCGGTCCCGTCCACGCGCTGGCCGAGCTCCCCGCGCTCCTTCCGCACGCCGACGTGGTCGTCCTGTCCACGCCGCTCACTCCCGACACCCGCCACCTCGCCGACGCCGGTTTCCTCTCCCGCATGAAGGACGGCGCCCTGCTCGTGAACGTCTCGCGCGGTCCCGTCGTCGACACCGAAGCCCTGATCACCGAGGCCGGCAAGGGCCGCATCACGGCTGCCCTGGACGTCACCGACCCCGAGCCGCTGCCCGCCGGCCACCCCCTGTGGCACACCCCCGGCGTGCTGATCAGCCCCCATGTCGGCGGTTCCAGCTCCGCCTTCCTGCCGCGCGCCCGGCGGCTCCTCGCCGGGCAGCTCTCCCGCTTCGTGCGGGGTGAGCCGATGCGGAACCTGGTGTTCACTACCACGTGAGCACGGTGCGAAGTCGTATGCGCGCGGTACGCACTCGTAACTCCGATGATCGTCACGGAGCGTAGAGAACCCCTGTCCCTGAGTGACGGATCTGGTGTATCGTCCCGATCTGGGGGACGCGTCGAGCATGACGACGCGGGGGAACGACGTGATGAGCGATCACAATCCGAGGGGGGCGACGGGCGATGCACGGTCGATGGACCAACGAACCGACGCGACGGGGAACTCGGCTGCGAACCTGCGGGACGCCGGTCGGCGTCTCCACCGGCACCCGTGCGCGGACCTCCGCGCAGGCACCCGTCCGGCCGCCGCGGCGGCACGCACGCGCAGGGGCGTTCCGGTGAGCGCCCCGGGGATGCTCATCGAGCGGCCGCCGGTGGCGGGCGGCGGTCCCGGGCGGGGCTCCGGAAGTGAAGCGGGCAGGGCGCGCGGTCTCCACTACCAGCTCGCCCTCGCCGTCGTCTGCGCGGCCTACGCCACCGGGGCCGCGGTCGGCTGGGGATCCCAGAAGGTGGCCCAGATCATGGGGGACTTCGGCCTCAGTGTCGCCGCCCTGACCGCCTCCGTCTCGTGCTTCCTGTACGCCCGCGCGCCGGGCAGCCGCTTCCGGCCGGCCTGGCTGCTGTTCGCGTTCTCCTCCGCCATGGCCGCCGCCGGCAACGGCGTATGGGGCTGGTACGAGGTCGTCCTCGGCCGGCCGGTGCCCAGCCCCTCCGTGGCCGACCTGTTCTTCCTGCTCTTCGCGCCGCCCGCCATCGTCGGGCTGCTCGTCCTCGCCAAGCGGCCCGTCACTCGCGCGGGCTGGGTCTGCCTCGGGCTGGACTCGTGGCTCATCGGCGGCTCGCTGCTGACCCTGTCCTGGAGCCTCGCCCTCACGCACACGGCCCAGGTCGAGGGCGAGAGCGTCGCGCGGGCCGCGCTGTCCCTGGCGTACCCGCTGCTCGACATCGTGCTGGTGAGCATGGTGCTCGCGCTGCACTTCCGGCGTTCCCAGGCCAACCGCTCGGCCATCCACACGGCCATCGCGGCCCTCGCCCTGACCGTCCTGTGCGACGCCCTGTTCACCTCGCCGCTGCTGCGTGAGAACTACCGCTCGGGCCAGTTGCTGGACGCCGGCTGGTTCGCCGGGTCGCTGCTCCTGGCGTACGCCCCCTGGGGCGCGCGCCGCACCGTCGAGAGCGCCGCACCCGCGCGCGGGCAGCGGCACCTGCGCCACCTCAGCCGACCCGTCGCCGGCTCGCTGGCGGCCCTCACCCCGTACCTGGCGGCGGCCGTGTGCACCCTGGGGATCCTGTACAACGTCATCGAGGGCCGCCGCGTGGACCGCGTCGTGGTCTTCACCGGCTGCACGGTCGTGCTCGCGCTCGTCGTCCGGCAGGGCATCATGCTCGTCGACAACATCGCCCTCACCCACGAGCTGGCCCAGAAGGAGAACCACTTCCGGTCACTCGTGCAGGGCTCCAGCGACGTCATCATGATCGCCGCGCCCACCGGTGTCCTGCGCTACGTCAGCCCGGCGGCCTCCGGGGTGTACGGACGGGAGGCCGAGGAGCTCATCGGCTCGGAGCTCGCTTCCCTCATCCATCCCGACGACCTCGGCGCCGTCGTCCACGAGGTACGGCGCTTCCTGGCCGCCTCCCCGTCGGAGGAGCCCACCACCCGGATCGAGTGCCGCTTCAAGTCCGGCACCGGCGAATGGCTCAACGTCGAGTCCACCGTCAACCGCCACCAGGGCGGCTTGATCTTCAACAGCCGGGACGTCACCGAACGGGTCCGCCTCCAGGCCCAGCTCCAGCACAACGCCGAGCACGACCCCCTCACCGACCTGCCCAACCGGGCCCTGTTCACCAAGCGCGTCCGGCAGGCGCTCAGCGGGCGCCGGGCGGGCGACTCGGGCACCGCCGTGCTCTTCATCGACCTCGACGGCTTCAAGGGCGTCAACGACCGGCTCGGCCACCAGGCCGGTGACGAGCTGCTCGTCCAGGCCGCCCGCCGCCTCCAGGACTCGGTACGCGCCGGGGACACCGCCGCGCGGCTCGGCGGCGACGAGTTCGCCGCGCTGATCCTCGGCGACGGCGGCCACGACCGGTCCGGCCGCGAGCTCCGGGTCCACGAGATCGCCGACCGTCTGCGGCTCACCCTCTCCGAGCCGTACCGGGTCGAAGGCCAGGAGGTGCGGGTCGCCGCCTCCATCGGGGTCGCCTTCGCCGAGCCCGGCATCGGAGCCGGGGACCTCCTGCGCAACGCCGACCTGGCCATGTACCGGGCCAAGGCCGGCGGCAAGAACCGCGTCGAGTTGTACGCCCCCCAGATGCAGACCGAGGTGGTGCGCAGCACGGCGGTCGCCACCCGGCTGCGCACCGCCCTGGAGGACGGCGAGTTCAACCTGGTCCACCAGCCCGTGGTCGACCTCACCACCGGACGCGTCACCGCCGTCGCCGCCCAGGCCCGCTGGCGCTCCGCCCAGAGTCTGCTGTTCACCCCGGCCGAATTCCTCCGGGTCGGCGAGGACAGCCGCCGCACCGGCGAGCTCGGCCGCTGGCTGCTGGAGGAGGCCGTCGAGCAGGCCGCCGAACGCGCCCGGCAGGGCCACCGCGTCCCGGTCGCGGTCCGCCTGCCGGCCCGCGGACTGCTCGACCGGTCCCTGCCGCTCAGCACCGTCGAGAACCTGCTCACCAAGCACGAGATGCCCACCGGCGCCCTGATCATCGAGCTGGCCGACAGCGACCCGAGGATCTCCTTCGACGAGCTGGAGCAGCGCCTGGTGGCCCTGCGCAGGCTCGGCGTGCGCATCGCCCTCGACGGTTTCGGCAGCGGATACGCCGCGATCACCGCGCTGCGGCGCCTTCCGGTGGACATACTGAAACTGGACAGAGGACTGGTCGAAGGTGTGGTCGAGTCTCCTCGGCTGCACAAGATCACCAGTGGGCTGCTCCGGATCGCCCGCGACCTCGGCATGCAGTCGGTGGCCGACGGCGTCGACGTGCCGGAGCAGGTCCTGGCGCTGCGGGCGATGGGGTGCACGCATGGGCAGGGAATGGCCTTCTCGGGGCCGCTCGACGAGTACCGGCTGCGGCGCGCCCTGGTCAGGGACGAGTTCCCGGTGCCGGACCGCGTCGCCCTGCCCGTCCTCACCGGTTCCGCCGTGCCCTCGGCCCTGCCCGGACTGCCCGCGGGGCTTCCCTCGATGCGCTCACATGATGAGACGCGCGTCCCACCCACTTGACACTGGTAGTGCGCCGGGTGGAGGGTCAATGCCATGCGCACCCGAATTCTCGTACTTGGAAAGCGCGTCGGCTGAGCACGGCCCCCTGTTGGCCGTGCGGACCCACACCGGCGCGCTCCCCTCGCTTGCCTCACGGCACGAGGGGTTTTTTGTTGCACTGGCACCCCGCCAAACCAGTCAAACCTCGCGAAAACCCTCAGCTTCGAGAAGAGAATGCCGATGACCGAGCAGGCCACCGGGGCCCACCATCCGCAGCCGCGGGCCCGTACCGGCGGACAGTCCTCCGCCACCGTTGAGCACGTCACGGGCGCGCAGTCCCTCATCCGCTCTCTCGAGGAAGTGGGTGCCGACACGGTGTTCGGCATCCCCGGCGGTGCCATCCTCCCCGCGTACGACCCGATGATGGACTCCACGAAGGTCCGTCACATCCTGGTCCGGCACGAGCAGGGCGCGGGCCACGCCGCGACCGGCTACGCCCAGGCCACCGGCAAGGTCGGCGTCTGCATGGCCACCTCCGGGCCCGGCGCCACCAACCTGGTCACCCCGATCGCCGACGCCCACATGGACTCCGTCCCGCTGGTCGCGATCACCGGTCAGGTGTCCTCCAAGGCGATCGGCACGGACGCCTTCCAGGAGGCGGACATCTGCGGCATCACCATGCCGATCACCAAGCACAATTTCCTGGTCACCAAGGCCGAGGACATCCCGAAGACGATCGCCGAGGCGTTCCACATCGCCTCCACCGGCCGCCCCGGCCCGGTCCTGGTCGACATCGCCAAGGACGCCCTCCAGGCGCGGACCGTCTTCAGCTGGCCGCCGCAGCTGGACCTGCCCGGCTACCGCCCGGTGACCAAGCCGCACGCCAAGCAGATCCGCGAGGCCGCCAAGCTGATCACCCAGGCCAAGCGCCCCGTCCTGTACGTCGGCGGCGGTGTCCTGAAGGCCGGTGCCACCGCCGAGCTGCGGGTCCTGGCCGAGCTGACGCAGGCCCCCGTCACGACCACCCTGATGGCGCTGGGCGCGTTCCCCGACAGCCACCCGCTGCACGTCGGCATGCCCGGCATGCACGGCAGCGTCACCGCCGTCACGGCCCTGCAGAAGGCCGACCTGATCGTCGCCCTGGGCGCCCGCTTCGACGACCGCGTCACCGGCAAGCTCGACAGCTTCGCCCCGTTCGCCAAGATCGTCCACGCGGACATCGACCCGGCGGAGATCGGCAAGAACCGCGCCGCCGACGTGCCGATCGTCGGCGACGCCCGCGAGGTCATCGCCGACCTGGTCCAGGCCGTCCAGGCCGAGCACACCGAGGGCAACGCCGGCGACTACACCGCCTGGTGGAGGGACCTCAACCGCTGGCGCGAGACCTACCCGCTCGGCTACGACCAGCCCGAGGACGGCTCCCTCGCCCCCCAGCAGGTGATCCAGCGCATCGGGCAGCTCGCCCCCGAGGGCACGATCTACGCGGCCGGCGTCGGCCAGCACCAGATGTGGGCCGCGCACTTCATCGACTACGAGAAGCCCGCCACCTGGCTGAACTCCGGCGGCGCCGGAACCATGGGCTACGCCGTCCCGGCCGCCATGGGCGCCAAGGCGGGCATGCCGGACCGCACGGTCTGGGCGATCGACGGCGACGGCTGCTTCCAGATGACCAACCAGGAACTGGTCACCTGCGCGCTGAACAACATCCCCATCAAGGTCGCCATCATCAACAACGGCGCCCTCGGGATGGTCCGCCAGTGGCAGACCCTCTTCTACAACCAGCGCTACTCCAACACCGTGCTGCACTCCGGCCCGGAGGCGACCGGCAAGGAGCCGAGCGCGGGCACCAGGATCCCGGACTTCGTGAAGCTGTCCGAGGCGATGGGCTGCGTGGCCCTGCGCTGCGAGCGCCCCGAGGACCTCGACAAGGTCATCGCCGAGGCCAACGCCATCAACGACCGCCCGGTCGTGATCGACTTCATCGTCCACGAGGACGCCCAGGTGTGGCCCATGGTCGCAGCCGGCACCTCCAACGACGAGGTCATGGCCGCCCGCGGCGTCCGCCCCGACTTCGGCGACAGCGAAGACGACTGAGAGAGAGCTGAGTCAAGAACATGTCCAAGCACACGCTCTCCGTCCTGGTGGAGAACACCCCCGGCATCCTCGCCCGGATCGCCGCGCTGTTCTCCCGCCGCGGATTCAACATCGACTCGCTCGCCGTCGGCGTCACCGAGCACCCCGACATCTCCCGCATCACGATCGTGGTCAATGTCGAGGACCTTCCGCTGGAGCAGGTCACCAAGCAGCTCAACAAGCTGGTCAACGTCCTGAAGATCGTCGAACTCGAGCCCAGCGCCGCGATCCAGCGCGAGCTCGTCCTGGTGAAGGTCCGCGCCGACAACGAGACCCGCTCCCAGATCGTCGAGATCGTCCAGCTGTTCCGCGCCAAGACCGTGGACGTCTCGCCCGAGGCGGTCACGATCGAGGCCACCGGTTCGAGTGACAAGCTCGACGCCATGCTGAAGATGCTCGAGCAGTTCGGCATCAAGGAGCTGGTCCAGTCCGGCACGATCGCCATAGGGCGTGGCGCCCGGTCCATCACGGACCGTTCGCTGCGGGCGCTCGACCGTTCCGCGTAGCGAGACCCCCCGACTTCCACATCCCTCCCCACCGTACGGTGGGACGCAACACCAGCACACCAAGGAGAAGACCCAGTGGCCGAGCTGTTCTACGACGACGACGCCGACCTGTCCATCATCCAGGGCCGCAAGGTCGCGGTGATCGGTTACGGCAGCCAGGGCCACGCCCACGCGCTGTCGCTCCGTGACTCGGGTGTCGACGTCCGCGTCGGTCTGCACGAGGGCTCCAAGTCCAAGGCCAAGGCCGAGGAGCAGGGCCTGCGCGTGGTGACGCCCGCCGAGGCCGCCGCCGAGGCCGACGTCATCATGATCCTGATCCCGGACCCGATCCAGGCCCAGGTCTACGAGGAGTCCGTCAAGGACAACCTGAAGGACGGCGACGCGCTGTTCTTCGCCCACGGCTTCAACGTCCGCTTCGGCTTCATCAAGCCCCCGGCCGGCGTCGACGTCGCCCTCGTCGCCCCCAAGGGCCCGGGCCACCTGGTCCGCCGCCAGTACGAGGAGGGCCGCGGCGTCCCGGCGATCGCCGCCGTCGAGCAGGACGCCACCGGCAGCGCCTTCCAGCTCGCCCTCTCCTACGCGAAGGCGATCGGCGGCACCCGCGCCGGCGTCATCAAGACGACCTTCACCGAGGAGACCGAGACCGACCTGTTCGGCGAGCAGGCCGTGCTCTGCGGCGGCGCCTCGGCGCTGGTCAAGGCGGGCTTCGAGACCCTGGTCGAGGCCGGCTACCAGCCGGAGATCGCGTACTTCGAGTGCCTCCACGAGCTGAAGCTGATCGTGGACCTGATGTACGAGGGCGGCCTGGAGAAGATGCGCTGGTCGGTCTCCGAGACCGCCGAGTGGGGCGACTACGTCACCGGCCCGCGGATCGTCACCGACGCCACCAAGGCCGAGATGAAGAAGGTCCTCTCCGAGATCCAGGACGGCACGTTCGCCAAGAACTGGATGGACGAGTACCACGGCGGCCTGAAGAAGTACAACGAGTACAAGACGCAGGACTCCGAGCACCTGCTGGAGACCACCGGCAAGGAGCTGCGCAAGCTCATGAGCTGGGTGGACAACGAGGAGGCGTGAGCCTCGCGGCGGCGGGTCCGGGGCTTCTCCGGGCCCGCCGTCCCCGTGTTGTTCGCCGTTGGACAACCAGTCCAACCACGGACGGGTGATCCTTCCGCCACGGCGGAATGAATGGCACCGACCGCCACTACACTTCAGAACAACAAACGCGTCAGGCCCACAGCGTCGTGCGTCTTCCACGCGGCATGCCCCCCTCCACCGCCTGCGGCCTCGGGACGGCCGTCTGCACTGGACTTGTGAGGACTCACGTGAGCTCGAAACCCGTCGTACTCATCGCTGAAGAGCTGTCGCCCGCCACCGTCGACGCGCTGGGCCCGGACTTCGAGATCCGGCACTGCAACGGCGCCGACCGGGCCGAGCTGCTCCCCGCCGTCGCCGACGTGGACGCGATCCTGGTGCGGTCCGCCACCAAGGTCGACGCCGAGGCGATCGCCGCCGCGAAGCGCCTGAAGGTCGTCGCCCGTGCGGGCGTGGGCCTGGACAACGTCGACGTCTCCGCCGCCACGAAGGCCGGCGTGATGGTCGTCAACGCGCCGACGTCGAACATCGTCACCGCCGCGGAGCTCGCGTGCGGCCTGCTCATCGCCACGGCGCGCAACATCCCCCAGGCCAACACCGCCCTCAAGAACGGCGAGTGGAAGCGCAGCAAGTACACCGGCGTCGAGCTCAGCGAGAAGATCCTCGGCGTCGTCGGCCTCGGCCGCATCGGCGTGCTGGTCGCCCAGCGCATGTCCGCCTTCGGCATGAAGATCGTCGCGTACGACCCGTACGTGCAGCCGGCGCGCGCCGCGCAGATGGGCGTCAAGCTGCTGTCGCTGGACGAGCTGCTGGAGGTCTCCGACTTCATCACCGTCCACCTGCCGAAGACCCCCGAGACGCTCGGCCTGATCGGCGACGAGGCGCTGCACAAGGTCAAGCCGGCCGTCCGCATCGTCAACGCCGCCCGCGGCGGGATCGTCGACGAGGAGGCGCTGTACTCGGCGCTCAAGGAGGGCCGGGTCGCGGGCGCGGGCCTCGACGTGTACGCGAAGGAGCCGTGCACCGACTCCCCGCTGTTCGAGCTCGACCAGGTGGTGTGCACCCCGCACCTCGGCGCGTCGACGGACGAGGCGCAGGAGAAGGCCGGTATCGCCGTCGCCCGCTCCGTGCGGCTCGCGCTCGCCGGTGAGCTGGTCCCCGACGCGGTCAACGTCCAGGGCGGTGTCATCGCCGAGGACGTCAAGCCGGGCCTGCCGCTGGCCGAGCGCCTGGGCCGGATCTTCACCGCGCTGGCGGGCGAGGTCGCGGTGCGTCTCGACGTCGAGGTGTACGGCGAGATCACCCAGCACGACGTCAAGGTGCTGGAACTGTCCGCGCTCAAGGGTGTGTTCGAGGACGTCGTCGACGAGACCGTGTCGTACGTCAACGCCCCCCTGTTCGCGCAGGAGCGCGGCGTCGAGGTGCGCCTCACCACCAGCTCCGAGTCCCCGGACCACCGCAACGTGGTCACCGTGCGCGGCACCCTGTCGGGCGGCGAGGAGGTCGCGGTCTCCGGCACCCTGGCCGGCCCCAAGCACCTGCAGAAGATCGTCGCCGTCGGTGACTACGACGTCGACCTCGCGCTCGCCGACCACATGGTCGTCCTGCGCTACGAGGACCGTCCCGGTGT
This sequence comes from Streptomyces sp. NRRL S-118, assembly GCF_000716335.1. Lineage (GTDB taxonomy): Bacteria > Actinomycetota > Actinomycetes > Streptomycetales > Streptomycetaceae > Streptomyces. The sequence goes on along the minus strand of NZ_KL591007.1, from coordinate 38,239 downwards.
CGTCGGCACCGTCGGCCGGATCCTCGGCGAGGCCGGGCTGAACATCGCGGGCATGCAGGTCGCCCGCGCGACGGAGGGCGGCGAGGCCCTCGCGGTCCTCACCGTCGACGACACGGTCCCGCAGCAGGTGCTGACCGAGGTCGCCGAGGAGATCGGCGCGACGTCGGCCCGCTCGGTGAACCTCACCTGACGGTTTCCCGCTCCGCTCCCCGGCCCCCGGGCGCTCGTTCCCACGAGTGCCCGGGGGCCGGATGCGTGAGCGGCCCCCGCGCCGTCACAGCCGCGCGGCCTTCAGGGCCATGTGGAGCAGCAGGCGGTCCTCGCCGTCGTCCAGGTCCAGACCGGTGAGCTGCTCCACCCGGGACAGGCGGTAGTAGAGCGTCTGGCGGTGGATGCCCAGGGCGGCCGCGGTGCGTCCCGCCTGGCCGGCGCAGTCGAGGAACACCTCCGCGGTGCGGGCGAGCTCGCGGTGCGCCGGGGCGAGCAGGGCGCGGGCGGCCGGGTCCCCGGCCGCGGCGGGCGGGAGCGCGGTCAGCAGCCGGTACGGGCCGATGGCCGACCAGCGCGCGACCGGCCCGAGCCGGGGCTGGGCCGCCGCGGCGCGGGCCGCGGACGACGCCTCCCGCCACGCCTCGCCCACGTCGGCCAGTCCCCGGCGCGGCTCCGCGATCCCGGCGACCATACCCGGCGCAGCCCGGTCACCGCGTACGGCACCGGACTGCGCCGGCGCCCCGGCCGCGTCTGGTGCTCCCGGTGCCCCAGGGGCGCCCCGGCCACCGGTCGCCGCCGCGCGCAGCCGGTCCGCCGCCGTGAGGGCGGGCTCCGGCGCGTCGACGGAGCGGAGGCGGATCAGGGCGGCCAGGGCATGCGTTCCGGGCACGTCGCCCCCTGAAGCACCGGGGACCGCGGCCGTCCCGGAGGCCCCGGAGCCGGCGGGAGCCCGGTCGGCCCCGCCCGCCCCGACCGACCCCGCCCCGGCCGACCCCGCCCCGGCCGACCCCGCCCCGGCCCGGGAAGCCGGGCCACCCCCCGTACGGGAACCCAGGACCGGCCCGACCCCAGGACCCGTCCCCGCACGCGGCCCGCGCGCCGCGTCCGGCACGGTGCCGCTCGCCAGCAGGGGGCCCGGCCAGGGCAGCGTGCACAGGGCCGCGGCGCCGGGAGCCGTGCGCGGCGAGGGAACCTCGCCCCCCTGCCACGGCACCACGCACACCAGGGCGTGCAGGCCGTCCGCGTCGGGGCCGAGCGCCGAGCGCAGGGCGGTCAGCGCCATGTCGTACTGCCAGCCCGGTTCGGCCGTCAGCGCGGCGCGCAGCTCGCGCGAGAGGTCGGCGCCCGCCCGCTCCTCGTCCGCGAGCAGTGCCCCGATCCGTTCCGCCACCTCCATCGCCGCCGTCAGCCGGTCGGGCGAGGGCCCCGGGTCGGCGTCGAGCAGCCACACGTACCCGAGGACGACACCCCGATGGCGTACCGGCAGGCAGATGCGGTCACGGTAGACGCCCGCGTCGGGCGCGGCGGGGATGCGGACCGGGCCGGTCGCCCGGGTGATGCCGAAGCCCTCGAACCAGGCCCGTACCGCGGGCGTGGACTTCCTGGTGAGGATCGAGCGGGTGCGCACCGGGTCCATGGCGGTGTCGTCCTCGCTGTCGTGCGCGCCGAAGGCGATCAGCCCGAAGTCGCGGTTCTCCAGCGTCGCGGGGGCGCCCAGCAGCGCCGAGATCTCGTCGACCAGGTCCTGGTAATCACCGTAAGCGCCCTTCACCCCGACATTCTGCCACCCGATCAGACATCTGTATGAGATCCGGGGCACGGATGCGTGACAGGTGTCGATGGCCGGGCATCGGAGCGATCCTTAGGTTTCACGGTGGTTCTCCGTGCCGATACGTATTCGTTCCGCGAGTCCGTTTCCGGCCCCCTTCAGCCCCTGTTCCGTGGAGGTGCCCCGTGCTGGGTCCCGTGATCCTCGCCGCGTCGCGCAGTGACCGCATGCGCCGCTTCGTCTCTGCCGCGCCGGGCACCAAGCAGGTCGTCGCCCGGTTCATCGCCGGCGAGACGGTCGAGCAGGTCGTCCCGATCGTCCGGGAGGCGGCGGCCAAGGGCCTGGAGGTCACCCTGGACGTGGTCGGTGAGGACATCACCACGCGCGAGCAGGCGTTCGCCGCGCGGGACGCCTACCTGGAGCTCATCGAGCACCTGAAGGCGCTGGAGCTGGGCACCAGGGCCGAGATGTCGGTCAAGCTGTCCATGTTCGGCCAGGCGCTGGACGGCGGACACGAGCTGGCGCTCGCCAACGTCCGGCCGGTCGTCGAGGCCGCGGCCGCCATCGGCACCACGGTCACCCTGGACGCGGAGGACCACACCACCCTCGACTCGATGTTCGCCATCCACGAGGAGCTGCGGAAGGACTTCCCCCAGACGGGCTGCGTCATCCAGGCGTACCTCTTCCGCACCGAGGAGGACGCCCGGCGCCTCGCCGCGAACGGCAGCCGCGTCCGGATCGTCAAGGGCGCCTACAAGGAGCCCGCCTCCGTCGCTTACCAGGACAAGGCGGAGATCGACAAGGCGTACGTCCGGATCCTGAAGATCCTGATGGAGGGTGACGGCTACCCGATGATCGGGTCTCACGACCCGCGCCTCATCGCCGTCACCCAGGAGCTCGCGCGCCGCGCCGGGCGCAAACTGGACGAGTACGAGTTCCAGATGCTGTACGGGATCCGCAGCGACGAGCACGTACGGCTCGCCGCCGAGGGTCACCGCATGCGCGTCTACACCGCGTACGGAACCGACTGGTACGGGTACTTCATGCGCCGCCTCGCGGAGAAGCCGGCCAACCTGCTGTTCTTCGTCCGCTCGATGATCACCAAGAACTGAAGGAGTTACGGAACTCATGGACGCTGTGACCCAGGTCCCCGCTCCGGTCAACGAGCCGGTCCACACCTACGCCCCCGGTTCGGCCGAGCGCATCCGTCTGGAGGCCAAGCTCAAGGAGCTGGCCGAGAACCCCATCGACCTGCCGATGACCATCGGCGGGGTCAAGCGGATGGGCGGCGGTGAGCGCGTGGACGTCGTCCAGCCGCACAACCACGCCAAGGTCCTCGGCACCTTCGCCGGCGCCACGCAGGCGGACGCCCAGGACGCGATCGACGCGGCGCTCGCCGCCGCCCCGGCGTGGCGCGCGATGTCCTTCGACGACCGCGCGGCGATCATCCTGCGCGCCGCCGAGCTGCTCGCCGGCCCGTGGCGCGAGACCATGGCCGCCTCGACCATGCTGGGCCAGTCGAAGACGGTCCAGCAGGCCGAGATCGACACGCCGTGCGAGCTCGTCGACTTCTGGCGCTTCAACGTCAAGTACGCCCGCGACCTGCTCGCCGAGCAGCCGCCGGCCAACTCCCCGGGTGTGTGGAACCGCCTCGACCACCGCCCGCTGGAGGGCTTCGTCTACGCGATCACGCCCTTCAACTTCACCGCCATCGCCGGCAACCTCCCCACCGCCCCGGCCCTCATGGGCAACGTGGTGGTCTGGAAGCCGTCCCCGACGCAGACCCACGCCGCCGTGCTGCTCATGCAGCTGCTGGAGGAGGCCGGCCTGCCCAAGGGCGTCATCAACCTGGTCACGGGCGACGGCATCGCCGTCTCCGAGGTGGCCCTGCACCACCCGATGCTCGCCGGTATCCACTTCACCGGCTCGACCAGGACCTTCCAGCACCTGTGGAAGACGGTCGGCAGCAACATCGAGAAGTACCGCTCCTACCCGCGCATCGTCGGCGAGACGGGCGGCAAGGACTTCGTCGTCGCGCACCCGAGCGCCGACCGCGCCGTCCTGAAGACCGCGCTGACCCGCGGAGCCTTCGAGTACCAGGGCCAGAAGTGCTCGGCGACCTCGCGCGCCTACATCCCGGCCTCGATCTGGAACTCCGGCTTCAAGGAGGAGTTCGCGGCCGAGGTCGACGGCATCAGGATGGGTGACGTCACCGACCTGACGAACTTCATCGGCGCCGTCATCGACGAGCGGGCCTTCGCCAAGAACAAGGCCGCGATCGACCGGGCCAAGGAGGACCCGTCCTGCACGATCGTCGCCGGCGGCACGTACGACGACTCGGTCGGCTGGTTCGTCCGCCCGACGGTCGTCGAGTGCACGGACCCGGCCAACGAGGTCTTCACCACCGAGTACTTCGGCCCCTTCCTCGCGGTGCACGTGTACGAGGACGACCAGTACGACGCGATGCTGGAGCAGATGGAGTCGGTGTCGGCGTACGCGCTGACCGGCTCGGTCATCGCGGGCGACCGTGCCGCGGCCGCGTACACGATGGAGAAGCTGCGCTACGCCGCGGGCAACTTCTACATCAACGACAAGTCGACCGGCGCCGTCGTCGGCCAGCAGCCCTTCGGCGGCGGCCGCGCCTCCGGTACGAACGACAAGGCGGGCGCCCCGCAGAACCTGATGCGCTGGACGCTGACCCGCGCCATCAAGGAGACGCTGGTCCCGCCGACCGACTACACGTACCCGCACATGGGCTGACCTTCCCCGGTCCTCCCCGCACGCCGCCCCCTTCCGGCCCCACACCGGACGGGGGCGGTTTTGTGAGCGAGGTGTGAAAGGCGGTCAGTTTCGGGACGGCGCAGCCGGTAACACGCACTTCCATGGCTGACACGAAAACGAACCAGAAGCAGACGCGCACGACCACCGCCGCCAAGAAGACGACCCAGGCGGCCCAGGACGCGGCCGAGTCCGCGCGCGGCATCGGAGGCGTGACCGCCGACAAGGCGCTGGCCACGGCACGGACCGTCCAGCGCACCGCCGTCTCGGCGGCCGAACGCGCCGCCGGCACGGCGGGTGTGGTGTGGACGGTGGTCAAGGCCCGCAAGGCCGTGGTGGCCGGTGCGGGAGCGGGCGTCGCCACCGCCGTGGCCGGCTCCTACGCGCTCGGCCGCCGGGTGGGCCTGCGGCAGCGCGGACCGCTGTCCCGGCTCACCGGCGGCCGGCTCTGAGGCCGGACGCCGGCAGGCGCACGGCACCCGGGCTCGCGGGGCCGCCCGGACCCGACCCGGGCGGCCCCGCGAGCGGGTGACGCCGCAGAGCTCCGGGCAACGCCTCAGAACTCCACGAGCACCTGGTCGAGCGACTTGCGCACCAGGTCCGGCACCTGGCAGTCGTCCGCCGGATAGCCGACCGGGATCACGGCGAACGCCTTCTCGTTCTCCGGGCGGCCCAGCACCTCCGACAGGAAGCGCATGGGGCTCGGCGTGTGCACCAGCGCGGCCAGGCCCGACAGGTGCAGCGCCGACAGCAGCATGCCGACGGCGATCCCGACCGACTCGTCGACGTAGTAGTGCTTGTGCCTGGTGCCGTCCTCGCCCAGCCAGTAGCGCTGCTGGAAGACGACGATCAGGGCCGGGGCGTCCGTCAGGTGGGTCTTCACCGCGTCGGTGCCCAGCGGGCGCAGCGCCGCCAGCCACTCCTCGCCGAGCCGCCCGTCGTACGAGGTCCGTTCCTCGCGCTCCGCGGCCTCGCGGATGCGCCGGCGGACCGCGGCGTCCTTGACCAGGACGAACGTCCACGGCTGCTGGTGAGCGCCGGACGGGGCGGTCGACGCGCACGCGACGGCGTCGCGCACCACCTGGTCCGGCACGGGATCGGGGGCGAACTGCCGTACCGTACGCCGCTGCTCCATGCGCGCGCGCAACTGTGCCGCACGGGCCAGCGACTCGGTCGCCGGCATGCGCTCCGGGCGGTACGGGACGGGCCGGTAGGGGGCGCCGTGGGTGGGCGTCCACCGTCGTTCGGTCGTGGGTGACATACGGCCGAGTCTGCTGCGGGGGTGGCCGCGGCGGGAAGGGCCCGGCACGGGTACCGCCGGTGACCTGGCCGGATCCGCACCACGCACCGCGCCCGCACAGGAGCGCGGCGGGCCCGGCCTGCCACAGTGGGCCGTATGACCGACTCACTGCACACCGCCCACACCTACGAGCTCTCCTCCGCCACGCTCGACGCCATACGCGCGCTGCTGGACGCCGCCTTCCACGGGGACTTCGGCGACGAGGACTGGGACCACGGGCTCGGCGGCATCCACGCGTACGTCCGGGACGAGCGCGGCATCGCCGCGCACGGCAGCGTGATCATGCGCCGGGCGGTGCACGCGGGGCGGGCGTACCGCGTCGGCTACGTGGAGGGGGTCGCCGTACGCGCCGACCGGCGGCGGCAGGGCCTGGGCGGCAGGGTGATGGCGGCGCTGGAGGAAGTCATCGACGGGGCGTACGCGTTCGGCGCGCTGTCCGCCTCCGACGACGGCGCCGAGCTGTACCGGGCGCGCGGCTGGCAGCTGTGGAACGGAGCGCTCCAGGCGTACGGCCCGGGCGGGGTCGTGCCCCTGCCGGACGAGGAGGACTCGACCTACCTGCGCCCCTCGCACGGCCGGGCGCTCCCGGTGGCGGCGCAGGGGGCGCTGCTCTTCGACTGGCGCGACGGCGACGTGCTGTAGCCGGCGGCCGGCGCTCCGGGCCGGTGCTTCGGGCCGGTGCTCCGGGCCGAGGGATCCGGGGAAGAGCGCCTGCGTCCGCCTACGGGCGGGCGGCCACCAGCATCTTCCCGGTGTTCTCACCGCGCAGCATCCCGAGGAACGCCTCCACGATCCGCTCGAAGCCCACCACCACCGTCTCGTCCGGGGCCACGCGGCCCGCGCGCAGATGCGGCACCAGGAAGTCCTCGAACTCCTCCTGCGCGTCACGGTGGTTGCTCACCATCACGCCCTCCAGGCGCAGCGACTTGTCGACGATCCGGAACAGGTTGCGGGGCGCGGCGGGCGGCTCGGTGCTGTTGTACTGGGCGACCGCGCCCACCCACGCGATCCGACCGTGCTCGCGCAGCACGTCGATGGCACCGGCGAGGTGGTCGCCCCCGACGTTGTCGACGTACGCGTCGATGCCGCCCGGCGCCGCCCGCGCGAGCAGCTCGCCGACCGGGCCGTCGTGGTGGTCGAAGGCGGCGTCGTACCCGACGTGCTCCGTCAGGTGCTTCACCTTGGCGGGGGAGCCCGCGCTGCCGACGAGCCGCCCGGCGCCGAGCAGCCGCGCGATCCGGCCGGCCGCGGTGCCGACACCGCCCGCCGCGGCCGAGACGTACAGGTCCTCGCCGGGCTGCAGGCGCAGGGTGCGGGTGAGGGCGACGTACGCCGTGAGGCCGGTGCCGCCCAGGAGATCACTGATCTCGGCGCGGAGCGCCCCACCCGTTCCGTCGGCTACGTCACCACGCCCGAACCGGCCTCCACCGCGGCCGTACGCGCCCTCATCCGCGCGCTCCGCGACGCTTCGTACGCCCCGGGCCAGGGCTCCGTCTCAGATAGTAGGAAGTCAAAGTAATTGTGGAGACAGACGCTCCGCTCGCGCGTAGCGTTGTAGGAGCCGAACGTCTCGCTCCATCCAGCGAACGGCGGTCGTGAGCGCCCGTGCCCCCGGCAGGTGACCCCTGCGGCCGTGCTCCCCGCCCCTTCCGGCGCCTGTCGATCATCTTTCTGATCCCAAGGAGTCGATCCCCCATGGCCGCTGAGACCGCCCGCCGCCGCGTCCGCCACGCCTCCCCCCGCCCCACCGACGCCGAGCGCCGCAACGCCGCCGCCGCCCTCCAGCGCGCCCTGGACCGCAGGGACAACGGCGGCGAGACCGGCCACTGAGCCGTACCGCCGACCGGCCCCGGCGCGCCGAGGGCACTGCCCGGGAGCGCCCCGGGAGCACTGCCCGGGAGCGCTGCCCGGGGCGCGCCGGGCCACCCGCGGGGTCACCTTCAAGGTCCACATGGTGGACGGATGAGTGTCAGGCACTGGGACGGGGAGTAGGGTGCGGACATGTCTCGCAGCATCAATCTCGCAGTGATCCCCGGTGACGGCATCGGCCAGGAAGTCGTGGCCCAGGGCCTCAAGGTCCTCCGCTCGGTCCTCCCGCAGGATGTGAAGCTGGAGACCAAGGAGTACGACCTCGGCGCGCAGCGCTGGCACCGCACCGGAGAGACCCTCCCCGACGCGGAGCTGGAGTCCCTGAAGAACCACGACGCCATCCTGCTCGGCGCGATCGGCGACCCGTCCGTGCCGTCCGGAGTGCTGGAGCGCGGGCTGCTGCTCAAGCTGCGGTTCGCCTTCGACCACTACGTCAACCTGCGCCCGTCGAAGCTCTTCCCCAGCACCGCGACCCCGCTGGCCGGCCGCCCGGACATCGACTTCGTGGTCGTCCGCGAGGGCACCGAGGGCCCGTACACCGGCAACGGCGGCTCGCTGCGCACCGGCACCCCGGCCGAGGTCGCCACCGAGGTCAGCCTGAACACGGCGTACGGCGTGGAGCGCGTGGTCCGTGACGCGTACGAGCGGGCCAACGCCCGGCCGCGCAAGAAGCTGACGCTGGTGCACAAGAACAACGTGCTCGTCTACGCCGGGCACATGTGGAAGAACATCTTCGACAAGGTCGGCGCCGAGTACCCGGACGTCACCACCGACTACCTGCACGTCGACGCCGCGACGATCTTCTTCGTCACCCAGCCGGAGCGCTTCGACGTCATCGTCACCGACAACCTCTTCGGCGACATCCTCACCGACCTCGCCGCTGCCGTGACCGGCGGCATCGGCCTGGCCGCGTCCGGCAACATCAACCCGACGGGCGCGTTCCCGTCGATGTTCGAGCCCGTGCACGGTTCCGCGCCCGACATCGCGGGCCAGGGCAAGGCCGACCCCACCGCGACGATCCTCTCCGTCGCGCTGCTCCTGCGTCACCTCGGGTACGAGGCGGAGGCGGTCCGCATCGAGGACGCCGTCGCCGCTGACCTCGCCGCCCGGGACGGCTCGGCGCTGCGGACGACGGACGAGATCGGCGACGCGCTCGCGGTACGCGTAGCGAGCTGACCCGCCGCCTGGGAGAACCCAGACTCAGCCGCCGGGTCGCACCTGCACCCGGCGGCTTCTCCTGTGCGGCCCCGGGTGTCACCATCAACCCTGGACCGCACTCAGCCGTGCCTCCCTGCGTCGCTCCATGTCGTTTCGTTCACCCGGCCCCCCGGGCGATAATCGAACGCGGGGCCGCGGCATGCGGGAAAGCTCGGACGTCCTAGTGGTAGCGGCGTGAGCGCGGTCCGTCACAACCAACCGGTGAAGGACACAGCACTCATGACGACGCCCACGATCGAGCTCAAGCCCTCCTCGAACCCGCTGTCCGACGCGGAGCGCCAGGCGATCCTGGCGAACCCCGGTTTCGGCCGCCACTTCACCGACCACATGGTGACGATCAAGTGGACCGAGGGCCGCGGCTGGCACGACGCCGAGCTCACGCCGTACGCGCCGCTGTCGATCGACCCGGCGAACATGACCCTGCACTACGCGCAGGAGATCTTCGAGGGGCTGAAGGCCTACCGGCGTCCCGACGGCTCGGTTTCGATGTTCCGGCCGGAGGCCAACGCCGAGCGCTTCCAGCGTTCCGCGCGGCGCCTGGCGATGCCGGAGCTGCCGGTGGAGACGTTCGTCGCCGCGTGCGACGCCCTGGTCCGGCAGGACGAGGCATGGGTGCCGCCGCACGGCGGCGAGGAGTCGCTCTACCTCCGGCCGTTCATGATCGCCAATGAGGTGGGCCTGGGGGTCCGCCCGGCCAGCGAGTACCTCTTCATCGTCATCGCCTCGCCCGCCGGCGCGTACTTCCCCGGCGGCGTCAAGCCCGTCTCGGTCTGGCTGTCGGAGAACTACGTCCGCGCCGTCCCCGGCGGCATGGGCTTCGCCAAGACCGGCGGCAACTACGCGGCCTCGCTGCTCGCCCAGGCCGAGGCGGCCGAGAAGGGCTGCGACCAGGTGGTCTGGCTCGACGCGCTGGAGCACCGCTGGGTCGAGGAGATGGGCGGCATGAACCTGTACTTCGTGTACGGGGACAGGATCGTCACGCCCGAGCTGACCGGCTCCCTCCTCGCCGGCATCACCCGTGACTCGCTCCTCCGTCTCGCCCGCGACCTCGGGTACGAGTCGGAGGAGGGCCGCATCTCCACCGAGCAGTGGAAGCGCGACACCGAGAACGGCACCCTCACCGAGGTCTTCGCGTGCGGCACGGCCGCGGTCATCACCCCGGTCGGCACGGTCAAGTCGACCGGCGGCGAGTGGACCCAGGGCGACGGCACGCCCGGCGAGGTCACCCTGAAGCTGCGCAAGGCGCTGCTGGACATCCAGACCGGCGCCGCCGAGGACGTCCACGGCTGGACCCACCGGGTCGGCTGACCTCCCGCCCGTACGCGACGCGAAGCGCCCGTGCCCCCCGCTCGAAGGGCACGGGCGCTTCGCGTGCCGCGGGTCAGGACGCGGCGGTCCGGGGCTCCGGTGCCGTGGCCGGGGAGAGGGCCGTCAGGGCCGCGTACAGCAGGCCGCCCGCCAGGCCCGACAGGATGAAGCTGCAGTCCACGCCGCCGGTCAGCGCCAGCAGCGGACCCTCGTACAGCGGCGTCGACACGGACGCGAGACCCACCGCGGCGCCCAGCGCCCAGGCGGCCGTGGCGCGGGGCTCCCAGCCGGCGCGGAACCAGTACGCACCGCCCCGCGCGCGGCGGTTGAGGACCTGGAGCGCCTCCGGGTCGTAGGCGCCGCCGCAGCGGAGGTGGCCCATCAGCGTGATGACGGCCCACGGGGTGCCGATCGCGGTCAGCAGCAGCACGAACGACGTCATCGCCGACTGCGCGTCCCACGCGAAGTGCCCCACGAACACGAACGCCGTCGCCACGGCCGCCACCACCAGCGTGGCCGTGGTGCGCGTGGCACGCGGCACGATGGCGTCCAGGTCGAGTCCCATCGAGTAGAGCATCAGGCCCGCGTTGCCGACCGACCCGGCGCCCGCCGCCACCAGCAGCGGCAGCAGGTACCACGGCGCCGCCGTCCCGACCAGCGGCCCCGCGTAGTCCGTCCCGGCCCGCGCGGCCAGCGCGGTGAACGTACCGAAGAGCTGCGGGAGCAGCAGGCCGGCCAGCAGCCCCGCGCAGGTGGCCCGCCACACGGAGCGCGGGCTGTGCCGCCGGGGCGAGACGTACCGCGTGTAGTCGCCGAGCAGGGTGATGAAGGCGATGGGCCCGCTCAGGCCCGCGGCGACGGCGGACAGCAGCCAGGTGGGCCAGAACGAGCCCAGCAGGTACGGCGTGTCCGGCGGCGGTGCGGTGGTGAAGTCGCCCGCGTACGCGACGATGCCGAGGACGAGGAGCAGCGTCATGCCGAGCGCCAGCACCCTGCTGAGCCGCAGCAGCAGCCGGTAGCCGTACACGGCGGCGACCACCGTGCAGCCGGCGAGGAGCACGTACACGAACGTGTGGGCCCCGGCTCCGGTCGGCACGTCGAAGAGGCGGGAGAGCGTGCCGAGCACCACGTCGCCGCCGATCCAGAGCGTCAGAGCGGTGTACCCGAGCGACAGCAGCAGTCCGACGACCGAGCCGACGAGCCGCCCGCGCACGCCGAAGAAGGCGCCGCTGGAGGTCGACAGGTTGGTCGCGGTGCGCAGCGAGACCAGGGCGAGCGGGGCGGTGACGGCCACGCCGAGGACCGTGCCGGCCACGATCGAGCTCACCGCGGGCCACAGCCCGAGCCCGAAGGAGACCGGCAGCCAGCCGAAGACGATCACGCCCAGGCACAGGTTCGACCCCACCAGGATCGACATCAGGTCGCGCGGGCCGCTGGTGCGTTCCGCTTCGGGGATGGTGTCGACTCCGTGCTGTTCGATCGGCATGCGCTGCTCCCTGTTCGCCGGGCGCCGGCTCCTGCGGTGGTTTGAGTGTCGCTCTAATTCGAGCGACGCTCAATGTGACGCATGCCCGTGCCGCACGTCAACGGTTCCACCGGATGAAAACCATGGTTAGAGTGATGCTCAAACAGGAAGGTGTGGTGACGTGCGACTGACCCCCACGGAACGCGACCGGTTGCTGATCTTCGGCGCCGCCGAGCTCGCCCGGGCCCGCCGGGCCCGGGGCCTGAAGCTCAATGTCCCCGAGGCGACCGCCCTCATCGCGGACACCGTCTGCGAGGCGGCCCGCGACGGGCGGCGGCTCGCCGAGGCGATCGAGGCGGCCCGCTCGGTGCTCGGCCCCGACGACGTCCTGCCGGGCGTCGCGGACGTGGTGACCGAGGTCCATGTGGAGGCCGTCTTCGACGACGGTTCCCGGCTCGCGGTGGTCGGCGACCCCATCGGGGGAGGCAGCCGGGAGAGCGACGCCCCCGGCGCGCTGCTGCCGGGCCCGGAGCACTCCGACCCCGAGCCCGTGGTGCGGCTGAGCGTCACCAACACCGCGAGCGTGCCGGTCTCCGTCACCTCGCACTTCCACTTCTTCGAGGCCAACCCGCGCCTCGACTTCGACCGCCCCCGGGCCTACGGCATGCGGCTCGCCGTCCCCGCCGGATCGTCCGTGCGCTTCGGACCGGGCGAGAGCGACGAGGTCGGGCTGGTGCCGATCGGCGGCGACCGGATCGCGATCGGCTTCGCCGGACTGGTCGACGGGCCGCTGGACGCGCCCGGCGCCCGAGAAGAGGCACTGCGCCGCGCCGCCGCCTGCGGCTACCTCGGCGTACCGGGGACGACCGAGCAGGAGGCCGAGCGATGAGCCGCCCCGGAGGCCACCCCGCCGAAGCACGCCGCCTCACTCCGTACGAGTACGCCGCCACCCACGGCCCCCGGGCCGGCGACCGCGTGCGCCTCGGCGACTCGGGCCTCACGGTCCGCGTCGAGTCGGACGCCCAGCAGTACGGCGAGGAGTTCCTCGCCGGCTTCGGCAAGACGGCCCGCGACGGACTGCACCTCAAGGCCGCCGCCGTCCGCGAGACCTGCGACGTCGTGATCAGCAACGTCCTGGTGATCGACGCCGTGCAGGGCATCCGCAAGGTGTCCATCGGCATCCGCGAGGGCCGCATCCACGCCATCGGCCGGGCGGGCAACCCCGACACCCTCGACGGCGTCGACGTCGTCGTCGGCACGGGCACGTCGATCGTCTCCGGGGAGGGCCTCATCGCCACCGCGGGCGCCGTCGACACCCACGTCCACCTGCTGTCCCCGCGCATCATGGAGGCCTCGCTCGCCTCCGGCGTCACCACGGTCATCGGCCAGGAGTTCGGCCCGGTGTGGGGCGTCGGCGTCAACTCGCCGTGGGCGCTGCGCCACGCCTTCAACGCCTTCGACGCGTGGCCGGTCAACATCGGCTTCCTCGGCCGCGGTTCGTCCTCGGACGCGGCACCGCTGGTCGAGGCGCTCGCCGAGGGCGGCGCCTGCGGTTTCAAGGTCCACGAGGACATGGGCGCCCACACCCGGGCCCTGGACACCGCGCTGCGCGTCGCCGAGGAGTACGACGTCCAGGTCGCCCTCCACAGCGACGGCCTGAACGAGTGCCTGTCGGTCGAGGACACCCTGAAGGTCCTGGACGGCCGGACCATCCACGCCTTCCACATCGAGGGCTGCGGCGGCGGGCACGTCCCCAACGTCCTGAAGATGGCGGGCGTCCCCAACGTCATCGGCTCGTCCACCAACCCCACCCTGCCCTTCGGGCGGGACGCGGTCGCCGAGCACTACGGGATGATCGTCTCCGTCCACGACCTGAAGACCGACCTGCCCGGCGACGCGGCCATGGCCCGCGACCGGATCAGGGCCGGGACGATGGGCGCGGAGGACGTCCTGCACGACCTCGGCGCGATCGGCATCACGTCGTCGGACGCGCAGGGGATGGGAAGGGCCGGCGAGACCGTACGCCGGACCTTCGCCATGGCCGGGAAGATGAAGGCCGAGCTCGGTCCGCTGGAGGGCGACGGGGACGGCGACGACAACGCGCGCGTCCTGCGCTACATGGCCAAGCTCACCATCAACCCGGCGATCGCCCACGGCCTCGCGCACGAGGTCGGCTCGATCGAGGCCGGCAAGCTCGCCGACATCGTGCTGTGGCGGCCGGAGTTCTTCGGCGCCAAGCCGCAGCTCGTCCTGAAGTCGGGCTTCCCCGCGTACGGGGTCGTGGGCGATCCGAACGCCGCCACCGACACCTGCGAACCGCTCGTGCTCGGACCGCAGTTCGGCGCGTACGGCGCCACCGCCGCCGATCTCTCGGTGGCGTTCGTCTCCGGTGCGGCGGCGCAGCTCGGCGCCGACCGGATGCCCACGCGCCGCCGCCGGGTCGCGGTGCGCGGCACGCGCGGCATCGGCCCCGGGAACCTGCTGCTCAACTCCCGCATCGGCGACGTCGCCGTGGACGGCCGTACCGGCCTGGTCACGCTCGACGGCGAACCGGTCCGCTCGGACCCCGCCGACTCCGTCTCCCTCAACCGCCTCTACTTCCTGTGAAGGACCACGCGATGTTCCGCATGCCCGCCGAATGGGCCCCGCACGAGCGCACCTGGATGGCCTGGCCCGGCCCCAACCCGACGTTCACCGACGACGAGGAGCTCGCCGAGGCGCGCCGCGCCTGGGCGTCGGTGGCCCGCGCCGTACGCCGCTTCGAGCCCGTGACGATGGTCGTGGGCACGGGCCAGGCGGCCGGCGCCCGGGAGCTGCTCGGCCCGGACGTCGACCTGGTCGAGCGGGACCTGGACGACGCCTGGATGCGCGACATCGGCCCCACCTTCGTCACCGACGGCGAGCGGCTCGCCGCCGTGGACTGGGTGTTCAACGGCTGGGGCGCCGCCGACTGGGCGCGCTGGGAGCACGACTCCAAGATCGCCCGGCATGTCGCGGACCTCGCGGGCGTCCCCGTGCACAGCAGCCCCCTGGTGAACGAGGGCGGCGCCATCCACGTCGACGGCGAGGGCACGGTCCTGCTCACCGACACCGTGCAGCTCGGCCCCGAGCGGAACCCGGACTGGACCCGCGAGCAGGTCGAGGCGGAGATCCACGCCAGGCTCGGCACCACCAAGGCGATCTGGCTCCCGCGCGGCCTGACCGGCGACTACGGCATGTACGGCACCCGCGGCCACGTCGACATCGTCGCCGCCTTCGCCCGCCCCGGCGTCGTCGTCGCCCACACCCAGCCCGACCCCTCCCACCCGGACCACGAGCTGTGCAAGGCCAACGTCGCCCTGCTGCGCCGGCAGACGGACGCCAGGGGCCGCCGCCTGGAGGTCGTCGAGGTCCCCGCTCCGACCCTCCTGCAGGAGGACGGCGAGTGGGTCGACTACTCCTACATCAACCACTACCTGTGCAACGGCGGCGTGGTGCTGTGCGCCTTCGACGACCCGCGCGACGAGATCGCGGCGGGCATCTTCCGCCGCCTCTTCCCGGACCGCACGGTCACCCTGGTCGACGCCCGCACGATCTTCGCGGGCGGTGGCGGCATCCACTGCATCACGCAGCAGCAGCCGAAGGTCTGAAAACCGCCTCAGGGGCCGGCCGCGGCTGTGGCAGCCTGCGGCCATGCCCCTGATCGAGCACGACGGCCGCGACTACGCGCTGCAGATCATGTACGCCGTACCGGACGACGCCTGGTACCTGGAGCTGTACGACGTCCCCCGGCAGCGGCTCCTCGCCCTCGCGATCGTCCCCGACGAGGACCCGGCGCGCGAGCCGACGGTCTGCTTCCACCCGGGCCCCGACCCGGACGCGGAGCACCACGAGGTGCCGTACGAGGTCATGCGCTGGTTCATGGACCAGGTGGAGGCGGAGATCCGCACCAGCCGAGGCTGGATGCGACTGCGTCCCCGGCTCGTGGAGATCGTCCGGCAGCTGCGCGAGATCTACCAGGGCGGCCCGCGGGACGAGGAGTACCCGGCGCTGATGGTGATCCTGCGCGAGCTCGTCGCCGAGGACGAACTCGGCCCGCTCCTGGAGGGCGCCTTCGGCGAGGTGCCGGATCCCGGCCTGCCGGAGGCGTCCCCCGCCGAGGTCGCCGCCCTGCGCGAGCGCCTGGCCGGGGACGGCTGGGCGATCCCCGCCGGCGACCTGCAAGGATCGGGTACAACGTACGAGTGAACGAACCCCGCCCGACCCCCGCCCCGGCGTCCGCAGCCCGGCGGCGGGGCCGCAATGCCGCGCCGCCGCGCGAAGAGGTGCTCGCCGCCGCCATGGAGACCATCGCCGAGCGCGGGCTCGAGGGCCTCACGATGGCCGGGCTCGGGCGCGAGGTGGGCATGAGCAGCGGGCACCTGCTGTACTACTTCCGCACCAAGGACGAACTGCTGCTGCAGACCCTGGAGTGGAGCGAGGGCCGCCTCGGCGCCGAGCGCAGCGCGCTGCTGTCCCGGCAGGCCGCGCCGGTCCGCGAGCGGCTCGCCGCCTACGTCGACCTGTACGTGCCCGACGGGCCGCGCGACCCGCACTGGACGCTGTGGCTGGAGGTCTGGAACCGCTCGCAGAACGCCGACGCGGACGCCCGCGCCCGCCAGGCCGCCATCGAGGGCGCCTGGCACCGTGACCTGGTGGCCCTCCTCGCCGAAGGCGTCTCGCACGGCGAGCTGCGGACCGTGGACCCCGACCGGTACGCGGCCCGCCTGCGGGCCCTGCTCGACGGGTTCAGCGTCCACGTCGCCGTCGGCATACCCGGCACGAGCCGCGCGCAGGTGCTGGACCACGTCCGCGAGTTCATCGAGCAGACGCTGCTGCCGTGAGCCGTCCCCCGCTTTGGCGGGGCCGGCGGGCGCGGGCCGGCAGGCGCGTGGCGGCGGTGCGACCGCATCGTGAGATCTGTGTCCGTGCGTCTTCACATCTGTGGCAGACTGCCCACGTGCTTGCTACCGCCATGATTATGGGCAGCAGCGCGCCGGTCCGCAGTGACCGCTGAACTCGCGGCAGAACACCCGCAGGCGGCGGCCACCGTGCCTCAGACCCGCGCGCAGACCTCTCGCACCCGCGAGGGGTTTTTTCGTTTTCCGGCCCCACCCCGGCGGAAGGCGAGCGGCGCGCGACGATGGGGGCAGGTGGAGCGTTTCTCCTCCGAGCCCGGTTCCGCCGGGCAGGGGGGACCCCCAGAAGCCGTTTCCCACAGGAGCCAACACCGTCATGACCACGGAGACCGACAGCCGTTCCGTCGACGACAGCTTCCATGTCTTCGACACCACGCTGCGCGACGGCGCCCAGCGCGAGGGCATCAACCTCACCGTCGCCGACAAGCTGACCATCGCCCGGCACCTGGACGACTTCGGCGTGGGCTTCATCGAGGGAGGCTGGCCCGGCGCCAACCCGCGCGACACCGAGTTCTTCGCCCGCGCCAAGAACGAGATCCGCTTCCGCAACGCCCAGCTCGTGGCCTTCGGCGCCACCCGCCGGGCCGGCGCCCGCGCCGCCGACGACCCGCAGGTCAAGGCGCTGCTGGAGTCCGGCGCCCCGGTCGTCACGCTCGTCGCCAAGTCCCACGACCGGCACGTCGAGCTCGCGCTGCGCACCACCCTGGACGAGAACCTCGCGATGGTCGCCGACACCGTCTCGTACCTGCGCGAGCAGGGCCGGCGGGTCTTCGTCGACTGCGAGCACTTCTTCGACGGCTACCGGGAGAACCCCGCCTACGCCAAGGCCGTCGTCCGCGCGGCGCACGACGCCGGTGCGGACGTCGTCGTGCTGTGCGACACCAACGGCGGCATGCTGCCCGCCCAGATCCAGGCCGTCGTCTCCACCGTGCTCGCCGACACCGGCGCCCGCCTCGGCATCCACGCCCAGGACGACACCGGCTGCGCCGTCGCCAACACCCTCGCCGCCGTCGACGCGGGCGCGACCCACGTCCAGTGCACCGCCAACGGCTACGGCGAGCGCGTCGGCAACGCCAACCTCTTCCCGGTCGTCGCCGCGCTGGAGCTCAAGTACGGCCGCAAGGTCCTGCCCGAGGGCGCGCTCGCCGAGATGACCCGCATCTCGCACGCCATCGCCGAGGTGGTCAACCTGACCCCCTCCACGCACCAGCCGTACGTGGGCGTCTCCGCCTTCGCGCACAAGGCCGGGCTCCACGCCTCCGCGATCAAGGTCGACCCGGACCTGTACCAGCACATCGACCCCGAGCTGGTCGGCAACACCATGCGGATGCTCGTCTCCGACATGGCCGGCCGCGCCTCCGTCGAACTCAAGGGCAAGGAGCTCGGCATCGACCTCGGGGGCGACCGCGATCTGGTCGGCCGGGTCGTCGATCGCGTCAAGGAGCGGGAGCTCAAGGGGTACACGTACGAGGCCGCCGACGCCTCCTTCGAACTGCTGCTGCGCGCCGAGGTGGAGGGCAGGGCGCGGCGCTACTTCCGTACGGAGTCGTGGCGCGCCATCGTGGAGGACCGTCCCGACGGCACCCACGCCAACGAGGCGACGGTCAAGCTGTGGGCCAAGAGCGAGCGGATCGTCGCGACCGCCGAGGGCAACGGCCCGGTCAACGCCCTGGACCTCGCGATGCGCGCCGGCCTGGAGCGGATCTACCCGCAGCTCGCCAAGCTGGAGCTGGTGGACTACAAGGTCCGCATCCTGGAGGGCGTCCACGGCACCCAGTCGACCACCCGCGTCCTGATCACCACGACCGACGGTACCGGCGAGTGGTCCACGGTCGGTGTCGGCGAGAACGTGATCGCCGCGTCCTGGCAGGCGCTGGAGGACGCGTACACGTACGGTCTGCTGCGGGCGGGCGTCGAGCCCACGGAGTGACCACGGGGTGACCCCCGGTCCGCCATCACCCGGCCGTGCCCGCTCAGGCGCGGTCGGGTTCCTCGATGGTGAAGATCTGGTCGAGGCCGACGACGCGCAGGATGCGCACGGTGTTGTCGGGTACGGCGGCGAGGGCGACGTCCGCGCCGGCCGCCACCGCGTGGTTGCGGGCGGCGAGGAAGGCGGTGATGCCGCTGGAGTCGCAGAACCGCAGTCCGGCCAGGTCCAGCACGAGCCGCTCCCCGGCGTCGAGGGCGACGTCGTTCAGGGCTTCGCGGAACTGCGGCGTGGTGCGGAAGTCCAGGTCGCCGTCGATGCGCAGCACGGCTCCGGAGGCCGTGGGCGTGTGAATGATCTTCAGCATGGTGTCGTCAGGGTGGGGTCGGATGGAGGGCTGCCGACGACCGGGACGCCGAGCGCGAGCACGGCGGTGTCGTCATCGAGACCGTCACCGAATCCGTCGAGGAGATCGGCGACGGCCTTGACCGTGGCTTCGGCGCCGCAGGGTGCCAGACCGGCGGCGAAGCCGAGAAGTGCCTCATCACCGTAGCGCCCGCCACCGGTGCGCGCTTCGGTGAGTCCGTCGGTGTAGAGGACCAGGGTGTCGCCCGGGCCCAGAACCGTACGGGCCACGGAGATGGCGGGGTCGGGCAGTATGCCGATGAGCACCCCGCCCGGGGTCGGCAGGTAGGTGGCGCCGCCGTCTCCCCGCAGCACCAGCGCCGACGGGTGGCCGCCGCTGGCGAGGGTGACCTCGAAGCCGTCCGCGCCGTCCGGCCCCCGGCGGTCCAGCACCCCGAAGATGGCGGTGCAGTAGCGGGGGTCGCCCGCTCTGTAGTGGTCGGCCAGCACGGTGTTGAGCGTCTGCAGCACCGCCCGCGGGTCGGGGTCGTTCATCGCGGCGGCGCGCAGCGTGTAGCGGGCCAGCGAGGTCACGGCCGCCGCCTCGGGACCCTTGCCGCACACGTCGCCGAGGAAGAAGCCCCAGCGTCCGCCGCCCAGGGCGAACAGATCGTAGAAGTCGCCGCCGAGGTGCTCCGGCGAGGCGGTGTGGTAGTGGGCGGCGGCCTCCAGGCCCGGCACGGCGGGCAGGGCGGGCGGCAGCAGGCTGCGCTGGAGCGTGGCCAGGACGTCCTTGAGCCGCTTGCGGTCCTGCTCGGCCCGGCGGCGGTCCTCCTCGGCGGCCTGGCGGCCCCGCAGGAGCTCCTCCTCGTACGAACGGCGGTCGCGCGCGTCTATGACGGTGGTGCGGATCAGCAACGGCTGGCCCGCGGCGTCGCGTTTGACGGTGGAGGTCACCAGCACGGGCAGGCGGCCGCCGTCCGTGGTCCGCAGCTCCATGGCGATGCCGCGCACCTCTCCCTGGAGGTGCAGCAGCGGGGCGAAGTGCGTCTCGTGGTACAGCTTGCCGCCGACCGTGAGCAGGTCGGTGAACGACCGGCGCCCGACCAGGTCCTCGCGGTGGTGGCCGAGCCAGCTCAGCAGGGTGGTGTTGACCTTGGCGATGGTGCCGTCCATGAGGGTGGACAGGTACCCGCACGGCGCGTTCTCGTACAGGTCCTCGACGCTGTCCTCCAGGAGCGTCGCGAACAGCGCGTCCCGGTTCTCGGCCGTACAGCCGCCGGCCCGGTCCGGCTCCGCGGCGCGGGTCACCGCACGTCCTCGACGAATTCGATGATCGCGGCGGCGGTCGCCTGCGGGGCGCTCAGCTGCGGGCAGTGACCGGTGGCGTCCAGCGTCACCAGCCGGCTGCCCGGGATCGCGGCGTGGACGTACGCGCCGACCTCGCGCGGGGCGATCACGTCCTGGGCGCACTCCACGACCAGGGCGGGCACGGTGACCTTCGCCAGGTCGCGGCGGCTGTCGGTCAGGAAGGTCGTGCGGGCGAAGACCCGGGCGATCTCCGGGTCGGTGCGGCAGAAGCTGTTGGTGAGCTCCTCGCCGAGCGCGGGACGGTCGGGGTTGCCCATGATGACCGGTGCCATCGTCGCCGACCAGCCGAGGTAGTTGGCCTCCAGGGACCGGAGCAGCTCGTCGATGTCCTCCCGGCTGAAGCCGCCGCGGTAGCCGTCGTCGTCGATGTAGCACGGCGACGGGGTCAGCAGCACGAGCTTGCCGAACCGCTCCGGCTGCCGGGCGAAGGCCACGACGCCGATCATGGCGCTCACCGAGTGGCCGACGAACACGGCGTCCCGCAGGTCGAGCTCCTCGCACACGTCCAGGACGTCCTGCGCGTACCCGCCGAGCGAGCCGTACCGCTCGGCGCTCCAGGCGGACAGGTCGGACTTGCCGGAGCCGACGTAGTCGAACATGACGACACGGAAACGTTCCGCCAGAGCGGGCGCCACGAGCCGCCACATGTTCTGGTCGCAGCCGAAGCCGTGCGCCAGCACCACCACCGGTCCGTCCTCGGGGCCGGTGAGCGACACGTTGTTCCTGCTGCGGATGTCCATGGTGGGCAATCCTGCCACTTGGGCCGCCGGCACCTCGAAGTCGGCGACAGGGGTTCTTCTCACACACTCGTATGTCTTGTTTATGCGCATTCGGGTAGCGTCGATGATATGAGGACCAGGCCGTTCCCCTTCTTGTCGGCCCTGGCCGGGCTGGCACTGATCCTGCTCATGGCGTTCGCCCCCTCAGCGGGGGCCGCCACGGGCCTCGACGACGCCGCGGCGGCCCTGAAGAGGGGGCCGGTGTACGTCCACCCCGCCGCTGCCGACCAGCTCCCGCCCGCCGAGGCGGACGCGCTGGCGGAGCGGATCAAGAATGCCGACAAACCGATCTTCGTGGCCGTACTGCCCGCCACGAACGAATTCCCGCCGGACGGACTGCTACGCAACCTGCGCTCCGAGACCGGCATCACAGGCGTGTACGCGATCCGGCTGGGCGACCGGTTCACCGCGGGCGCCGACCGGACCGTGCTGTCCAACCAGGCGGTCCAGAACATCCTGAGCTCCGTCCGCCAGCCCGGTATCAGCGCCGACGAACAGCTCAACGACTTCGTCGGCCAGGCGCTGCCGAGCACTCGCGGCTCCGCACCCGGCTCCTGGGCCGGAGTCCCCGGCGACGGCGTCCCGGTCGGCGGTCTGATCACGCTCGGTGCCGTCGCGGTCGCCGGCACCGCCACGGTGGTCGCCGTCCGGCGGCGCAGGAAGCAGCGGCAGGAGGCCGAGGAGCGCGAGGCGCTCGACCGGCTCCGGGTCGTCGTCGACGAGGACATCACCGCGTACGGCGAGGAACTGGACCGGCTCGACTTCCACCCGGCCGAACCGGGCGCCGACGACGCGATGCGCACCGACTACGAGCGCGCCCTGGACTCGTACGAGAAGGCCAAGACGCTGATGGGCCAGGCCCGGCACCCCCACGACGTCAGGGGCGTGACCGAGGCCCTGGAGGACGGTCGCTACGCCCTGGCCGTCCTCGCCGCCCGCCGCGAGGGCCGCCCGCTTCCCGAGCGGCGGGCACCTTGCTTCTTCGACCCGCGCCACGGCCCGGCGGCCACCGAGGTCCAGTGGGCCCCGGCCGGCGGCGCGGCGCGCGAGGTGCCCGTGTGCGCGGCGGACGCGACGCGGCTGGAGCAGGGCGAGGCACCGATGGCCCGCACGGTCGACACCGAGTACGGCCGCAGGCCGTACTGGGAGGCCGGGCCGGTGTACGGCCCGTGGGCGGGCGGCTACTTCGGCGGCGGCCTGCTCCCCGGCCTGCTCGTCGGGACCATGATGGGCTCGATGCTCGCCACCCCGGCGTACGCGACGGAGTACGGCGGCGGTGACTTCGGCGGCTTCGAGGGCGGCGACGTCTCCGGCGCCGACTTCAACGCCTCCGACTTCGGCGGGGGCTGGGGCGGAGGCGGCGGAGGCGACTGGGGCGGAGGCGGCGGCGACTTCGGCGGCGGCGGCTTCTGACCCCCGCCCCCGGGAAGCGGGGGGAGGCCCCGGGAAACATGGAGGCCCCGGCCCATCCCCTCCGGCCGGGGCCTTCCACCTGTGGTGCTTATCCCCGGCCGGTGAGGAACGCCGACCAGGCGGCGGGGGAGACGGTGAGGACGGGGCCGTCCTGGACCTTGGAGTCCCGGACGTGGACGGCGGCGGGGTGGGCCGCGACCTCGACGCAGTTTCCGCCCTCGCTGCCGCTGTAGCTGGACTTGCGCCAGACGTAGGCGACCTCGACGCAGGCGCCGCCTTCGGGACCGCTGTAGCTGGACTTGAACCAGGTCAATGCTGCTGCGGGTGTCATGACTCTCCTGCCAGATCGTCCAGCAGACCCCTGCTCTCCTCGGGGCTCAGGGCCTGTGACCGCAGCATCCCATACATCTGGTGCAGCACACTGACCTCGTCGGGGTCGTCCACGAGGAAGCTGACCCGCTGCCCTTCGATATAGGCCAGTTGATCGTGGTCCGGCGTCTCCAGCAGCACGATCGGGCCGTTGAGCCCTGCGTGCTTCTCGCGAGCGGTCGGCATGACCTGGACGCCCATGAAAGGCAGTTCGGCGCAGCGGCGCAGATGGCGGAGCTGCTCGCGCAGGATGTGCCGGCCGCCGAGCGGCTGCTCCAGCACAGATTGCTCAATGATGAAGTTCATCATCGGTGGCCATGGTTTGCGGTCGAACACCTTCTGCCGGTCGAGCCGCGCCGAGAGCCGTTCCTCGGCGTCCTCCGTGCTGATCGGCGGGAAGAGGGAGGCGAAGACGGCCGCCGCGTACCCCTCCGTCTGGAGCAGCCCGGGCACCAACTTCTGCTCGTACCACAGCAGCGTCAGCGCCTGCTGCTCATGCTCGATGAAGTCCCGCGCGAACGCCGGGTACCGCTCGCGCTCCGGCACTCGCGCCACGCCCGCCGCCAGTACGCCCCGGCCGCCCAGCACCTGGTCGAGCTGCTCGGCCAGGTCGTACTTCAGCGGTCTGCGGCCCTGCTCGATGGAGGCGATGGTCTCGGGGTGGATGCAGAGCTGCTCGGCCAGTTCGGGCTGCGTGAGGCCCGCCGCTCTGCGGAGCTGCCCGAGCTGGGCACCGATGAGGTGCCAGGTGGCGTTCTTCCTGGGCTTGGTCGCTGGGTGCATGGTCGCCCTCTTCCCACCCGCCGGAGTACATGACTCGGTCAGGAGCCGTACAAATGGTTTGTACGGCCTGACGCTGTGGTCCAGCATGGTGACGCACAGTGACAGTGGGTCCATGAACGACGAACGACAACTGCCGTACCTGTGCGAGGCCTTCTACCGGCGGGAGCGCAGGTCGGTGCGGGAGGCCCGGCGCTTCGCGGCGCGGGTGCTCGCCGTGTGGGGGATCGGGGGCCGAGCCGATGACGTCGTGCTCTGCGTGGGCGAGCTCGCGAC
Organism: Streptomyces sp. NRRL S-118; assembly: GCF_000716335.1. Lineage (GTDB taxonomy): Bacteria > Actinomycetota > Actinomycetes > Streptomycetales > Streptomycetaceae > Streptomyces. Next base: position 14,345 of record NZ_KL591007.1, on the reverse strand, counting down.
GAACGCGCTGCTGCACGGCGTTCCGCCGGGGCGGGGCTACCGGCTGCGGCTGCTGCGGCCCGCGGGCGCCGGCCTGCTCCGGGTCGAGCTGCACGACAGCGGCGACGGCACGGTGGACGCGCGGCAGCCCGACACCCGGTCGGAGTCCGGGCGCGGGCTGCTGTTGGTGGCCGCGCTGGCCGATGCCTGGGGAGTGGGGGAGCGGAACCCCGGCAAGATCGTGTGGTGCGAGTTCCGCACCGGATCGCGCACTCCGTCAGGCGGTGCGGATGGCGGAGATCTCGAAGGTGAGCTTGATCTTGTCGCTGACCAGGACGCCGCCGGTCTCCAGGGCCGCGTTCCAGGTGAGGCCCCAGTCGGAGCGCAGCAGCTCGGCCTTGCCCTCGAATCCGACGCGCTCGTTGCCGAACGGGTCCTTGGCCGAGCCGTTGAACTCCAGGTCGATGGAGATCGGCTTGGTGACGCCCTTGATGGTCAGGTCGCCGGTGATGCGGTAGTCGCTGCCGCCCAGGGCCTCGGCCGAGGTGGAGCGGAAGGTCATCAGCGGGAACTGCTCGGCGTCGAAGAAGTCGGCGCTGCGCAGGTGCCCGTCGCGGTCGGCGCTGCCGGTGTCGATCGACCCGATCTTGACGTCGATCGAGGCGGTGGACGCGGCGGGGTTCGAGCCGTCGAGCGTCAGGGAGCCCGAGTGGTCGGCGAAGGAGCCCCGGACGTTGGTGACCATGGCGTGGCGGGCCGTGAAGCCGATGCTGCTGTGGGCCGGGTCGATGGCGTACTCGCCGGTCAGGGCGGCGAGAGCCGGGTCCACGGCGGCGGGGGTGGTGGCGGTGGTGGTGGTGGCGGAGGTGCGGTTGAACAGACCCATGACGTGCTCCTCGGGGACGGGCGGCCGGTCGGGACCACCATTCGTTGAACCTTCAACGACACCGACTGTAGCCCCATTCCGTTCAACTTTCAACAAGTCGGTTCGAGGATTCCTCCGGGATGCTCCGACGCCGTCCGGCGACGCCCTCTGGCGGACGCGCGTAGAGCTCGGGCACCATCTGTCTGCTCCACCTCTGTGCTGCTCCACCTGCACCGCCCGCCACAGCAACAGCAGGAGGAATCCCCATGAAGGTCCGCTCGGTCCTCAGCGCGCTGGCGCTCGTCCTCGGCGCGCTCTTCGCGCCCGGTTTCGGTGTCCTCACCGGAGCGGGTGACGCCCATGCCGTCACCAAGATCAGCCACGCCACCGCGACCTCGATGTTCCGCTCGTCCGGCATCACCTGGTCGTCGTCCGGCGGCTGCTCCGACCGCAACAACCCGACCTGCACGTCCTTCGAGCAGCTCAACCTCGCCACCGCCAAGGGCGCCCAGACGCTGAAGAGCGCGAGCGGCTGCGCGCTCAACATCACCGGCGGCACGGAGACCGGCCATGCCGGCGGCACGTACTCCCACTGGAACGGCTACAAGCTCGACTACAGCAAGTACACGTGCATCGGGAGCTACATCAGGAACACCTTCGCCTACATCGGTGTGCGCGGGGACGGTGCGCCCCAGTGGAAGTCCGGCTCCGGCAACATCTACGCCGACGAGGGCAACCACTGGGACGTGACGTACTACAACTGCGGCGGCTGCTGAGCTTTTTGGGCTCCGGCCGCCGCTCCCGGCCACCGCTCACGGCTTACGGCTCATCGCTCAGGCGGACGCCGGAGCCGGAGCGACCGGCTCGAAGCCGCGGGTCAACAGCCGTACGGCCAGGATCACTTCCCAGGCGAACACCGGGAGGGCGGCGGCCGAACCGGCGACCGACACCTGCGGGTAGATGCCGAACAGCACGGCCACCGCCGAGGCGCAGATCGCCGTGCCGCCCACCAGGCCCAGCAGGGTGAGCGGCCGCGGGACCAGCCCCGACCGGTGCATCGCGTACGCCAGGACCAGGGTGTTCGCCCCCAGGACGACGTTGGGCCCGAGCAGGAAGGTCCAGTCGTGGATCGCGGTCAGGGCGGTGGCGGCGGCTTCGAACGCGGCGCCGTCGCCGCTCCCGGCGTCCGTCGCCTTCCACCGCAGCGTCACCACGGCCAGCATGCCGACGATGCCGACCGCGATCACGGCCGCTTCGAGCAGGCGGCCGCACGCGTAGCCCAGTGCGAGCGCCTCGTCCCGGCGCCGCAGGACCGGGAAGAGGCTCACCCCGGTGCCCACCACGGCGAGGAGCAGGACCATCTCGCACAGCGCTCCGAGCAGCACGCGCTGGTCCGCGCCCGTCCCGGTGACGTACGCGGCTCCGTCCAGGGCGGGGCGGTACAGCGCCAGCCCGGCGATCGCGGTCACCTCGGTCACCAGGAACAGCGCTCCTGTCACCGCGGCGGTCCTTCTCGTGGCCTCCATCGGGCTCCCCTCCTGGAACGTGCGAGGTGTACGGCGTACACCTCGACTCTGCCGGCAACCATAGGTGTACGGCGTACACTCGTCAACAGAGGTGGAAGTGAAGGGAAGAGGGCGGATGAATCGGCAGCGGGACACCGGTGGCCGTACACCCCTGAGCAAGGACCGGGTGCTGCGCGCGGCCGTGGAACTGGCCGACGCCGCCGGGGCGGAGGTGCTCAGCATGCGCCGACTCGCCCAGGAGCTCGGAGTGGTGCCGATGGCGCTCTACAAGCACGTCGCCAACAAGGACGAACTCCTCGACGGCATGGTCGACGTGGTCGTCGGCGAGATCGAGCCGCCCGAAGCCGGGGTCCACTGGAAGAGCGCCGTGCGGCAGCGGATCCTCGCGGCGCGGCGGGCCCTGCTGCGTCACCCCTGGGCCGCGGGCGTGATCGAGTCGCGGACCGGGCCGACGCCCGCCGTGCTGGCGTACCTGGACGCGATGATCGGGACGTTCCGGGACGGTGGCCTCTCCGTGGACCTCACCCATCATGTGATGCACGCGCTGGGGAGCCGGCTGCTGGGCTTCTCCCGGGAGCTGTTCGACGGCGGCCGGGCGCAGGGGGGCGCTGCGGCCTCGGCTCCGGCTTCGGCTCCGCCTCCGGTTTCAGCTCCTCCTCCGTCGCCGGGTCCGTCTTCGGCGTCGGCTCCGTCCTCGGCGTCGGCGCCGGTGGGGCCGCCGGCCGCGGCGTACCCGCATGTCGCGGAGATCGCGGCAGCGGCCGCCCATGACGCGGACTCGGTCGTCGGCGGGGGCTGCGACGACCAGTTCGAGTTCGAGTTCGCGCTGGACCTGCTCCTGGACGGCTTCGAACGCCTCCACCTGCAGGGCTGGACCTCCGCTCCGGCGGTCCGTGAGGCGCGGCCGGGCGGATGACGTGCCCGGGGGTGTCCGCGGGGAGCGCCGTAGTCCGCCGACGGGCCGGCGGCACCTCGCAGGCACGCCCCGTGGGCGCCGGACCTACCGCAGAGCGGCGGCGACCAGACCTTCGAGGGCCTCGCGCGGTACGTCGCCGCCGCTCACCAGCCGATCGAAGACCAGTCCGTCGACACAGGTCAGCAGAGTGTGAGCGCGATTTTCGACGTCGGTCACGCCGTGCCGCGAGAGGAACAGCCGAACGGCCTCGCGGCCGGCGTTCTCACGGGGTACGAGGATCTCGCGCAGTTCGGGATCACGCACGCTCTCGACGGCGCAGGCGTACCGGGCGAGCGAGCGGCGACGGCCCTCGCCGGTGAGCCGCTGCCGGGTGAGCCGGGCCATGCCGTCCACCAGTTCCTCCACCGTGCGCAGGGACGGAAGCGCTTCGGCCATCGCGTGCAGTTCCGCTTGGTCGCGTTGGACGAGGCGGGTGACGAGTCCGGTGAGCAGTGCGGCCCGGGTGCGGAAGTAGGCCGACGTGGTGCCGAGCGGAAGAGCCGCTCTCCGGTCGACCGCCCGATGGGTCAGGCCGCGTATGCCTTCGTCGGCGAGTACGTCGAGAGCCGCGTCCGCGAGGAGGGTGCGCCGGTCCGGAGTCATACCCCCTTTCTACACCTGTAGAGCTCTTCCGGTAGCGTCGGTCTTCTACGGATGTAGAAGGGTGGGGGTGCGGCATGGGCGGCACGGCAGTGGTGGTCGGAGGGGGCATCGGGGGGCTGGCCGCCGCGATCGGCCTGCGCCGCATCGGATGGGACGTGAGGGTCGTCGAGCGCGCGTCCTGGCCCGAGGACGCCGGGGCGGGCATCTCCCTGGCCGCCAACGGCCTGCGCGCACTGGACGAACTCGGCGTCGGCGAGGCGGTCCGGGACGCCTCGCGAGGCCAGTACAGCGGTGGCACCCGCACTCCGCGGGGCGGTTGGCTGGCCCGTATGGACGGCGCGGTGCTGGAGCGGGCGGTCGGTACGCCGATCATGGGCATCCCCCGCTCCGTCCTCCACCGGCTGCTGCGCGCCGCCCTGCCCGCCGAGGCACTGCTGATCGGCTCGGAGGCGACGGTCGAGCAGGCCGGCCCCGGGACGGTGCGGGTCGACTGCGGCGCCACCGTCCTGGACGCCGATCTGGTGGTGGCAGCCGACGGCATCGGCAGCACGGTGCGCGGCAGTCTCTTCCCGGCCCACCCCGGCCCGGTCCACAGCGGCTCGGCGGTACTGCGCGCCATCACGGAGCAGGCGGTCGACCTGGACACCGACTTCGAACTGACCTGGGGCCACGGGGCCGAGTTCGGGCACATCGCCTTCGACGACGGGCGGGCCGAGTGGCACGCCGTCCTCGGCCTCCCCGCGGGGACGCGGTTCGCCGACCCGCTGTCCGAACTGCGCCGGCGGTTCGGCACCTGGCACGAGCCGATCCCCGCGCTGCTCGACGCGACGCGGCCCGCCGCCGTACTCCACCACGACGTCGGCGAACTCCGCACCCCGCTGCCGTCGTTCGCGGTCGGCCGCATCGCGCTGCTCGGTGACGCGGCCCACGCGATGACGCCCTACCTCGGACAGGGCGCCTGCCAGGCGCTGGAGGACGCGGTCACCCTGGCCGCCGCCCTCTCCACCGAGTCCACCGTCGCGGCCGCGCTCGCCCGCTACGACGCCGAGCGCCGGCCACGCTCCCAGGCGGTGGCACGGGCCGCCCGGCAGGCCGGGCGGATGGGCCAGCAGCTCTCCCACCCGCTGGCCGTCGCCCTGAGGAACACGGCGATGCGCCTGACACCCTCCCGCGCCTCGACGCAGCTGATCCTTCGGCACCACGCCTGGGTTCCCCCACGGCTGCGCTGATCCGGCACGCGACCGCGTCCCGGCTCCGTACTCCTCCGTGGGGCCGGTCTCCCGTGGGCTCTGCCTCCGCCGCACGGCGGAAGCGGATCATGCGCTGGTCCGATCCCCGGAGGCCGCGGACCCGGCACAGTGAGCCCATGGTGATCAGTGGTACGGGTCCCTCGCCGCCGCGGATCGAGCACCCTGTGCGGTTCCGGGCGGAGCGCTCGCCCACGGAATCACGCCGACGGAATCCGAGGAGGGTGGGGAACAGCTGTGGCGACGTGGGCCATGTCATTCCCGGCGTTCGTGTGTCTCCTGGCCCTGTTCGGCTTCGTGGAGAGCGTGTGGCGATGGTTCACGGGGCTGGGCCTGATTCCGTGGCTGCGCAGGCGCACGGGACGGTCGTTGTCGGCCATCGCCTTCGATGAGTTCACGGCGGTCGTGAACGGAAACAAGTCGGTGGAGATGGAGCAGCGGAGGGTGGAGCTGCTGCGGCGGGACGACGAGAGCGACGGTGCGCCGCCCTGCTCCCGCATCGACCTCACCAGGGGTACCGCGTTCATCGTGGTGCCACGGGAAGCGGACGGCCCGCGCGCTGACGGGCGCGATGCCCGTGGGGGCCGGCGGTGAAGCGGGCAGCGGGGAAACCGGCGCGGAACCGCCCACGCTATGGGGGCGCATCGCCTGCGGGTGGGCGGTCGCGATCGCCGGGCTGCACCTCTGCCGGCCCGTCGGCGGTGATGCCGGCCCGTCGGTGGTGATGGGGGGCTGAGCGTCTCCGCCGGCCCGCAGCCGCCGAGCGCCCGCTGGGGTGCGTCGCGACGCACCTGGACCCCTGCGTGAGCGTGGGGCGGCGAGCCCGGATGCCGGCCCTCCGGGACCCCTGGTCCATCCTCGGAGGGCCGGCCTTCGGCGTCGCCGCCCTTCGCGGTGGGCAAGGGCGCGGCCTCGCACGTTGCGCCGGGCTCGACGCCCCCGGACGTTCCCTAGGATCCGACGGAGACGGTGAAGCGGCGCGGGTTCGGGTCGTGGGCCGCGCCCGAGACGTCCGGGCGCCCGTCCGGGCGGACGTCGTCGTACGGGAAGGCGTAGCCGATCGGGGTGTTGGCGTGGACCACCCGCGCCCAGTGGTTCGTCGACGGGTCGCGGTAGTAGTCGGTGGGTGCCGGACCGTTGGGCTGGTCGGGGTGGGTGAGCAGCGTGGTGCGGTTGAAGCCCGCCGCCAGCCGGGCCAGCAGGGCCTTGCGGTCGTCGGAGTCCGCGGGGTTGTTGGCGAAGGGACCGTGGTTGCAGGTGAACACGTCCCGGGAGCTCGGCTTGGTGAAGCTGTGGCCGCCGGTGAAGGTCAGGACGTCGCCGTTGACCCGGCCGACCCGGACACCGCGCCCGCCCTGGAGGTCGATGCGCAGGTCGGTGGTGCGGTACTTCTGCCAGACGCGGTCGATGTAGCCGGTGAGAGCGTTGCGGAACGGCATCTGGTCGGGACGGTCGAAGTAGGGGGCCATGAGGTTCTGCGGCGAGATCACCCGGAGCACCGAGCCGCCGGAGGAGCGGATCACCAGCTTGTCCCACGGCTGGCCGTCCCGCGCGGCCTGCGCCACCAGCCCGTCCGCTATCCGCTGGAGTGCTCCTGCGGGGAGCGGGGCGACGGTGTGCGTCGCGTCGCCGGTGAGCGTGATGCCGATGGGCAGGGCCGTCACGAGGTCGACGTAACTGATGTTGGCGTACAACTGGAAGGGGTTGAACGTGAACTCGGCGAAGGACCACACACGGCCGTAGTTGGGGTCCGCGGGCGTCGCGAAGGCGGGTTCGACCAGGGCGGGGCCGGGGTTGAGGAAGAAGTCCAGCTTGGTGTTGCGGACGAAGTAGACGCGGGCGCCGAACATCTGCGGCAGCGTCAGGACGACCGGGCCCGCGCCGGCCGGGCGCAACGGGATGGCGCAGTCGACGGGCAGCGGGGTCAGCGGGCGGGCGGGGGACTCGGGGCGGTAGACGCCGCCGCCCGGGCGCAGCAGCACCCAGCGGCCGGTGCCCTGCTCGTGACCGGTGACGTACGCGTGGACCGTGCCCGGCAAGGAACGGTTCACCAGCGCCAGTTCGCAGGTGGCGGGGGCCGCGGAGGCGGAGGTGCGGGAGGTCAGCGCGGCGGTGGCGGCGGCGGCCGCGGTGCCCGCGAGGAAGCCGCGGCGGGTCATGCGGCCGGAGGGGCGGATGGTCATGGGGGCACTCCTTGTGGGGGTCGGGAGTGGTGGGAGGTGGCTCACACTCTCGTGGCGCCCGGATGACGCGTCAAGACATGTGGCTGAGAGCGCTCTCGCATTTCGTATGTCTTCACAAGTTGGCGTGTGTCGGCGGGAGTTGGGTGCACGGGCGGGGAGCGCCGGACCGGCGGGCGCTGCGGATCGGGGCGTGGTCCACGCCGAGGGCCTGGGCACCCGCGCCCCGGTGACCGTCCGCTCCTGGCCGGTCGGCGGTGCACGTCCTTCACCGCCGGGGCGGGGGTCGAGGACGAGCAACTCACGCGCGGCACGATCCGCTTCCGCGTCCCGGCGGACGGCACCGGGAAGGCGGCCTCACCGGTCCTGGCGGCGACGGACGCCGCGCACCCCCCGGCGGCGGACCTCACGGCGCGCGTCGTACGCCGACCTCGCCGTCCCGGACGCCGGTGACGGCAACGGCAACGACCACGCGGACCGGGGCGACGCGCGCTGCCGCTGCGGGGGCCGAGCGCGTGCCCGGCACCGGCACCGGACTAGTCCACACCCGTCGACGCGCGCACATGCAGCTCGGGCAGGAGCGTCAGGCGGTGGCGGGGGGCGGCCGGGTCCGACACGCGGCGGGTCAGGAGGCCGACGGCCGCCGCGCCCATGGCGTGCTTCGGCGGGGCCACCGCGGTGAGCGGGATGTCCGCGAGCGCGGCGACCTCGTCGTCGTACGCGACGACGGCGAGGTCGCCGGGCACGTCCACGCCGTGCGCCCGCAGCCGCTGCAGCAGGACGAGCGCGTCGTGGTCGTTGTGGACCAGGACGCCGTCCAGTGCCCCGCCGGTCACCGCCTCCGTGAACGCGGCGAGCTGCCCCTCGCGCCCGGCGTCCTCGTCGGCGGGCGGCGCCAGGTGCAGGACGCCCCCGTCGGGTGCGGTCAGGCCGGCCGCCGCGAGGCCGCGGTGGTAGCCGTCCCGCACCGCCGCGGCGTGCGGGCCGTCGTCCCGCACCACCAGGCCGACGCGCCGCCGCCCGGCCGGTCCGGCGAGGTGCCGGACGGCGAGCCCCGCGCCGTAGGCGTGGTCCGTGGCGACGTGTTCCGCCCGCGACAGGTCGTCCGCGGGGCGGCGCTCCACCAGGACGTACGGGACGGGGAGTTCCGTCTCGTCCAGGCTGCCGCAGGGGGTGATCAGCAGGCCGTCGACCCCGTCCGCGAGCATCCGCCGCAGCTGCGTCCGCTCCTGCTCCCGGCTGTACTGGGAGATGCCGAGCACCAGCCGTACGCCGCGCTCGGCGGCCGCCTCCCGCGCGCCCTTGATCACCTCGGGGTAGTAGTGGTCGGCCGCCGGTACGAGGAGACCGAACACCAGCTCCTCGTGCGGGGCCGCCGCCGCGTCCGCCCCGGACAGCACCGCGCCCCCGTGGACCCGGGCGAGGAGGCCCCGCTCCGCGAGCTGCTCCACGTCCCGGCGGATCGTCACCGGGGAGACCCGCACCTCGTGCGCGAAGTCGGTGACGCGCAGCGAGCCGCGCTCCCGCAGCCTGCGGAGTATCGCCTGGTGCCTCTCTTCGGCGTGCATGTGCAGCTCCGGCTCCCATCCCGTCGAGCGTCTCTGAACGTTTCGTGCGGTTCGTTGACCACTTGTTCGTACGCGTGAGGAAAACCGCCCCCGGTGGTGGTTCTCGGTTCAACGACGCACCCCGTTCCCCGGAGGTTCCCCCCGCATGCCCTCCCGCCGTGCCCTCCTGCGGATCGCCACCGCCCTCGCCGCCACCGCGAGGGCCCGCCGCGACGGCGCCGCGATCGACCTGACACGGCACCGGGCAGCGGCGTCCGCCTCGACCGGCGATCCATCCGTTCAGGTGCTGTCGACCGGCTCCGCGCTGCGGCTGCGGATCACGCCCGGCACACTGGGCGCCGTCCATCAGGCGGTGGTACGACTGGGATGAGCCGCGATTGTCATGCGCATTAAACGGAGTGAGTGACACGCCGGACCGGCCCGGCCGGTCCGCACCACTTCCCCGGGAGGCCCCCGTGCAGCCGAACGCGTCCGACTGGTCCCGTCGCACCTTCCTCGCCGCCACCTCCGCCACAGCCCTCGGAATCGCCATGGCGCCACCCGCCCGAGCCGACCGGCACCCCCACGACGTCGACGAGTTCGAAAAGCTCCGCCTGCGCTGGCTCGACCTCCAGCTCGGCAGCGGCTACGACCCCGCCGCCGAGCCCTACGCCTCCCGCCTCGCCGAGACCGGCGACCTCGCCGCCCGCTTCCGCGTCTCCATGGCCCCCACCCCCACCTCCCTGTGGCCCGGCCACGCCTTCGACCCGCCCTCCGGCATCACCCAGAGCTACCACCGCCTGTGGACCATGACCCAGGCGTACGCCCAGCAGGGCACCGGCCGTACCGGCGACCCCGACCTCCTCGCCGACGTCCTGCGCGGCCTCGACCACCTCACCGAGCGCGTCTACAACCCCGCCACCTCCCGCTACGGCAACTGGTGGGAGTGGCAGATCGGCAGCCCCCGCCTCCTCATGGACATCACCGCCACCCTGTACGAGGAGCTCGGGCCCGCCCGGACCGAGGCGGCCTGCGCGGCCGTCGACCACTTCATCCCCGACAGCGTGCTCGGCGACTACAGCGGCACCTCCACCGGCGCCAACCGCGTCGACCTGTGCCGCTCCGTCGCCCTGCGCGGCGTCCTCGGCCGGCACCCGGCCAAGATCGCGCTGGCCCGCGACGCCCTCTCGCCCGTCTTCCCGTACGTCACCTCGGGCGACGGGCTCTACGCCGACGGCGGCTTCATCCAGCACACCTGGGTCGCCTACTCCGGCACGTACGGACAGGTCCTGCTCGACGGCCTCGGCCGGCTCTTCGCCCTGCTGACCGGATCGTCCTGGGCGGTCACCGACCCGGCCCGCCGGATCGTCCTCGACTCGGTCGAGAAGGCGTACGCCCCCCTCCTCCGCAACGGCCTGATGATGGACTGCGTCAACGGCCGGGCCATCAGCCGCGGCCTGCTCAGGAGCGACGTCCGCGGCACCCTGCGCAGCGACCACTACCACGGGCAGGGCATCATCGCGGCCATCGCGCTGCTCGCCGACGCGGTGAGCCCCGCCGAGCGCGAGCGGTGGCACGCCCGGGTGAAGGGCTGGATCGAGCGCGACACCGTGAGCCCCGTGCTGACCGCCGGCCGGTTCGGCGTCGCCGACCTCGCCCGGCTGCACGCGGTCGCCGCCTCACCCGTCCCCGCCGCCCCCGAACCGGTCGGCCACACCCTCTTCGCCTCCATGGACCGGGCCGTGCACCGCCGCCCCGGCTGGGCCGCCTCCATCGCCATGGCCTCCGACCGCATCGCGTACTACGAGTGCGGCAACGGCGAGAACCCGCGCGGCTGGCACACCGGCGCCGGCATGCTCTCCTGGTGGGGCCCCGGCGCCGGACCGGGCGGCGACGCCCAGTACACCGACTGGTTCTGGCCCACCGTCGACTGGTACCGGCTCCCCGGCACCACCGTCTCCACCCGGCGCCTGCCCGACCGCGCCGGCGGCGAGTGGGGCGAGCCCAAGCCCGGCGTGCGGTGGGTCGGCGGCGTCACCGACGGGGAGTTCGCCGCCGTCGGCCAGCACCTGCGGGGCCTCGGCTCCACGCTCCAGGCCCGCAAGTCCTGGTTCTGCGCCGCCGACGCCCTCGTCTGCCTCGGCGCGGGCATCACCGCCACCGACGGCGTCCCCGTCGAGACGATCGTCGACAACCGCTGCCTCGGGGACCCGGCCGGCGGCTCCGCCGGCCCCGCCTTCACCACCGGCTCGCACTGGGCCCACCTCGAAGGCCACGGCGGCTGGATCCTCCCCGGCGGTACGGCGGCGCTGCGCACCCTGCGCGAGGACCGCACCGGTGCGTGGCGCGACATCAACACGACCTCCACCACCGAACGCCGCACCCGCAGCTACCAGACCCTCTGGCTCGACCACGGCACCGACCCGGCCGACGCCACGTACGTGTACGTCCTGATGCCCGGGGCCGCCCGCCGGACGGTCGCCGCCCGCGCCCACGACCCCCGCTGGCTGGAGATCCACGACAACACATCCGCCCGCCAGGCCGTCACCGTCCACCCGCTGGGTCTGACCGCCGCGAACTTCTGGGAGCCCGGCCGATCGGGGCCGCTCGCCGCCACCTCGCCCGCGAGCGTCCTGCTGCGCCGGCGGGCCCGCATCGCCACCCTCCACGCGAGCGAGCCTCCGCGCACCGGCGAGCCCCTGGAGATCACCTGGCACCACCCCGTCCACCGGGTCCTCGGTCACGACCCCACTGTCGAGGTCCTCACCACCGGGCGTACGCTACGGCTGCGCATCACGCCGGGCACGGCGGGCGCGGGCCACCACTGCCGGGTGGCCCTCGGTTGAGGGCCTTGTCGGACCCCCACAAGGGGGAGTGGTCCCCCGATGGTGGTTTCGCCGCTCCGCCGAATGGTTCTGTTCAAGGCTGACAGGAGATGACTCCGGAGACTGTACGGAGTCAACGGCGTGATTTTCTTGGTCGGCTTCGTAGGGTCAGTACATGACCGTTGTGGACGAAACCCAGGGCGAGCCGACCGACGCCCGTGGGCGTGTGGCCGAGCTGCACGCCCTGCGCGAGGAGGCCCGCCGTGGCCCGAGTGACCGTGCCACGGAAGCACAGCACGCCAAGGGGAAGCTGACCGCGCGTGAGCGCATCGAGCTCCTCCTGGATCCGGACTCGTTCCGCGAGGTCGAGCAGCTGCGCCGACACCGCGCGACCGGCTTCGGTCTGGAGCACAAGAAGCCCTACACCGACGGTGTCATCACCGGCTGGGGCACCGTCGAGGGCCGCACGGTCTTCGTCTACGCGCACGACTTCCGGATCTTCGGCGGCGCGCTGGGCGAGGCCCACGCCACCAAGATCCACAAGATCATGGACATGGCCATCGCCGCGGGCGCGCCGCTGGTCTCCCTGAACGACGGCGCCGGCGCCCGCATCCAGGAGGGCGTCTCCGCGCTCGCCGGCTACGGCGGCATCTTCCAGCGCAACACGCGCGCCTCGGGCGTCATCCCGCAGATCAGCGTGATGCTCGGCCCGTGCGCGGGCGGCGCCGCCTACAGCCCGGCGCTGACCGACTTCGTGTTCATGGTGCGCGAGACCTCGCAGATGTTCATCACCGGCCCGGACGTGGTCAAGGCGGTGACCGGCGAGGAGATCACCCAGAACGGCCTCGGCGGCGCCGACGTGCACGCCGAGACCAGCGGCGTGGCGCACTTCGCGTACGACGACGAGGAGACCTGCATCGCGGAGGTCCGCTACCTGCTGTCGATGCTGCCGTCGAACAACCGCGAGAACCCGCCGGTCCACGCCGTCGACGACCCGGCAGACCGCCGCTCCGACATCCTGCTCGACCTGGTGCCGGCCGACGGCAACCGGCCGTACGACATGGCCAAGGTGATCGAGGAGCTCGTCGACGACGGCGACTACCTGGAGATCCACGAGCGGTGGGCCCGCAACATCATCTGTGCGCTCGCCCGCCTCGACGGCCAGGTCGTCGGCATCGTCGCCAACCAGCCGCAGACGCTCGCGGGCGTCCTGGACATCGAGGCGTCCGAGAAGGCGGCCCGCTTCGTCCAGATGTGCGACGCCTTCAACATCCCGATCATCACGCTGCTGGACGTGCCCGGCTTCCTGCCCGGCGTCGACCAGGAGCACGGCGGCATCATCCGCCACGGCGCCAAACTGCTGTACGCGTACTGCAACGCCACCGTGCCCCGGATCTCCCTGATCCTGCGCAAGGCGTACGGCGGCGCGTACATCGTCATGGACTCCCAGTCCATCGGCGCCGACCTCACCTACGCCTGGCCCACCAACGAGATCGCGGTGATGGGCGCCGAGGGCGCGGCCAACGTCATCTTCCGCCGCCAGATCGCGGACGCCGAGGACCCCGAGGCCATGCGCGCCCGCATGGTCAAGGAGTACAAGGCCGAACTGATGCACCCGTACTACGCGGCCGAGCGCGGACTGGTCGACGACGTCATCGACCCCGCCGAGACCCGCGAGGTGCTGATCAAGTCCCTCGCGATGCTGCGCACCAAGCACGCCGACCTGCCGTCGCGCAAGCACGGCAACCCGCCCCAGTAAGAGGAGCACCACGTGACCAACGCATCCCTCCTCCGCGTCGAGAAGGGCCACGCCGACCCCGAGGAACTGGCCGCCATCACGGCCATCCTGATGGCCCGCGCGGGCTCCCGCCCCGCCGAGACCGCCGCCAGGAGCCGCTCCACGGCCGGCTGGCGCCGCCTGGAACGCCAGCCCGGGTTCCGCGCCCCGCACAGCTGGCAGGGCTGACCCCGCCGTCCGAAGGGCCCCGCACTCCGAGCGAGTGCGGGGCCCTTCGCCATGCCGCCGTTCACCATGCGGGCTTCCGGTCATGTGGCCCTGTGAGGCTGTGGGGGCCGCGTGCGGCGGTACGGCGAAGGCCCCGGCCCACCCGGAGGTGGTGCGGGGCCTTGCGCGAAGGAGCAGCGCCTACCGGAGTCGTGCCATCAGCGCGTGCTCCACGAGCG
>NZ_KL591007.1:0-369 GCF_000716335.1 Streptomyces sp. NRRL S-118 | reverse complement strand
TGCTCCACGAGCGTGATCAATGCGCTCTTGGCGTCGGCGCGGTGGCGGGCGTCGGTGGTGATGATGGGGGTGTCGGGGCCGATCTGCAGGGCCTCGCGGACCTCGTCGGGGCTGTAGGGCTGGTGCCCGTCGAAGCCGTTGAGGGCGATGACGAACGGCAGGCCGCTGTTCTCGAAGTAGTCCACCGCGGGGAAGCAGTCGGCGAGACGACGGGTGTCGACGAGCACCACGGCGCCGATCGCGCCGCGTACGAGGTCGTCCCACATGAACCAGAAGCGGTCCTGGCCCGGCGTACCGAAGAGGTACAGGATCAGGTCCTGGTCCAGGGTGATGCGGCCGAAGTCCATGGCCACCGTGGTGGTGGTCTTG
>NZ_KL591006.1:279181-327316 GCF_000716335.1 Streptomyces sp. NRRL S-118 | reverse complement strand
GGCCGAGTGCCGTGGGTAAATCCGTTGCCGGGACGCGGCCGGCGCGGCCAGGATCAGGGGGATGGAGCACCTGATACGTCCCGTACGTGCCGACGAGTGGCACAAGGCCCGCGAGATCCGGCTGGCCGCCCTGCAGGATCCTGTCGCGCACCTCGCCTTCCTCGACACCTACGAAGCGGCTGTCGCCCGCCCCGACGAGCACTGGCAGGAACGGACCGCCGGAGCGGCGGAGGACGGCGACAACATCCGGCAGTTCGTGGCCGAGGCCCCGGACGGGGCGTGGGACGGCACGGTCACCGTGCTCGTGGAACACCGCGGTGCGACGAGCCTCATCGGTGACGTGCCGACGGTCCAGCAGACGCAGGTGGTCGGGGTGTACGTACGGCCCGCGGCGCGGGGCGCCGGGCTGGCGGACGCGCTGTTCCGGGCCGCCCTGGAATGGTCGTGGTCGCTGGAGGGCGAGCCGGTCCAGCGCGTACGGCTCCATGTGCACGAGGAGAACACGCGGGCGCGAGCCTTCTACCGGAAGCTCGGATTCGTGCCCACCGGGGCGCACATGCCCGTGCAGGAGGGCCACGACGGGGCGCTGGAGCTGGAGTACGAGGTGCGCCGGCCCGTCACTCGGTGAGCTCGGTGAACGAGGCGAGGGAACGGTCCGGCCAGCGGGCGCGGCCCTGCTCGGCGGAGCGGAGCAGGGCGAGCGTCGGCATGCCGGTGTCCTGACCGGACGTCAGCAGCTCGGGCAGCAGCGGCAGAGGGGCCACGGCCGCCACGTCGTCGAGGACGAGCGTCATTGGTGGGTCGAGCCGACCGTCGGATGACCGTGCGGCCATGCGGCGGCCGTGCTCGACCACGTACGAGGCGAGCGCGGTGAGCAGCGGCATCGCGCCCGGGCGGGTGCGGGGGTCCTCGATGGCTTCCCCCACTACGTAAAGCGTGCCCCCTTCATCGATGAATGATTCCAAGGTCAGGGAATCAGTTCGATTCGGTGTGCAGGCCTCGCGGATGTGGACGGACGAGAGGGACGACAGCGCCCGGACGGTCAGCTCCTGGGCGATCTCGCGGCGTTCCGGGTAGGCGGTGAGCGCCGACTCCAGGAGACCGGCGTGGCTGTTGGTGGCCTTGGGGTGCGTACGGAGGATGCGTACGGGTTCGTGGCTGCCCTGGTTCTGTGCCCAGCGGTGGACCTGCTTGAAGGGGCGCCCGTCCACGGCCGCGGCGTGCAGCCAGCACCGCATGAGGGTTTCGGCGGTGTCCGCCACCGCCGCGTCGATGCGGCCCGGGGGCCGTACGGGCGCCAGGAGCGCGGCGGCGCGCGCGGCGGCGATGCCGGTGTCCTCGCACCCGGCGGTGGGCGACCAGTGGAGCCGCGCGGGGGTCTCGCACAGGTGGCCGGGATCGTAGACCAGGACGGGCCCGAGCTTGGCCCGGGCGTCCTTGGTGTCGGCCCACACGGTGGGGTCGGACGTGAGGACGAGGGCCGGGCCCGCGGCGTCGAGGACGGCCTGGACGGCGGTGGGCCGGCGGGCGGCGGGGTCCGCGCCGTAGAGGACGACGCCTGCGGTACGGGGGGCGGGGACGCGGGCTGTGGTCGCCACGGTCCCCGCGGGCGGGCCCGCCTCGTGGAGGGCCGGAGCGGTGCCGGGGGCGGCGGTGGACCGGCTGTTCGCGGCGGTGTCCGCGAGGGCGGTGGCCGGGCCCTGGGCCGTCGCGGGCGGCGTGTGGGGGTGTTCGGGGCGCGCGGGTGCCCCCAGGGGCGTGCGGCGGTGCGCGTCGGCGCTCTCGGAGTCGTGCGAAGGGTCGTGCGACGGGTCGTGCGAGGAGGGCCGCTGCGGCGCCGGTTCCTTCGCCGCAGCCCCACCGCCGCCTCCGTGACCGTACGCCCTGCCGTTCCGCCGGGCCGCGCGCACGGCGCGCCAGCGGGCGAGGGTGCCGAGGACGAAGACCGCGAGGACCACCAGCACCATCAGCTCGCCGATGAACAGGCCCCAGAACAGGCCGTAGCCGGAAAGCTGTGCCGGCGGGGTCGCCGGCCACGCACCCGCGAGGTCGTGCGGCTGGGAGACCAGGCCGCGCATCGCGGAGGGCGTGCCGCCGAACGTCACGCCTTCCGGCCACGAGCCGTGCGCGAGCAGGCCCGAGAGGCCGGTCGCCGTCCACACCAGGATCGTCACACCGAGCAGGAACCCCAGCAGCCCCACCAGCAGGCCGTCGGGGATACCCCGTTCCGCTCCGCGTTCCCGCTCCATGTCATGCCACCGTCGACTGCGAGGATTCGTTCATCTGCCGCTCGATGAGGGCCGCGCGCTGCTCCGCCTCCCACTCCGCGGCCTGGATGTCGTCCGGGACCGAGGATTCGGTCATCGCGCGGTCCGTGTAGACCAGGGGGCGCTCGGCTTCGGTGACGAGGTGTTTGACCACCTGCACGTTGCCGTTGACGTCCCACACGGCGATGCCGGGGGTGAGGGTCGGGATGATCTCGACCGCCCACCGGGGCAGGCCGAGGACCCGGCCGGTGGCCCGGGCCTCGTCGGCCTTCTGGGCGTAGATCGTGCGGGTGGACGCCATCTTGAGGATCGCGGCCGCCTCGCGCGCCGCCGCCCCGTCGACGACGTCGCTCAAGTGGTGCACCACGGCGACGAAGGACAGGCCGAGGCGCCGGCCGAACTTGAGCAGCCGCTGGAACAGCTGCGCCACGAACGGGCTGTTGATGATGTGCCACGCCTCTTCCACCAGGAAGATGCGCTTCTTGCGGTCCGGCCGGATCCAGGTGTGCTCCAGCCACACCCCGACGATCGCCATCAGGATGGGCATCGCGATGGAGTTGCGGTCGATGTGGGAGAGGTCGAAGACGATCAGGGGCGCGTCGAGGTCGATCCCGACGGTGGTCGGTCCGTCGAACATGCCGCGCAGGTCACCGTCGACGAGCCGGTCCAGGACGAGGGCGACGTCCAGGCCCCAGGCCCGTACGTCGTCGGTGGCGACGTTCATCGCCGCCGCCGACTCGGGCTCCGGATGCCGCAACTGCTCGACGATGTCGGACAGCACGGGCTGGCGGTCGGTGATGGTCTCGTTGACGTACGCGTGGGCGACCTTCAGGGCGAAGCCGGAACGCTCGTCCAGCCCGTGCCCCATCGCGACCTCGATGATCGTGCGGAGCAGGGCGAGCTGTCCGGTGGTGGTGATCGAGGGGTCGAGGGGGTTGAGGCGGATGCCGTCGTCCAGGGCCGCCATCGGGTCGAGCCGGATGGGCGTTATTCCCAGCTCCTGCGCGATCAGGTTCCACTCGCCGACGCCGTCCTCGCCCTGTGCGTCGAGGACGACGACCTGCCGGTCGCGGAAGCGGAGCTGGCGCAGCACGTACGTCTTCTCCAGCGCCGATTTGCCGTTGCCGGACTCGCCGAGGACGAGCCAGTGGGGGGCCGGGAGCTGCTGCCCGTACAGCTGGAAGGGGTCGTAGATGTAGCCCTTGCCGCTGTACACCTCGCGGCCGATGATCACGCCGGAGTCGCCGAGGCCGGGTGCGGCGGTCGGCAGGTAGACGGCCTGGGCCTGGCCCGTAGAGGTGCGGACGGGGAGGCGGGTCGTCTCCACCTTCCCGAAGAGGAAGGAGGTGAACGCCTCGGTGAGGGCTGACAGCGGATCACGCATGTGGATCAGGGCCCCTATCGGCGGATGCCGGTCGCGAACGGCAATGTGTTCACAAAGGCCCGGTGGTGTTCGCGGTCGCACCACTCCAGCTTCAGATACGACTTGCCGGCCGAGGCCCTGATCGTCCGCTTGTCCCTGGCCAGGGCTTCGGGCGTACGAGACGACACAGTGATGTACCCGACGAGGTTCACCCCTGCCGCCCCGCTGGCGAGATCTTCACCCCGCTGGTCGAGCCGGCCGTGGGCGGCGATGTCGCGCGGGTCGATCGTGCGGTTCATCTTGGCGGCGCGGCTGGCTTCGGCCTCGTCGTTCGTCTTCTCCGTCAGCATGCGCTCGATGGCGACCTCGGTCGGCTCGAGGTCCATGCAGACGGCGACGGTGCGGATGACGTCGGGCGTGTGGACCAGGAGCGGGGCGAGGAAGTTCACGCCGACGGGGGTCATCGGCCACTCCTTGACCCAGGCGGTGGCGTGGCACCAGGGCGCGCGGGTGGCCGACTCACGGGTCTTGGCCTGGAGGTACGTCGGCTCGACGGCGTCGAGCTCGGCGGGCCAAGCGTTTCGTTTCGTCATCGCCTGGATGTGGTCGATGGGGTGGTCCGGGTCGTACATGGAGTGCACGAGCGAGGCCAGGCGGGACTGGCCGAGGGGCTGGCGGACGCGGATGTCCGCCTCGGCGAGGCGGGCGCAGATGTCGGTGAGCTCGCGGGCCATGACGACGGCGAGGCCGGCGTCCTTGTCGAGCCTGCCCCGGGTGCCGGACGCCTGGCGGGCGGCACGGGCCATGGCGTGGGCCTCGGCGGCCAGTTCGCGGGTGTAGTGCATGCAGGCGACCAGGTACGCGCGGTGCTGCTCGCTGGAGGTGGAGACCATGGACTGGAGCTGGTCGTACGAGTCCTGGAGCCAGCGGGGTGCGGTGGGGTCGCCGCGCTGGGCGACGTCCTTGGCGTGGGCGTCGGGGTCGGCGGGGAGCGTACGGGCCAGCATCTGCAGGCGGGTGACGAAGCCGTCGCCGTTGGCGACGTGTTTCAGCAGCGTGCCGAAACGGTCCACCAGCGCCTCCTGGTCCTCGCTGTCGCGCAGGCCGACGCCGGGGCCCTCGATCTCGATGGCGGCGGTGACGGTGCGGCGGTCGGCGTGGAGGAGGACGGCGATCTCGTCGGGACCGAAGGGGGCGGCGAGCCAGTTGATGCGGCCGATGCCGGGCGGGGGACCGACCTCGACCTCGCGTCCGTCGAGTCTCGTGCCCGCTTCCATGGCGCGGGAGCGGTAGGTGGTGCCCTGGCGGAGGGTGCGCTTGTAGCTGCGGTTGATCTCGAACCACTTGTAGAACGTGCGGTTCTTGTACGGGACGTACACCGCGGCGAGCGCGAGCATCGGGAAGCCCATGAGCAGCACGATCCGCAGGGACAGGACGGGGACGAGGAGTCCGCTCATCATGCCGAGGAACGCACCGGCGATGATCAGCGCGATCTCGCCGGTCTCGCGGTTCTTGCCGATGATGGCGTTGGGGCGGGCCCTGCCGATGAGGTACGTGCGGCGGGGCGCGATCGCTGGGGACTGGGTCGTCAACGCCCTCCACCTCCTGAACTTCCTGTGCCGGTGCCTGAGCTGTTGCGGTGGCTGTGCGGGGTGCTCGTGGTGGGACTGCTGCTACTGGGGCTGCGGGGCGCGGGTGGCGGGGGCGCGGCGGAGGGGACGGCTCCGCCACCGCCCGCGGACCCGGCGGGCGCGGTGCGGGAGCTGTGGGCGGCCATGCCGCCGCTGACGGCGGCGGGCTGGGGCTGCTCGCCGCCACCGCTGCGCTGGTGGCTGCGGCTGCTGTGCGTCTTGATGCCCTGGGAGACGAGGGCGGCGGGGGAGGAGATGACCGCGGCGGCCTGGGCGCCGTCGGTGGCCTGCTTGCGGTTCGTACGGGCGGAGGCGATCTCGTCGCCGAAGCCGGGCACGAAGCGGTAGATCATCGCGGAGGCGAAGATGGCGAGCAGGATGATGGCGAGGCCCGAGACGACCGCGGAGAAGGCGTTGGGGCCGTCGTCGGCGGACAGGGCGCCGGCCAGGCCGAGGACGATCACGATGACCGGCTTGACCAGGATCACGGCGATCATGATCCCGGCCCAGCGGCGCACGTGGCCCCACATGTTCTTGTCGACGAGGCCGGCGTACACGACCGTGCCGAGGA
This sequence comes from Streptomyces sp. NRRL S-118, assembly GCF_000716335.1. Taxonomy (GTDB): domain Bacteria; phylum Actinomycetota; class Actinomycetes; order Streptomycetales; family Streptomycetaceae; genus Streptomyces. The sequence goes on along the minus strand of NZ_KL591006.1, from coordinate 321,484 downwards.
GGGCTCCGACGTAGAGCAGGGCGGCGCGGATGACGAGCTCGAGCCAGAGGATGCCGGCGGCGAGGATCGACACGAGGGACACGACGATCAGCATGATCGGGCCGCCGCCGATGTCGTCGCCCTTCTTGAGGGCCTCGGAGAAGGACCCGAAGAACACGTCGGTCTGGCCGCCGGTGCCGCCGGCGATGACCTCGGTGACGCCGTCGGTCGCGGAGACGACCGTGTAGAGGATCAGCGGTGTGAAGGCGGAGGCCAGGACCGTCAGCCAGAGGAACCCGATCGCCTCGGAGAGCGCGGTGGCGAGGGGCACGCCGCGGATGGCGCGCTTGGCGACGGCCAGCAGCCACAGGACGAGGGTGAGGACGGTGGAGGCGGCGAAGACGACGGCGTACTGCTTGAGGAAGGTGGGGTTGGTGAAGTCCACCTCGGCGGTGTTCTTCACGGCATCGCTGAGCTTGGTGACGATCCAGGAGGCGGCGTCGGCGCAGCCGCGGGCGAGGGAGGCGAGGGGGTCGAGGGCGGAGGCGGGGTCGGTGGGCGCGGAGCGGCCTGTGCGGCCGGCACCGTCTCCGCTGACGCAGTACTCCTTGGCGGGGCCGATCAGCAGATCGCAAGGGTCATTGCTGGCACTGGGTGACGGTGACGGGGTGGGGACCGGAGTGGGCGCCGCCGCCGCGCGGCCCGCGAAGAGGAACAGGGCCGTCTGAGCGGCCGCCAGTGCGACGACGACCGATCCGGTCCGGCGCCGAGGACTACCGGGCATACGTGAAGCCTCCGTATTCCGCAACGGCCTTACTGATGTCGTCCGCGCTGGAGGCCGCGATGTCCCCAGGCACGGGTGCCGGTCCGTCCTTCTGGGAGTCCGCTGTGACCTTCCAGTCGTTGTCGGTCCACTGCAGATCGAAGGTCCACGTCTTCCAGGTGGTGCTCACGGGGTCGGTCGACTCCGGACCGGACATCCCGATCAGGCCCGTGTACCAGACCGACACCTTGGCGGTGTCCCCACTGAAACTCTCGACCTTGGTGCCGATGGGGATGGTCCGGGAGACGAAGGTGCTGCCCTGGGGAGGGTTGCCGTCGGCGTCCAGGCCCAGCTTCTGCAGGAAGTCGGGTGAGTACGCCTCGTCCTGCGGCCCCTTGAGCTTCGCTGCGGCGGTCGGCGCGTAGACAGTGTCGACGATCGCGTGCCGACTGTCCGTCTTGAACATGCCGTCGGATCCGAGGGCGACGGCGTAGTTGGACGCCGCGCTCTGCGCCCCCTGTTCGTCGTGGGCGTACCCCGTCGGGATCGTGCCGTTCCTGCCCGAGACCGGGCGGACGCCCGTCGCGGACGTGGGGGCCGCGGCGCCCGGGCCCTTCGCGCCGTCGCCGGTGTCGCCGTCGCCGTCGCCGCTCCGGTTCGCGAACGCGATGGCGGCGATCAGCAGCACCACCACACCCACCACGGTGATCAGCGAGCGCGAGTTGCGCGCCGGGCGGCGGGCGCCGCCGTAGACGTCGCCGGCACCGCCCTCGGGCAGGCGGGTACGGGTCTGGCCGCCGTCGTTCTCGTCGCCGAGGCTCATGACGGGTACGCCCCCTCAACCTTTCGCTGTGCTGTGCGGTGACTTGACATCAGGTGACGCAACCTCGGTGGAGCCGGGTTCCGGGCGGGCCCGGGCGGGCAGCTGGCGGAGGGTCAGACGGCCATGCCGTAGACGATGGTGAACAGCGTGCCCAGTGATCCGATGATGAAGACCCCGGTCAGGCCCGCCACGATCAGGCCTTTGCCCTGTTCGGCGCTGAACGTGTCGCGGAGGGCCGTCGCGCCGATGCGCTGCTTCGCCGCGCCCCAGATCGCGATGCCCAGGCACAGCAGGATGGCCACGGCCATCACCACTTCGATCATCACGCGGGCCTCGTTCCCGAGGCTGCCGAAAGGCCCCCAGTTCGGGGCGATTCCGCCGATGATGGTGGTGATGTCGCCTTTTTCAGCCGCCAGGTACATGTAACTCACCGCCCCTGTTGGGTAGTTCGACGCCCCTGCCCCTCGGCACGGGTCATCGCACTATCTTCGCTGATGAAACCGTCCACGTATGCCGACTTGGCTGGTCTCTTTACCCGATCCCCGCACGTTTGACCGACCCGGCCGCCGTGACCTGCGCCGAGCGGTGGACGTGGTCCGTACAAGTACGCGCACGGTCACTCTGTGTATCACGGGGGGTGACTCCGGGCAATGACTGTCGTTGTTGCACTCTTGGGGCAGTCGCGGCGGTGTGCGGGTGCGCCGGGGGCTCGGGTGCGCGCGGAGGAGGTGGGTGCGGCGGTGGGCGTCAGCCGGCGTACGCCGCGACGAGGCGCGCCAGGTGACGGCCCGCCACCAGCAGGGGCTCGGTGTCGCGGTTGATCTGGGCGGTGACCTCGGCGCCCTCGAGGGTGTTGATGACCGTCACGGCCAGCTCGCGGGCGTCGGCAGCCGGCAGGCCGGCCGCCAGCAGCTTGTCGGCGACGATGTCCTGCCAGCCGCGCAGGACGGCGGCGCAGGTCCGCTGGATCTCGGAGTCCGCGTCGCCGAGGGTCTCCAGGGCGGCGGCGGTGACGGGGCAGCCGTCCACCCAGCCGGACGCGCGCAGGGCCTCGGCCAGCAGGCGGGCGCAGGCGTCGACCGCCGCGGCGGGGTCGTCCTCGGCGGCGAGGGCGTCGCGCAGCAGGACGGCGAACTCCTCGCCGCTGTGGGTGAGGGCGGCGACGGCCACGGCTTCCTTGCCGCCGGGGAAGAAGTGGTAGACGGAGCCGAGGGTGGCCGGTGCCTCCTGGGCGATCTGCTTGATGCCGGTCCCGACGTACCCCTGGCGCTGGATGAGGCGGGCCGCGGCGACGACGATCCGTTCGCGGGTGCCGGCCGGAGAGGCGGCCGCGGTGCCGGGGCGGGGGAGGTCGGCGGGGGCCGGGGTCTTCATGGGGCGATCCTACCCGGCGGGTGAGTAGAGCGTTCGTTCCACTGGTCTGTGCTACGGTCCTGCCCATGCTCTGGATAGAGCGTTCGTTCTAGTACGTCGCGAAGGGATTCCCATGAGCAGCACGCGCAGCACGAGCAAGACCTCCGTCACCGTCATCGGCCTCGGCCCGATGGGCCGGGCCATGGCCACCGCGTTCCTCGACCGCGGACACGACGTCACGCTCTGGAACCGCACCGCCTCCCGCGCCGACGACCTCGTCGCGCGCGGGGCCGTGCGCGCCGCATCCGTGTCCGACGCCCTCGCCACCAACGAGCTGGTCGTGCTGAGCCTCACGGACTACGACGCCCTGTACGCGGTCCTGGGCGCCGCCGACCCCGCCGTCCTGTCCGGCCGCGTCCTGGTCAACCTCACCTCCGACACGCCCGCCAAGGCACGGGCCGCGGCCGCCTGGGCCGCCGAGCACGGCGCCACGCAGCTCACCGGCGGCGTGCTGACGCCGCCCTCGGGGATCGGCAGCCCCGCGTCCACCACCCTCTACAGCGGCCCGCGGGAGGTCTTCGACGCCCACCGCGCCACCCTGGAGGTTTTGACCGGCGCCGACCACCGGGGTGAGGACCCCGGCCTGGCCGCGTTCCTGTACCAGCTCAACATGGTCATGTTCTGGACCGCCCTGACCGGTTACTGGCAGGCGGTCGCCATGGCCGGCGCCCACGGCCTGACGGCCGCCGACATCCTGCCGCTCGCCACGGGGGCCCTGGACCTCACCCGGTTCCTCGAGTTCTACACGCCCCGCATCGACGCAGGCGACCACGGCGGTGACGTCGACCGGCTCACCATGGGTGCGGCCAGCGCCGAGCACGTCCTGCACACCGCCCTGGACGCGGGCGTCGACGGGGCCCTCCCGGCCGCGGTCCTCGAGATCTTCCGGCGCGGCGAGGCGGCCGGGCGCGGCGCGGACAGCGCGTCGAGCCTCGTCGAGGTCCTGAAGCGGCCCGCCGCCTGAGGCGTCCGCGGGGTGAGGGGTCCGGCCGACATCCGGCTCGTCCTCACCGTCAACCTCCTGAAGGCGTGGTCCGCCACCTACACTGACGCACGGTGGACGGCCATGTCGTGAGGGGTGGTTGACGGTGCGTAAGGGCTGGCTCGTCGCCGGGGGGGCCGTCGGCCTGTGCATGGGCTTCCTCGCGCTGCTCGTCGTCGGGACGTACTCCGCGGCAGCCGGCCTTCTCGGGGGTGCGGGGGCCGGGGTCAACGGTGCCGTCGGGCTGGCCAAGGGGGCCGTGCCGGCGGCGTACCAGGGGCTCGTGCAGAAGTGGGGGAACCTGTGCCCCGCCATCAACCCCGCGCTGCTCGCCGCGCAGCTGTACCAGGAGAGCGGCTGGAACCCGAAGGTGACCAGCCACGCCAATGCCATGGGCATCGCGCAGTTCATCCCCGGCACCTGGGCCACGCACGGCATCGACGGCGACAAGGACGGCGACCGCGACGTGTGGGACCCGGCGGATGCCATTCCGTCAGCCGCCTCCTACGACTGCGAGTTGGCCGGATACGTCAGGAACGTGCCCGGCGACCGGACGAACAACATGCTCGCCGCCTACAACGCGGGCGCGTACCGGGTGATAAAGGCCGGCGGCGTGCCGCGCATCAGCGAGACGCAGAACTACGTCCGGATCATCCGGTCCCTGGAGAAGAGCTTCGCCCGGCCCGTCGGGCGGGTGGAGCCGTCGCGCCAGGCCGCCGGGGCCATCTACTTCGCGCAGAAGAAGCTGGGGACGCCCTACCTGTGGGGTGGCAACGGCACGCCCGAGCAGCAGGGCCGGTTCGACTGCTCCGGGCTGACGCAGGCCGCCTACCGGACGGTGGGGATCGAGCTGCCGCGCGTGGCGAACGACCAGTACAACGCCGGGCCGCACCCCTCACGGGACGAACTGCTGCCCGGTGATCTGGTGTTCTTCTCCGACGACTTGACCAACTCGCGGGCCATCCGGCACGTGGGTCTCTACGTCGGCGGCGGGTACATGATCAACGCGCCGTACACCGGGGCCGTGATCCGTTTCGACAAGATCGACACCCCCGACTACTTCGGCGCCACCCGCGTCACCGAGGATGGCGCGAAAGCGCTGCCCAACAGAGCGGCCGGAGGGGCCTGAGCTGCGGCGACGCATCTCTCTTCGGTAACGTCATCGTGATCGTTCGGTGGAGAGTGGAACGTACGCTTCCCTCGTGTCGTTCCCTGGACTGACACAGTGACAAGGCAAGGGGCCGCAGCAGATGGCTGAACTCGCATCGGACGGTTCGAACCCCGATGTCAGCCTGCTCTACGACATCAACGGGCTGGCCAAGGACGCCCCGACGTGGCTCGACCGGGTCATGGAGTTCGTGGGCGAGTACGGAATCATGCTCGCGCTGGTCCTTGTCGTGCTCTGGTGCTGGTGGACCGTTCGCCGGCGCGGCACCGTGGAGGACTCCGTCGCGGCGGTCGCCGGGCTGGTCTGGGCGCCGCTCGCCGCGGGGATCGCCCTGCTCGTCAACATCCCCATCCGGGGGTTCGTGGAGAGGCCCAGACCCTTCCTCGAGCATCAGGGCCTGGAGGTCCTGGTCGACGGGAAGACGGACTTCTCGTTCGTGAGCGACCACGCCACCATGGCCATGGGTATCGGCGTCGCGCTCTTCCTCGCCCACCGCTGGTTCGGTCTCGCGGCCATCGGACTCGCCCTCGCCGAGGGCTTCTGCCGCGTCTACATGGGCGTCCACTACCCCACGGACGTGGTCGGCGGGTTCGCCCTCGGCACGGCCGTCGCGCTGCTCCTCGCCCCCGTCGCCCTCGCGCTGCTGACGCCGGTCTTCTCCGCGGTGGCCCGCTCCCGGCGCGCCGGCCGGCTCGTACGGTCGCGCAGGGCGCCCGTGTGGGCCGACCGGCACGAGCCGCTGGACCTGCCCGAGCAGCGCCTCGAAGGCGACGACAACGACCTCGCGGCCTAGGCGGCGTCCCGCCGGTCTCGCCGGTCGGGCCCGGTCTCGCGCTCAGGCCGCGCTCGCGGCGTGAGCGGCGGGGCGCCTTTTGGCGTCTGCCCTCCCCGTCCCGCCGGGACCGCGGATCCACGGAGCCTGGCGCGCCGTCAGGCGCCCTGCCCCGCCCGGTGAATGCGCGGGGGTGCGGCGGGTCGGCGGCGGTTTCCGGCCACGCGCCCCATGCCCGCGCCCACCCGCCCCACGCACGCCGCCCGGTCGCGGCCGGTGTTCAGCCGGCGCCGGGATGCGGTGCGGCGAGGTGAGCCGCCGCGTCCGTACGCGCCCGGTCCCGGGAGCGTCTCGCGGGGCCCGACCATCCACAGCTGCAGCGGGCGAGGCAGAAGGAGCCGCGTTCGACCGTGGTGGCTTCGTGGTCGCTGGTGACGGTGGGCGGCGAGTCATGCGCAGGCACGCCTCCACGGTACCGGCGTGACGGGGAGCCGGGGTGGTCGTTATGCGGATGGGGTACCCCGGGCTCCCGGGACCCGGGTCGAGGGGCGGGGATCTCGTGCAAGCGCAGGCGAAGAGCAGGCAAGCAGGCAACAGGTAAGCAGGCAGGCAGCAGCGTCTAGGCGTTGGGGGTTGCAGGCGATGGTGGTGCAGCAACGGCAGCGGCGCCGCGGACGCAGGAGCGGCGCGGTCGCCCTCGTCGCGGCCGGCGTGGTGGCCGCGACGGTCAGCGGGTGCTCCGGCCCCGCCGACGCGAGCCCCGGCGTGGACGCGGCCGCGGCCGCCGCCGCCGTACGGGGTGCTCCCGACGCGCTGGTGCGCGCGGGCACGTCCAAGGCGCGTACGTCGATGGAGATGGCGACCGGCGGGACGCGCGTGACGATCCGCGGCGAGGGTGCGTACGACTTCTCCCGGTGGCAGGGGCGGCTGAAGGTGGTGCTGCCGAAGGACGCCGCCGGGACCAGCGGGCACCGGCCGATCACGGAACTCCTCGCGCCCGGAGCGCTGTACATGAAGAACCGGGGAGCAGGTGTCCCCGCCGACAAGTGGGTGCGCGTCGACACGACGAGCCTCGCCGACGGCAACCTCGTCACCGGCGGGGCGACCGACCCGGCCGCGGCGGCCGAGCTGCTGCGCGGTGCCCGGCGGGTGAGCTACGTCGGAGAGGAGGAGCTGGCCGGGGTGCCGGTCACGCACTACCGGGGCGTCACCGATCTCGCGCGGGCGGCGCGGGAGGCGTCACCGCAGGTCAGAGGTGCGCTCGCGGCGGCGGCGAAAGGCTTCGCCATGGACGCGGTGCCGTTCGACGTGTACCTGGACCGCGAGGGGCGGCTGCGCAAGGTGCGGCACCGGTTCAGTTTCACCAACCAGGGGCGGACGGTCGCGGTCGCCTCGACGACGCTCCTGTACGGGTTCGGCGTGCCCGTCGTCGTACAGCTGCCGCCCCACCGGGACATCTACGCGGGCAAGGTCGGGGCGTAGGCCTCGCAGTGGGCGGCATGGTCCGGGCGGCATGGTGTGCATGGGCCGGAAGAATGGTCCGGACGTGCCATGCGCGGTGTGTGGTCCGCTCCCTACGCTAAGAGACGCCGGAGAGCCGACCCCGGCGGAACCGGCAGGACCGGCAGGAAGAGGTGATGCGCGTGGCCCCGCCCCCTTCTACGACAGTCCAGGACCACGTGGCCCTCGCCGAGATCGAACTCTGCGGTGAGTTGATGATCGCGGCGTCCGCCACGGACGGGGAGCGGCTCAGCGCGGACCTGATCGACGAGGTACTGAAGGTCACGCCTGCCGCGCCCCGCTCCCCTTGACCCCGTCAGGTGCGCATCATGCGCGCGATGGCCTTCGTGGCCTCCTCGACCTTCGCGTCGATCTCGTCGCCCCCCTTGACCGCCGCGTCGGCGACGCAGTGGCGCAGGTGCTCCTCCAGGAGCTGGAGCGCGAAGGACTGGAGTGCCTTGGTGGACGCGGAGACCTGGGTGAGTATGTCGATGCAGTAGACGTCCTCGTCGACCATGCGCTGCAGGCCGCGGATCTGGCCCTCGATGCGGCGCAGCCGCTTGAGGTGCTCGTCCTTCTGCTTGTGGTAGCCGTGGACGCCGTGGTCGGCGCCGTGCTGCTCGTCCTGCTCCCCGACCGGAAGGCCGGCCGCCTCGGTGGTCGTCATCGCGTCCTCCCGTTGTCCAGAAAGGGTGCCCATACCCCACGTGGGTATATGGTACCGATCCGCGCGCGAAGGTGGCGGGGGCCGGTTCTGTTCACTGTGCCTGATGGGCGACACTGAATGACGCCGGTTAGCCGTGGCCGGATGATGCGCCTAGCATCAGCCTGACCGAAACCCATGCACCCCGAGGACCCCACGTGCGCTTTCGTCTGACCCCCAGGGAGACGAGCTTCTACGACATGTTCTCCGCGTCCGCGGACAACATCGTCACGGGCTCCAAGCTCCTGATGGAACTGCTCGGAGCGGAATCCTCCGCCCGGGCCGAGATCGCGGAGCGGATGCGGGCAGCGGAACACGCGGGCGACGACGCGACCCACGCGATCTTCCACCAGCTCAACTCCTCCTTCATCACGCCGTTCGACCGCGAGGACATCTACTCCCTCGCCTCGTCGCTCGACGACATCATGGACTTCATGGAGGAGGCCGTCGACCTGGTCGTCCTCTACAACGTCGAGGAGCTGCCGAAGGGTGTCGAGCAGCAGATCGAGGTGCTGGCGCGCGCGGCCGAGCTGACCGCCGAGGCGATGCCGCACCTGCGCACGATGGAGAACCTCACCGAGTACTGGATCGAGGTCAACCGGCTCGAGAACCAGGCCGACCAGATCCACCGCAAGTTGCTCGCCCACCTCTTCAACGGCAAGTACGACGCCATCGAGGTGCTGAAGCTGAAGCAGATCGTGGATGTGCTGGAGGAGGCGGCCGACGCCTTCGAGCACGTGGCCAACACGGTGGAGACCATCGCGGTCAAGGAGTCCTGAGGCTTCGTGGACACCTTCGCTCTGGTCGTGACCATCGCGGTCGCGCTCGGATTCACCTATACGAACGGCTTCCACGACTCGGCGAACGCCATCGCCACCTCCGTCTCCACCCGGGCGCTGACGCCGCGCGCGGCGCTGGCGATGGCGGCGGTGATGAACCTCGCCGGTGCCTTCCTGGGCAGCGGGGTGGCCAAGACCGTGAGTGAGGGCCTGATCGCGACGCCCGAGGGCTCGCGGGGCATGGGCATCCTCTTCGCGGCGCTGGTCGGCGCGATCGTCTGGAACCTGATCACCTGGTACTTCGGCCTGCCCTCGTCGTCCTCCCACGCGCTGTTCGGCGGCATGGTGGGCGCGGCGCTGGCCGGCGGTACGGAAGTGATCTGGTCGGGTGTCGTCGACAAGGTCGTCATCCCGATGTTCGTGTCGCCGGTGGTCGGCCTGGTGGTCGGTTACCTGGTGATGTGCGGGATCATGTGGATCTTCCGCAAGGCCAACCCGCACAAGGCGAAGCGCGGCTTCCGTATCGCCCAGACCGTGTCGGCGGCGGGCATGGCGCTCGGCCACGGCCTGCAGGACGCCCAGAAGACGATGGGCATCGTGGTCATGGCGCTCGTGATCGCGGACGTCGAGCAGGCGGGCGACCCGATCCCAGTGTGGGTCAAGGTCGCGTGTGCGGTGATGCTGTCGCTCGGTACGTACGCGGGCGGGTGGCGCATCATGCGGACACTGGGCCGCAAGATCATCGAGCTGGACCCGCCGCAGGGGTTCGCCGCGGAGACGACGGGCGCGTCGATCATGTTCGGGTCGGCGTTCCTGTTCCACGCGCCGATCTCGACGACCCACGTCATCACGTCGGCGATCATGGGCGTCGGTGCGACGAAGCGGGTCAACGCGGTGCGCTGGGGCGTCGCGAAGAACATCATCCTGGGCTGGTTCATCACCATGCCGGCGGCGGCGCTGGTGGCGGCGACGAGTTTCTTCGTGGTGCAGCTGGCGTTCGGCTGAGGCTTTCGGGGCCGGTGCCTGGGGCTCCGCCCCCGACCCTCGCACCTCAAGCGCCGGCCGGGCCGCCGCGCCCCCGAGCCCCGGAGAACGGACGGGCCCGCCCCCTGGGACAGGGGGCGGGCCCTTTGCCTTGCGGTGGCACCGCCATGCAGCACCGCAAGGTGTTCCGGGGCCACGTGGCGATGCCACGCGGCGATACCGCGCGGCGGATCAGCCGAAGCGGCCGGAGATGTAGTCCTCGGTCGCCTGGACGGACGGGTTGGAGAAGATCCGCTCCGTGTCGTCTATCTCGACCAGCTTGCCCGGCTGGCCGACGGCCGCCAGGTTGAAGAAGGCGGTGCGGTCCGAAACGCGGGCCGCCTGCTGCATGTTGTGGGTCACGATGACGATCGTGAACCGCTCCTTCAGCTCGCAGATCAGGTCCTCGATCGCGAGCGTGGAGATCGGGTCGAGCGCCGAGCACGGCTCGTCCATCAGCAGCACGTCCGGCTCGACCGCGATCGCGCGGGCGATGCAGAGGCGCTGCTGCTGGCCGCCGGAGAGGCCGGAGCCCGGCTTGTTGAGGCGGTCCTTGACCTCGTTCCAGAGGTTCGCGCCCTTCAGCGAGCGCTCCACGATGTCGGCGAGCTCGCTCTTCTTGTACGAGCCGTTCAGCCGCAGGCCGGCGGCCACGTTGTCGAAGATCGACATCGTCGGGAAGGGGTTCGGGCGCTGGAAGACCATGCCGACCGTGCGGCGCACGGCGACCGGGTCGACGTCCTTGCCGTACAGGTTCTCGTCGTCCAGCATCACCTTGCCCTCGACGCGGCCACCGGGGGTGACCTCGTGCATGCGGTTCAGGGTGCGCAGGAAGGTGGACTTGCCGCAGCCGGACGGGCCGATGAAGGCCGTGACGGAGCGGGGCTCGACGGTCATCGAGATGTCGTCGATCGCCTTGTGGGAGCCGTAGTAGGCGGTGAGGCCGCCGACGTCGATGCGCTTGGCCATTTCAATCACTTCCAGAGGCCTTAGCGGCCGGTCTTCGGGGCCTTCCAGCGGGCGATGCCGCGGGCCACCAGGTTGAGGATCATGACGAAGACGATCAGGACGAGGGCGGCGGCCCAGGCGCGGTCGTACGACGCCTCGCTGCCGACCTTGTACTGCTCCCAGATGTAGAAGGGGAGGGCGGACTGGGCGCCTTCGAAGGGGTTGGTGTTGATCAGCTGCGTACCGAAGACGAGCAGCATGATCGGCGCGGTCTCACCGGCGATGCGGGCGATGGCGAGCATGACACCGGTCGTGATGCCACCGATCGCGGTGGGGATGACGACCTTGAGGATGACCCGCCACTTCGGCACGCCGAGGGCGAGGGCCGCCTCCCGCAGCTCGTTCGGGACGAGCTTGAGCATCTCCTCGGTGGAGCGGACCACGACCGGGATCATCAGGATCGCCAGGGCCAGCGCGCCCATCAGGCCGGACGGCTGCAGGTCAGCCATCAGCATGATCGAGAGGATGAAGAGGCCGGCGACGATGGAGGGGATGCCCGTCATGACGTCGACGAAGAACGTCACGGCCTTGGCCAGCGCGCCCTTGCCGTACTCGACGAGGTAGACGGCGGTCAGCAGGCCGATCGGCGCGGAGATCACGGTGGCGAGGCCGACCTGCTGCAGCGTGCCGAGAAGTGCGTGGTAGACGCCGCCGCCGACCTCGAAGCCGGGGATGCCGGCCATGGAGTGGGTGAGGAAGTAGGCGTCGAGGACCTTCATGCCCCGGCTGACCGTGACCCAGATGAGCGAGAGCAGCGGGACGACGGCGAGGACGAAGCACACCCACACCACGCTGGTGGCGAGGCGGTCCTTGGCCTGGCGCCGGTTCTCCACGGCCGAGGTCACGGTGTACGAGATGACCACGAAGATCAGCGCGGAGAGCAGGCCCCACTGCACGCGGCTCTCCAGGCCGGCGAGGACGCCGGTGCCGACGCCCAGCGCGACGGCTGCGGCGGCGAAGGCGGCCGTGGCCCAGCGCGGCAGGCTGCGGTGGCTGAGGCTGTCCTTGCGGGGGCGGCGGGCGGCCCGGACGGGCGCGTCCTGGATTGCGTTGCTCATCAGGCGTTCGCCCCCGAGTACTCCTTGCGGCGCGCGATGATCAGGCGGGCCGCGCCGTTGACCAGCAGGGTGAGGACGAAGAGGACCAGGCCCGACGCGATCAGGGCGTCGCGGCCGAGCTGGTCGGCCTCGTCGAACTTCGCGGCGATGTTCTGCGCGAAGGTGCCGCCGCCCGGGTCGAGCAGGTGCAGCGAGATGACGAAGCTCGGGGAGAGGACGGTGGCCACGGCCATCGTCTCGCCGAGCGCGCGGCCGAGGCCGAGCATCGAGGCGGAGATGACGCCGGAGCGGCCGAAGGGCAGGACGGAGAGGCGGATGACCTCCCAGCGGGTGGCGCCGAGGGCCAGGGCGGCCTCCTCGTTCATCCGCGGCACCTGGAGGAAGACCTCGCGGCTGACGCTGGTCACGATCGGCAGGATCATGATCGCGAGGAGGATCCCCACGGTGAACAGCGAGCGGGCGACGCCGACCTCGGTCTTGTCGAAGAGGTACGTCCAGCCGAAGAACTCGTCCAGCCAGGAGTTGAGGCCCTCCAGGTACGGCACGAGGAAGAGGGCGCCCCAGATGCCGTAGATGATCGACGGCACGGCGGCGAGGAGGTCGACGACGTACGCGAGGGGCGCGGCGAGCCTGCGGGGCGCGTAGTGCGAGATGAACAGCGCGATGCCGACGGCGATGGGGACCGCGATCACCATCGCGATGATCGAGCTCACGACCGTGCCGAAGAGGAGGACCGCGATGCCGAAGACCGGCCGGTCGCCGACCGGGTTCCAGTCGAAGGTGGTGAAGAAGTTGCCTTCGTTCTCGGCGAGGGCGAGCGAGGCCCGGTAGCTGAGGAACACGGCGATCGACGCCATGATCACCAGGAGCAGGATGCCCGAGCCGCGGGACAGGCCGAGGAAGACCTTGTCGCCCGCGCGGCCGGTGGAAGTCGCCTGCCTCCTGGCGTCCGGCGGAGCCGGTGCGTGGTTGTCAGTGGTTATAGCCATGATCTTTCCGGTCTGTGTGGGGGAGGCCGGGGTACGGCTCCCCTGGCGGCGGTGCACCGGATGGGGGGTCGGTCCGGAGTCGCTCCGGTCCGGGGGCCGGCCCGGAGGGGCTTCCCGGCTGTCGCCGGGGGATTCCCTCCGGGGCCGGCCGCGGCGCGGTGTCGCGCGTACGTCCTGCCCGTACGGTCTGCTCCGTACGGCCTTCCCCCTGGGTCAGGAGAGGCCGTTGACGGTCTCGCGGACCTTGGCGTTGATCTCGGCGGGGATGGGGGCGTAACCGGCCTCGGTCAGGACCTTCTGACCCTCGTCGGAGGCGGTGTAGGTCAGGAAGGACTTGACCGTGCCGAGGGTCTCGGCCTTGTTGCCGGTGTCGCAGACGACCTCGTAGGTCACGAGGACGATCGGGTACGCGCCCTCGGCCTTGGTCTGGTAGTCCAGGTCGAGGGCCAGGTCCTTGCCGGTGCCCTTGATCTTGGCGGCGGCGATGGCCTTGGAGGCGTTCTCGGAGGTGGCCGGGACCGGGGCGGCGGCGCCCGTGTCGATCTGGACGGCCGGGATGCCCTGGGAGGCGGCGTAGCTCAGCTCGAAGTAGCCGATCGCGCCCTCGACCTGCTTGACCTGGGCGGCGACGCCGGAGGAGCCGGACGCGGCCTGGCCGCCGGGGGCGGGCCACTTCTTCTCGGCCTCGTACGGCCAGTCGGCCTTGGCGGCCTTGCCGAGGTACTTGCCGAGGTTCTGCGTGGTGCCGGAGTCCTCGGAGCGGTGGAAGGCCTGGATCGGCGTGCTCGGGAGCTTGGCCTCGGGGTTGAGCTTGGCGATCGCCGGGTCGTCCCACTTCTTGATCTTCGTGTTGAAGATCTTCGCGAGCGTGGGGGCGTCCAGGACGAGGTCCTTCACGCCGGGGAGGTTGTAACCGATGGCGATCGGGCCGCCGACCATGGGGAGGTTGATGCCCTGGCCGGACTTGCAGATCTTCTTGGACTCGGCGACCTCTTCCGGCTTCAGCGCGGAGTCGGAGCCGGCGAAACCGACACGGCCCTGGTTGAAGCCGATGATGCCCTCACCGGAGGAGGAGGACTTGTAGTTGATCTCCACGCCCGGGCAGGCGGCCATGTAGTTCTTGACCCACAGGTCCATCGCGTTCTTCTGGGCGGAGGAACCGGAGGCGAGCAGCTGGCCCTTGGCGCCGTCGCACTTGATGTTCGACGCGGCGCCGGTCTTCTTGCCGCCGTCCGGGGTGCCCGTGTTGTCGTCCGAACCACACGCCGTGAGTACCAGGGCGCCGGAGACGGCGAGGGCGCCGAGCGCGGTGGCGCGAAGCCCGGTCTTGCGCTGAAGCTTCACTGTTGGGTGTTCCTTCCAGGAGCCGCCGCGAGCGTGTTCCGTACGGTTCTCGGTGGGCGGCGTGTGTCGGTTGGATGGTGGGGCGCGCGGCGCGGAGCCGGTCACCGTGTACGGCCGAAATTAGGCAGAACAGGTGACGTGGCTGGCGGGGGAGAGTGAACGGGAAGTGAACCGTGACGGAAGCCGCGGTGAGGGGGTGTGGGGGCCATTGTCCCGGGGCGCTGCCCCCGGCCGCGGTGCCTCTTGTGCGGGGCGCGGAGGTGTGCTGCGGGGCCGCGGGCGGCGGCGGTCCGGCCGTCCCTCCGGGATGTGGCGGTCGGCCCGTGGTGGCGTGGGGGAGGCCGGGCCGCCGCCGGTACCGGGTGGTGCGCCGGTGCGTGGGCGGGGCGGGGGCGCGCCCGGGCCACTCGCGCGGGTGGCGGGTGCGGGGTGCGGGCGTCGCCCGCAGGTGTGAGACGGGTGCGCGGGTCGCGGGTGCTCCGGGTCAGGTCGGGCGAGCGGGTGCGCGGGTCGCGGGTGCTCCGGGTCAGGTCAGGCGAGCGGGTGGGTGGCGAGGAACCTGCCGAGGAGGGACTTGTCCTTCTCGTACGTCAGGCGGGACCGCGCCGCCGCCGGGGGCAGCCAGAGCAACTCGTCGACCTCGCGGTTGCGGGTGAACGCGCCGCCGGTCGCCTCGGCCGACCAGTAGCGGACCTCCTTGGGGCGGCCGTCGACCTCGTACCGGGCGGTGGGCAGCTCCGGGCCCAGGGCGCAGGTCATGCCGGTCTCCTCCAGGACCTCGCGCACCGCTGCCTCCCGGGCCTTCTCGCCGGGCTCCAGCTTGCCCTTGGGCAGTGACCAGTCCCCGTGCTTGCGGCGGTGGATCACGGCCACTTCCAGCCCGCCGCCGGCCGGGGAGCGCCGCCACAGGACGCATCCCGCGGCGCGGATCACCGGCCCGCGCGGCGTCATGTCGTCACCGTCGTCCGCTGCCAGGCGTGCTGGAAGGCGCGGCGCGCCGCCTCGACCTCGTGGCGCTGGTCCGCGTGGAGGACGCCGAGGACGTACGCGGTCGCGGGCGCGATGCGCGGCGTGCCGGCGGCGCTCGCGGCGGCGGAGGCGGCCTCCGCGGCGTCGCGGTGCCGGTCGAGCGCGCGGCCCGCCTCGTACAGCGGCGGCTCGGTGCCGAGGACCTCCTGGGCGTAGCGGTGGAGGCGCAGCAGGAGCCGTACGTGGTGCCAGGAGGTGTCGTGCTGCTCGCCGCCCACCGCGGGGGCGGTCGGCAGCGCGGTGACCGCGTCGAGGAGGCGCCGTTCCACGGCCTCCGCGGGCGTGCCCAGCACCTCGCAGGCGGGGGAGCCCGCGGCGGCCCCCAGCGGCACCTCCGAGGCGAGCAGCGCCACGGCGTCGGCGACCGCGTGGAAGCGGGACGAGCCGAGGGCCTGGAGAGCGGCGGAGTGGGCGCGGGTCCTGGCCAGCGTCAGGCGCCGCTCCAGCAGCGCGCCGGCCCGTGCCCCGCCGACCGCCAGCGCCTCGGCGCCGCTCGTCAGGCGGGACAGCGCGTCCACCAGCCGGACGAGCCGCGAGGTGCAGGCGTGCTCCTGGGCCAGGATCCCGGAGAGCCAGGCCAGCTCCGTGCGCAGCTGGTCCGCCCAGGCCGCGTCCAGCACGGGGCGGAAGGTGTGCAGCGTGCCGCTGATGCGCCGGGCGGCGGCCCGCAGCCCCCGTGCCGCCGCCTCCGCGCCCGTCGTGTCGGCCCCGCTCTGCGTGTGGAGGCGCAGGTTCCGCAGGAAGTCCCCCGCGCGGGCGTGCAGATAGGGGGCGAGGACCTCGCCCGCGGTGACCTGGTCAGGGTTGTGCACGCCGGCGCCTCCGCGCGTCTATGAGCATCTCCTGGACGTGCCGCAGCGGCTGCCCGTCCCCGTCCGTCGCGTGCCGTGTCCACTCGCCGTCGGCGCCGAGGTGCCACGACGAGGTGGTGTCGGCCATGCCCGCCTCCAGGAGCCGGGTGAGCGAGGCGCGGTGGGCCGGGTCGGAGACCCGTACCAGCGCCTCTATGCGGCGGTCGAGGTTACGGTGCATCATGTCGGCGCTGCCCAGCCACACTTCCGGTTCGCCGCCGTTGCCGAAGGCGAAGACGCGGGAGTGCTCCAGGAACCGTCCGAGGACGGAGCGGACCCGGATGTTCTCCGACAGGCCCTGGACGCCGGGCCGCAGGGCGCAGATGCCGCGCACCCACACGTCGACCGGGACGCCCGCCCGGGAGGCCCGGTAGCAGGCGTCGATGACGGCCTCGTCGACCATCGAGTTGGCCTTGATGCGGACGTAGGCGGGGCGCCCGGCGCGGTGGTGGACGATCTCCTTGTTGATGCGGGAGACCAGGCCGTCGCGCAGCGACTTGGGGGCGACCAGCAGCCGCCGGTAGGTCTCGCGGCGCGAGTAGCCGGAGAGCCGGTTGAACAGGTCGGACAGGTCCGCGCCGACCTGCGGGTCGGCGGTCAGCAGGCCCAGGTCCTCGTACAGGCGGGCCGTCTTGGGGTGGTAGTTGCCGGTGCCGACGTGCGAGTACCGGCGCAGCGTGTCGCCCTCCTGGCGGACGACGAGCGACAGCTTGCAGTGGGTCTTGAGGCCGACCAGGCCGTAGACGACGTGGCAGCCGGCCTCCTCCAGCTTGCGCGCCCACTTGATGTTGGCCTGCTCGTCGAACCGGGCCTTGATCTCGACGAGGACGAGGACCTGCTTGCCGGACTCGGCGGCGTCGATGAGGGCGTCGACTATGGGGGAGTCGCCGGAGGTGCGGTACAGCGTCTGCTTGATGGCGAGGACGTCGGGGTCGGCGGCGGCCTGCTCCAGGAACGCCTGCACGGAGGTGGAGAACGAGTCGTACGGGTGGTGCAGCAGGACGTCGCGCTCGCGCAGGGCGGCGAAGATGTCGGGCGCGGACGCCGACTCGACCTCGGCGAGGTCGCGGTGGGTGCCGGCGACGAACTTGGGGTACTTCAGCTCGGGCCGGTCCAGGGCGGCGATGCCGAACAGGCCGGTCAGGTCCAGCGGCCCGGGCAGCGGGTACACCTCGGCGTCGGAGACCTTCAGCTCGCGTACGAGCAGGTCGAGGACGTAGGGGTCTATCGACTCCTCGACCTCCAGGCGCACCGGCGGCCCGAAGCGGCGGCGCATGAGCTCCTTCTCCAGGGCCTTGAGCAGGTTCTCGGCGTCGTCCTCCTCGACTTCCAGGTCCTCGTTCCGGGTGACGCGGAACATGTGGTGCGCGAGCACCTCCATGCCCGGGAACAGCTCCTCGAGGTGCGCGGCGATGACGTCCTCGATCGGTACGTAGCGCTGCGGGGACGCTTCGAGGAAGCGGGAGAGCAGCGGCGGCACCTTGACGCGGGCGAAGTGGCGGTGGCCGCTGACGGGGTTGCGCACGACGACGGCCAGGTTGAGGGAGAGGCCGGAGATGTACGGGAAGGGGTGCGCGGGGTCGACCGCCAGCGGGGTCAGCACGGGGAAGATCTGCTGGCGGAAGAGGGTGAAGAGGCGGGCCTGTTCCTTCTCGGTCAGATCGGGCCAGCGGATGAGGTGGATGCCCTCGTCGGCCAGCGCCGGCGAGATGTCCTGCTGGAAGCAGGCGGCGTGCCGGGCCATGAGCTCCCGCGACCGGGTCCAGATCAGGTCGAGGACCTCGCGGGGCTGGAGTCCGGACGCGGAGCGGGTGGCCACGCCGGTGGCGATGCGGCGCTTGAGACCGGCCACCCGGACCATGAAGAACTCGTCCAGGTTCGAGGCGAAGATCGCCAGGAAGTTCGCCCGTTCGAGGAGCGGGGTGGCGGGGTCCTCGGCGAGTTCCAGCACCCGCTCGTTGAACGCCAGCCAGCTGCGCTCGCGGTCCAGGAAGCGGCCCGCGGGCAGCTCGGCGGTGCCGCTGCCGTCCTCGTACGCGTCGAGATCGCTGTCGATGTCCGGATCCAGGTCCGGGACCGGGGCACCGGCGACGGTGTGGGGCCGGTGGGCGGCTATGGAGCCGACGGACGGCTGGACGTGCTGCACGGGCGGGACCGACGGGACCTGGACATCGGCGGGCTGCTGGCTCATGGCTCCATTCTTCCGCGCGGAGGGGTGGTCAAGCGCGTCGGAGCGGGCCGCTGACACGGCGGGCTTCATTCGGTGAGCTTCGCAAGCATGTCTGAATGACCGGTAACGGTTACGTGACGTGCCGGGGGCGGACGGCCGGACCCCCGTCCAGGCCGTCCGCCCCCGCCCCTCCCCGCCCGGTCACGGGCAGTGGCGGCGCAGGACGCGGAACGCGGCGTACGTGGCCAGGCACCCGGGGCGAGGACGACCCCGGTCTCCAGGAGCTGGACGGGCCGGAAGGCCGAGGCGGGGTGGTAGTCGGCGTACCGGCCGGTGACGTCCGGGGGGCACGGCGTCGCGGTGCCGGGCCGCAGGCACGCGTCGTACGGGAGGCGGCGCCCGTCCGCGGTGGCGTAGCCGGAGCGGAGCAGGAAGGCGTCGAGGGGCAGGCGCGCCAGGCCGTGCGTCAGGTCCGTGCCGGGGCCGCTCACGTGCACCGTCGGCCGGAGCTCCCAGCGCAGGGTCCCGATGCCCAGCAGCAGCGTGCAGGTGGCGGCCGCCGCCGTGGCCATGGCGGGGACGGTACGGGGACCAGCAGCCCCGCGAGGCGCCGACGGCGACGCCGGGCAGGCAGTAGGCGCCCAGGGCCGGGCCCATCGCTTCGTACGCGCCCCGGTCCGCCCAGCCGAGGTTCTCGTGGAAGAGGACCGGCTTCCGGGCGAAGCGGAACACGGCGGTGAGGACGGCGGCCGTGCCGGCCGCCAGGGCGGCGGCGAGGAGCAGGTTCGCGGCGAGCCGGCGGGCCGGGGTGACCGACTGCGTCCAGGCGACCTGGTGGGTGCCGCTCTCCGGCTCGCGCGCCACCATCGGGCCCGCGACGAAGGCGCCGAGCAGGGGCGGGACCGCCATCAGCGCGAACAGGGACCACTGGAGTACGAGCGCCAGGAAACCCTGCGGGGTGACCCGGTCGCCGAAGAGCTGCGCGCCGCACGCCTCGGGCTCGCCCGCGAGGCAGCGGGCCTCGTCCATGGAGCCGGCCACCCACTCGCGCAGGCCGGCCGTGACCGCCGCGGCCAGGGCGAGGAGCGCCAGGGTGACCCGCGGGGCCCGGCGGTGCTGGCGGACCACCACGCGGCCGGCGCGGGCCGTCGTCGGCGCGCTCATGCCGCACTCACCCCCTTCCGCGCCGGGGGTGAGCAAGGGCGGGGCGCCGGGCCAGCGGAGATGGCCGAACAGCAGTTCCTCCGGCGTGGGTTCCATGGTCCGCCGGGAGCGGTGGTCGAGCGGGCCCTCCCGGCGCACGAGCGCGGTGAGCCGGCGGCCGGTGGTGCGGGCCTCCATGACCGTGTGCGGGGAGAGGTCGGCGACGGGACCGGTGACCAGGGGGCGGGCGCCCAGGATGTCGTCGATGCCGCCGCCGAGGCGGATCCGGCCGCCGTCGAGGAGGAACAGGTGGTCGCAGGCGCCCTCCGGTTCGCCGAGGATGTGCGAGGACATCACGACGGTCGTGCCGTGCTCGGCGGCGTCCGCCATGGGCGTGCCCATCAGCTGGTGGCGGGCGTGGGGGTGCCCCCTGTGGGGGAGGGTCCAGGTCGGCCATCGGCTCGTCCGGGAGGAGGAGTTCGGCGCGCTTGCCGAGCGCGAGGGCGAGCACCGTGTTCGGTTTATGGCGGTGGCCTCGACGACCTCGCGCGCCGTGGGCAGCCTGTCTCCGGGCTCCAGCAGGCCCAGGCGCAGGGCCTGTTTGGTCTGCTGGACGATCTGGAGGTAGGTGGCGACGCCGCTGCGCCGGTCGATGCGGTACTCGACCACGTCTTTGCACACCCCTTTCACTGATCAAGTGGTGAAAGGGGTGTGCAAGAGAGGGCGAGGTGTCAACACCCCGCCCTCTTCCGGTGGTCGTCCCGCTCGCCTCACGTCTCCGAGCGGTACATCAGGTCCACCTCGTGGGTGGTGAACCCCATCCGCTCGTACACCCGGACCGCCGCCGTGTTGTCGGCGTCCACGTACAGCATCGCCGTCGGCAGGCCCTGGGCCGCCAGGTGCCGCAGGCCGATCGCGGTCAGCGCCTTGCCGAGGCCGCCGCCCTGGGCCTGCGGGCTGATGCCGAGCACGTACACCTCACCGAGCTGCTCCTCGGCGTGCACCTTCGTCCAGTGGAAGCCCACGATCTCGCCGTCCGCCTCCCGTACGGCGAGGAAGAAGCCCTTCGGGTCGAACCAGGGCTCCTCCTTGCGGTCGTCCAGGTCGCGCTGGGTCATCGAGCCCTGTTCGGGGTGGTGCGCGAACGCGGCGGCGTTCACAGCGAGCCAGGCCGCGTCGTCCTGCCCCGGCACGAAGGCGCGCACCGAGACGCCGGGCGGCAGCTGCGGCTCCGGGATGTCCAGCGGGGCGAGCGGCCGGCGCATCTGGCGCAGCTCGCGGAAGAGGGTGAGCCCGAGGACCTGGGAGAGGTGGCGGGCGGCCGACTTGCCGCCGTGCGCCCACACGCGCAGCCGCTTGCCGGACGCGGCCAGCAGCGCGCTGCCCAGCGCCCGTCCGTGGCCGCGGCCGCGGTGCGCGGGGTGGACGACCAGCTCGGCGGCCGGTGCCTCGACCGGGTCGGTGTCCTCCAGTTGGGCGTAGCCGACGAGCTCGCCGCGCACGGTGAGCAGCAGGTGCGACACGCCCGCGCGCCGCCCGTGGCGCAGCTGGAGCCGCCCCTGTTCGGAGACGGCCTGCATCCCGTCGGTGCGGGCGGCTTCGTCGAGGAGGGCGAGGACGTCCCGGGCCTGCTCGGGGGTGAGCTCGTCGAGGGTGTCGATGCGTCGGCCGGGCTCGATGCCGGATACGGGGGCGTCAGTCGTCATGCGTACGAGCCTACGGCCGCCTGCGGCCGGGTGATGGCAACCACCTCGTAACCCGCTACCCCCTGTTGCGCTACGCGCGTTGACCCTAGGCTGCGCTGGGCCACCCGCAACTGATCGACCAACGAGGGGACAGATGTCAGCGACACCGAAGAAGAACCGTGCGGCACGGCGGATACTCGCCACCGCCGCCGGACTCGCCACCGCCGGTGCGATGGTGGCGGCCCTGCCGGCCGGCGCCGACGACCGGGGGCGGCCCGCCGCCGGCCACGGGCGCACCGTCGACGTGCAGCTGCTCTCTTTCAACGACCTGCACGGCAACCTGGAGCCGCCGGCCGGTTCCTCCGGACAGGTCACCCGCACCCACCCGGACGGCACGACCACCAAGATCGACGCGGGTGGCGTCGAGTACCTGGCCACGCACCTGCGCGAGGCGCGCAAGGGCAACCGCTACTCGGTGACCGCCGCCGCGGGCGACATGATCGGCGGCTCGCCGCTGCTGTCGGGCCTCTTCCACGACGAGCCGACCGTCGAGGCGCTCAACAAGCTGAAGCTGGACGTCTCCTCCGTCGGCAACCACGAGTTCGACGAGGGCGCCAAGGAGCTGGCGCGCATGCAGGACGGCGGCTGCCACCCGACCGCCGGCTGCTTCGAGGAGGGCAAGACCTTCCGCGGCGCGAAGTTCCCGTACCTGGCGGCCAACGTCACGCACGAGAAGACCGGCAAGCCGATCCTCGACCCGTACTTCGTCTGGGAGCGGGGCGGCGTCAAGATCGGTTTCATCGGGGTGACCCTGGAGGGCACCGCGAACATCGTCACCGCCGAGGGCGTCAAGGGCCTGAAGTTCGGTGACGAGGTCGAGACGATCAACAAGTACACGAAGGTCCTGGAGCGCAAGGGCGTCAAGTCCATCGTCGCCCTGATCCACGAGGGTGGCGCGCCGGCCTCCTCGTCGTACAACTACGACTGCGACAGCCCGGGCGCGGGCGACGGGGTCTCCGGCCCGATCGTCGACATCGCGAAGAACCTGAGCCCGCAGGTCGACGCGCTGGTCACCGGCCACACCCACCAGGCGTACGTGTGCACCATCCCCGACCCGGCCGGCAAGCCGCGCATGGTCACCTCGGCGGCGTCCTTCGGCAAGCTGTACACGGACACCACGCTCACCTACGACCGCCGCACCAAGGACATCGTGCGGACGTCGGTCGAGTCGGCGAACTACGTCGTCAGCCGTGACGTGCCCAAGGCCGCGGACATGACCTCGCTGATCCAGCGCTGGAACACGCTCGCCGCGCCGATCGCGAACAAGCCCCAGGGCTTCATCTCGGCCGACATCAACGGCCGCGGCTCCACCGCGTACGAGAAGCCGCTCGGCGACCTGATCGCGGACGCGCAGCTCGCCGGTCTGGCCCCCGCCGACAAGGGCGGCGCCCGGATCGCGCTGATGAACCCGGGCGGCATCCGTGCCGACCTGGTGTACAAGGCGTCCGGCAGCGAGGGCGACGGCGTGGTGACGTACGGCGAGGCCTTCACGGTGCAGCCGTTCACCAACATGATGAACGTGGTCGACCTGACCGGTGCTCAGCTGATCGCCGCCCTGCAGCAGCAAGTCAGCGGTTCCAACGAGGCCTCCCCGAAGATCCTCCAGGTCTCCAAGGGCTTCACGTACACCCTCGACATGACGAAGACGGGCGCGGCCCGGATCGACGTGGCGTCGGTGAAGCTGGACGGCGAGCCGCTGGACCCGGCCAAGACCTACCGGGTCGCGATGAACGAGTTCCTGGCGGGCGGCGGTGACGGCTTCCCGGCCCTCGCCCAGGGCAGGAACAAGCTGGTGGGCGCGTCCGACCTGGACCTCTTCAACGCCTACCTGTCGGCCAACTCCTCGGCGGCCGCGCCGATCGCGCCGCCGGCGGCGGACCGGATCACGGTCATCAAGTAGGGCAGTGGACCAGGAGCGGGGCAGCCGTTGTGCTGCCCCGCTCCTTCGTCTGGTGGAGTTGACGTGAACCCGTCATACTCCGCGCCATGGACCTGGACCGACGGAGCTTTCTCGCGGGTGCCGCCGCACTGTCCGCCACCGCGTTGCTGGGCGCGGCCCCGCCCCGGCAGCGGGTGCTCGGCACCCAGGACTGGATGGCCGCCTTCAGCGGCGACACACCGCTGCGGACGCTGACCATCCCCGGCACGCACGACTCCGGGGCGCGGTACGGCGGACCGTGGGTGGCCTGCCAGAACACCACCATCGCCCAGCAACTGGACAGCGGCATCCGCTTCCTGGACGTGCGGTGCCGGGTCACCGGTGACGCCTTCGCCATCCACCACGGGGCCTACTACCAGAACCTGATGTTCGGCGACGTCCTCATCGCCTGCCGCGACTTCCTCGCGGCCCATCCGTCCGAGACCGTCCTGATGCGCGTCAAGCAGGAGTACTCCGAGGACTCCGACGCCACCTTCCGGCGGATCTTCGACCTCTACCTGGACGCCAAGGGCTGGCGGCCCCTGTTCCGCATCGGCGACGGGCTGCCCTCGCTCGGTGAGGCACGCGGCCGGGTCGTCCTCCTCGCCGACAACGGCGGCCTGCCGGGCCTCCGGTACGGCGACGGCGCCCTCTTCGACATCCAGGACGACTACATGGCCGAGCCCGGCGCCAAGTACCCGAAGACCGAGGCGCACTTCCGCAAGGCCGCCGCACAACCCGGCAGGCTGTACGTCAACTACGTCTCCACCTCCGCGCTGCTGCCGCCCCGCTGGAACGCCGACCGGCTCAACCCCCGCGTCCACGGTTTCGTGGACGGCGCCGAGGCACGCGACTGGAAGGGCCTCGGCATCGTCCCCATGGACTTCCCCAACACCCGCGCCGGGCTCGTCGACTCACTGATCCGGCACAACTGACGCGGCAGCGGGCGGCGGTGTGGGGGCTCCCGGCAGCCGGATCACCGCGCGGGTGCCGCCCCCCTCGGCCGCCGTCAGCTCCACCTCGCCGCCGGCCTGCCGGACCGTACGGGCCACGATCGACAGACCGAGGCCCGAGCCCGGCAGGCTGCGTGCCGACGGCGAGCGCCAGAACCGCTCGAAGACGTGCGGCAGCTCGTCGGGCGTGATGCCCGGCCCGTGGTCCCGCACCACCAGCTCGCCGCCGGCCAGGGACACCTCGATCGTCCCGCCCGGCGGCGAGAACTTCACCGCGTTGTCGAGGACGTTGACCAGCGCCCGCTCCAGCGCCGCCGGTTCGGCCCGTACGTACCAGGGCCGCACGTCCACCGACGTGATCGTCAGCTCCGGCCCCCGCAGCCGTGCCCGCTGCAGCGCGGTGTCCAGGATGTCGTGCAGCGCCACCACCTCCAGCCGGCCGGGGGCCGCCGCGTCCGGCCGTGCCAGCTCCTGCAGGTCACCGATCAGCGACGCCAGCTCCGTCATCTGCGCCGTGACCGACGCCATCAGGGCCCGCCGGTCCGCGGGCGGGATCGCCCGCCCCGTCTCCTCGCTGCGCGCCAGCAGCTCGACGTTCGTGCGCAGGGAGGTCAGCGGGGTGCGCAGCTCGTGCCCGGCGTCGGCGATCAGCTGCGCCTGCCGGTCGCGGGACGAGGCCAGAGCCGCCGTCATGGCGTTGAACGACCGTGACAGCCGGGCGATCTCGTCCTCGCCCTCCACCGGGATCCGCACCGTCAGGTCCTCCGTACGGGCCACGTGCTCGACCGCCCCGGTCAGCCGGTCGACCGGCTTGAGCCCGGTACGCGCCACCCACAGCCCGGCCGCGCCCGCGCCGACGACGCCGATGCCGGAGACGAGGAGCAGCAGCAGGGCCAGGTCGCCCAGGGTGCGCTCGGTCTCCCGGAGCGGGAAGCCGTACATCACGGCGGTGTCCGCCACGACCCCGCCGCCCGGGCCCTGCGTGACGGCGGCGACCGTCAGGACGCGCACCGCGTTGCCGGCGCTGTCCACGCCGTCGCGGTACGCCTCGGCGTCCGGATCGGCCCGCCGCGCCACGTCCCGGTCGGAGCTCTGGACCCGCACGGACCCGGCGGAGCCGGCGAAGACGCAGGGCTGCGCGGCGGAGGACCGGACGAGCTGGAAGTAGTACACCGGCTTCGGATCGCCGAAATCCGTGCGTGCCGCGGGGCCCGCCGGGCAGCTGCGCAGCGCCTCGACGACGTCGATGGTCCGCAGGGCGGCGCCGGCACTCACGGACCGCAGCTTCGCGTCGACCTCGTCGTACAGCTTGCCGCGCACCACGAACCAGCACGCCACCGACACCGCGGCGACCGCGACCGCGACCGCCGTCGCCGTCAGCAGGGCGAGGCGCGAACGCAGCGGCAGGGCGCGGAAGCGCGCGACCGGTCCGGTCACTCGCTGCCCCCGGTGCGCAGCACGTAGCCGACGCCCCGCACGGTGTGGACCAGCCGCGGCTCGCCCGCCGCCTCCGTCTTGCGCCGCAGGTACATCACGTACACGTCCAGGGAGTTGGAGCTGGGCTCGAAGTCGAAACCCCACACCGACTTGAGGATCTGCTCCCGGGTCAGGACCTGCCGGGGGTGCGACAGGAACATCTCCAGGAGCGTGAACTCGGTGCGGGTCAGCTCCACGCGCCGCCCGCCCCGCGTCACTTCGCGCGTCGCCAGGTCCATCCGCAGGTCCGCGAAGCTCAGGCTCTCGGCCTCCGGCTGCTCGCCCGCGGTCCTGGCGTACGAGCTGCGCCGCAGCAGCGCCCGGATGCGGGCGAACAGCTCGTCCAGCTCGAACGGCTTCACCAGGTAGTCGTCCGCGCCGGCGTCCAGGCCCGTCACGCGGTCGCCGACGGTGTCGCGGGCGGTGAGCATCAGGACCGGGACGGTGGAGCCGGCGGCGCGGATGCGGCGCGCGGCGGTCAGACCGTCCATGCGGGGCATCTGGATGTCGAGGACGACGAGGTCGGGCGCGTACGCGTCGAGCTTGGCGAGGGCGTCGACGCCGTCGACGGCGACCTCGGTGCCGTACCCCTCGAAGGCGAGGCTGCGCTGCAGGGCCTCGCGGACGGCGGGCTCGTCGTCCACGACGAGGATGCGGTCGGCGTCACCGGTGGGATTCATGGGGCCAGCCTTGCACGCGGTCAGCCGGCGGAGCCGGCGCGGAGCTCGTCCAGGTCCGCCTTGACGGTGTCGATCGGGATGGCGAAGCCCAGCCCGACGCTGCCGGCGGTGGAGCCGGTGGCAGCGCTCGGCGCGTACATGGCGGAGTTGATCCCGATGATCCGGCCGTCCATGCCGATCAGCGCACCGCCGGAGTTGCCGGGGTTGAGCGAGGCGTCGGTCTGGATGGCCTTGTACGTGGTCTTCGACTCGCCGGTGTCGCCGTTGAACCGCTGCCCGCCGAACTCGAACGGCCAGCCCTGCCGCGGGTCCCGCGGCTGCTGCCCGCCCTCGTCCTTCGCGACGGTCACGTCCCGGTCGAGCGCGGAGACGATACCGCTGGTGACGGTGCCGGTCAGGCCCTCGGGGGAGCCGATGGCCACCACCTGGTCGCCGACGCGGACCCCGGAGGAGTCGCCGAGGGCGGCGGCCTTCAGGCCGGAGGCGCCCTCCAGCTTGATCAGGGCCAGGTCCTTGCCGGGGTCGGTGCCCACGACCTTCGCGGTGCGCACCTTGCCGTCGCTCAGCCGGACCGTGATCTCCGAGGCGCCGGCGATCACGTGGTGGTTGGTGATGATCTCGCCGTCGGCGGTGATGATCACTCCGGAACCGGTGGACCGCCCGGAGGCGGACGCCGCCCGGATCTCCACGATGCTGGGGGCCGCGGCCTGGGCGACCCCGGCGACGGTGCCCGTGCTGCTCCGGGACACGCTCGTGCCGTTCACCGGGGTGCTGCCGCCGGCCGCGCCGCCGTCCGCCCCGGTCAGCCGCTGGACCAGGACCGAGGCGCCACCGCCGATGGCGGCCGCGGCGATCGCGACGGCGGCGATCAGCGCGACGGGACGCCTGGCGCGCCGGTGACCGGGGGCGGGCACGGGCGGCGCGTACGCCGGGGGCGGCGGATACGCGGGATACGTGTGCGGCTGCTGCTGTTCACCCTGGTGGTCCGTCATGGGGACGACTGTGCGGGCCGTACATGAGAAGAGGCTGAGGACGCCCTGAGAGTCCGGACAGAGTCCTGTATGCCCCGTATAAAGGGGTCTCCCTGGGAGCTCTCCTCCAGGGACCGCCGGCTGGGGCTACTGGCCGTCGCAGCCGCAGGAGCGGCGGACGATCAGCGCCGAGGGGAACTGCTTGACCCGCTCCCGGCGCGACCCCGCGACCCGCAGACCGTCGTCCAGGACCAGGTCCACCGCCGCGCGGGCCATCGCCGGGCGGTCGGAGGAGACCGTCGTGAGCGGCGGGTCCGTCAGCGCGGCTTCCTTCACGTCGTCGAAGCCGGCCACCGCCAGGTCGCCGGGTACGTCCAGGCGCAGCTCGCGCGCGGCGCGCAGCACGCCGATCGCCTGGTCGTCCGTGGAGCAGAAGATCGCCGGCGGCCGGTCCGGGCCGGAGAGGATCTTCAGCGCGACCTGGTAGGCGTCGTAGCGGTTGTACGGGGCCTGGAACAGCCGGCCCTCCACCGAGCGGCCGGACTCCAGCATCGCCCGGCGCCAGCCCTCCTCGTGGTCGGCCACCGGGTCGCCGACCGCAGGGGTGCTTTCCACGCCACCGAGGCAGGCGACGTACGCGTGGCCGTGCTCCAGGAGGTGGCGGGTGGCGAGCTGCGCGCCGCCGATGTCGTCCGTGACGACCGCGACGTCGTCGAGGGCCTCGGGCCGCTCGTGGAGCAGTACCACGCGCGCGTCCCACGCCTCGATCTCCTGGGCGGCGCGGGCGCTCATGCCCTGGCTGACCAGGATGAGTCCGGCGACCCGCATGCCGAGGAAGGCCCGCAGGTAGTGGATCTCGCGCTCGTCGCGGTAGTCGGAGTTGCCGACCAGGACCATCTTCCCGCGGTCGGCGGCGGCCCGTTCGACCGCGTGCGCCATCTCGGCGAAGAACGGCTGCCGGGCGTCGGGGACGATCATGCCTATGAGGTCCGTGCGGCGCGAGGCCATCGCCTGCGCCACCCGGTCGGGCCGGTAGCCCAGCTCCTTGATCGCTGCGAGTACCCGCTCGCGCGTGGCCGGGGCGACCGGCCGGGGTCCGTTGTTGATGACGTAGCTCACGACCGCGGTCGAAGTACCCGCAAGTCGTGCCACGTCGTCCCGCGTCACCTTGGCCACGCGCGGCAGTCTACGCGGGGTGACCTA
This sequence comes from Streptomyces sp. NRRL S-118, assembly GCF_000716335.1. Taxonomy (GTDB): domain Bacteria; phylum Actinomycetota; class Actinomycetes; order Streptomycetales; family Streptomycetaceae; genus Streptomyces. The sequence continues at coordinate 293,041 of NZ_KL591006.1, read as the reverse complement.
CCTCTGGGCAGGTCGTACGGCGGCTTCCTCGGCCTCTTCGGTGTCCTGCGAACGGGTGACGGCGCCGGCCGTCGCCTTCGCCTCCGTCGTGCGGGCCTCCTCCGCGGCGCGCTCGACCTTCTCCGGCGTCACGAAGCGGTAGCCGACGTTGCGCACGGTGCCGATGAGGGACTCGTGCTCGGGGCCGAGCTTGGCGCGCAGCCGCCGTACGTGCACGTCGACCGTCCGCGTACCGCCGAAGTAGTCGTACCCCCACACCTCCTGGAGGAGCTGGGCGCGGGTGAAGACCCGGCCCGGGTGCTGGGCCAGGTACTTCAGCAGTTCGAACTCCTTGAAGGTCAGGTCGAGGACCCGCCCCTTCAGCTTGGCGCTGTACGTCGCCTCGTCGACCGACAGGTCGCCGTTGCGGATCTCCATGGGGGAGTCGTCGGCGGTGATCTGCTGGCGGCCCATCGCCAGGCGCAGCCGCGCCTCGACCTCGGCCGGGCCGGCCGTGTCGAGCAGGACGTCGTCGATGCCCCAGTCGGCGGTGACGGCGGCCAGGCCGCCCTCCGTGACGACCAGCAGCAGCGGGCAGCCGGGGCCGGTGGAGCGCAGCAGCTGGCACAGCGACCGCACCTGCGGCAGGTCGCGGCGGCCGTCCACCAGGATCACGTCGGCACCGGGGGTGTCGACGAGCGCGGGGCCTTCGGCGGGGGCCACCCGCACGTTGTGCAGCAGCAGTCCGAGGGCGGGGAGCACCTCCGTGGACGGCTGGAGGGCATTGGTCAGGAGCAGCAGAGAGCTCATCGCACCCCACCTGCCCGGGTCGTCGTCCCACGGTCGTGCACGGTTCGCTCGCCCATAACGTCGGTTCCTCCTCGGTCCCTGCCTGCGAGGACGTTGCGGCACTGCTTCCTACGGTCCGTACCGGTCGTACGGCCGGCTCCCGCGCCCTGAGAGCCTTTGTTCACCTGCCTGTAACAACGGCGGGAAAACACAAAAGGACCCGGGGGCTGCTCTGCCCGGATCCTCTGCCCAGCACAATAGCCCACATGAGCTCCGAGCCGGAGGGCGCATTTCACATTGCGGATGTCTCCTCGATCACGCACGGCCTTCTGCATGCAACCCTGCGTGCCTCCGACGGGGTACGCATCGAAGCGGTCCACGAGCCGCACATGCCGCATCCAGTGCATACCGACAGTGTCGCGGACACGGCCATCGTTGTCGCGCACGGCTTCACGGGATCGGTGGACAGACCGGCCGTCCGGCGCGCGGCGCGGGCCTTCCGGCGGTACGCGGGCGTCGTGACCTTCTCCTTCCGCGGGCACGGCGGCTCCGGCGGGCGTTCCACGGTCGGTGACCGCGAGGTGCTCGACCTGGCGGCGGCCGTGGCGTGGGCGCGCGAGCTGGGGTACGCACGCGTGGCGACGGTCGGCTTCTCCATGGGCGGCTCGGTGGTGTTGCGGCACGCGGCCCTCCACAAGGACGGCGCGCGCACCCGCGCGGACGCGGTGGCCGCCGTGAGCGCGCCCGCGCGCTGGTACTACCGGGGGACGGCCCCGATGCGCCGGCTGCACTGGGTGGTCACCCGGCCCGCCGGGCGCCTGGTCGGCCGCTACGGGCTGCGCACCCGCATCCACGGCCGCGCCTGGGACCCGGTGCCGATGTCGCCGGTCGAGGCGGTGCCGCTGATCGCCCCGGTGCCGCTGCTGATCGTGCACGGCGACCGCGACCCGTACTTCCCGGTGGACCACCCGCGGATGCTGGCCGCGGCCGGGCCGTCGGAGCTGTGGCTGGAGCGGGGCATGGGGCACGCGGAGAACGCCGCGGACGACGACCTGCTCGCCCGCATCGGCGACTGGCTGCGGACGGGTTCCCGGCGCGATGGCCCATGATGGATGCCGACGAGGCCGACGAAAGGAGTGCCGCTATGGCAGCGGGGACCATCCGCTACTGGGCCGCGGCCAAGGCCGCCGCCGGGACCGCCGAGGAGCCGTACGCCGCGGAGACCCTGGCCGAGGCGCTGGAGGCCGTGCGCGAGCGGCATCCCGGTGAGCTCGTCCGCGTGCTGCAGCGGTGCTCGTACCTGGTCGACGGCGACCCCGTGGGGACGCGCGGGCATGAGACCGTACGGCTGGCCGAGGGCGGCACGGTCGAGGTGCTCCCGCCGTTCGCAGGAGGGTGAACCGCACAGCATGAGCAGCAGCGATCAGCAGTACCCGCCGTACGGGGACCCCGCGTACGGGGAAGCCGCCTACGCAGACCCCGCCTACGGGTACCAGGACCCCGGCGTCGCGCAGACGTGGGAGGGCCAGACCTGGGACACCTCCTACCAGCCGGCCGTCCGGCCCGGGCCGCAGGCGCCGCCCGCCCCGCAGCAGCCGGACGCGGCCGCGACCGCCTATCTGCCGGTCCAGGGCGCCGCGCCCGGGCAGGGGGCGTACCCGCTGCCGCCCGAGGTCCCGTACGACCCTCCCACCACGACCCTGCGGGCGGTACCGCCCGAGCCCGCCCCGGCGGCGGCCGGCGAGCCGGCGTACAGCGCGCCGGTCACCGCCGGGAACGCCCGGATCACCGACGCCCAGCGCGCCCGCGCCGAAGGGCGCTCGCCGATCATCGAACCCGGCATGCAGTCCGCCGCGCTGACCGCGCTGCTGGGCGTGCTGATGGCGGGGGGCGCCGCCGTCGGCACGTACGGGCTGCTGGTCCCGCTGGTCCTGCTCCAGGCCGTCACCGCCGCCGGCTGGTTCCGGCTCAACGGCATGTGGCCGGCCCGCCAGGGCATCGCGCTCGCCTTCGCGGGCGGCCTCACCGCGGACGTCGCGCTGCTCGCCGCCGGCCGGGAGCACGCGCCGGCCGCGATCCTCGGCACCCTCGGCGTGTGGGTCCTGCTCGTCGTCGTCCTCCAGCTGCGCAGCCACGCGGGCGCCGAGGAGCGCATGTACGGCCTGATGGCCACCGTCGCGTCGGCGGCGCTGGCGATCGTCGCGACCGGACACCTGGCGGCCGCGCCGGACGCCGTGATCGTCGGGGCGCTCGCGGTCGCGGCCGCCGTCCTCGCCCGCGCGCTGCCCCTGCCGGGCGCCGCGTCCCTGGTCGTCGCCCTGCTCGCCGCGGCGGGCGCCGGGGTCGCGGCCGGCGGGATGACCGGCATCGGGGCCCCGGGCGCGCTGCTGGGACTCGGCGCCGGGGTGTGCGCCCTCGCCGGGCACCGGGCGGCGAGCTACGACTACCCGTCGCGCTTCGTCCACATGACGGCCGGTGTGGCGCTGCCGCTCGCCCTGGCCGCGCCCGCGGTGTACCTCCTGGGGCGTGCCCTGGTCTGACCGGGGAACCAAAGGAACAGCCCCGCACGTCGATCATGGCGTGACGGGGGTCCGGGCGCGAACAGGGTGGGGGAACACCGAGTCATGCGTGCACTGCGAATACTGCTGATCACCGCCGTCATCCTGGGCGGCCTCTTCGCCATCGCGGACCGGCTGGCGGTGAACTACGCCGAGTCCGAGGCGGCCGACCGGATCCGGGCCCGCCAGGGCGCGCCGTCCGGCTCCACGGACGTCTCCATCCAGGGCTTCCCCTTCCTCACCCAGGTCATGGGCAAGGAGCTCGACGAGGTCGGCGTCACCCTCACCGGGATCGAGGCGACGGCCGGCGACAGGAAGGTACGCATCGCCGAGCTGACCGCCGACCTCCACGACGTGCGGCTGGAGGACAACTTCTCCAAGGCCACCGCCGCCACCGCCACCGGCACCGCCCGTATCTCGTACGCCGACCTCGGCACGGCGTCCGGCGAGGACGTCACCGTCGGCCACGGCGGCAAGGGCAAGGTCAAGGTGACCGGCTCCATCCAGGTCCCGGTGTTCGGCAGCATCACGCGCAGCGTGCTGTCCACGGTGAGCATCGTCGACGGCGACACCCTCCGCGTCCGCGCCGACGCGGTGCCGGGCGAGGACATCCCGGGCGTGGAGGAGCGCGTCCGGGCGCGTACCGATTTCGACCGGAAGATCGGCGGTCTGCCGGCCGGCCTGAAGCTGCAGAAGGCGGAGGCGACGGCCGAGGGCCTCGTCATCACGCTGACCGGCACGAACGTCGTCGTGGCGGGCTGATTCCGGGCGGAATCGGACGGCGCACCACATGGTGAGACGGCGGCGTCCGCTCCGTAAGCCACCTGCGGCGATGCGCCCGGCCCGGCCCGGGCGGCAGGCGCCCGGATCGATCACCGGTCCCACATGCCGGACGATCGTGTCTCAAAATATGACACACCGGTGACACGGCCGCCGGTCCGTCCCTACGATCGGCGTCATGAAGCGACACGCGGACCTCACGAAGCGGCGGGCAGTAGACCTGTGCCGCGTCGCCGCCATGCTCTGTCGCTCCATCTGAGCGGGAGCCCGCCTCCCGCGTTCCCCGGGCCCTTTCGAGACCTCGGGCCCACCCCTCGTGCCGACGCAGCCACACACGCGCTCGCAGCGCCGTACCCCCGTACGCGACGAGCGACCCGGCACCACCCCGTCACACCCCGCCGCACACTGCCCCGGAGGAGAAACAGCATGAGCCGCAGCGACGTCCTGGTAGACGCCGACTGGGTCGAGGCCCACCTCGACGACCCGAAGGTCGTGATCGTGGAGGTCGACGAGGACACGTCCGCGTACGACAAGAACCACATCAGGAACGCCGTCCGGATCGACTGGAAGCAGGACCTCCAGGACCCGGTCCGCCGCGACTTCGTCGACCAGGAGGGCTTCGAGAAGCTCCTCTCCGCGAAGGGCATCGCCAACGACGACACCGTCGTCCTCTACGGCGGCAACAACAACTGGTTCGCCTCGTACGCCTACTGGTACTTCAAGCTGTACGGCCACGAGAGCGTCAAGCTCCTCGACGGCGGCCGCAAGAAGTGGGAGCTCGACTCCCGCGACCTGGTCGACGGCTCCGAGGTCCCGAACCGCCCGGCCACCGAGTACAAGGCCAAGGCCCAGGACACCTCGATCCGCGCCTTCCGCGACGACGTCGTGGCCGCCATCGGCACCCTGAACCTGGTCGACGTGCGCTCCCCCGACGAGTTCAGCGGCAAGCTGCTCGCCCCGGCGCACCTGCCGCAGGAGCAGTCGCAGCGTCCCGGCCACGTGCCGACCGCCCGCAACATCCCGTGGTCGAAGAACGCCAACGACGACGGCACCTTCAAGTCGGACGAGGAGCTCAAGGAGCTCTACGCCCAGGAGCAGGTCGACCTGGCGAAGGACACCATCGCCTACTGCCGCATCGGTGAGCGCTCGGCCCTGACCTGGTTCGTCCTGCACGAGCTGCTCGGCCAGGAGAACGTCAAGAACTACGACGGCTCGTGGACCGAGTACGGCTCCCTCGTCGGCGTGCCGATCGAGATCGGCGCCAACAAGTAATCCGGACCTCCCGTCCACCCCTCACACCCCTCAGGAGTACCCATGTGTGGAGCACAGGCCGGCGGCCCGGACGCTTCGACGATCAAGCCCGGTGAGACCACCATCCAGGGCCAGGTGACCCGCGACGGCGAGCCGGTGACCGGCTACGTCCGTCTGCTGGACTCGACCGGCGAGTTCACCGCCGAGGTCCCGACCTCCGCGACGGGCCAGTTCCGGTTCTACGCGGCCGAGGGCACCTGGACCGTCCGCGCCCTGGTTCCCGGCGGCACGGCCGACCGCACGGTCGTCGCCCAGAAGGGCGGCCTGGCCGAGGTGGCCATCGCCGTCTGACGGCAACGTCACGCAGACCGGCCGAAGGGCCGCACCTCCTGGGGGTTGGACGCTTACCGGGATACGAGGTGCGGCCCTTCGGTCGTTCCCGTCCTACGCTGGACGTATGTACGCCCGGCGTCGGCACGTCTACTTCGGGATGATGACGGCCTGCCTGGTGCTCTTCGTGGGCGCCTGGGCCGTCGTACGGCTGTGGTCGGTGCCCGCCGCCGTCGCCCTGTGCGTCGTCGCCATGGTCATCCCGCCGGTCGCCGCCGTGGTCGCCAACCGGCGCGGACCCGACGACCGCTGGTGGGACGACCCTTCCGGCGACCCCACGTCCGACGAGTGGTGGGACGAGCTGGACGGCAAGAAGAAGCGTCAGTAGACCAGCGCCTGGGTGCCGTCGGCCATCGACTCGCTGACGAAGACCTGCGCCCCCGCGATCCGCACGCCGTCCAGCACGTCCTTCTCGGTGATCCCGCGCCGGGCGGCGCACTGGGTGCACAGCGTGACCTGCCCGCCCGCCAGGACGGAGTCGATCAGGTCCGGCAGGGGCGCCGCGTGCGGCAGCTCGAACTCGGCGGCCCGGCCGGGCAGCGCGAACCACGAGGACTCACCGGTCAGCCAGAGCGAGACCTCCACCCCGCTGGCCACGGCGACCGCCGCCACCGTGAAGGCCTGCGAACAGCGCTCGGGCGCGTCGGCCCCTGCGGTCACCTTGATCACGAGCTTCTTCGCCATACGCCGAACTGTAATGCGCGGCGGCCCGGCGAACCTCACAGCGAGGGCCCGGGGCCCACCCATTACGCTGGGACTCGGCCCCTTCTTCGCCCACATCGCTCACCGAGGAGCACCCGTGCTTGAGGCTTTCTTCTCCGCCCTGCTGGTCCTGGTCTGCATCGGCGTCATCGCCTTCGCCGCCCTCACCGTGAAGAAGCTGTACCAGGGCCAGCGCTGACCACTCCTACAGATCGACTGAGCTGCTCATGATCGAGATCCCGTCCGACCTGAACCCCGACCTCGTCCCGCTCGCGTTCCTCCTCGGTACGTGGGAGGGCGCGGGCGTGTCCGACTTCCCCGGCGCCGAGAAGTGCAACTTCGGCCAGTCCGTGACCTTCAGCCACGACGGCCGGGACTTCATCGAGTACACCTCCCGCACCTGGGTCCTGGACGCCGAGGGCAACAAGGTGCGGCCGCTGGAGAGCGAGAGCGGCTACTGGCGCATCGACAAGGACCGCAAGGTCGAGATCGTGATGGTGCGCGACCAGGGCATCGTCGAGGTCTGGTACGGCGAGCTCGCCGACCAGAAGCCGCAGATCGACCTGGCGACGGACGCCGTCGCGCGCACCGCGGCCTCCGGCCCGTACAGCGGTGGCAAGCGGCTGTACGGCTACGTGAAGGGCGACCTGATGTGGGTCGGCGAGAAGTCGACGCCCGAGGTGCCGCTGCGGCCGTACATGTCGGCGCACCTGAAGAAGGTCGTCACGCCCGAGCAGGTGGAGGCGTGGGCCAAGGACCTCGGCGACCTGCCGGACGACGGCATCGCCTTCTTCAAGTAGGCCGGGGGCTTTCCGGGTCGGTGCTCCTACACTGGACGGCGTGGTGAGCACCGACTGGAAGAGCGACCTACGGCAGCGCGGTTACCGGCTGACTCCCCAGCGCCAGCTCGTCCTGGAGGCGGTGGACGCGCTGGAGCACGCGACGCCCGACGCCATTCTGAGCGAGGTGCGCAAGACGGCGTCCGGCGTGAACATCTCCACCGTCTACCGGACGCTGGAGCTGCTCGAGGAGCTCGGGCTGGTCAGCCATGCCCACCTCGGGCACGGGGCGCCCACGTACCACCTCGCCGACCGCCACCACCACCTGCACCTGGTGTGCCGGGACTGCACGGACGTCATCGAGGCGGACGTGGAGGTGGCCGCGGAGTTCACCGGCAAGCTGCGCGAGACCTTCGGTTTCGACACCGACCTCAAACACTTCGCGATCTTCGGCCGGTGCCGGGACTGCACAGCGAAAGATACGACCAGCGGGTCGTAGGCTTAAGGCCATGAAGAGCCCTCTCCTGTCCCGGCCCGGCGCGGTGCCCGCCGAGGGACGCGACGAAGGTGTCGCCGCCCACTACGGCGACCTGTTCCGCGAGCAGCGCGCGCTCGCCGACGGCAAGGGCCTGGTCGACCTCGGCCACCGCGGTGTGGTGACCGTCAGCGGCGAGGACCGGCTGAGCTGGCTGCACCTGCTGCTCACGCAGCACGTCAGCGAGCTGCCCGCCGGGCACGCCACCGAGGCGCTGGTCCTCTCCGCCAACGGCCACATCGAGCACGCCCTGTACCTGGTCGACGACGGCGCGACCGTCTGGGCGCACGTCGAGCCGGGGACGCAGGAGGCGCTGATCGGCTACCTGGAGTCGATGAAGTTCTTCTACCGGGTCGAGGTCGCCGACCGCACGGACGACTTCGCCGTCGTCCACCTCCCGGCGGGCTCCATCGCCGAGGTGCCGGAAGGCGTCGCCGTACGGGAGACGCCGCACGGCCGCGACCTGTTCCTGCCGCGTGCCGACCTGGAGGCGTACGCGGAGGCGCACGGCCCGCTCGCCGGGATATGGGCGTACGAGGCGCTGCGGGTCGAGGCGCACCGCCCCCGCCTCGGCTTCGAGACCGACCACCGCACCATCCCGCACGAGATCGGGCTGATCGGCACCGCGGTCCACCTCCAGAAGGGCTGCTACCGCGGCCAGGAGACCGTGGCGCGCGTCCACAACCTGGGGAAGCCGCCGCGCCGGCTGGTCTTCCTGCACCTGGACGGCAGCGAGGTGCACCTCCCGGCTCCCGGTACGCCGGTGCGGCTGAAGGAGGACGGCGAGGAGGGGCGGCAGCTCGGCTTCGTCACCACCGCGGTGCGCCACCACGAACTCGGCCCCATCGCGCTCGCGCTGGTCAAGCGCAACGTGCCGGTGGACGCCGACCTCCTCGCGGGCGGCACGGCCGCCGCCCAGGAGGTCGTCGTCGAGCCCTAGCGGGGTCCAAGGGCCCTCTCGTTCGGATCCTGCCGGGCTCCAGCCCGACCCAAGCGACAGACCCTAGACGTCGATGACGAGGGTGAACGGGCCGTGGTTCGTGAGCGAGACGCGCATGTCCGCTCCGAAGCGGCCCGTCTCCACGTGCGCCCCCAGCTCCCGCAGCCGCGCCACCACCTCGTCCACCAGCGGCTCCGCCACCTCGCCGGGCGCCGCCGCGTTCCAGGTGGGGCGGCGGCCCTTGCGGGCGTCCCCGTAGAGGGTGAACTGCGAGATCACCAGCAAGGGCGCATGCACGTCCGAGCAGGACTTCTCGCCCTCCAGGATCCGCACCGACCACAGTTTGCGGGCCAGCTGCGCCGCCTTCTCCGCGGTGTCCTCGTGGGTGACGCCCACCAGCACACACAGTCCTTCGCCGACGATCTCGCCGACGGTCTCCCCTGCGACGACGACGCTCGCGCCGTCCACCCTCTGCACCACTGCACGCATGCGTACAAACGTAACGGGGCCGAACGGGTGCAGAGCACCTGCACATCGCATGCGGGAGTGGCACCATGCCTGTCAGGCGGTGCGGCTCCGCACCGGTCGAGGGGACGGATCCACCATGAGCACACCTGGCGCCGGGCAGTCGCCGTCGCATGCCGTACATCATGCGCACCTCAGGCCGCCCGGGCAGCGGACGTCGGCCGAATCCGTTCTGCCGGAGGTGCGGCCGCCCGACCTGAAGGCCCTGCGGCTGCCGGAGCTGCGCGCCCTGCGCCGTGACGCGCACGGCGACGAGGCCGACCTGAGCTACGTGCGACGGCTGCTCCAGGGCCGTATCGACATCCTGCGGGCCGAGCTGGGCCGCCGCGGCGGCGCGCAGGTCCCGGTGGTGGACCGGCTCTCCGAGATCCTCGCCGACACCCCCTCCAGCCACCGCTCGTCGGCCCGGCACGTCACCGTTTCGACGCCCCGCGGGGAGGCGTTCCGGAGGCTGGCCGCCGAGATGCTCGGCGAGGTCGAGCTGTCGGACCTGACCGCCCGAACGGACGAAGAGCTGCGCGCCGCGATGGGGCGCCTGGCACGCTATGAACAACAGGTCTCCAGGCGCCGTCAGCAGCTCCAGCGGACGGCCGACGATTGCAGTGCCGAGATCGCCCGCAGGTACCGTGAAGGCGAAGCACAAGTAGACGACCTGCTCACCTGAGTGCTGGACGCGGGTCTCGTCCCGGAAGGCCACCGTCATGACCTCCACCTCCGCCACCGCATCCATACCTCCGGTCCTCGCCGAAGTGGTCCGGTCGGGCTTCGTCGAGGGCCATCACCGGGGATCGCTGGTCGTGCTGGCCGAGGACGGCACGATCGAGTTCACCGCCGGGAACGTGACGGGGCCGGTCTTCCCGCGCTCCTCGAACAAGCCCATGCAGGCGGCCGCGCTGCTGCGCGCGGGGCTCGACCTGTCGGGGGAGCGGCTGGCCCTGGCCGCCGCGAGCCACTCCGGCGAACCGTTCCACCTGGATCTCGTCCGGAAGATGCTCGCCGGGTACGGGCTGTCCGAGACCCAGCTGCTGACTCCGCCCGACCTGCCGCTGGACCCGGCGGAGGCGGAGGCGTACCTGGCCGGCGGGCAGGTGCGGGACCGCGTCACCATGAACTGCTCCGGCAAGCACACCGCGATGCTCGCCGCCTGCGCCCTGAACGGCTGGGACACCGCCGGCTACCTGGACCCGGGCCACCCCCTGCAGCAGCTGGTCCTCTCCGAGGTCGAGGCGGCCTCCGGCGAGCAGGTCCATGCCGTGGGGACGGACGGGTGCGGTGCGCCGCTGATGGCGATCAGCCTGGTGGGCCTCGCCCGGGCGTTCCGCTCCTACGTGCTGGCCGAGCCGGGCACCCCGCAGCGCCGGGTCGCCGACGCGATGCGGGAGCACCCCGAGTATGTGGCGGGCACGCGGCGCCCGGACACCTGGCTGATGCGCGAGGTGCCGGGAACGCTGTCGAAGATGGGCGCGGAAGCCGTGCAGGCGGTGGCCCTGGCGGACGGGCGCGCCCTGGCCTTCAAGATCGACGACGGATCGGCGCGGGCGATGGGCCCGGTCCTGGCACGCGGCCTGGAACTGCTCGGCGTGGACGCCGGGGCGCCGGTGGTGGCGCGGATCGCTGAGGCGCCCCTGCTCGGCGGCGGGGAGCGGGTCGGCGAGGTCCGCGCCGCGTTCTGAGGCCGCCTCCGGAAGGCCGCCTCCCCGAAAATCCGGTGCGCCGGGGGCGAGCGCCCGCTTAGCGTGGCCGTCATGACCGTGGACGTCCGCACCGTGACCGAGTCAGAACTGCCCGACTGGGTGCGTGCCCGGCGTACCGGTTTCCTGGTGCCGCCGGTGGTGATGGACGCCGAGGTCGCGAAGATCCGGCCGCACATGGACCTGGCGCGGGTCCAGGGGGCGTTCGACGGCGGGCGCTGCGTGGCCACGTTCCGGTCGTTCGCGCAGGAGCTCACCGCCGTGGGCGGCGCCGCACTGCCCGCGAGCGCCGTGACCGCCGTGACCGTCTCGCCCACGCACCGGCGCCGCGGGCTGCTGAGCCGGATGATGCGCACCGACCTGGCGGCGGCCAAGGAGCGGGGCGACGTCGTCTCGACGCTGATCGCCGCCGAGTACCCGATCTACGGGCGGTACGGCTTCGGGCCGGCCACCTGGATCACCGAGTGGACCGTCGACGTGCGGCGCGCCGGCCTCGACCCGCGCTGGTCGGGCCCGGACGACGGCGGGCGCATCGACCTGGCCGACGCGCCCGAGCTGCGCACCACGGCCCGGCTGGTGCACGATCGGCTGCGCGCGGTCCGGCCCGGTGTGGTCAGCCGCACCGAGCTGGGCTGGCAGGTGCGCACGGGCGTGGACCCGCTGCCCGACGAGCAGTGGCGCGAGCCGTTCTACGCGACGTACCGCTCGGCGTCCGGCGAGGTCGAGGGGTACGTCGCGTACACCGCGGACGACCGGTGGGACGACGGCAAGCAGCCGATGAACACCGCGACCGTGCGCGAACTGATCGCCCTCACCCCGGCGGCCGAGCGCGCGCTGTGGCGGTTCGTCTGCTCCATCGACTGGATCACCCTCGTCAAGAGCGGGCACCGCGCCCCGGACGAGCTGCTGCCGCTGCTGCTGCCGGACCCGCGGGCGGCGCGCGTCACGACGCACGCGGACTGGCTGTGGGTGCGCATCCTCGACGTCGTACGGGCCCTGGAGTCCCGGACGTACGGCACGTCCGGCACGCTCGTGCTGGAGCTGCGGGACGCGGCGGGCCTGGCGGGCGGGCGGTTCCTGCTGGACGCCTCGCCCGAGGGGGCGAGCTGCGCCCCGACGGGCCGGTCGGCCGACCTGACGATGGACATCGGGGAGCTGGCCGTGCTCTTCCTGGGCGACGAGTCGGCGGTGCGGCTGGCCGCGCTGGGGCGGGTGGAGGAGTCCGTACCGGGTGCGGCCGCGCGGGCCGACCTGCTGCTGCGTACGTCGCGGCGGCCGTGGTGCCCCGACGTCTTCTGACGCGGGGCCGGGCCCGCCGCGGCGGTCTCCCGGCGCGTCAGCGCGTACGGACGCGCAGCAGCGTGCCGGAGACGGCGACGCCCAGCGCCAGCAGCCCTGCGCACCAGGCGAGCGCGATCCAGGGGGCGTCGCCCGCCGGCCGGCCGAGGAGCAGGGCGCGCAGCGACTCGATGACCGGGGTGACCGGCTGGTGGTCGGCGAACCCGTGGAGCCAGCTCGGCATGGTGTCGATCGGGACGAAGGCGCTGCTCGGGTAGGGCAGGAACATCATGAAGAAGGTGAAGCCGCCGGCCGCCTCGGGGGTGCGCGCCACCAGTCCGATCGCCGCGGACAGCCAGGAGATGGCGAGGATGAAGGCGAACAGGAGGCCGAGCGCGGCGAGCCAGCCGGCGGCGGAGGCCGAGGGGCGGAAGCCGATCAGGAAGGCCACGCCGAGGACGAGGCCCGTCGACATGAGGTTGCGGGCCAGGCTGGCGCCCACGTGCCCCGCCAGGATCGGGACGGCCCCGACGTCCATGGAGCGGAGCCGGTCGACGATGCCGCCCTTCATGTCGTCGCTGACGCGCACGGCGGTGCCGGCGGCGCCGAAGCCGGCGCAGAGCAGCAGCACGCCGGGGACGACGTACGTGACGTAGCGCGTGCCGGTCTCGATGGCGCCGCCGAAGAAGTACACGAAGATCAGCATCAGCATGATCGGCAGCGCGAGAGCGGTGATCATGGCGTCGGTGTTGCGGCGGCTGAGGCGGATGCCGCGGCCGATCAGGGTGAGCGCGTCAGACACGGGCCGGCTCCTTGCCGTCGGTGCCGGTCAGGGCGAGGAAGACGTCGTCGAGGGTCGCGGTGCGCAGGGTGAAGCGGGTGATGCCGGTGCCCGTGGGGTCCAGCTCGTCGAGCAGGGCACGGACGTGCGGCGCGCTGCCGTCCGTCGGGATGCCGAGGGTGAGCGCCTCGGGGTCGTGGTGGACCGCGCGGGGCGTCAGGCGCAGGTAGGTCTCCCGGTCGGCGACGACCAGGTCGAGGCGGTGACCCGAGAGACGGGCCTTCAGCTCGGGGGCGGTGCCCTCGGCGACGATGCGGCCGCGGTCCATGACGGCGATGCGGTCCGCGAGCAGGTCGGCCTCCTCCAGGTACTGAGTGGTGAGGAACACCGTCGTGCCGCGGGCCGCCACCTCGCGCACCACCTCCCACAACTGCCGGCGGCTGCGGGGGTCGAGACCGGTCGTCGGCTCGTCCAGGAAGAGCACCTCGGGCTCGCCGAGCAGGCCCGCGGCCAGGTCGAGGCGCCGGCGCATGCCGCCGGAGTACGTGGCGGCGAGACGTCGGCGCGCGTCGGTGAGGCCGAAGCGCTCCAGGAGTTCGCCGGCGCGGCGGGCGGCCGCGGCGCGGGACAGCCCGGTGAGCCGGGCCATCATGCGCAGGTTCTCCTCGCCCGTCTGGTCGTCGTCGACCGCGGCGAACTGCCCGGTCAGGCTGATCGCCCGGCGTACGCGTGAGCGTTCGGCGACCACGTCGTGCCCGGCGACGCGCGCACGGCCGGCGTCCGGGGCGGTCAGGGTGGCCAGGATGCGGACGGTGGTGGTCTTGCCGGCGCCGTTGGGACCGAGCAGGGCGAAGACGGTGCCGCGCTCGACGCGCAGGTCGA